>NZ_AYKF01000066.1 GCF_003732545.1 Salinisphaera orenii subsp. halophila YIM 95161 | reverse complement strand
TAAGTAATTGGTTGTTACTAAAGAGATTATACCGGCTTCGCCGTTCTGTTTGGTGCAATATCCGGGCTAGCGCTCGGTGCGGGCGCGCATGACGCGTCGACAGCCGTTAGCGCAGCGGCAGGATGCGGATGACCCCGACCAGACGCTGGTGCCAGTACTCGTCGAGCGCCAGCCGGCGCACGCCGGCGTCCTCGCGAATGCCGGGCGTGGCCATCAGCATCGTCTCGTCGCCGAGATAGAGCCCCACGAGCAGCCGCGCCCGATCGTCGTCACCCTCCAGCCGGAAGAAGACGAGATCGGCTGGCCGGGCATCGGCGAGGTCGATCGGTGTGCCGGCCTCGAGCTGGGCGCGCACGGCCTCCGGCAGCGGCTCGGGCGCGTCGCGGTAGACGAAGGCGATGAAACCGTCGTTATCGAACGCCGACGGCCCGCTCGCCTCGCGGCGATAGGGCTTGCCGATCTGCTCGAGCGCGTGCGAAATGACCGCTTCGCGCTCGGCGCTGCCGGCCGGCACCCGGTTTTCTACCGGCGGTGCGCTGCTGCAGCCGGCCAGCAGCGCCGCTCCCAGGACGAGGGCCGCGGCGATCGCGCGCGGCAGCTGCGGGTGGCGTGGCGGTGTCTTCATTACGGCATCATGCCGCAGCGGTGATGCGTCCGACCAGCGGCCGGCCCCATCACACTTCGCGATGCGCCTCCTGGGCCTCGACGTGCGCCTCGCGGGCGCTGTCGTCCGCGGTAAGCGCATCGAGATACTTCTCGGCGTCGAGCGCGGCCATGCAGCCGCTGCCGGCGGAGGTGATCGCCTGACGATAGACGTGGTCCATCACGTCGCCCGCGGCGAACACGCCGGGCTTGCTGGTGGCCGTGGCGTTGCCCTGGGTGCCGCTCTGCACCTTGATATAGCCGCCTTCCATATCGAGCTGGCCGGCGAAGATGTCGGTGTTGGGCTTGTGGCCGATGGCGATGAAGATGCCGTCCACATCGAGTTCCTGCGTCTCGCCGGAGCGGGTGTGCTTGATGCGCCCGCCGGTCACGCCCATCTCGTCGCCCAGCACCTCGTCGAGCTCGTGATCCCAGATGATCGACACGTTGCCGTTGGCCTGCTTGTCGAAGAGTTTGTCGGCCAGGATCTTCTCGCCGCGGAACTTGTCGCGCCGATGCACCACGGTGACGTGCGCGGCCAGGTTCGACAGATACAACGCCTCTTCGAGGGCGGTGTTGCCGCCGCCGATCACGGCCACGTTCTTGCCCTTGTAGAAGAAGCCGTCGCAGGTCGCGCAGGCGGAGATACCCTTGCCCATGAAGGCCGTCTCCGATTCCAGCCCGAGATAGCGCGCGGTCGCACCGGTGGCGATGATCAGCGCATCGCAGGTGTAGACGCCGCGATCGCCTTCCAGCCGGTAGGGCGGCTTCGACAGATCGGTCGTATGGATGTGATCGAACAGAATCTCGGTATCGAAGCGCTTGGCGTGCTCTTCCATGCGCTGCATCAGACCCGGGCCCTGTAGGCCCTCGACGTCGCCCGGCCAGTTGTCGACATCGGTGGTGGTCATGAGCTGGCCGCCCTGTTCCATGCCGGTGATCAGCACCGGCTTGAGATTGGCGCGGGCGGCATAGACCGCGGCGGTATAGCCGGCCGGGCCGGAGCCGAGAATGATCAGCTTCTGATGCCGGATCTCGTCTTTGCTCATAGTCTGTCCTGGGCGAGAATGAAGCGGTTCGCAGCCGCCTGACGATGCGGCGCGTGTACCCGTGATTCAAGTCGCGAACGCGTGTGCAAGCGGCTACACTGCCACGCGTCGCGCGGGCTTGCATCCGCGGGACGGCCATTCCGGCCGCACCCGTGATACTGGGGGCGGTTCTTGAATCTGGAGTTACCGTGGCGCAAAAGCCGTCCTTCCTCCGCCGCCTGTTTGGCGGCATCTGGCGCACGATCGCGCTGTTGTACGCGCTCGTGCTGCTGGTGTTGCTGCTGATCGTGCCTGCGGGGATCTATCTGGCGTTCTTCAGCGGGCCGCAGGTGTCGGTACCGCAGGGCAGCGCCTTGGTCTGGGCCCCCGTCGGCGACCTGGTCGAGCAGGACAGCCGGGGTGTGGGCAACGTGCTCGGCGCGGTGTTCTCCGAGCCGCAGCGTCAGTCGGTGGTGCGCGATCTCGTCGAATCACTCGATCGCGCGCGAGACGACGATCGCATCGAGCTGGCTTTCCTCAAGCTCGACGAGCTCGGTGCCGCGCAGCCGGGCCAGGTGCAGGATCTGCTTGCCGCGATCGATCGCTTCAAGCAGTCCGGCAAACCGGTCGTCGCCTGGTCGCCGTCCTACGATCAGTCGCAGTACGCGCTCGCCAGCCACGCAGACACGATCTATCTGGATCCCCTCGGCTTCGTGTTCATGCCGGGCTACGGGGTCTACCGCAACTACTACAAGGAAGCGCTGGACAAGCTCGGGGTCACGATCAACGTGTTTCGCGTGGGCGAGTACAAGTCCTATGTGGAGCCGTTCATTCGCAACGACATGTCGCCCGAGGCCCGGGCGGCCAATCAGGCGTGGATGAGTTCGCTTTGGCGCACCTATCGCGAGTCGATCAGCGCCACGCGCGACTACAGCGCCGAGGACGTTTCAGCCTATATCGAGGATTTTGCCGACACGCTCGAGGCCATGGACGGCAACGCCGCCCGCATGGCGCACGAGGCCGGCCTGGTGGACACCGTCGCCGCGCTGCCCGATGTCCGTGAGGCGATGCGCGAGCGCGTGGGCAGCGACGACGCGCATGGCAGTTTCAGCCAGATCAACCAGGCCGACTATCTCGCCGCGACCGATACGGAACAGACCGCGCCGCGCACCGACAACCGCGTGGCACTCGTGGTGATCGAGGGCGCCATCGTGGACGGCGAGAGCGTGGCCGATTCGGCCGGCGGCGAGACCATCGCGCGTCTGATCGCCGATGCCCGCCGCGACGAGCACGTCGCTTCGCTGCTGCTGCGGGTGAATTCGCCGGGCGGCTCGGTCACGGCCTCGGAAAGGATCCGGCGCGAGATCGCCCGCACGCGGGCGGCCGGCAAGCCCGTGGTCGTGTCGATGGCCGGCGTGGCCGCCTCGGGCGGCTACTGGGTGTCGATGAACGCCGACCAGATCTGGGCGCAGCCGTCGACCATCACCGGCTCGATCGGCATCTTCGGCATCGTGCCCACGATCGACGAGCCGTTGAACGAGCTCGGCATTCACACTGACGGCGTCGGCACCACGCCGCTGTCGGGCCTGATGCGCATCGACCGGCCGTTGTCGGAGACCGCGCGCACGATCTTCCAGACCGGGGTCGAGCGGGGCTACGACACGTTCGTCGGCCATGTCGCCGACGCCCGCAACATGGAGGAGTCGGCGGTGCGGCGCATCGCCGAAGGCCGGGTCTGGAGCGGCGCCGACGCCGAGCGGCTGGGGTTGATCGACAGCCTCGGCGGGTTCGTCGACGCGCGTGACGCCGCCGCCAAGCTCGCCGACCTGGAGCCCGGCGACTACGCGCTGCAGCCGATGCAGCCGCCGGCCGACTGGCGCACGCTCGTGCGTCAGTTCCTGTCCGCGCACACCGAAGCGGCGTGGATGCCGGCCTGGCTGTCCGGTCTCGTCGACAACGAAGCGCTGGCCTGGCTGCGTACCGGGCTCAACGATCCGCATCACCGCTACGCCCATTGTTTCTGCCGCGTGAGCAGTGCCGACGCCGGTATCGCTGCGCTCTCGCGGCAGCGTTCGGAGTAATCGCATGGGACTGCTCGTCGAAGGTCAGTGGCAGGATCAGTGGTACGACACCGCCTCGCACGGCGGCCGGTTCGTGCGCGAATCGGCCGGTTTTCGCGACTGGGTCGAGCCGTCGGCCGACGCGCGTTTTCCCGCCGCGGCGGGGCGCTACCAGCTCTATGTCTCGCTGGCCTGCCCCTGGGCCCATCGCACCCTGATCCTGCGCAAGCTCAAGGGGCTGGAAACGGCGATCGGTGTGGCCATCGTCGATCCGTACATGGGCGAGTGGGGCTGGAGCTTCTCCGACGCGCCCGGGGCGATACCGGATCCGCTCTACGGGCTCGATCATCTGTTCGAGCTCTACCAGAAGGCCGCGCCGAGCTACACCGGACGGGTCACCACGCCCACGCTCTGGGACACCCATCACGAGACCATCGTCTCCAACGAATCCGCAGACATCGTGCGCATGTTCAACAGCGCCTTCGACGAGGTGGCCGCGCATCCGGAGCGCGACTACTACCCGGCGGAACTGCGCGACGAGATCGATGCCGTCAACGAGCGCGTCTATCACGACGTCAACAACGGCGTGTACAAGGCCGGCTTCGCGACCACGCAGAGCGCCTACGAGGATGCGTTCGAGACCCTGTTCGCCACGCTGGATACGCTCGACGCGCGGCTGGCGGAGCGACGCTATCTGGCCGGCAGTCGCGTCACCGAGGCCGACTGGCGGCTGTTCGTGACCCTGGTGCGCTTCGACGTGGTGTATGTCGGCCACTTCAAGTGCAATCTGCGGCGGATCGCCGACTATCCGCATCTGTCGGGCTATCTGCGCGAGCTCTATCAGATGTCCGGCATCGCCGAGACCACGAACTTCGATCACATCAAGCAGCACTACTACCGCAGCCACGGCACCATCAACCCGACCGGCATCGTGCCGGCCGGGCCGGCGCTGGATCTGTATGCGCCGCACGGGCGTGAGGTGCTCGGCCCGGCGGTCTAGGAGCCGGGCTCTGTCGGCACGTCCCGCGGGTCGTGCGGCCCCGGTGACAATCGATCGCAGGCGGTCGGCCATCGTCCGGCGCCGGCTGCGGGCATGACCGTCGCCGGGCCGCGCAGCGCCGATATCGAGCGGCGGGCGAGCCGAGTCCCGGATCGGTGGCGCGCCGCCGGTCGTAGCGCCGGCCCGGACGGTGCTCGCGCCCGTCCTCCTGTCCACGCACGGCCACCGGCGCGGCTGCGCGATAAGGGTTCTACCTAGACGGCGGCAAGCCGCGCGCGCGCAGCGTCCAGTCCACGTTGCAGGCGCGCGGCATGGTTGGTGAATATCCACTCCACGCCGCGCCCGATCTCGCGCAGACACATCGCCGGCGTGCTCACGAAGCCGCTGCCGATCAGCGCGCGGCGCGCGTGCAGCGTTTCGATGTGACGGCCGCGCAGCAGGGCGAAAGGCCCGGCCAGACCGGCGCAGTCGTGGGTCCGCGCCCAGTCGAACAGGGCCGGCAGGTTGAGTTTGGCCACCGGCAGGTGACAGCGCTGCGGCAGTGTGGTGGCACCCTCGAACAGCGTCGTGTCGAGCGACAGCAGGTGGAAGTCGCGCACCGGGGCCAACGGTGCCAGCAGCTCGGCTAGTCGCGTCTCGGCGCGCTCGCTGCCGCGGGTCTTGAGTTCGATCATCAGATGCGCGCGGCCCGCATAGCGCTCCAGCACGCTCGCCAGATGCGGCAGGCGGGGCTCGGCCGCCCGCAGGGCGGACCAGGGGCTGTCGGCCACCACGTCCGAACGCCCGAACACGCGTTTTAGATCGGCGTCGTGGACCACCACGGGTTCGTCGTCGCGGGTGTAGCGCACGTCGAACTCGATCGCGGGCACGCCGGCGGCGACGGCCGGGTCGAAGGCCGCGATGGTGTTCTCGCAGACGTGGCGACCGTCGCGTTCGCCGCGGTGGGACACGATCCGCGCCCGCGCGAGCGCGGCGGCGTCGGGCCGCCGGTAGGGCAGTCCGGTCAGCACGCGCTCGAGCGTGTGGGACAATAGATTTTCCAGATGTCGGTTCACGGTGAACGACGGGCCTGCAGGCTGATGCGGCCCAGTATAGTCTTTCCGTCGTGGCCGGCCGGTGAAATCGACAGCACGGGGATTCGATGACAAGCCAGCGCCGCATGAAGACCGCCACCCGCCTCGTCCATGCCGGCCGTGATCCGGCCGCCCAGCACGGCATGGTCAATCCGCCCGTTTACCACGCTTCGACGGTGTTGTTCGAATCGCTGGACGCACTCGAGAACGCCGCCGCGAATCCGTTTCGCGGCATCTACTACGGCCGCAACGGCACGCCCGTGCAGTTCGCCTTCGAGGACGCCGTGGCGGAGCTGGAGGGCGCCCACGGCGCGGTCACGACCTGCTCGGGGCTGGCTGCGATCACGGTGGCGCTGATGAGCGTGGCCGAATCCGGCGCCCACCTGCTGGTCACGGATAATGTCTATGGGCCCACGCGCAAGCTCTGCGACGGCCTGCTCGCCGGCTTCGGAGTCGAGACCGAGTATTTCGACCCGACGCTGTCCGCCGAGGCGCTCGAAGCGCTGATTCGTCCCGAGACTCGGGCGCTGTTCCTCGAGGCCCCGGGGTCGCTGACCTTCGAGATCGCCGACGTGCCGGCGCTGTCCGCGGTCGCGCGACGCCACGGTGTGGCCGTGCTGGCCGACAACACCTGGGCCACGCCGCTGTATTTCGATGCCATCGGCCACGGCGTCGATATCTCCATCCATGCTGCGACCAAATACTTCGTGGGCCACGCCGACGCCATGCTCGGCGTGATCAACTGCCGCGAGGCGCACTACCCGCGCGTGAAGAAGACCGCCGCCGCGATGGGCTATTGCGCCGGCCCGGACGACATCTACCTCGGCCTGCGCGGGCTGCGCACGATGGGCCAGCGCCTGATCCAGCACGACGCCAGCGCGCGCCGGCTGGCGGACTGGCTGGCGGACCGGCCGGAGGTCGCGCGGGTGATCCATCCGGCGCGCGCGGACCATCCCCAGCACGCGTTGTTCAGGCGCGATTTCAGCGGCGCCAGCGGCCTGTTCGCCTTTGTGCTGGAACCGGTCGAGCGCGCCCGGCTGGCGGCGATGGTTGACGGTCTGTCGCTGTTCGGCATGGGTTTTTCCTGGGGCGGCTACGAAAGCCTGATCCTGCCGATCAACCCCGAGCGCATGCGCTCGGCGACCGTCTGGGAGGCGTCCGGACCGACGCTGCGGGTGCACGTCGGCCTCGAGGATGTCGACGATCTCATCGCCGATCTCGAGGCTGGGTTCGAGCGCCTGGCCGGGCGGGCCTAGCAGACGGTGCGCTGACCGGTAGCGCAGCGCCGCGTCGACGCGTTTCGTCGCGCAGGTCGGCCCGCGCGACGGCGAACGCAGGGCCATCGCCGAACGCGACGGCGCGCCGTCGCGGCCAGGGCGCGCGACGCGCGCGTCGGGGGCCGACGCTTTGCCATGCGATCCTGAATTCCGAGCGCTGGTCGTGTCACCCGACCGGAGGCCGTGACCGCCGTTGGCGCAGCCCGCGCGGGGCGGTCGCTAGGGCGGCCGGCCGCGCCTGTGCTGGCCGCCCGTACCTGCCGGACGCACCGGCCATGCGACAGCCCGGTGCGGAATCGAGTCGACGGCACGGCAAGCTGGGCGCGGCGCAAACGCCTCGTCATTCCCGGCGCGTTGCGAAGCCCGGCGCTCGGCGCGGCGGCGGTTCGGCCAGTGCGCGCGTCGGCCGAGGCGTTGATCGCGTGTTCGAACGCAGCGTGCCGCCACGCCTCATCGATGCGCCCCGTGTCGGCTTCGTCCGCTCTAGGTCTGAGCGCTGCCCGCGGCCGGATCGCCCCTTGCGGGTGCGTTGACCTGCATGCGCATCGAGAAGTCGGTGGCCCGGATATGTTTGGTCAGCCCGCCGATGGAGATGCGATCCACGCCGGTGTCGGCGATCTCACGGACGTTGGTCAGGGTGATGTCGCCGGAGGCCTCGATCACGATCTGACGCCGGAAACGTCGCCGGTGGGCGTCGGCCATGTGCACCGCGCGGGCCAGGACATGGGTGGCGAAATTGTCCAGCAGCACCGCGTCCACGCCGGCTTCCAGGGCGGCGTCGAGTTCCTCGAGCGTTTCCACTTCGACCTGCAGGAACAGGTCCGGCGACTGCGCGCGCGCGCCGGCCACGGCCGCCTCGATGCCGCCCGCGGCCATGATGTGGTTTTCCTTGATGAGGATGGCGTCGAACAGACCGAAACGGTGATTCACGCCGCCGCCGCAGCGCACGGCGTAGCGCTGGGCGCTGCGCAGGCCCGGCAGCGTCTTGCGCGTGTCCACGATGCCGGTATTCGTGCCCTTTACCCGTTCCACGTAGTCGTGGGTGGTGCTCGCGACACCGGAGAGCAGCTGCAGGAAATTCAGCGCCGTGCGTTCGCCGCTGAGCACTGCGCGCGCCGGGCCATGCAGTTCGCAGACCGGCGTCTCCGAGCGCATGCGCTCGCCATCGTCATAGCTCCAGTCGATGCGGACGTCGGCGTCCAGTGCCGCGAACACGGCGTCGAACCAGGGCCGGCCGGACAGGATCGCGTTCTCGCGCGCGACGACGACGGCATTCGCGGGTGCGGCGGCATCGGCCAGCAGGGCGTTGCGGTCGCCGTCGCCGATGTCCTCGGCGAGTGCGCGCGCGACGGTGTCGGCGACTTCGGCCGGCGGATTGAAGTCGATCGTCGGCACAGGCTTTGCTCCGGATCTCTCGAGGGCCGGCAGTATACGTCAGCGGTGCGGTAGGGCCTGTAAACACTTCATGCGAACGCCGCGTTGGAGACCTCAAATCGTGTTCTGCACGGCGCGAGTCGCCGATCGTGGCGCGCCACGATCAAGGCTGGCAACGCCGCAGAGCGCGATTTGAGGTCCAACCCTTCGGGACAAGCGCTGTTGTGCGGCAATCCAGCGTTGTCGCACGCTGGTGCAGAATGAGTGCACGGCGCGTACTACGCCTCGTCTTGCCGCACAACAGCGCTTGGCGCGGGCTCGCATGAAGTGTTAACAGGCCCTAGAACGCCAGCCGCAGGCCGGCGCGCACGTGGCGATGGGCTGGCGGATAGAAGTTGCGAAAGCCCGGACGCAGCACGTCGGGCTCGGTATGGCGGCTGCCGCCGCGGGCCACGAAATGGTCGCCGTCGAACCACGATTGCGAATAGGCTTCGTAGGGGAAGGCGGTGAAGCCGGGGTAGGGATGGAAGGCGTCCGCACACCATTCCCAGACCCGGTGCAGGCCGCGCAGGCAGTCCGCTCGGCGCGCGGCTTCCCATTCGATCTCCGTGGGCAGCCGCGCGCCCGCGTAACGGGCGAAGGCGCGCGCTTCGTACCAGCCGATGCCGTGGACCGGGGCGTCGGCGATCGCGTCCTCGCCGTCGCCGGGCACGTGCCAGCCGTGTCCCCCTGCCGGCCGCCAGTGCTGGGGGTGGGTGACGCCGGCGGCCTCGCGCCAGGCCCAGCCGGCCGGGTCCCAGAGCTCAGGGCGGTGATAGCCGCCGGCCTCCATGAGGCCGAGCCACTGTGCATTGGTCACCGGATGGTCGGCGATGTCGAAGGCAGCGACGTGGGTCTCGAACGCCGGCTTTTCGTTGTCGTAGGCCGCCACGTCGTCCGTGCCGATGGTCGCGGTATGGGCCGGCACGTGGGTGGTCGTGCACTCGGGAGAGGCGGGCGCCAGGGCGGTGGCGGCCGGCCGCGTCGTATGTCCGAGTGCGAGCTGGTCGCAGGCCAGACGCATGGTCTCCAGATGCTGGGCGTAGTGCTGACGCAGGAACGCCTCCAGATAGCCGTCGTTCAGCAGGGCATGATCCATCTCCGGGGTGGCGGCCCAGTAGGCGTCGCTGCGCGCCGCCACGGCGCGGGTCCAGTCGCGCATCGCGTCTGGGCCGGGCAGGCGGGCGCTGCGCTCGCCCTTGGCGCAGAGTTCCGGAAAATACAGCGTGCGCCAGTGGTCGGTGATGTCATGGTCGCCGAAGACGCATTCCGCCAGCCAGTAGTGCTCGACGAAAAAGACATGCCCGACGTGCCAGAGCAGCGGGCTGAGCTCGGCATGGCTCTGGCGTGTGAGATCGTGCTCGGGCACGGCGTCGAGCATGGCGCGGCTGGCCGCACGCAGACCGGCCAGGCGGTGGGGAAACGGTGGGTTCATAGTGTTTCGACAACGGGGACTGAACTCTGCCTGTCTACTACGACCAGTGTGTCGGTTTCGATCCGTGTCCATCCGGAGTCGGTGTCGAAGGGTTCGGAGGCGATCATCGTGCCGGCCCGCCAATCGGCGTGATAATACAGCGACGGCGCGCGCGCATTGATGGCGGTGCGCACCGCGACCAGCCGCTCGCCGTCGGTCAGCACGAAGGCGAGCAGCGCGCGCACATCCGGCGTCTCGGCGAGCCAGCCGCGCAGCAGGGCGATGGCCGTGCGCGCACGGGTCACCGGGTCGCCGGCCTGCTGGCGGAGCAGGGCGAACAGATACTCGGAATCGGTGTTGCCGACGATTGAGGTCTCCACCGCGGGCGCGAGCTCGGCCCGCAGCCTCGCCCGCAGCGTGGTTGCGAAGCGATCGACGAACCCGTTGTGGGTAAACAACAAACGCTCGTCGCAGAATGGCTGCGTGTTGGCGTGATCGGTGCCCAGCCCCGGCGTGGCGCTGCGGACGTTGCCCAGCCACAGCCGCGATCGCAGGCTGCGGGCCAGCGGCTCGACGTTGACGTCCGCCCAGATCGGCAGGATGTTGCGATAGACCGCTGGGCGGTCGTCGTCGTCCAGCCAGGCCGCGCCCCAGCCGTCGGCGTTGACCGTGGCGCTTTCCATCTCGCGCGCGTCCCAGGCCTGTCGGCTCAACCCGTGTTCGGGCGCGAGCAGGATATCGTTCAGGAAACCGGGCGCGCCCATGTAGGCGGCGATGCGACACATCCGTAGTCGACCGGGTATCGGGATTATCGGCGCATGATAACCTCCGACGCCATCACGCCAAATCGCTGATTCATGCGCGTTTCAGGACAGACCGACCGGCTTGCCAGTTCCGTGGTCACCCCGGATCGTGCGGTGGCCACGCTCACCGACGACGTCCGGGCCGGGCTGCTGTCGCGGCCGCGCTGGCTGCCGGCGAAGTATTTCTACGACGACCACGGCTCCGAGCTGTTCGAGGCCATTTGTGCGACCCCGGAGTACTATCCGTCACGCGCCGAGGAGGCCTTGCTCGCCGCCCATGTCGGCTCGATCGTGGAGGCGGCATCGCCCGACCACATGCTGGAGCTGGGCAGCGGCAGCTCGCGCAAGACCCGCCATCTCCTGGCGGCCTGCGACCGGCTCGGCCGGCATCCGGTCTACTGGCCCTTCGACGTCAGCGCGCAGATGATGCTCGACGCCGGCGCGGATCTGGTGGGCCGCTATCCGTGGCTGTCCGTGCATGCGCTGATCGGCGACTACACCGGCGGTCTGGGCCGGCTGCCGCTGCCGCATAGCGGCCGTCGGCTGATCGTCTTTCTCGGCGGCACGCTGGGCAATTTCGAGCCCGCCGCAGCCATTGCGATGCTGCGCGAGATCGCCGCGCTGATGCGCGCCGACGATCGCCTGCTGCTGGGCCTGGATCGCGTCAAGGACCGCGGCCGCCTAGAGGCGGCCTACGACGACGCCGAGGGGGTGACGGCAGCCTTCAACCGCAACGTGCTCACGGTGATCAATCGCGAGCTGGATGCGGATTTCCCGGTCGCCGACTATCGCCACCGGGCGGTGTTCGACACCGAACACGAACGCATCGAGATGCGGCTGGCGGCCGGACACGACCACAGCGTGCGGCTGGGTGCGCTGGACACCTTCATCGACATGGCGGCCGGCGAGGAGATCGTCACCGAGTTCAGCCACAAGTTCACGCCGGCCTCCATCGAGCGTCTTCTGGCCGCCGCGGGCCTCGTCGCGACCGCCCATCACGAGGCCGAGGGCGGCGACTACTCGCTGGTGGTCGCCGGGCGCGCCGACGCCGACGGCTGAGGCCGGGCCCGTCAGGCGTCGAGCAGATCGAGCAGCAGCGCCTTCTGCGCGTGGAGTCGATTCTCGGCCTCGTCCCAGACGACGCTGCTCGGCCCGTCGATCACCTCGGCGCTGACTTCTTCGCCGCGGTGGGCGGGCAGGCAATGCATGAACAGGGCGTCGTCGGCGGTCCAGCTCATCAGCGCGCGATTGACCTGGAAGTTGGCGAAATCCGCTAGCCGCGCCTCGCGGTCGTCCTCGTCGCCCATGCTGGCCCAGACGTCGGTGACCACCAGGTCCGCGCCGTCGGCGGCCTCGGGGGCGTCCTCGCAGATCACGGCATGCGCGCCGGCGGCCTCGACGATCCGCGCCTCCGGCTGATACCCGGGTGGTGCCGCCACGCGCAGCGTGAAATCGAGCAGGCGCGCCGCGTGCAGCCAGGAGTTGCACATATTGTTGCCGTCACCGATCCAGGCCACCGTCCGGCCGGCGATGTCGCCGCGGTGCTCGGTGTAGGTCTGGAGATCGGCCAGCAGCTGGCAGGGATGCAGGCGGTCGGTCAGCCCGTTGATGACCGGGGCCCGCGAATAGGCGGCGAAACGCTCGAGCGTGTCGTGCGAGTGGTTGCGGATCATGATCGCGTCGGCCATGCGCGAGAGCACGCGGGCGGTGTCCTCGACCGGCTCGCCGCGCCCGATCTGGGTGTCGGCCGGCGACAGGAAGATGGCATGGCCGCCGAGCTGGGTCATGCCTGCCTCGAACGAAACCCGGGTGCGCGTCGAGGCTTTCTCGAACAGCATCGCCAGCGTCCGGCCGGCCAGCGGCGGCTTGCGCGGCGGCCTGGCCTTCAGCGCGATGGCGCTGTCGATCACGCGGCGGATGCCGTCGGCGCCGAGGTCGTCGAGGCGGAGGAAATGGCGGACTGTCATGCGTTGGCTCGTGTGTCGTTGTCGGAAGCCGCCGCGTTCTCGATCAGCTCGCAGACGGTGTCCACGAGCCGCTCGACTTCGGGCGGCGCGATGATCAGCGGTGGCAGCAGGCGGATGACCGAGCCGGCGGTCACGTTGAGCAGGACGCCGCGTTCGCGGGCGGTCTCGACAAGCTCCGGGCAGGGCCGGCCCAGTTCGATGCCGATCATCAGCCCGGCGCCGCGGATATCCCGCACCACGTCAAGACCGCCGACGCGCGCCTCGATCTGGCCGCGGATGGATTCCCCCATGGCCTGGGCATGGGTGAGCAGGCCGTCGTCGTCGATCGTGTCGAGTACCGCGAGCGCGGCTCGGCAGGCTAACGGATTGCCGCCGAAGGTCGAGCCGTGGCTGCCGGGGCCGAACAGTTCGCGTGCCGGCCCGGCCACCAGCGTGGCGCCGATGGGCACGCCGCCGCCGAGTCCTTTCGCCAGACACATGACGTCCGGCGTGATCCCGCTTGCCTGGTGGGCGAACCAGTCGCCCGTGCGCCCGACGCCGGTCTGGACCTCGTCGACCATCAGCAGCCAGCCGCGCGTGTCGCACAGCGCGCGAAGACTGGGAAGAAACGACGCCGGCGGCACGCGTACGCCGCCTTCGCCCTGAATGGGCTCGACCAGCACCGCCGCGATGTCGCCGTCGTCCAGCGCGCGGATGGCCTCGAGGTCGCCGTAGGGCACGCGTACGAAGCCCTCGGGCAGTGGTTCGAACCCCTGCTGTGCCGACGGATTGCCGGTGGCGGCCAGGGCGGCCAGCGTGCGGCCGTGAAAAGCGCTCTCCATCACTACAATGCGCGGTGTGTCGATGCCGCGGCCGTGGCCGTGCAGGCGCGCGAGCTTGATGGCGGCCTCGTTGGCTTCGCTGCCGCTGTTGCCGAAGAACACGGCGTCCATGCCGGCGAGCTCGCAGAGGCGGTCCGCCAGTCTTGACTGGACCTCGATCTCGTAGAGGTTGGAGGTGTGCAGCAGGCGGTTGGCCTGTTCGCCGATCGCGGCGATCAGCGCCGGATGGGCGTGCCCCAGGGCATTCACCGCGATGCCCGAGAGGGCGTCGAGATAGCGCCGGCCGGCGGTGTCGAACAACCAGGCGCCTTCGCCACGCTCGAAGGCCACGGGCTGGCGTTTGTAGGTCGGAATCAGATGGGAATGCGTCATGGCTGCGGCGTATCAATGAAAACAGCCCCGCCGCAGTGCGACGGGGCTGCATTCTAGCGCAACCGGAGCGGGTGTTTAGCCCTTGGCGTCCTCGTAGCGCTTGGCGATGCCGTCCCAGTTGACGACGTTCCACCAGGCTTCGACGTATTCCGGCTTGCGGTTCTGGTACTTCAGATAGAAGGCGTGCTCCCAGACGTCCAGCCCCATCACCGGTTTGCCGTCCTCGGAGACGACATCCATGATCGGGTTGTCCTGGTTCTGGGTGGACACGATCCGCAGCTGATTGCCCTGCGGCACGAGCCAGACGAAGCCGGAGCCGAACAGGCCGGTGGCCGCGTTCGTGAACTGCTCCTTGAACTCGTCAAAGGAGCCGAAGCTCGAATCGATCGCCTTGGCGAGATCACCGGTCGGCTTGCCGCCGCCCGAGGGCGACATGCACTGCCAGAAGATGTTGTGGTTGTAGAAGCCACCGCCCTGGTTGCGCACGCCGGGGCCGTGCTGGCCGGCCTTCGAGAGAATGGTCTCGAGATCTTGGTCCTCGAGCTCCGTGCCCTCGATCGCCTTCTTGAACTTGGTCAGATACGCGTTGTGATGCTTCTCGTAGTGAATCTCCATCGTACGACCGTCGATGTACGGTTCGAGTGCATCGTAGTCGTACGGTAGATCGGGCAGTTCAAATGCCATGACGTATCCCTTCTTCTGAGATGAGTGAATCAACGCCTCGACTTTATATAGGGGTTTCGAGTCGATTTTCAAAGCATCACGGTGATTCTGCGGGTTTCTACTGAGGCCAGATCGCCGGCATCGCGCCTGACGGCGGCCATTACGATTGCTATGCTCGCGCAATGACTTGCCCCGCCGATACCCGCGGTCACGACGCGATCGAACTGGCCGTGTTCGCCAGTCGCATCACCGCTGTCTGCGAGGAGATGGGCGCACGCCTGGCCCAGGCCGCCTTCTCGCCCAACATCCGCGACCGGCTCGACTATTCCTGTGCCGTGTTCGACGCCGCGGGCCGGCTCTGCGCCCAGGCCGCCCACATCCCCGTGCATCTGGGCAGTATGGCCTACGCGATGGCCGACATCGTGGCCTCGCGCGAGTGGCGTCCCGGCGAGATGGTCGCGCTCAACGACCCGTATCTGGGCGGCACTCATCTGCCCGACGTGACCCTGATCGCGCCGCTGTTCGTCGACGACCGGATTGCAGCTTTCGTGGTCAACCGGGCCCATCACGCCGACATCGGCGCGGACTCGCCGGGCTCCATGCCCCTGTCCACGGATCTGGCGGAGGAAGGCCTCGTGATCGCGCCCGTGGCGCTGGTCCGCGAGGACGCGATCGACGAGGCGGTTCTGGGCGGCTGGCTGACGCGGTTGCGCAACCCCGATATCGCCCGCGGCGATTTCTCCGCGCAGATCGCGGCCAACCGGGTCGGCATGGCTCGGCTCGCCGCACTCGTCGACGAGTACCCGGGTGTCGATGCCTTCGAAGGTCGGCTCGCGGATTACAACGGCTATGCACGTCAGCTCGCGGCCGGCGCACTGGCGGCGCTGCCGGACGGACGCTATCGCTTCACCGACTATCTCGACGACGACGGCCAGGGCAGCACCGATCTGGCCATCGCCTGCTGCCTCGACGTCGAAGGCTCTCGCGTGCACGTCGACTTCGCCGGCAGCAGCCCGATGGTCGCGGGCAACGTGAACTGCCCGCTGTCGGTGACCGCCGCCGGGGTGCTGTATGCGCTGCGCTGCCTGATGCCGGCGCAGCTGCCGGCTTGCGCTGGCGCCTTCGACGACATCAGCCTCAGCGTGCCGGAACGCTCGCTGCTCAATGCCCGCGCGCCGCACGCGGTGGCGGCCGGCAATGTCGAGACCAGCCAGCGCGTGGTCGACGCCGTGCTCGGCGCGCTCGCCGATGCCGTGCCCGAGCGCGTGCCGGCGGCCAGTCACGGCAGCATGAACAACGTGGCGCTGGGATCGCACGCCGACGAATCGCCCTGGGACTACTACGAAACCATGGGCGGCGGGCTCGGCGCCGGGCCCCAGCGGCCCGGGGCTTCGGCGGTCCAGGCGCACATGACCAACACGCTGAACACCCCGGTGGAAGTGCTCGAACGCCATTTTCCCATGCGGGTGACGCGCTACGCGGTACGCCGCGGCAGCGGCGGCGCGGGCGCGCGTGCGGGCGGCGACGGCATCGAGCGCGAACTGATGTTCCTCGCGGCGACCGACTACACGCTGCTCACCGAACGCCGCGGGCGCGCGCCCTGGGGACGCGCCGGCGGCGGCGACGGCGCCCGCGGCGAGAACCGGCTCGACGAGCGTTCACTGCCCGGCAAGTGCACGGGCACGGCGCAGCCGGGGCAGCGGCTGCGGGTCACCTCCGCCGGCGGCGGTGGCCACGGGCCGCCTACCTGAACGGCCGCTCGACAGCCGCGTTATAATTTGGCAGGTGAAACCGATTTCGAAGCAAAGGACAGCGCCATGAGTGCGAAGGCAATGGAAATCATCAAGCAGGAAGTCGAAGGCAATCCGGTCGTCCTGTACATGAAGGGCACCCCGGATTTCCCCCAGTGCGGCTTTTCCGCGCGCAGCGCCGAGGCGCTCAAGGCCTGCGGCGTGCCGTTCATGGCGGTCAACGTCTTCGATGACGAGGAGATTTATCGCCAGGGCGTCAAGCTGTATTCCAACTGGCCGACGATCCCCCAGCTCTACGTCAACGGCGAACTGATCGGCGGTTCGGACATCGTCATCGATCTGTTCCAGTCCGGCGAGCTCAAGCCGATGCTGGAAAACGCCGTCGCCGAGAACGAAGGCGCCAAATAAGCGCGTAACGCGCGCAACCGGCCGCGGGCGCCGCGGCCGGAACCGAACACGTCGATTCAAGGAGTAGAGGCGAATGGCCTACAAGCATGTGCGTCTGCCGGAGGACGGGCAGAAGATCACGGTCGAGAACGACACCATGCACGTTCCCGACAACCCCATCCTCGGCTTCGTCGAGGGTGACGGTATCGGCCCGGATATCAGCAAGGCCTGCCTGCGCATCTGGGATGCGGCGGTGGAGAAGGCCTATGGCGGCAAGCGCAAGATTCACTGGGCCGAGCTCTACATGGGCGAAAAGGCCGCCGGCATCTACGACGGCGACTATTTCCCGGACGAGACCCTCGAGGCGATCAAGGACCTGTGGGTCGCGATCAAGGGCCCGCTGACCACGCCGGTGGGCGAGGGCTTTCGTTCGCTGAACGTGGCTCTGCGCCAGTCGCTGGATCTCTACGCCTGCGTGCGCCCGGTGCGCCACTACGCCGGCGTGCCGTCCCCGCTCAAGGATCCGGGCAAGGTCGACGTGGTGATCTTTCGCGAAAACACCGAGGACGTCTACGCCGGCCTCGAGTGGCAGTCGGGCAGCGACGAGAACAAGAAGCTCGCCAAGTTCCTGCGCGAGGAGATGGGCGCGGAGTTCTTCGAGGACGCCGGCCTGGGCGTCAAGCCGATCTCCGAGTTCGGTTCCAAACGCCTGGTGCGCAAGGCCATCCAGTACGCGATCGACAACGGCCGCGAATCGGTGACCCTGGTGCACAAGGGCAACATCATGAAGTTCACCGAGGGCGCCTTCCGTGCCTGGGGCTATGAAGTCGCGCGGGAGGAATTCGGCCACTGCACGATCACCGAGGACCAGCTGTACTCCGAGTACAACGGTCGTCAGCCGGAAGGCAAGATCGTGATCAAGGACCGCATCGCCGACATCATCTTCCAGCTCATGCTGCTGCGTCCGGACGATTTCGACGTGCTGGCCACGATGAATCTCAACGGCGACTATCTCTCGGACGCCGCGGCGGCCGAGGTCGGCGGTATCGGCATCGCGCCGGGTGCCAACATGTCCGACAACATCGCCGTGTTCGAGGCCACCCACGGGACCGCGCCCAAGTACGCCGACAAGAACAAGGTCAATCCCGGTTCGCTGCTGTTCTCGGGCGTGAACATGCTCGAGTACCTCGGCTGGCAGGAAGCCGCCGATCTGATCAGCCTCGCGTATCCGGAGGTGCTGGCCGACGGCATCGTGACCTACGACTTCGCCCGCAACATGGAAGGCGCCACGGAAGTCGGCACCAGCCAGTTCGCGGATGCGCTGATCGAACAGATCCAGGGCGGCATCGATCTCGAGACCAAGCGCCAGCAGCGCTCGGACAAGCTCGCCCGCGAGCGCAAGCAGCGCGAGATCCGGCGTCTGCTCCAGCCGATGGAGGAGATGATCGCCAGCGGCCGTACGCCGACGTCGGTCTCCGACGTGATGACGCGTTCGCTGATCACGGTCACCGACGAGACGTCCGTGCACGACGCCATGCACGAGATGCGCAAGAACGAGGTCTCGTCGCTGGTCGTCGAGCCCAACGACTCGGGCGAGTGGGGCATCATGACGCGGCGCGACATCGTCACCAAGATCGTGCGCGACAACAAGTCGCCGACCGATATCAACGTCGGCCAGATCGCGACGCGGCCGGTGGTCACGGTGGCGCCCGAGACGCACCTGCACGAGGCGGCCAACGTCATCGCCGAGAAGAACATCAGTCGTCTGCTGGTGGCCAACAAGGACGGCGAGCTGCTCGGCATCACCACCGAGACCGACATCTTCGGTGCCATCGAGCAGTCGGGTTGGTTGCCGGAAGCCTGATCGCGGCCATGACGGCGCCGCTTGCGGGCCACGTGCGGACGTGGCCCGCAGACGTGCGCGCGCTATGACTCCGCAGCCGACGCGGGTGGGCCTCGTGCTCATCGGCGACGAGCTGTTGTCCGGCAAGCGCACGGACAAGCACATGCCCAAGGCGATCGAGCTGCTCGCTGCGCGCGGAATGGAATTGTCGTGGGCCCGCATGGTCGGCGACGACGCCCAGGTGCTCGAACAGACCCTGCGGGAGACGCTTGCCGGGCCGGATATCGTGTTCAGTTTCGGCGGTATCGGCGCGACGCCGGACGATCGGACACGCCAGTGTGCGGCCGCGGCGGCGGGGGTCGAACTCGAGTTCAACGCTGAAGGGCGCCGCATTCTGGAGGAACGCTTCGGCGAGGACGCCTACCCGAAGCGCATCCACATGGTCGAATGGCCGGTGGGCGCGTGCGTGATACCCAATCCGGTCAATCGCGTACCGGGCTTTTCGTTCGGCGATCATCATTTCGTGCCGGGGTTTCCGAACATGGCCTGGCCGATGATCGAATGGGTGCTGGATACGCACTATCGGCATCTGCATCGGCTTGAGCGCGACGTGGAGCTGCTGGTCGAGGTTCTGGACACGCCGGAGAGCGCGCTGATCGACCCCATGCAGGCGTTGATGGACGCCCACCCGAGCGTGCGTATCGCCTGTCTGCCCAACGCCGGTGGCGCCCGCGTCATCGAGTTCGGGGTGCGCGGCGCCCCGGCGGCCGCCCGGGCCGCATTCGAGGATCTGAAGGACACATTCCGGAACGCCGGCGTGCCGCTGGGACGGGAGTCGACGCCGTGACAGCCGTGAAAGTCTAGATTTCTGATTGTACAAAAGAAACTGCGCAAGCCATCCGGTCGGTGCTAGAGTCGGACAGACCGGTTTCGGGGAGAAGATAACGTGCAGCGAAACCGTGCCGCATGGTTGCCGGACGTGGCCCGCACACTGCGCAGCCAGCTGACGCGCTACGCCTGTTATGGCGTGCTCATTGCGTTGGCGGTGATCGTTGTGGCCACACTGGCGACGGTGCTGCTGGCCGGCGAGGCCTTGACCGCGGCCAATCTCGTCGACGCGCACCGCGACAACGGCGGACTGCTCGTTCTCGATCTGCTGCTGCCCCTGGTCTTCGCGCTCTGGGGCCAGTACGTGGGGGTGCTGCTCTCGGATCGCGCGATCGCTTTCGCGCGGGACGATACGCGGCGCCTGCAGGGTGACAGGGCGCTGCTCGAGGCGCGCACGCGGCGCGCGGACGATCTCGACGCACTGACGAGTCTCGCCAGTCGCGCCTACTTCATGGGGCGTCTTGAGTCCGCCGTGGCGGCCGCGTATCTGAGTCGGTCCCGTGTCGCCGTCATGATCATCGATCTCGACGGCTTCTCGGAAGTCAACGACCAGTTCGGATCCGCGAATGGCGATCGCGTGCTCAAGAGCGTGGCCCGGCGTTTAGAGACTGCACTGTCGGATCATTCGCTGGTCGCCCGGATCGGGGGCGATAGTTTCGGGGTGCTGCTGGATCCGCTTGGTTCGGCCGAAGCCTTGTCCTCCGTAGCCCAGCGGATCGAAAACGAACTCGAGCCGCCCTGCGCGCTGGACAGCCTGTCGCTGAATCTGGCCGGCAGCATCGGCGCTGCGATCTATCCCGAGAACGGGCACGACAGTCATAGCCTGCTCAGTGCCGCCGAGGGCGCGATGCATCGCGCCAAGACCCAGGGTGGTGGCTTCGCGCTCATCACCGCGCGCGAGTCGCTGCACGACGCCGAAATGCACAGTTTGAGCTCGGAGCTGCGCGCGGCCATTGAAGAGGATCAGCTGGTCCTGCATCTGCAGCCGATCGTCGACATCGCCGCCGATCGCGTGTTTGGGGTCGAGGCGCTCGTGCGCTGGCAGCATCCGCGGCGCGGATTGATCATGCCGGGCGACTTCATTCCCCGGGCCGAGCGCAGCGGCCTGATCAGTGAGTTGTCCAACTGGGTGCTCAAACGGGCGCTGTCCAGTGCCGCTGATTTCCATGCCGCGGGCTGGCCGCTTGGCATTTCGGTAAATCTATCCGCCCGGTCCCTGCTCGATCCGGATTTTCCGGATGCGCTGGCCGAGCTGTTGGCGGCGGTGGATCTGCCGAGCCGGTATCTCACCGTCGAGATCACGGAGGACACGCTCATGGCCGACCAGCAGCGTACGCTCGACGTCGTCACCCGTGTGGCCAACATGGGCGTGCACATCTCGATCGACGATTTCGGCACCGGCTACTCTCAGCTCGCCTATCTCAAGCGTTTACCGGCGAGTGAGATCAAGATCGACCGGTCGTTCGTGGAGGACATGCTCGTCTCGCGGACCGATCTGTCCATCGTGCAGGCGACGATCGGGCTGGCCCATGCCCTGGAACTGCGAGCGGTCGCCGAGGGCATCGAGACCGAATCACAGGCCGAGCGCCTGCGGCAGCTGGGCTGTGATTACATGCAGGGCTTTTACATCGGACGGCCGATGCCCGTGGACAAGCTCAGGGACTGGCTCGGCGCCTGGGACCTCTATCATGCCTCCGCCGGCGGGCCCGCCGGGCAGGAGACGCGCTCGAATCACCGCGCATAGCGCCACGTCTTCAGTCGTCGATGAAGACAACGCGCTGGCCGAAGGCAGGGGCCTGAAAGTTCGCCTCGGGCAGGCCCGCGGCCGCGCGGGCCCGGGACAGCGCCGCTACGGGCGCCCACTGCCCCTCGTCACTGAGCTTGAAGGTGGCGAAGTGGATGCCGAGGCTGTGTCCGGCCCCCAGTTCCTGATGCGCCTGCACGGCGTCCTGCGGGTTCATGTGCTGCGGCGCCATGAACCAGCGTGGTGCGTAGGCGCCGATCGGCAGCAGCGCGACGGCGGGCGCGCCGAGCCGGTGACGAATCTCGCTAAAATGCGGCCCGAAGCCGGTGTCGCCGGCGAAGAACAGGCTGCTGGCGCCCGCGGTTTCGATCCAGTAGCCCACCCAGAGCGCGCGGTTGCGATCGGTCAGCCCCCGTCGGGACCAGTGCCGCGCCGGTGTCGCGGTCACGGTCATCGCGTCGCCGACACGGGTGTCCTGCCACCAGTCCAGCGTGACGATGCGCCGCGCGCCGGCCGCCACGAGCCAGTCCGAGAGGCCGGCGGCGGCCACGAAAAGCGGATTGAAGCGCGCGATCAGGCGTCGGATCGTCGGCCGGTCGAGGTGGTCGTAGTGCGCGTGGCTAATGAGCACCGTATCGATCGCCGGGAGGTCGTCGAACGCGAGGCCGGGCGGATGGTAGCGCCGCGGCCCGAGGCCCGGAACGGGCCCGACGTGCTCGGAGAAGACCGGGTCGGTCAGGACGTTGTGACCGGCGGCCTGGATCAGTGTGGTGGCGTGCCCGATCCACGTCACGGCGAGCCCGTCCGCGCGCGCCGGCGGCGGCGCGGGCCGCGCGAAGTCGGTAATACGACTCCACGGGTTGCGTTCGCGCTCGCGATACCATCGCCACAGCGCGCCCGGGCCGCGCGACACGGGGTTCGGATTGTGGAAACGACGGCCGTCGAAGTGGTCGGAGCGCTCCGCCGGCTCCGGCGTACGCCCGCGTATGAAGCGTGCAAGCCGACGCATCACGTCGCCCGACCCGGCGATGCGCGGCGCGCGAACACCACGATCACCGCGGCCAGTATCACGGCCGCTCCGCCGGCGAGGCTGAGCGCGTCCGGCGTTTCATGCCAGACCAGCCAGCCGATGAGGGCGGCGAACAGGACGGTGGTGTAGATCAGTGCGCCGATATGCGCCGCAGGCGCGAGCGTATAGGCCTGGGTCAGCAGCAGCTGACCGGCGGTCGCGACCACGCCCGCCGCGGCCAGGGCCAGCCAGGCGGTCGTGTCGGGGGTCTGCCAGAACGCGGCGGCGGGCAGTGCCGAGAACAGCGTCGCCAGGACACTGAAATAGAGCACGATCCGCAGCGTCGGCTCGGTGGTGGACATGCGCCGGATCGAGGCCATCGAGGTGGCGGCCAGGATGCCGGCGCCGAGCCCGGCCAGGCCCGCGGGGCCGGCCCAGTCCAGGCCGGGCTTGAGGATCAGGATGACGCCGACGAACCCCACGAGCACGGCGGGATAGATGCGTGTCGGCGGGCGCTCGCCGACCCACGCCCAGGCGATGAAGGGCAGGAACAGCGGCTGGCTATAGTTCAGCAGTACCGCGCTGGCCAGTGGCATCTGGGAAATCGCGTAGAAGAAACAGTACATCGCGCCCAGCCCGGTGGCCGTGCGCAGCAGATGCATGCCCGGCCGGGCCGTTCGCATCGACGGCCGCGAACGCCCGGTGGCTGCGAGCCACGGCAGCAGTGCGACAAGCGCGAACAGGTTGCGGAAGAAGACGATGACCGGATTCGGCAGGTCGCTGCCGGCGAGCTTGATCAGCGCGCTCATGCACGCGAACGCCGCGGCGCCGCCGATCGCGAATGCGGCGCCGCGGCCGAGTTCCTGGCGCATCAGGCCGGGTCGGACGGGGTTCGCACCGGCGTGTCGTCGACGTTGCCCCACTCGGACCAGGCGCCGGGATAGCCGCGTACCTGCGGATAGCCGAGATACTTGAGCACCAGGTAGGCATAGGACGAACGCACGTGGCTCTGGCAGTACGCCGTGATGTCGCACTGCGAATCCACGCCGTGCTGGGACAGGATCTCCAGCAGCTCGGCGCGCGGGCGTAGCCGACCCCGCGCGTCCTTGAAGTGCAGCCAGTCGAGGCTGATGGCGCCCGGAATGTGGCCGCCGCGCGCGCTGCGCACATCGGCACCGGCGTATTCCGCGGCACTGCGCACATCCAGAAAGCTGACGTGATTGTCGTCCAGATGCTGCTCGATCCACGCCCGGTCGGCGATGCCGTCGGGCTGGCGGGTGACCTCGAACGCGCTGCGGCCGGCCTGGGGTTGGCCGTCCTCGAGTTCGAAGCCGGCCTCGTGCCAGGCCGCCAGCCCGCCGTCGAGCAGCGACAGATCCGAATGGCCCATCACGTCCAGCGTATACAGCAGGCGTGCGGCCTGGCCGTCGCCGACGCGGTCGTAGGCCACGATATGGGCGTCGTTGCGCAGCCCGGCGTCCGACAGCGCCTCGGCGAGCGCGGCCTCGTCCGGCAGCAGCCCGGCAACCGGCGGCGCGCTGGTGGTGAAGTCGGGCATGTCGATCTGCAGCGCGCCGGGTATGTGCGCGCGGGCGTAGTCGCCGGCCGGATCGACGGCCACGATCTGCACGTGGGGCAGGCCGAGGACGTCGTGAAGCTGTTCGGCGTCGACGAAAAGCGGCAGTTTGCGGGCCATCGGGGTTCTCCGGTCGCGTTGCGGCGTGGGTTCAGACCGTCTTGCCGGCGAGATAGAGCCAGGTGCTGACGACCGTGTCCGGATTGAGCGACATGCTCTCGATCTCCTGATCGAGGAGCCATTTCGCCAGATCCGGATAGTCGGACGGGCCCTGGCCGCAGATGCCGACGTACTTGTCGTTGCGCTTGCAGGCGCTGATGGCCTTTTCGAGCATGATCTTGACCGCCGGATCGCGCTCGTCGAACAGATGCGAGATCAGGCCGGAGTCGCGATCCAGACCGAGCGAGAGCTGGGTCATGTCGTTGGAGCCGATGGAGAAGCCGTCGAAGTATTCGAGGAACTCGTCGGCGAGCACGGCGTTCGAGGGCAGTTCGCACATCATGATGATGCGCAGCCCGTCCTGACCACGTTTAAGGCCATGCTCGGCCAGCAGATCGGTGACGCCCTTCGCTTCGGCCAGCGTGCGTACGAACGGGATCATGATCTGGACGTTGGTCAGATCCATGTCGTCGCGCACGCGCTTGACCGCCGCCAGCTCCAGCTCGAAACAGGCGCGGAAGTCGTCGGCGAGGTAGCGCGAGGCCCCGCGCCAGCCAATCATCGGGTTCTCCTCGTCGGGCTCGTAGGCCTCGCCGCCGATGAGATTGGCGTATTCGTTGGACTTGAAGTCCGACAGCCGCACGATCACGGGCTTGGGGGCGAAGGCCGCGGCGATGGTCGAGATGCCCTCGACGAGCCGGTCGATGTAGAAGTCGACGGGATCGGCATAGCCGGCGATGTGGGCGGCGATGGTCTTCTGCAGCGCGGGCGACTGCCGGTCGTATTCCAGCAGGGCCCGAGGGTGCACGCCGATCTGGCGGTTGATGATGAACTCGAGCCGCGCCAGGCCGACACCCTCGTTGGGCATCATGGCGAAGTCGAAGGCGCGGTCCGGATTGCCCACGTTCATCATGATCTTGGTGCCGATGTCCGGCATGCTCTCGAGCGAGACCTCGTCGACGTTGAACGCGATCTCGCCGTCGTAGACGTAGCCGGTGTCGCCCTCCGCGCAGGAGACGGTCACGGGCGTGCCGTCGACCAACCGTTCGGTGGCGTCGCCGGTGCCGACCACCGCCGGTATGCCGAGCTCGCGTGCGATGATCGCGGCGTGGCAGGTACGCCCGCCGCGATTGGTGACGATCGCCGAGGCGCGCTTCATCACCGGCTCCCAGTCGGGGTCGGTCATGTCGGTGACCAGAATATCGCCGTCCTCGACCTTGTTCATCTCCTTGACCGAGGCGACGTTGCGTACGCGGCCCGCGCCCACGCGCTGGCCGATGGAACGGCCCTCAACCAGTACGGTATAGCCGTGGGAGTCGAGCTGATAGCGCTCCAGGCGGCCGCCGCTGTTGGATTTCACCGTCTCCGGCCGCGCCTGCAGGATGTAGAGCTCGCCGGTCTCGCCGTCCTTGCCCCATTCGATATCCATGGGCCGGCCGTAGTGGCGCTCGATGATCAGCGCCTGGGCGGCCAGTGCCTCGGCGTCGGCATCCGATAGGGAGAAACGCGACTGGTCCTCGGCGGCGACGTCCACGAATTCGGTGGTCTTGCCGTGGCTGCGGTCGGCCGTGTAGATCATCTTCACGGCCTTGCCGCCGTTCACGCGCCGCAGGATCGCCGGACGTTTGGCGTCCACGTTCGGCTTGTAGACATAGAACTCGTCGGGGTTGACCGCGCCCTGGACGACGGCCTCGCCCAGCCCCCAGGAACTGGTGATGAACACCACCTGGTCGAAGCCGGATTCGGTGTCGATCGTGAACATCACGCCCGAGGCGCCCGTGTCCGAGCGCACCATGCGCTGGATGCCCGCGGACAGCGCGACCTGGCTGTGCTCGAAGCCGCGATGCACGCGATAGGAGATCGCGCGGTCGTTGAACAGCGAGGCGAACACGTCCTTGATCGCGAGCATGACGTTATCGAGCCCGCGCACGTTGAGGAAGGTTTCCTGTTGGCCGGCGAAGGAGGCGTCCGGCAGGTCCTCGGCGGTTGCCGACGAGCGCACAGCCACCGAGATGTCGGCGTTGTCGCCGGCCAGGGTGGTGAAGGATTCGCGGATCGCGGCTTCCAGATCGGGCGGGAAGGGGTGTTCGAGCACCCAGCCACGGATCTTTTCGCCGGTCTCGACCAGCGCGTCGACGTCGTTCACGTCCAGCGCATCGAGTGCGGCGTTGATGCGTGCGTCCAGGCCGTCGTGGGCCAGAAACTCACGGTAGGCCGAGGCGGTGGTGGCGAAGCCGTCCGGCACGTTGACGCCGGCATCGGCGAGATGGCTGATCATTTCGCCGAGCGAGGCGTTCTTGCCGCCCACGCGCTCGACATCGTCCATACCCAGCTGGCTGAACCACACTACGTGCTCGTTTTGCACCAATACCGTCCTCGGAAACCAAGCGATGGGCGCTCATTTTACACGCGCTCGCGCGGGCTGTGCGCGCCGTATACGGTTGCCATGGCGCGATCGCGGCCCGGACCCGGCCTAGGCGGAACGGCCGCGCTCGGGCAGGATGTCGCGCATGAGCGACGCCGACACCCCCCAACGTTCGATCTTCTTTCTGTCCGATCGCACCGGCATCACCGCCGAGACACTGGGCGCGACGCTGCTCACCCAGTTCGACGAGCGCAGTTTCCGACAGTCCACGCTGCCGTTCATCAACACGCCGGAGAAGGCGCGCTCGGCGCTCGAGTACATCGAACACACCGGGCGCACGAGCGGACTCCAGCCTATCGTATTCTCCACCACCGTCAGCGAGGACGTGCGCGAGATACTGCGCGACAGCAGCGCGCTGTTTCTCGATCTGTTCGACACGTTCGTGCCCAAGCTCGAGCGCGCGCTCGAGACCAAGTCCGAACATCGCGAGGGGCGGGCGCACGGCATCGCCGACGAAGCGACCTACCGCTCGCGCATCGATGCCATGAACTACGCGCTGACCCACGACGACGGCGTCGGCGAAAGCGGTTACGATCAGGCGCAGGTCATACTGGTGGCGCCGTCGCGCTGCGGCAAGACGCCGGTGTGCATCTATCTCGCCATGCAGCACGGCGTGTACGCCGCCAACTACCCGCTCACTGACGAGGATCTCGAGGGCACCGGCCTGCCGCGGGCGCTCAAGCCCTATCGCGACAAGCTCTATGGGCTGTGGATCGACCCGGAGCGTCTGCATCATATCCGCAGCGAGCGGCGTCGCGGCAGCAGCTACGCCGCCCTGCCGCAGGTCAGCTACGAGCTGCGCCAGGCGGAGGGGCTGTACAAGCGACACGGGCTGCCTTACGCCGAGACCACCAACAAATCGATCGAGGAGATCGCGACGCTGATCATGCAGGACAAGGACATCCGCAGGCGCTCGTTCTAGCCGCCGGCGGGCGCGTTTGAAAAGCCGCAGGCGTGCCGTATAGTCCCGGAATGCCCAGACTCAAACGCAATCACTGGCTGGCCGCGGCACAGCCGCGCAGCTTCACCGGCCTGATGGGGCTCTATGAGAGCAACTACCGCCGGTTCGAGCGGCTCGTGCCCGAGATCGATCTACCGTTCGACCAGGCCCGTTCGCCCGGCGAACATGCGACCCTGCATCTGCGCGTGCTCGAGCGCTGCCGCTATACCGTCACGCTCAATCTCACCTACTGGTTCGGCGAAGGCGACGACGCCCGGCCGGACCCCGACCTGCGTCTGCGGGTGTATCGCGACGCCCAGCTCGCCGAGGCGATCTACTGCGACGCGCGTTCGCGCTATGCCGCGCTCGCGGGCCTGCCCGAGATCGACGAGGACGTGCTCGGAAACCAGTGGCCCCGCAATCTGCTGCTCAACAAGTGGCTGGCCTACTGTCTGGCGCAGGGCCACAGCTTCGGCGGCGCCCATCGGCCCCGCCGCGTCGACGCCGAATAGCCGCTCGCCGGATTATCGCCCGCCCCGGGGCCGCGGTTTCTTGCCGCCCTCGGGGCGCTCGGGTTCGCGCAGCCGCAGGCCCACCGTTTCGATGACGCCCGCGTCGAGCGTGCGCACGGTCAGGCGCAGGCCGTCGACGTCGACCACGTCGCCCTCCACGGGCCGACGCCGGAGCCGGCGACGCATGTAGTCGGCGATCTCGAGTTCGCCCTGGCGCGCCTCGAGCGTTACGCCGTAGACCGTGGCCAGCGCTGCCATCGTGGCGTTGCCGTGCAGGATGAAACTGCCGAAGAAGGCGCGCGCGGCGGGCTCGCTGTCGCGGTTCTTGCCGCGAAACAGCAACGACAGTTCCTCGGCGTGGCGTTCCGGCGTGATCAGATACAGCAGGTCGTTGGCGGCATAGACGAAGCCGCGCTTGGGGAACAGCAGACGCGGCCCGCGGGTGACCGCAATGCAGCGCAGCTTGTCGAAACGCGCCAGCGCGTCGCCCTGCGTGGCGGCCAGGCTCGAGGCCGGCTGGATGCGAAAAGCGAGCAGGATGTAGGGGTCCGGCCGCGTGCCCTCGAAGTCGAACCGGGCCACGGCGCCGGGCTCGCGCGGAAGTTGGAGCTTGAGTAGGCGGGCCATCCAGGCCAGTGACGTGCCCTGTATCAGCAGCGAGACCAGTACGACCGCGAAGGTGATGTCGAACAGGAACTGCCCGCCTTCGAGATCCGCCATCAACGGAAACAGTGAAAGCACGATGGGCACGGCGCCGCGCAGGCCGACCCAGGCGATGAAGCCCTGTTCACGCGAGGGAAAATGGAAGGGCAGCAGGCTCATCCATACCGCCACCGGGCGGGCGACGAAGATCAGGAACAATGCGATGAGCGCCGCCGAGCCGGCGTGGTCCCAGAGCTGATTCGGGTTGACCAGCAGCCCCAGCACCAGAAACATGCCCGCCTGCGCCAGCCAGGCGAGGCCGTCCATCACCCGGAAGACATGCTCGGAGGCGTGGTTGCGTCGATTGCCGACGACCAGGCCCACGACGTAGATGCCGAGAAAACCGCTCCCACCGAGCTGGTTGATGGCGGTGAATGCCATCAGGCCACCGGAGACGATCAGCAGGGCGTAGAGCCCCTCGACCAGCCGCAGGCGCGAGATCAGAAACGACAGCACATAGCCGAGCACGATGCCGCCGGCGATGCCGATGCCGAACTGATGCGCGATCTCCGAGAGAATCGTCGACGGCGTGAAGCCCTTGTCCGACTCGATGGCGCCGAGCAGAAAGGTGACCAGGAAGATCGCCATCGGGTCGTTCGTGCCCGATTCGATCTCGAGCGTGGCGGAAACGCGCTGGTTGAGCGTCACGCCTGAATTGCGCAGCTGGGAGAACACCGCCGCGGCGTCGGTGCTCGCCACGATCGAGCCCAGCAGCAGGCCGTAGCGCCAGTCCACATTCAGCCATACGGCGATGAAGGCGCCGGCCAGCGTCGCCGAAATGAGCACGCCGAACGTCGCCAGCGACAGCGCGGGTCGCAACGCCACGCGAAAGGTCTGGAAGTGCGTTCGCAGCCCGCCGTCCAGAAGGATGACCGCCAGCGCCAGATTGGCGACGAAATAGGCGACGGGCACGTTGTTGAAGTTGATCTGTCCGGGCCCGTCCTCGCCCGCGAGCATGCCGACGATCAGAAAGATCAGCAGCAGCGGCGGCCCGAAACGGGCCAACGAACTCGCGAGCACGCTCAGAAAGAGCAGCAGGCCGACGAAGAACAGTATGACGTTGGTGTCGATCATGGGCGCGTCATCGATACACGACGAGTCGTCGTGGCACACGGGATGGCGAACTGCCGCGGTCCCCGGCGTCATCCATCCTGACAGAGCTCGGCAGGCCATCGCCACGTCGTGCGTGCCGCGCGAACGGAACGTCGCAGGCGTCCGGACATTAAAAAGCCCCTGCCGAGCATCGACAGGGGCCTCGGTCTGGTGGAGGCGGCGGGAATCGAACCCGCGTCCGCGGATTCTCCACCCTCGGGTCTACATGCTTATACCGTCTTTGATTGTCGGCGTACGTTACCCGACGGGCAGGGAAAACGTACGCGTATCTTCGTTTGCTCTTAACGGATCAGCCCGAAGCGGGGCCTTACCGCGAGTCTGTGAGTGTCGACGCCCGGATCCGGAAGCACAGACACTTGCCGGGCGGACGCTAGCGGGTTTTAGGCCGCCAGAGCGTAGTTGTCGTCGTTCGCAACTAGCTTAGGTTGCAAATTGATTAACGAGGTGATTTGCGACCTCGGCATGCACCTTGGGTTTTGACATCCGCGTCGAAGCCATGTCGCCCCCGTAAAGGCGGTTCATTGTAACAGTGTTCGATATGCGGCGGGGTGCGCCGATTTCAAGCTCGGGCGCGGTCCGCCATCAGCCGTCGCTGCGCAGCAGCTGGGCCTTGCGGCGCTGCCAGTCGTGTTCCTTCTTCGACTGGCGCTTGTCGTATTTGGCTTTGCCCTTGGCGAGCGCGATCTCGAGCTTGGCCTTGCCGCGCTTCCAGTACATCGCCAGCGGCACGACGGTATAGCCTTTCTGTTCGGTCGCGCCGATGAGTGTGGCCAGTTCGCGTTCGTGCAGCAGCAGCTTGCGCGTGCGCGTCGGATCGGCGCTGATATGGGTCGAGGCCGACTCCAGCGGATGGATGTGGCTGCCCAGCAGGAACGCCTCGCCGTCCTTGATCAGCACGTAGGCTTCGGTGATCCGGCCCTTGCCCGCGCGCAGGGATTTGACCTCCCAGCCGGTGAGCACGAGGCCGGCTTCGAGCCGGTCCTCGAGAAAGAAATCGTGACGCGCGCGTTTGTTCAGCGCGATGGTCGCGCTCGGCGTCTTGCTGTTTTTTTGCTTGGCCATATGCGTAGTATAGCGGGCCGACGCAAGCGGATGATCCATGATTCCCACCGATACTGCGCGGTCCTCGTGGTCCTCGTCGATGCTGTTCGTCGTGGTCGTCGCGGCGGCCGTGGTGAGTCTGAGCAATCTGTGGCGCCTGCCGTACCTGCTGTCGGAATACGGTGGCGGGGCGTTTCTGCTGATCTATACCGGCGCGCTGCTGACGATGGGGCTGCCCCTGTTCAGCGGGCAGCTGCTCATGGCACGCGGCACGCGTTCGGATCTGCCCGGCGTGATCGCGGGCTGGACGCACGATGCGCCGCATTCGCGGGTGTGGGTCTGGAGCGGTTATCTGGCCGTGCTCGGCGCGGCGCTGCTGCTCGCCGCCTACAGCGTGATCGCGGGCTGGAGTCTGGCCTACAGCGTACGCGGCGTGACCGGCGCGCTCGCGGTGGACTCGATCGCCGACTCGAGCGCGCGCTTCGTGACCTTCGCGGTGGATTCGGAGCGCGGCTTCGGCTGGCTGCTGCTGTTCATGTGTCTGATCACCGCCACCGCCGCCCGCGGGCTGCGCCGCGGCGTCCAGCCCGTGATGCGCACGCTCGCACTGTGCATGCTGCTCGCCTTTCTCGCGCTGCTGACCTCGGCGGCACTGGATGTCCGCGCCGCCGCGGCCCTGCATCGTCTGTTCGCGGTCGACTTCGCCGAAATGAACTGGCGCGGCCTGTTCGAAGCCCTCCATCAGGCGTTCTTCACGCTCAGTCTGGGCACCGGCGTGGTCGTCGCGTTCGGCAGCTATCTGCCGCCGGATGCCCGCATCATCCGGCTGTCGCTGGCCGTGATCGTGATCGATCTGGCGGCGGCGCTCGCGGCCGCATTCATGCTGACCGTGTTCGTTGGCGGCCGCGATGTGGCGCTGAGCGCGGGCCTGCAGAGCCTGTTCGAGGTACTGCCGGTGGCGCTGGCCGGCGGTTGGCAGACGCCGATCATGTTCGTGCTGGTCGCCCTGGTCAGCGTGAGCACCGCGGTGGCGCTGTTCGAACCGGTCGTGCAGCTGGTCGAGCACCGGACCGGATCGACGCGGCTGCGCGCCAGCGTCTATTCGGGCGTGGCGGTCGGCTGTCTGGGATTGCTCGCGCTGCTGTCGTTCGGGGCGCTGTCCTCGCTGCGACTGCTGGGTTTCGATCTGTTCGGCTGGATCATGCTCGCGGCCACGCGGGTCATCGGTCCATTGACGGGATTGCTGCTGTGCGTGCTGCTGGGCCGGGTGCTGGCGCGACGGCGGCTGCTGGCCGCCTGGAACGGGCACGAGCGCGATGGCCGGGCTGTCGGCTTCGCGCTGTGGCACATGCTGCTGCGCTACCCAACGCGCATCGCGCTGATCGTGGTGCTGGCCTATGCGCTGGGCGCGCTCACGCTGATCGAGTGGATCTGGTGATGACGGACACGACCGACGACCCCACGATCGAGGTGGTGCTCGCCCTGCCGCAACGCTGCTGGCGGGTACGGGTGACGGCCCCGGAATCGACGACGGCGGCGGAGATCGTGCGCCGCTCCGGGCTGGATACGGTCTGCGAGCGCGAAAGCGGCGAGCGGCCGGTCATCGGGGTGTTCGGCCGCAAGGTCGGTCCGGATTACGTACCCCGGGCGGGGGAGCGCCTCGAGCTCTACCGCTCGCTGGTCGCGAACCCGCGCGAACGGCGGCGAAGCCGGGCGGGTGTCCGCCGCCGCGACGACGGTGGTTCAGGCGCCGGGTAGCGGCGTCGACAAGGGGCCGCGGCCCGGCGTGTCGTTCGGGCCGGGCGGGCCGATGGGCCCGCTCGGTGCGGCCGGCTGATCGTCATTATCCGGCTCGTAGGGCTCGTCCGAGCCGCCGTTCGGGCCCGGTGTCGTCCCGGCCGGCATCGGGGTGTCGCCCTTCAGGGCCGCCCGTGTGTAGGCTTCGTCACCGTCGATCTCGGCGAGTTCGCCGTCCGTGAAGTACAGGTTGAGCTCGCTCTTGCGCACGTCGGCGCGCGGGTCACGGTAATAGAACACGTAGTCCCAGCGATCGTTCTCGAAGCTGCTGTCGACCAGCGCCGTGCCCATCACGTATTCGACCTGGCGCTTGGTCATGCCGAGTTCGAGCTGGCTGACGTTCTCTTCGGTGACCACGTTGCCCTGAACCACCGGAACACGGAAAAAGACCGGCAGGCTGCACGCGGAAAGCGTGAGCAGCAGGACGAGCGCAGTGATTGACTTCATATGTAACAGGCCCCTGTTGGCGATCCGCATGATACGGCAGCCCTTTCAGTGCTGCCAAACGGCAGGCGATGGATCAGGCGCGCGCGGCCCGTTCGATCATGTCGGTGGCGTGCGCGCGCGTCTGGGCGGTGAGTTCGACGCCGCCCAGCATGCGCGCGATCTCCTCGATGCGCGCGTCGGGGTCGAGCGTCGAAATGCGAGTGGCGGTCTGGCCAGCGTCCACCTGCTTGGCCACATGCAGGTGATGTTCGGCCTGCGCGGCCACCTGCGGCAGATGGGTGACGCACAGGGACTGGCCGGCATCACCGAGGGCGCGCAGCTGCCGGCCGACGATCTCGGCCACGCCGCCGCCGATGCCGGTGTCCACCTCGTCGAACACGAGCGTGGGCACGCGCGTGCGGCTGGCGGCGACGACTTCGATCGCCAGGCTCACCCGCGAGAGTTCGCCGCCCGAGGCGACGCGCTCCAGCGGACGCGCGCTCTGGCCCGGATTGGCGGCGATGAGAAAATCGATCTCGTCCGTGCCGGTGGCGGCGGGGCGGTCGATCGCGTCGGGGGCAACCCGGACCTCGAACGTGCCTTCGGGCATGCCGAGCGTCCGGATGATATCGGTGATCGCCGTACCCAGGCGCCCGGCAGCCTCGCGGCGCGCGGCGCTCAGCTCGGCCGCCGCCTCGGCGTAGGCCGCGGCCTGTCGCTCGGCGGTGGCCTTGAGTTCGGCCAGGCGCTCACCGGCGCCTTCGAGTTCGGCGAGCTCGGCGCCCAGACGCTGCGTGATCCCGGGTAGTTCCGCGACATTGCAGTGATGCTTGCGCGCCAGATCCTGAATGCTGGCCAGCCGCTGTTCGACTTCGTGAAAACGCTGCGGGTCGATATCGAGCGTGTCGATGTGCTGGCGCAGCGTCTCGGCGGCCTCCTGGGTCTGGATACGGGCCGAGGTCGTGAGTTCGGCGATCGGCTCGAAGCCGGCGTCGATGGCGGCCAGCTCGTGGAGCAGCCGTTCCGCGCCGCCGAGCTGGTCGGTGGCGGCGCCTTCCTCGGCCTCGAACAACAGCGCCAGCGCCCGCTGCCCCTCGCCGATCAGACGTTCGGCGCTGGCCAGGCGTTTGTGCTCGGCCTCCAGCGCCTCGATCTCGTGCTCGCCCAGATCCAGCGCGGCCAGTTCGTCGACCTGATAGCGCAGCAGGTCGACGCGCATGTCGCCGGCATCGTCGACCTGTTCGATGCGCGCGATCTCGGCGCGCGTGGCCCGCAGCGCTTCGTAGGCGTCGCGCACGGCGACCCGGGCCGTCTCGTGCTCGCCGTACTCGTCGAGCAGGCGGCGCTGGTGCGCGCGCTTGAGCAACGACTGATGCGCGTGCTGGCCGTGGATGTCGACCAGCGTCTCGCCCAGCGCGCGCAGTTCGCGCACCGGCATGGGCGTGCCGTTGACCCAGCTTCGGCTGCGCCCCTCGCGGGCGACGACGCGCCGGATCACGCATTCGTCGTCCTCGTCGAGTTCGTGCGCCGTGAGCCATTCGCGGGCCGCCGGGGCGTCGTCGAGCCCGAAGCGGGCGCTGATGTCGGCGCGGTCGGCGCCCTCGCGCACGGCATCGGCGTCGGCGCGATCGCCGAGGATGAGGTTGAGCGCGTCCACGAGAATCGATTTGCCGGCGCCGGTCTCGCCGGACAGCACGGTCATGCCGCGATCGAACTCGACCTCGAGCTCGTCGATGATGGCGAAGTTGCGGATGGTAATCGCGGCGAGCATGAGGTCGCGCTCAGGCCCGCGGCAGCTGCTGGCCGCGGCCCCACTGCAGCTTGTTGCGCAGGATGTTGAAGTAGTCGTAGCCGGGCGGATGGATCAGCCGAAGATCGTGATCGCCACGCTCGATCAGCACCCGGTCCCCGGGCTCCAGCGGCTGGGTCACCTGGCCGTCGCTGGTGAACAGCGCGGCGCCGTCGTGGCTGTCGGCCACGCGCACCTCGACGCGATGCGCGGCGTCCACGATCAGCGGCCGGTCGGACAGGGTGTGCGGGCAGATCGGAACCATCGCCAGGGCGGCCATGTCCGGATGCAGCACCGGTCCGCCGCCGGACAGCGCATAGGCCGTGGAGCCCGTCGGGGTGGCCACGACCATGCCGTCGGCGCGGTGATGGCTGATGAAGTCGCCGTTCATGTAGGTATCGAAATCGAGCACCCGGGCGAAGGCCTGATTGCGAACCACGCATTCGTTGAGCGCGGGAAAGACCTCGGGCTCGACGTGGCCGTCCGCACGCTGGATGCGCGCGCCCAGCATGAGCCGCGATTCGGCGATGTAGTGGCCGGCAAACACCTCGTCCAGGGTGGCGGCCATGTCGGCCGGAAGCACGTCCACCATGAAGCCCAGCCGGCCGAGGTTGACCCCGAGCAGCGGGGTGGCGTGGGCGGCCACGGTGCGCCCGGCATCCAGCAGGGTGCCGTCGCCGCCGACCACCACGATCAGATCGCAGGCCGCGCCCAGCGCGTCCCGCGGACAGGCCTCGACGTCGTCGCGCCCGTCGGCCTGCTCGGCGTCGGCGAGTACGCGCCGGCCGTGGCGTGCCAGAACCGCGACGAGCGTATCCAGCGTGTCGCGCACGGTCTCGTCGTGGCGCTTGGCGAAGATGCCGATGGTTGCGAACTCGTGCGCCATGCGCAGCCGTTGGCCGACGGGTGAATGGCGTAAGCATTCACGCCTTGGGTCATATTTTCAACGTGCGCGTGTCGCCGATGTGCTTGAAAAGCCGGGAGCGAGCCCAATGGTGGAGCGCATCGAGGTCGCGCAGGGCGCTTCGCGCGACGATGTCATCAATCAGCGGGGATTTGTCATGACCCAGAACGACAGACCAGGCCAGGTCGATCCGGAACGCACACCCCACGGCGAACAGGATGCCGCCGCGGAGAACGCGCCGCAGCCGGATATCGAGAACGCCCAGACCGGCGCCGAGGACTACGTCGATACCGGCGCAGCGAGCGCCGACAGCCTCGCCGAGACCGATGAGCTCCAGGCCGAACTGGATCAGGCGCGGGCCGAGGCCGAGCAGTATCGCGATCAGGCGGTGCGGGCGGCCGCCGAGATGGAGAACGTGCGCAAGCGCGCACAGCGCGACGTCGAATCCGCGCGCAAGTTCGCGATCGAGAAGTTCGCCGCCGATCTGCTCGGCGTGCGCGACAGTCTCGAACTGGGCCTCCAGGCGGCCGAGGAAGGCAACGGCGATTTCGACAAGCTCAAGGAAGGCATGGACATGACCAATCGCATGCTGGCCTCGAGCATGGAGAAGGCCGGCATCGAGGTGATCAACCCCGAGGGCGAGACCTTCAACCCCGAATACCACGAAGCCGTCTCGACCCAGCCCAGCGACGAGCTGCCCCCGAACAGCGTGGCCAGCGTCATGCAGAAGGGGTACACGCTCAACGGCCGCGTGCTGCGCGCCGCCATGGTGACCGTGGCCAAGCCGACCGGCGACAAATAGGCCGTGCCGGGCGCCCGGCGCTTGAAAAGCAGGCCGCGGCGCCCCAGATCGAAGTGCAAGTTGAATTGAAAAAGACGCTGCCAATGCAGCGCGAATCAGAGGGAATCAGACATGGGTAAGATTATCGGTATCGACCTCGGCACCACGAACTCGTGCGTCGCCGTGCTCGAAGGCGATCAGCCGAAGGTGATCGAGAACGCGGAAGGCGAGCGCACGACCCCCAGCGTCGTCGCCTTCACCGATGACGACCAGACGCTCGTGGGCCGTCCGGCCAAGCGCCAGGCGGTGACCAATCCGAACGACACGCTCTACGCGATCAAGCGTCTGATCGGTCGCACCTTCGACGATCCGACCACGCAGAAGGACATCGACACGGTGCCCTACAAGATCGTCAAGGCGGACAACGGCGACGCTTGGGTCGAGGCCGCTGGCAAGAAGATGGCCCCGCCGGAAATCTCGGCGAAAGTGCTGCAGAAGATGAAGGCCACCGCCGAGGACTATCTCGGCGAGAAGGTGACCGAAGCGGTGATCACGGTGCCGGCCTACTTCAACGACAGCCAGCGCCAGGCGACCAAGGACGCCGGCCGCATCGCGGGCCTGGACGTCAAGCGCATCATCAATGAGCCGACCGCGGCCGCGCTGGCCTATGGCCTGGACAAGAAGGGCGGCGACAAGAAGATCGCGGTCTATGACCTGGGCGGCGGCACCTTCGACATCTCGATCATCGAGGTGGCCGAGGTCGACGGCGAGCACCAGTTCGAAGTGCACGCCACGAACGGCGACACCTTCCTCGGCGGCGAGGACTTCGACAACAAGATCATCGATCACATCGCCGACGAGTTCGAGAAGGAGCAGGGCGTCGATCTGCGCAAGGACAAGCTGGCCCTGCAGCGGCTCAAGGAAGCCGCCGAGAAGGCCAAGATCGAGCTCTCCTCGACGCAGCAGACCGAGGTCAACCTGCCGTACGTGACGGCCGATCAGTCGGGTCCGAAGCACCTGAACATGAAGATCACCCGGGCCAAGCTCGAGAGCCTGGTCGAGGATCTGGTCGCCCGTACGATCGACCCGTGCCGGACCGCGCTCAAGGATTCGGGCATGAAGGCCTCGGACATCGACGACGTGATTCTCGTCGGGGGCCAGACCCGCATGCCAGCCGTGCAGGAAGCGGTCAAGAGCTTCTTCGGCAAGGATGCCCGCAAGGACGTCAACCCGGACGAAGCCGTGGCCGTGGGTGCCGCCATTCAGGGTTCGGTCCTGTCGGGCGACACCAAGGACGTGCTGCTGCTGGACGTGACCCCGTTGAGCCTCGGTATCGAGACGCTCGGCGGCAAGATGACCAAGCTCATCGACAAGAACACGACCATTCCGACCCGCAAGTCGGAGACGTTCTCTACCGCCGAGGACAACCAGCCGGCCGTGACCGTGCACGTGCTCCAGGGCGAGCGCGAGCAGGCCTCGGCTAACAAGTCGCTGGGCCGCTTCGATCTGTCGGATATCCCGCCGGCACCGCGCGGCACGCCGCAGATCGAGGTCACCTTCGACCTCGACGCCAACGGCATCCTTAACGTCTCGGCCAAGGACAAGGCCACCGGCAAGGAGCAGTCGATCCAGATTCGCGCCTCCTCCGGTCTGTCCGACGAAGAGGTCGAGCAGATGGTCAAGGACGCCGAGGCGCACGCCGAGGAAGACGCCAAGTTCAACGAGCTGATCGAGGCGCGCAACCAGGCGGATGGTCTGATCCACGGCATCGAAAAGTCCATGCGTGATCTCGGCGACAAGGTCACCGAGGACGAGAAGAAGCCGATCGACGACGCCATCGCCGAACTGCGCGAGGCGCTCGAGAGCGACGACAAGGACGACATCGAGGCCAAGACGCAGAAGCTGTCCGAAGCCTCCGCGCCGGTCATGGAAAAGGCCTACAGCCAGAGTGGCGAGGCCGAAGGCGGCGCCGAGGACGGCGAGCAGACCAAGCAGAGCTCGCAGGACGATTCGGACGACGTGGTCGACGCGGACTTCGAGGAAGTCAAGGACGACGACAAGAAGTCGGGCACCAACAACTCGTAGGTCCCCGACGCGTCGAGGCTTGAAGCGCCGGGGCAGCGCCATGCGTTGCCCCGGTATTTTTTGATACCGGGCTTTCTCCATTATGGCGAAACGCGATTATTACGACGTGCTGGGTGTGTCCAAGGGCGCATCCAAGGACGACATCAAGAAGGCTTATCGTCGGCTGGCGATGAAGAACCATCCGGACCGCAATCCGGATGACACCGAGGCGGAGGCGCGCTTCAAGGAGGCTTCGGAAGCCTATGAAGTGCTTTCTGACGACCAGAAGCGTCAGGCCTACGACCAGTTCGGCCATGCCGGGCTGGGCGGCGCCAGCGGTGGCGGCGGCGGTCCCGGCGCCGGGGCCGGCGGCTTCGGCGACATCTTCGGCGATATCTTCTCCGATATCTTCGGTGGTGGCATGGGCGGCGGTCGCTCGCGCGCTTCCCGCGGGGCCGATCTGCGCTATGACCTGGATCTCGATCTGGAGACCGCCATCGAGGGCGATACCGTCGAGATCCGCATCCCCACGCTGGAGCAGTGCGAGGGCTGCGGCGGCGACGGCGCGGAACCCGGATCGCCCGTGGACACCTGCGGCACCTGCCAGGGCATGGGTCAGGTCCGGATCCAGCAGGGCTTCCTGTCGATCCAGCAGACCTGCCCGGATTGCCACGGGTCCGGCAACAAGGTGCGCAATCCCTGCCGCAAATGCGGGGGCGAAGGGCGCCGCCAGTCCTCGAAGACGCTGTCGGTCAAGGTGCCGCCGGGCGTGGACAACGGCGACCGGATCCGGCTGTCCGGCGAGGGCGAGGCCGGCGAGATGGGCGGCCCCACGGGCGATCTGTACGTACAGATCAACGTCAAGCCGCACGAGTTCTTCGTCCGCGACGGCAACAACCTGCGCGCGAATGTGCCGGTCGACATGATCACCGCCGCGCTCGGCGGCGACATCGACGTGCCCACGCTCAAGGGCAAGGTGTCGCTGCGGGTGCCGGCCGAGACCCAGTCCGGCAAGACCTTCCGCCTGCGCGGCAAGGGCGTGCAGTCGGTGCGGACCTCGTCGCCTGGCGATCTGTTGGTCAAGGTCAGCGTGGAAACGCCGGTCAATCTCAACGCCAAGCAGAAGAAGATGCTCGAGGAGCTGCAGGAGTCGCTCGAGGCGAGCGGCCGCAGCCACAGTCCGGCGACGACCTCGTGGCTGGACAAGGCCAAGCGCTTCTTCGGCGAGCATCTGGGCTAGAGCGAGGAGTTCGACATGGCGAAACCGGTGAAGGTCGCGATCAACGGGGCGGCCGGTCGGATGGGGCGTGAACTCGTCATCGCCTGTCTGCGCAACGAGGCGCTCGCGCTCGCCGCCGCCTTCGAGGCCCCGGGCAGCGAGGCCATCGGCCGGGACGCCGGCCGGCTGGCCGGCGCGGACGATGCGGGCGTGGCGGTGGATTCGGCCGCCGACCGCGGCGATCGTGACTTCGACGTGCTGGTGGATTTCACCCGCCCCGAGCCGTGTGTCGAAGCGCTCGACGACTGCGTGGCGGCCGGTGCGGCCATCGTCATCGGTACGACGGGTTTCGACGACACGCAGCTCGAACGCATCGATGCGGCCGCCGAACGCATCGCCTTGGTGATGGCGCCGAACTTCAGTGCCGGCGTCAACTTGTCGCTTAAACTGCTTGAAATGGCAGCGAAAGCACTCGGGGATTCGTTCGACATCGAAGTGCTCGAGGCGCACCACCGACACAAGGTCGACGCCCCCTCCGGCACGGCGTTGCGCATGGGCGAGGTGCTGGCCGAGGCGACCGGGCGCGAGCTGTCCGACTGCGCCGTCTATGCCCGCCAGGGCCATACCGGAGAGCGCGAGCGCGGCACCATCGGTTTCCAGACCCTGCGCGGCGGCGACATCGTCGGCGAGCATACGGTGCTGTTCGCGGGCGACGGCGAACGGCTGGAGATCACGCACAAGGCCTCGTCACGACAGACCTTTGCCGGCGGGGCCATGCGCGCGGCCGGCTGGGCCGCGTCGCGTCCGCCGGGCCGCTACGACATGAACGACGTGTTGGGCATCGCCGAACGGGCGGACTGAAGCCCGCGATTGCACCGCACCGGCTGGCGAGAGCGCCGGCGAGCGGCTATACTCTCGCCGCCTGCGGCCATGCCGGCACTGCCCAGAACACAGCGTCACGGAGTCATTGTTGCGCCCGACAGCCCTGCTTGCGCTTGAAGACGGTAGCCTCTTTCATGGACGCGCCATCGGTGCCACCGGCACCACCGTCGGCGAGGTCGTCTTCAACACCGCGATGACCGGTTATCAGGAGATCCTGACCGACCCGTCCTACCGTCAGCAGATGGTCACGCTGACCTATCCGCATATCGGCAATACCGGCGCCAACGCCGAGGACATCGAATCGGATCGCGTCCAGGCCGCCGGCTTGATCGTTCGCGAGGTGCCGCGTGCGCCCAGCAACTGGCGTACCGACGGCGGCCTGATGGCCTATCTCGAGTCCAACGGCGTGGTCGGCATCGGCGACATCGATACCCGTCGCCTCACGCGGCTGCTGCGCGAAAAAGGCGCGCAGAACGGCTGCATCATGGCGGGCGAGGGCGTCGACGAGGCGGCGGCGCTGGCCGCGGCGCGCGACTTCCCGGGCCTGAAGGGCGCGGACCTCGCGGCCGAGGCCGGCACCCGCGAGCGCTACGACTGGGACCAGCCCAGCTGGGTCGGGCCCAACGACACACACGCGCCGGCGACGCCGACCCATCACGTCGCCGTCTACGACTACGGCGTGAAGTACAACATCCTGCGCCGTCTGGTCGACTGCGGCGCGCGCGTCACCGTGGTGCCGCCGCGCACGCCGCTGGCGGAGGTGATGGCGCTGGGTGTGGACGGGGTGCTGCTGGCCAACGGGCCGGGCGATCCGGAGCCCTGCGATTACGCGATCGCCACCTGCCGTGAGCTGATCGAACGCGGCGTGCCGACGCTCGGCATCTGTCTCGGCCACCAGATACTCGGGCTCGCCGCGGGTGGCCGCAGCTTGAAGATGAAGTTCGGTCATCACGGGGCCAACCATCCGGTGATGGACGTGAACACCGGCGAGGTGCTCATCACGAGCCAGAACCACGGCTTCGCCGTGGACGAGGCCAGCCTGCCGGACACCGTTCGCGTGACCCACCGCTCGCTGTTCGACCAGACGCTGCAGGGCATCGAGATCGTCGGTAAGCCGGTGTTCTCGTTCCAGGGCCACCCGGAGGCCAGCCCGGGCCCGCACGACGTGTCGCCGCTGTTCGCGCGCTTCATGCGCACGATGGAGTCGCATCGACCCGCCGGCTGAATGCTGTGGAATCAGCATCAGAAACATGACGCAACCGATTGAACCGAAAGCGTAGTCGACAGGGCGTGCCCGAGGCGCGCCCGCGCTGAAAACGAGCACCCAAGCCATGCCGAAACGCGAAGACATCCGGACCATCCTGATCATCGGCGCCGGGCCGATCGTCATCGGCCAGGCCTGCGAGTTCGACTACTCCGGCATGCAGGCCTGCAAGGCGCTCAAGGACGAGGGCTTCCGGGTCGTGCTGGTGAATTCGAATCCGGCCACGATCATGACCGACCCGGAGACGGCCGACGCAGTCTACGTCGAACCCATCACCTGGCGCACCGTCGAGCGCGTCATCGAAGCCGAGAAGCCTGATGCGCTGCTGCCGACCATGGGCGGTCAGACCGCGCTGAACTGCGCGCTCGATCTGTTCAACAACGGCGTGCTCGCCAAGCACGGCGTGGAGATGATCGGCGCCTCGCGCGATGCCATCGACATGGCCGAGGATCGCAACGCCTTCCGCGAGGCGATGACCGAGATCGGCCTCGCGACCCCCGAATCCGCGGTGGTGCACTCGGCGGCGGAAGCCGAGGCGGTCCAGGCGCGGATCGGTTTCCCACTGATCATGCGGCCGTCGTTCACGCTCGGCGGCACCGGCGGCGGGATCGCCTACAACCGCGAGGAATTCGACGATCTGCTCGCGCGCGGCCTGGAGCTGTCGCCGACCAACGAAGTTCTGCTCGAACAGAGCGTGCTCGGCTGGAAGGAATATGAGATGGAGGTCGTGCGTGACCACGCCGACAACTGCATCATCATCTGTGCGATCGAGAACGTCGACGCCATGGGCGTGCATACCGGCGACTCGATCACGGTCGCGCCGGCGCAGACGCTGACGGACAAGGAATATCAGGTCATGCGCGACGCCTCGCTGGCCTGCCTGCGCAAGATCGGTGTGGATACCGGCGGCTCGAACGTGCAGTTCGCCATCAACCCCGCCGACGGCAAGATGATCATCATCGAGATGAACCCGCGCGTGTCGCGCTCCTCGGCGCTGGCCTCGAAGGCGACCGGCTTTCCGATCGCCAAGGTCGCGGCCAAGCTGGCCGTCGGCTACACGCTGGACGAGCTCAACAACGAGATCACGGGCGGCGCGACGCCGGCCTCGTTCGAGCCGTCCATCGACTATGTCGTCACGAAGATGCCGCGGTTCACCTTCGAGAAGTTTCCGGCCGCCGACAATCGCCTGACCACGCAGATGAAATCGGTCGGCGAAGCGATGGCGATCGGGCGCAACTTCCAGGAATCGCTGCAGAAGGCGATGCGCAGTCTCGAGATCGGTTCCGACGGTTTCGAGCCGAAGTTCGATGATGTGACGACGAGCGCCGTGCAGGACACGCTGCGCAGCGAGCTCTCCACCCCGCGTGCCGAGCGGCTGTGGTACGTGGGTGACGCCTTCCGCGCGGGCTTCTCGCTGGCCGAGGTGCATCGACTCACGCACATCGACCCGTGGTTTCTGGATCAGATCGCCGAGATCATCGAGATGGAGATGGCCCTGTCCACCTCCACGCTCGCGGATCTCGATGCGCAGACGCTGCGGGCCTACAAGCGCAAGGGCTTCTCCGACCTGCGTCTGGCCGACCTGCTCGGCTGTGACGAATTCGCCGTGCGTCGGATGCGCCTGCAGCACGACATCGTGCCGGTCTACAAGCGCGTCGATTCCTGCGCGGCCGAGTTCCCGACCGCGACCGCCTATCAGTACTCGTCCTATGACGAGGAAAGCGAGGCCAATCCCTCGAATCGCGACAAGATCATGGTGCTCGGCGGCGGGCCCAACCGCATCGGCCAGGGCATCGAGTTTGACTACTGCTGCGTCCATGCCGCGCTCGCCATGCGCGACGACGGCTACGAAACGATCATGGTCAACTGCAATCCGGAGACCGTGTCGACCGACTACGACACCTCGGACCGGCTCTACTTCGAGCCGCTGACCTTCGAGGATGTCATGTCGATCATCGACGTGGAAAAGCCCAAGGGCGTGATCGTGCAGTACGGCGGCCAGACGCCGCTCAAGCTCGCCCGCCGTCTGGAGGCCGCCGGCGCGCCCATCATCGGCACCGCTCCGGATTCGATCGACCTGGCCGAGGATCGCGACCGCTTTCTCAATCTGGTCAACAAGCTCGGCCTCAAGCAGCCGGCCAACCGCTCCGCGCGCTCCGAGGCCGAGGCCATGCGCCTGGCCGAGGAGGTCGGCTTTCCCATGGTCGTGCGGCCGTCCTACGTGCTGGGCGGACGTGCCATGGAGATCGTCTACGAGCCGGAGGATCTGCAGCAGTACATGACCGCGGCGGTGAAGGTCTCGCCGGATTCGCCGGTGCTGCTGGACCGTTTCCTCGAGGATGCGATCGAGCTGGACGTGGACGCGATCTGCGACGGCAGCGACGTGTTCATCGGCGGCATCATGGAACACATCGAGCAGGCCGGCGTGCATTCGGGCGATTCGGCGTGCAGCCTGCCGCCGTACAGCCTGGGCGCCGAGGTCCTCGACGAGGTACGGCGCCAGACCGCGGCGCTGGCGCGCGGGCTGTCGGTGGTCGGCCTGATGAACGTGCAGTTCGCGATCCGTGGCGGCGACGTCTACCTGTTGGAGGTCAATCCGCGCGCCTCGCGCACCGTGCCGTTCGTATCCAAGGCCACCGGCGTGCCGCTGGCCAAGATCGCGGCGCGCTGCATGGCCGGCAAGACGCTGGCCGAGCAGAACGTCGGCGCCGAGCGCGTGATCGAGCATTTCGCGGTCAAGGAGGCGGTGTTCCCGTTTTCCAAGTTCCCGACCGTCGATCCGCTGCTGGGACCCGAAATGAAGTCCACCGGCGAGGTCATGGGCGTGGGCCGGACCTTTGGCGAGGCGTTCGCCAAATCGCAGCTGGCCAGCGGGGTCGGGCTTCCGGAGGGCGGTACCGCGCTGATCACCGTGCGCGACGCCGACAAGCCCCATGCGGTACGTCTCGCGCGCGAGCTGGTGGCAGCCGGCTTCGATCTGGTGGCCACCCGCGGCACGGCGGCCGTGATCGAGGCCGAGGGCATCGCGGTGGCGCGCGTGAACAAGGTCAAGGAAGGGCGCCCGCACATCGTGGACATGATCAAGAACGGCGAGATTCAGCTCGTGGTTAACACCACCGAAGGCAAGCGCGCGATCGAGGAGTCGCGTTCGATCCGCATCACGGCGCTGCGCTACAAGGTGGCCTACTTCACGACGATCGCGGGCGCCCAGGCCACCTGCACCGCGCTCACCGACGATCGCCACGGCCGCGTCTATGCTCTGCAGGCATTGCAGGATGCGATCGCGGTCTGAGCCGGGCGGTGAGAAAATCTGCGGCGAAGCCGCTATAATGTGGGCAAACGAAAACCGAACTGAACGTTATTTCCGACACGATTGACCCGGCCTCGAAAGAGGTCCGCTTCCGCTCTCCGTTCAAGGAAGACGGCGCCGACATTCTCCAGCTCGTTCGCGATACGGGCGTGCTCGACGTCAATTCCGTCTATGCCTATCTGCTCGTGGGCGAGCACTACTCGCAGACGAGCGTGGTCGCCGAGGTCGGCGATCAGCTGGCCGGTTTCATATCGGCCTACTGCCCGCCGAGCAAACCGGACACGGTGTTCGTGTGGCAGGTGGGCGTCGCCGAGGCCGGCCGCGGTCGCGGCCTGGCCACGCGCATGCTCTACGAGATCCTCAAGCGACCGGCCTGTTCGCACGTGCGCTATCTCGACACCACCGTGGGGCCGACCAACGAGGCGTCCATGGCGCTCTTCCGCGGCTTCGCCGCCAAGCTCGACACCCGGTGCGAAGAGGAGGAGCTGTTCGCCAGCGAACTGTTCGGCGATCACGAAAGCGTCGACGGCGAACCCCACGAGCCCGAAATTCTCTTCCGTATCGGCCCCTTCGATACCGCGGCGATCCGCGAGTCGGCCGAATAGGACATTCATCCGAGCAGTCGCTCAGGAGCAAGTTATGGAAACCATCAATCGTCTCGAATCCGAAGTGCGCGGGTACGTGCGTGGCTTCCCGACGGTCTTCACGACCGCCAAGGGCAACCGCATGACCGACGAGAACGGCGACGTCTATCTCGATTTCTTCGGCGGCGCCGGCGCGCTCAACTACGGCCACAACGACGAAGTGATGAAGAAAGCCCTGCTGGATTACATCCAGGGCGACAACATCTGCCACGGTCTGGACATGGCGACCGCGGAGAAAGTCAATTTCCTCGAGACTTTCGAGCAAGTGATCATGAAACCGCGGGGCATGGACTACAAGATCCAGTTTCCGGGGCCGACCGGCACCAACGCCGTGGAAGCCGCACTCAAGCTGGCCCGCAAGGTCAAGGGCCGCAGCGGCGTGCTGTGCTTCACCGACGGCTATCACGGCATGACGCTGGGCGCGCTCGCGGTGACCGGCAATTCCGCCAAGCGCGGCGGCGCCGGGGTCGATCTGCAGGACACGCACTCGCTGCCGTTCTGCGACTATTTCCGCGATGGCCGCGACACCGCCGCCGATCTCGAGTACATGCTCAAGGACGGCTCCAGCGGGCTTGAAAAGCCGGCCGCCGTGATCCTCGAGACCGTACAGGGCGAGGGCGGCATCAACGTGGCCAGCGACGAGTGGCTGCGCGAGATCGAGCGCATCTGCCGCGAGCACGACATGCTGCTGATCGTCGATGACATCCAGGCCGGCGTCGGCCGTACCGGCCCGTTCTTCTCGTTCGAGCCCTCGGGCATCAAGCCGGACATCATCACCGTGTCCAAGTCGCTGTCCGGCTTCGGCCTGCCGCTGGCGATCACCATGATCCGCCCGGATCTGGATATCTGGGAGCCCGGCGAGCACAACGGCACGTTCCGTGGCAACAACCACGCCTTCGTGACGGCCGTCGCCGCGATCAATCACTACTGGCGCGACGACGCCTTCGAGAAGGAGATCCTTCGCAAGGGCGAGCACATGCGCAAGCGCCTGAACGAGATCGTGGACAGCCACCCCGGCTTCAACGCCGACGTACGCGGACGCGGCATGTTCATCGGCGTGGACTGCGAGATCGCCGAAATCGCCGATGACGTGGCGGCCGAATGCTTCAAGCACAAGCTGCTGCTGGAAACCGCCGGTCCCCGCGACAGCGTGATCAAGTTCATGCAGGCCGTGAACACGAGCGATGCCGATATCGACGAAGGTCTGGATATCGTCGCCGACGCGGTTCAAGCGGTCCTCGACAAGCACGGGTTGGCCCAGGGCGCGGCCTGATACGTCGAGGCGCGTCGCAGCCTGAGGCGCGTGCTGTAGGATACATTGGTGTCGATCACCTCAAGACGCTAGGAGTCCCGATGAAGATTGTGCGTACCGAAGACCTGCGCGGCACCGACCGCGAGGTCGTCAGCCCGGACGGCTGGACCAGCGTGCGTTGGCTGCTGGCCAGCGACGGCATGGGCTTTTCGTTTCACGAGACCACGTTCCCGCCCGGACTCGAGTTCGACATGTGGTACAAGTACCACTACGAAGCCGTGTTCTGTTATCAGGGCGAGGGCACGCTCGTGAACCGCGATACCGGCGAAGAGCACAAGATCGAGCCGGGTACGGTGTATGCGCTCGACAACCACGATCGGCATACGCTCAAGGCTAAGACCGAGCTCAAGCTGGTCTGCGCCTTCAACCCGCCGGTCACCGGTCGCGAGATCCACGACGAGGACGGCGCCTACGTTCCGCCGCAGGATCAGTAGGCGGCGCGCGCCGATGCGCTGACACGCGTCACGACCCCGGTCCGCGGACCGGGGTTTTTTTTGCCGCGAGCCGGCCGGTCCTCGGCCGCGGCGTCCATCGGCAGGGAGCCCGAACATGCGTTCGACGCCAACCCCGCTGCTCGTCGCCGGACTCGTGCTGGCGACGCTGTTTGCACTGAATTCGTTCCCTCAGCTGACGTCCGTTCTGCTGCTCGTGTTCTCGGGCGTCATTCTCGCCGTGCTCCTGGATGCGGCGACCCAGGCGATGCAGCGCGTTCTGCCGGGCGGTCGCGTGCCGGCCTATGCGGCGACCCTGGCAGCGATCACACTCATGTTCGTGTTGATCGCGCTGTGGATCGGGCCCCGGATCGATCAGGAGATTCCGCGACTGATCGAGCGCATGCCGGAAGCCTGGGACAGCCTGCGCGCGCGCGTGAACAACTTCGAGATGCTGCGCGGCATGCTCGATGATACGGCGCAGCCGATCGATTGGTTTGCCGGCGGCACGCGTGTCTTCAGCGTCGTGTCATCGACCTTCGGCGGTATCTTCAACGTGTTCGTGGTGATCTTCGTCGGTATCTACGCCGCTGCCTCACCGCGGCGCTATCTGTCGCTCGGTCGCGATCTGATGTCGCGCGAGAGCCGGGACAGGCTGGGCGTCGTGGCGCGGGAGCTCGCCCACGAACTTCGGCTGTGGCTGCTCGGTCGCGGCCTGTCGATGGCCATCGTCGGCATCGCGACCGGTATCGGCCTGTTCGCGATGGATGTCTCGCTCGCGTTCACGCTCGGGCTCTGGGCCGGGCTGGTCTCGTTCGTGCCCTATATCGGCCCCCTGATCGGCGTGGTGCCCGCGCTGCTGATCGCGGCGGTCGAGTCGCTCGGACTGGCCGGCTGGGTGCTGTCGCTCTATATCGTGATCCAGGCCTTCGAAAGCACGGTGCTCACGCCGCTCATCCAGCAGCGTGCGATCGCGCTGCCGCCGGTGGTTCTGATCTCGGCCCAGCTCGTTGGCGGCGTGCTCATGGGCCCGCTCGGCGTGCTGCTGGCCGCCCCGATGGTGCTGACCGGTGCGGTCACCACGCGCGTGCTGCGCGCGGCCGATCGATCAGACGGTCAGCCCGCCGACAAAGGCGCCGGCGAGTAGCGGCAGGCTCTGGATCACGATCAGCAGGAACAGGCTCGCGCTCGCGATCGCGCCGATGATCGGCAGGCCGCTCAGTGCGGCGCCGAAGGCGAACAGCACGAAGCAGAGTATGGCGGCCGGCAGCACGGCGGCGACCAGCCCGCGCCCGGCGCTGCCGGCACTGCGGCCGCCGATGAAGCCGGCCAGCAGCGGGCCGATCAACGGCAGCCAGAACAGCAGAAGCGAAATGACGGCCATCCAGATCATGGCCATCACGATGCTGCCTTGTTTCATGTCCACTCCCGGTCGTTCGCGGCGTCGTGGACGGACGCCGATGTAATACGGACAATGGGCGATTATCGCATCGCAAGCGGTGACTGCCCATGAACCCGTATAGCCTGGATCGCTACGAGCGTCCCGAGATCGAGCCGCCCAGCACGGATTCGCGACTGCTCATGCATTCCTGCTGCGCGCCCTGCGCCGGCGAGGTGCTGGCTGCAGTGAAGGCGTCCGGCATCGACGTCACGGTCTATTTCTACAATCCCAACATCCACCCGCAGGCCGAATACGAGATGCGCAAGGCCGAGGATATCCGCTACTGCGAGCGGCTCGGTATTCCGCATATCGACGGCGATTACGACACCGACAACTGGTTTGATCGCATTCGGGGGCTGGAGAACGAGCCCGAGCGCGGCCGGCGCTGCACGGTCTGTTTCGACATGCGCTTCGAACGCACGGCGCTGTATGCGGCCGAAAACGGTTACGGCCTGATCTCGAGCACGCTGGGTATCTCGCGCTGGAAGAACATGGCGCAGATCAACGAGGCGGGCGTGCGTGCGACTTCGCGCTATCCGGAGGTCCGCTACTGGACGCTGAACTGGCGCAAGAAGGGCGGCGCCGCGCGCATGATCGAGATCGCCAAGCGGGAAGCGTTCTATCAGCAGGAATACTGCGGCTGCGTGTACAGCCTTCGTGATACCAACCGCCATCGGCAGGCCCAGGGGCGGCCGCGGATTCAGAAAGGCGTGAAGTTCTACGGTCGTGAAGCCATTTCGGGCAGTGCGCCCGGTCGAGGGGAATACCCGAGCCTGAAGAATCCGGCCGGCGAGTAGCCGGCCGGAGATCCGGTCGACTAGCGCATGTCCTGCACGCGCTTGGCGAATTCCGGATTGGACTGCGCCGCCTTGGCGATGCCGTTGTACTCGTCGACGGACAGGCCGCTGTCACGCACGGCTTCGACCATCTCCTGAGTCGCTTTTTGGCGATTCTGCATGGCCTTTTCCTGGCTCTCGGCGTTCTGCAGCTTGTCCTGCCAGTCCTTGCGGACCTCGCGCACGTCGGACTGGGCCTCCGAGAACTTCTCGAGCTGTGCGTCCGAGACCTCGGACGGGTCCGGCGCCTGGATACGGGACTGTGCCTGGGCCTGGGCGCCACCACCACCGCCGCCCTGGGCGAATACCGGCGCGGCGACGAACAGGCTGGCGCCGAACAGCGTTGCGGCGATGATGCGACTGGTTGCGTTCATGGCAACTCCTTGCATAGAGAATGTGGGCGTGATCAACGACCCCGCCACGCACACCAACGACCGCGATCGCCAATCGGTTCCATCGAGTGGCGATCGAGACGCGATGGAACCGCGGCGGCACCCGGACCGTTAGTCTTACTGAGCGCGCTGCATGTGATCCGCCGAGTCGGGCCTTGATGCATCGCGACGACCCCAGCGGGGAGACAGGATTTGATCGACCCAGACATGATCGACGCGGAGATTCCACATCTGCGCCGCTACGCGCGAGCCCTCGTGCGTGAGCGCGAGGCCGCCGACGATCTCGTGCAGGACACGCTGGAGCGCGCCTGGCGCAAACGCGTCCAGTGGCGTCCGACCGGCCGGCTGCGAAGCTGGCTTTTCCGGATGCTCTATCGCCTCTATCTCGATCGACGGCCGCAGCTGCAGCGGGCGCACCGCAATCTGATCGCGCTCGACGATGTGCGCCCGCCGGCGGCCGCCGATATCGACGCCGACGCCTCGCTGCACTGCCGCGAAGTGCTCGCGGCGATCGACGCGTTGCCCGAAAAGCAACGTGCGATCCTGCTGCTGGTCGCGCTCGAGCAGCCCAGCTACCGCGAGGGTGCACGCGCACTCGGTCTGCGTGTCGGCACGTTCAGGTCACGGCTGTCGCGGGCCCGCGAGCAGCTCAACGAACGACTCGTCTCGGCGGCGGAACCGACCCCGACACGCGAGGATGCCAATGGCTGATACCGATGCACGTGATCGCGAGTATCCGTACGAAGACGCCGTATCGTTCTATGCCGGTCGTCTCGCGTCCAGTCGTGAACGCAGTACCCTCGCCTGGGTGACGGCCCATCCCGACGCGGCGGCCCGTGCGCGCCGCGACGCGGCGATCGAGCAGCGTATCGCACGCCAATACGAGGCCGTGCTCGACGAGCCGATACCACCGCGTCTGCTGCGGTACGGCCATCGACGGCGCGCGCGCTGGCCCATGCGTATGGGCACCGCCGCTGCGGTGGCGGTGGCCGCGGGTATCGGCTGGTGGGGCGGCACCCAGCAGATGCCGTCGCCGGAGCGTGCCGACGGGTTCGTCCAGCGCGTGGCCGCGGCGGCGGACGGTGACGGGCCGGATGGAACGCCGGTGGTGTCGACCGCGGGCGCGCAGACCTCGCCCGGGGGCGGGAACGCCCTGCCGGCACCGGATCTTGGTGCGCAGGGCTACGATATGGTCGCGAGACGGCATGTGGATGATGCCGGGGGCGGTCGAGACCTCGGGGAATTCGTCTACGAGAACGATCTCGGTCAGCGCGTGCGGCTGTTCGCGCAGCGGCGGGAGCCGGTCGGTGAGCCGTCGCCGCGCGTGTCTTTCGAGGGCGGCCGCCCGCTGGCGCGCTGGCAGGCCAACGGCGTGGATTATGCTTTGGTGGGCGAGATGCCGGCGGACTCGCTCCGTTCGCTCGCGCGGATCGCGGCTGCCGGCCGCCCGGCCGAACCCGCGCCCGTACAACCGGTGGGCAGGCCTCTGCCCTCGAAGCAGGGCCCGGCCTGGCGCGTCGGTGACGATCCGCCCCTGGACTCGATGCCTTCGGCCACGCCGGGTGTGACGCCGCGCGAGCGGATGATCCCCGCCGCCGATGGCGGCGGGGGCGTCCAGCCCCAGGGGCAGATGTAGTCGCATCCGGACGCCCGTCGGTTCGGCCGGCTGAGCAACGCCCCGGGACGTCGAGTACAGCTGCAGGAGCCGATGCGAAGCGGCGTCGCGCTCGCGAGCTCGCGCGGCATCAAGGTTTGGTAAGACGTCATGCAGACATCGCGTTGGCCACGCCTATCGTGTCCTGAGCGATGCGCGCTGTCGGTCGCGGCGCGCCACGATTCGGACGTGCAGCGCCGACGGCCGAAGGTTGATGGGCGACTGAAACCGAAAGAACCAGCGCCCGTGACTGTAGATCCACGATCTGCGCCTATCCAGCGTTGCCGCAGGCGGGCCGAGATGACGGCACGCCCGCGGCGCGGACTATGCCACGCCTTGCCGCGTGAAAGCGCTCGGCGCGGTTGGGCGGGGTGCCAGTAGTTCCTAGTAGGCGAACTCGGTGAACACTGGGTCCACCGACTGGTTCCAGCGGCCGTGATACAGCGCCAGCAGATGCTCAGCCGGTGTCACGCCCGTCTCCGCGATTTCGGCTAGCCCCTCTAGATAGATCGTTTCGTCGCGATCGCGGGCGTCGAGCCGGCCCCGGCGGCGCAGGCCCTCGATCGCGATCGCCACGACTTCACGGGCGATGTCGCCGAGGGTGCCGTCGCGGAACGGCGTTTTCAGGCCGTGGATCGGCGCTTCGGCTCGTAGGGCGTTGCGCTCTTCGCGGGTGAAGTCGCGGCACAGCGCCCAGGCGGCCTCGAGTGCGTCGCTGTCGTAGCACAGGCCCGCCCAGAGCGCCGGCAGGGCGCACAGCCGGCCCCAGGGGCCGCCGTCGGCGCCGCGCATCTCCATGAAGCGCTTGAGACGGACTTCCGGGAACAGCGTGGTCAGATGGTCGTCCCAGTCCGACATGGTGGGGCGCTCGCCGGGCAGCGCCGGCAGACGGCCAGCCATGAAGTCGCGGAACGACTGGCCGGAGGCATCGATGTAGTGGCCGTCGCGGTGGACGAAGTACATCGGCACGTCCAGCGCGTACTCCATGTAGCGCTCGAAGCCCATGTCGTCGTCGAAGACCCAGTCGAGCATGCCGCAGCGATCGGCGTCGGTATCGGTCCAGATCTGGCTGCGATAGGAGACGAAGCCGTTCGGGCGGCCTTCGGTGAACGGCGAGTTGGCGAACAGCGCGGTGGCCACCGGCTGCAGCGCCAGGCCGACACGGAATTTCTTGATCATGTCGGCTTCGGAGCCGTAGTCGATGTTCACCTGCACGGTCGAGGTGCGCAGCATCATGTCGAGCCCGAGCGTGCCGACCTTCGGCATGTAGGCCTTCATGATGTCGTAGCGCTGCTTGGGCATCCACGGCGTCTGAGCCCGCGTCCACTTGGGCTGGAAGCCCAGCCCGATGAGGCCGACGTTGAGCTCGCCGGCGACTTCCTTGACCTGGCGCAGATGGGTCTGGACCTCGTCGCAGGCCTCGTGGATCGTCTCCAGCGGCGCGCCGGCGAGCTCGAGCTGGCCGCCGGGCTCGAGCGTGATGTGACAGCGGCCGAGTTCGAGGGCGACGACGCGGCCGTTCTCGCGCATCGGCTCCCAGCCGAAACGCTTGAGCTCGTGCAGAAACGCCTCGATGCCGCGCTCGCCCTCGAAGGGCAGCGGACGCAGCGTCTCGCGATCGAAGACGAACTTCTCGTGTTCGGTGCCCAGACGCCAGCGGCTCGGCGGCTTGCAGGCATTCTCGAAATACTCGACGAGCTGGCGTCGGTCGGTGATCGGCGCGCCGCCGGATTGCGATGGAGCGGACATGACATCTCCCAGACCGGCGATGCGCCGCGCGGGCGCCGGGGGCGCGGTCGTACTGCATTCGTGATTTGCAGCATGGTAACGTTAAAACGGTTTCCAAGGGGTAGCTGCCTGATGCAACCATCGTTGAATGGCTGTCGCTGTAGCGGCTGTGCGTGGATCCCGGAAAGGGCGGCCCGGGCATGAGCACGCTGCCGCTGGCCGCGGATCGTCTGGGCTGCTATCTGCGGCTGACGCGCCTGAACAAGCCGATCGGCATCTTTCTCGTCGTCTGGCCGATGCTCTGGGCGCTGTGGTTCGCCGCGCGCGGGGTGCCCGATCCCTGGGTGCTCGCCGTCTTCGTTCTCGGCGCGATCCTCATGCGCTCGGCCGGCTGCGTGATCAACGACTTCGCCGACCGCGAGATCGACGGCCACGTCGAGCGCACCAAGGCGCGGCCGCTGGCCACCGGCGAGGTCTCGTCGCGGGAGGCGCTGGCGCTGTTCGCCGGCCTCTGTCTGCTGGCGTTTCTGCTCGTGCTCACGCTGAACCGGCTCACGATCGCCATGGCCTTCGTCGGCGCGGGGCTGGCAACGCTCTATCCCTTCACCAAGCGGGCCACGCACTGGCCGCAGATGTTTCTCGGCGCCGCCTTCGGCTGGGCCGTGCCGATGGCGTTCGCCGCCGAGAGCGGCGGGGTGCCGGCCGGCGGCTGGACGCTGTTCGCGGCCACGCTGATCTGGGCACTGGTCTACGACACCTTCTATGCGATGGTCGACCGCGACGACGATCTGAAGATCGGCGTGAAGTCGACCGCCATCCTGTGGGGCCGCCACGACCGGTGCATCATCGGCTGCTTTCAGGCGCTGTTCTTCGCGCTCCTGGTCGGCGTTGGCCTGCAGTTCGGCATGGGCGCGCTCTATTACCTGGGCCTGGTCGCGGCCGTCGGCATGGCGGGCTATCACCAGTGGCTGACGCGTCACCGCGATCGCGCCGCCTGCTTCAAGGCGTTCATGCAGCACAACGTGCTGGGCGGCGTCGTCTTCGCGGGCATCGTGGCCGATTTCGCGCTCGGTTGACGACGGCCCCGTCGCCACCGGCCAACGTCCATCCAACCCGTTCGGCCACCGGGGCCGTGCGGGCGATTTTCAATCGAACAGGGCAATCATGACCAACGACGAACTCATCCGGCGCGATCTCGCCACCGTCTGGCACCCGTGCACCCAGATGAAGGATACGGAAACGCTGGCGCCGATCCCGATCCGGCGCGGCGAGGGCGTCTGGCTGGAGGATTTCGACGGCAACCGCTATATCGATGCGGTGAGTTCGTGGTGGGTCAACATATTCGGCCACGCCAATCCGGCCATCAACGACCGCATCAAGATGCAGCTGGACACGCTGGAACACGTCATGCTCGCGGGGTTCTCACACGAGCCGGCGGTCGAGCTCGCCGAGCGGCTGATCGCGGCCACACCCGCCGGGCTGACGCGGGCGTTCTACGCCGACAACGGGTCGGCGGCGGTCGAGGTCGCGCTCAAGATGAGCTTCCACTATTGGCGCAACACCGGTCACGGCGACAAGACCCGCTTCATCAATCTCAGCAACAGCTATCACGGCGAGACCCTGGGCGCGCTGGCGGTCGGCGACGTCGCCCTCTACAAAAAGACCTACGAACCGCTGCTGCTCAAGCCGCTGACCGCACGCGGGCCGGACTGCTACCACCGCGAGCCGGGGGTGAGCTGGGCCGAGCACAGCCGCGCCGTGTTCGCCGACATGGAGGCGCTGCTCGCCGAACACGCGCACGAGACCTGCGCGGTCATCGTCGAGCCGCTGCTGCAGTGCGCCGGCCACATGCGCATGTACGATCCGGTCTATCTCGAGCTGCTGCGCGAGGCCTGCGACCGGTACGGCGTGCATCTGATCGCCGACGAGATCGCGACCGGTTTCGGCCGCACCGGCACGCTGTTCGCCTGCGAGCAGGCCGGCGAGGGCGGTATCAGCCCCGATTTCATGTGCGTGTCCAAGGGGCTGACCGCAGGCTATCTGCCGCTGTCGGTCACCCTGACCACGGAGGATGTCTACCGGGCGTTCTATGACGACTACGCCAACATGTCGGCGTTTCTGCATTCGCACTCCTATACCGGCAATCCGCTGGCCTGCGCCGCCGCGCTGGCCACGCTCGACGAGTTCGAGCGCCGCGACCAGATCACGGTCAACCGCGGTCTGGCCACGCACATGGCCAACGCGCTCGCGCCGCTGGCTGAGCATCCGAACGTGGCCGAGGTCCGCCAGGTCGGCATGGTCGCGGCGGTCGAGCTGGTGGCCGACAAGGCGACGCGCACGCCCTTCGACTGGCGCGAGCGGCGCGGCCTCGATGTCTACCGCCACGCCCTGACCCGGGGCGCGCTGCTGCGCCCGCTCGGCGACGTCATCTACTTCATGCCGCCCTACGTGATCACGCCGGAACAGATCGATCATCTGGCCGCGGTTGCCGCCGAGGGCATCGAGCGCGCCGTCTCGACTTGAGCGCCGCGCGCTGCTAGCCTTCGAGTCACATGCGGCCTGCGGGTTTGCATGCCAACCGAATTCGAACCGAGACGGTCGCCGCAACGGGCGGCCGTTTTGTTTTAGGCCCCACCCTTCGAGGGACGACCTATGGATAGAACACCGTTGACCGAAACCGGCGCCGAGGCGCTGCGGGACGAGCTCAAGCGGCTCAAGAAGGTGGAGCGCCCGCGCATCGTCGCTGCGATCGAGGAAGCGCGCGCTCACGGCGATCTCAAGGAGAACGCCGAATATCACGCCGCCAAAGAGGAACAGGGCTTCAACGAAGGCCGCATCGCCGAGATCGAGGGCAAGCTCGCCAGTGCTCAGATCATCGACGTGGCCCGGGCCGGCGCCCAGGCCAACGGCCGGGTGGTCTTCGGTGCCACGCTGGATCTCGCGGACGAGGACACCGGCGAGGAGTTCACCTATCAGATCGTCGGCGAGGACGAGGCCGACATCAAGCGCGGCATGCTGTCGTTCGCCTCGCCGATCGCGCGGGCGCTGATCGGCAAGACCGAAGGCGATGTCGTCGAGGTCGAGGTGCCCAGCGGCCAGCGCACGCTCGAGATCGTCAAGGTGCGTTACGCCTGAGCCCGGCCCGCGTCAGCCGTCGTCGGGCCGGGGGCGATAGATCGTGGCGGTACGCCCGATCTGCTGCACACAGGCCGCTTCGAGGTTCGTGCACACCGTGTCGATCTCCGCGCGGCGCGCGTCCCGCCCATCGACCGCGAGCTTGATCTTGACCAGTTCGTGGTCGGTGAGCGCGCGATCGATCTCGGCGAGCACCGGTTTGCTCAGGCCCGCGGCGCCGGTCTGCACGATCGGCTTGAGGTGGTGGGCCTGCTTCTTGAGCGCGCGGCGCGTGTCGGAATCCAGCGTCAGGGGCATTCGGGAGAGGATCGTGGCGATGGGCGATGAGCGCGCAGTATACGGGCCATGAGCAAGCGCAGCGACACGCGCCGCTGGCTGGACCGGCATCGCAACGACCCCTATGTGCGCGCCGCGCAGGCGGACAACTATCGCTCGCGCGCGGTGTACAAGCTAGCCGAGGTCGACGAGCGCGACGGCCTGCTCGCCGGCAAGCGCTGCATCGTGGATCTCGGCGCCGCGCCGGGCGGCTGGAGTCAGTACTGCCGGCGTATGCGTCCCGGCGCGCGGGTGCTCGCCTTGGATCGCCTGTCCATGGCGGCCATCGAGGGCGTCGAGTTCCTCGAGGCCGACTTCGCGGAGCAGCCGGGCCTGGATGCGCTGCTCGCCGCGCTCGATGGGCAGGGGGTCGATCTTGTACTCTCCGACATGGCCCCCAACTTATCCGGCATCAAGGTATCGGATCAGGCCGGCGTCATGCAGCTCGCGGAACTGGCGCTCGATCTCTGCGGTCAGGTGCTCGAGCGCGGCGGCGATCTGCTGATCAAGGTCTTTCAGGGCGAGGGTTTCGATGCGCTGCTCGCCGACATGCGCGCGCGCTTCGATCGCGTCGCGGTGCGCAAGCCCAAGGCGTCGCGCGATGCCAGCCGCGAGATGTATCTGGTTGGGCGCGGCTGGCGTACGTGAACAACGCGATGAGCGCGCGGGCCGCAGCCCGCGATTGTTTATACTGTAGGTCGATTACGGACACGGCCTTTTATCACGACCGCGTCACAGGCGGTCGAGGACGACGATCTTGAACGAGCTAGCAAAGAATCTGCTGTTGTGGGTGGTCATAGCGCTGGTGCTGATGAGCGTGTTCTCCAGCTTTGCGCCATCGACCTCCAGCGGCAATGAAATCGCCTACTCGCAGTTCCTGACCCAGGTCAAGGACGGCAGCGTGTCCCAGGTCCACATCGAGGATCAGCGCATTCGCGGCCAGCTGCAGTCGGGTCAGAATTTCACCACCTTCAGCCCGGAGTCCGACAACAAGGCCATGATCGGCACGCTGATGGAGCACGACGTGCAGATCACCGGCGAGCCGCCGGATCAGGGGTCGTTCCTCAAGCAGATCCTGATCTCCTGGTTCCCGTTCCTGCTCCTCATCGGCGTGTGGATCTATTTCATGCGCCAGATGCAGGGCGGTGGCGGCGGCCGCGGCGCCATGTCCTTCGGCAAGTCGAAGGCGAAGATGATGCAGGCCGACCAGGTCAAGATCACCTTCGCCGACGTGGCCGGCGTCGAGGAGGCCAAGGGCGAGGTGCAGGAGCTCGTCGAGTTTCTCGCCGAACCGGCCAAGTTCCAGCGCGTCGGCGGCCAGATTCCGCGCGGCGTGCTCATGGTCGGTTCGCCGGGTACCGGCAAGACGCTGCTGGCCAAGGCGATCGCCGGCGAGGCGGGCGTGCCGTTCTTCTCGATCTCCGGCTCCGACTTCGTCGAGATGTTCGTGGGCGTGGGCGCCTCCCGCGTTCGCGACATGTTCGAACAGGCCAAGAAGCAGGCGCCCTGCATCATCTTCATCGACGAGATCGACGCGGTCGGGCGCCAGCGCGGTGCCGGCATGGGTGGCGGCCACGACGAGCGCGAGCAGACGCTGAACCAGCTCCTGGTCGAGATGGACGGCTTCGAGGGCAGCGAGGGCGTGATCGTGATCGCGGCGACCAACCGTCCCGACGTGCTCGATCCGGCGCTGCTGCGGCCGGGCCGTTTCGACCGTCAGGTGGTGGTCCCGCTGCCGGACGTGCGCGGGCGCGAGCAGATTCTCAAGGTGCACATGAAGAACGTGCCGGTGCACGAGAACGTCAAGCCGTCGATTCTGGCCCGCGGCTGCCCCGGATTCTCGGGTGCGGACCTCGCCAATCTGGTCAACGAGGCGGCGCTGTTCGCCGCGCGCGCCAACAAGAAGCTCGTCACGCACGACGACTTCGAGCGCGCCAAGGACAAGATCATGATGGGCGCCGAGCGCAAGTCCATGGTCATGACCGAGGACGAGAAGAAGCTCACCGCCTATCACGAGTCCGGGCACGCCATCATCGGGCTGTCCGTGCCCCAGCATGACCCGGTGCACAAGGTCACCATCGTGCCCCGCGGGCGCGCGCTCGGCGTGACCATGTTCCTCCCCGAGGAGGATCGCTACAGCTACTCCAAGCAGCGGCTGATCAGCCAGATCTGTTCGCTGTTCGGCGGACGGCTGGCCGAGGAAATCATCTTCGGCAAAGAGTATGTGACCACTGGTGCGTCCAACGATATCGAACGCGTCACGGAAATCGCCCGCAACATGGTCACCAAATGGGGGCTGTCGGATCGCATGGGGCCGATCACATACGGCTCGGACGACGGCGAACCGTTCCTGGGCAAATCGATGGGTCAGTCCGGCGGTATCTCGGACGAGACCGCGCACTCGATCGACGAAGAGATCCGCTCGATCATCGACGGCTGCTACGAGCGTTCCAAGCAGATCCTCGAGGACAACATGGACAAGCTCCATCTGATGTCCGAAGCGCTCATGAAGTACGAGACCATCGATCGCAAGCAGATCGACGAGATCATGGCCGGCCGCGAGCCGGGTCCGCCCCAGAGCTGGGAGGACGACTCCGACACGCCGAGTTCGGGCGGCGGCAACGCGCCCGGCACCGCCGACGATCCCGCGGACGCACCGGCTTCCGGCGGCGGTCGTGGCGACGACAAGGGCGTGCCCAGCCCGGCGCACAACCGTCAGTCGTAGCAGCGGCGCGCAGCGGGCCGGCGGCGTTCGCGTCGCCGGCTCTTTTGTTCACGGCGTAACAGCAGACGGACTCTAGGCAGTGGAAGTGACAGCCTCCCGAAGAGACGCGATTCGGCTTGAATCGGCCGAGCGGTCGCTCGATCTGCAGTCGCCCGCGGTGATGGGCATCCTCAACGTGACCCCGGATTCGTTCTCGGACGGCGGCCGCTACACCGATACGTCGGCGGCCGTCGAGCGTGCGCTCGCGATGGTCGAGGAGGGCGCGCGCATCGTCGATGTCGGCGGCGAGTCGACGCGCCCGGGGGCCGCACCCGTCGATACCCGGGACGAGCTGGCACGCGTGCTGCCCGTGATCGAGGGCATTCGCGCGCACAGTGAGGTCTTCGTCTCGATCGATACGATCAAGCCGGAGGTCATGCGTGCAGCCTGCGGAGCGGGTGCGGACCTGATCAACGACGTGATGGGGCTGCGGGCGGCCGGCGCGGTCGAGGCCTTGCGTGACACCGGGGCGGCCGCCTGTCTCATGCACATGCAGGGGGAGCCGCGGACGATGCAGCGGGCGCCGCGCTACGACGATGTCGTCGCCGAGGTTTCGGCCTTCCTTCACGCACGCGTCGCGGATTGCGTCGACGCCGGCGTGCCGCGCGCGCGGCTGTGCGTCGACCCGGGGTTCGGCTTCGGCAAGACGCTCGAGCACAACCTCGCGCTCATGCGCGCGCTGGCGCGGCTCGCGCCCGAGGACACGCCGCTTCTGATCGGCGTGTCACGCAAATCGATGTTCGCGCGGCTGCTGGGCTGCGACGACATGGCCGCACGCATCAACGGCAGCGTGGCGGCCGCGTTCTGGGCGGCGACGCAGGGTGCGCGTATCATTCGCACCCACGATGTGCGGGAGACGCACCAGGTTCTCACGCTGGCCGGGGCCCTGGGCGCCGACCGGCCGACGCCGCAGGCCGGCTGACAGGAGTCGTTTTGGCGCAACGCTATTTCGGAACGGACGGGATAAGGGGGCGCGTCGGCGAGTGGCCGATGACGCCGGATTTCGCACTCAAGCTCGGCTGGGCGGCCGGACGCGTCATGGTGCGGCGGCTCGGCGAGGCCGGCATGCCCGCCAACGGCCGTGAGCGACCGCAGGTGCTCATCGGCAAGGATACCCGCCTGTCGGGCTATATGTTCGAGTCCGCCCTGGAGGCCGGTTTCGCGGCCGCGGGCGTCGACGTGCTGCTGGTCGGGCCGCTGCCGACGCCGGCGATCGCCTATCTCGCGCGGACGTTCCGGGCCGGGGCCGGCGTGGTCATCAGCGCCTCGCACAATCCCTACGACGACAACGGCGTCAAGTTCTTCTCCCACTACGGTCAGAAGCTGGACGACGCGGTCGAGCAGGAGATCGAGACCGAACTCGATGCGGCGCTGACCTGCGTGGCATCCGACCAGCTGGGCCGGGCGCGCCGCGTGGAGAGCGCCCCGGGTCGCTACATCGAGTTCTGCAAGTCGACGGCCCGATTCGACAACGGCGGCCTGGCCGGCATGCGCGTGGTGCTCGACTGCGCCCATGGTGCGACCTATCACGTCGCGCCGGACGTGTTTCGCGAACTGGGCGCCCAGGTCGACGTGCTCGGCGCGGCCCCGGACGGACTCAACATCAACCGCGACTGCGGATCGACGCATCCGGAGGCGCTGTCCGAGGCCGTGCGCAGCCAGGGCGCGGATGTCGGGGTCGCCCTGGACGGCGACGGCGATCGCTGCATCATGGTCGATCACGACGGCGACGTCGTCGACGGCGATCAACTGCTGTATGTCATCGCGACCGCACGCCGCCGCGTGGGAGAGCTGCAGGGGCCGGTGGTCGGCACCCTGATGAGCAATCTCGGGCTCGAGCTGGCGCTCAAGCACGACGGCGTCGCCTTCGAACGCGCCCGGGTCGGTGATCGCTACGTGTTCGAGCGTCTTCGGCACCTCAACGGCACCATCGGCGGCGAGTCGTCCGGCCATATTCTGTGTCTCGATCGCGCGACGACCGGTGACGGCATCGTCTCCGCGCTGCAGGTCATGGCGGCGATGGCCACGCGCGACGAAAGCCTGCAGGCGCTCGTCGCCCCGGTCGAGAAATGCCCGCAGAAGCTCGTCAACGTGCCGATCGCGCGCGGTTCCGCGGACGCGCTGATGCGCGACGAGCGCGTGACCACGGCGGTGGGCAAGGCCGAAGCCGCGCTCGGCGGCGAAGGGCGCGTCCTGCTGCGGCCCTCGGGCACCGAGCCGCTGCTGCGGGTCATGGTCGAGGGGCTCGATGGCGGCGCCGTCGAGAATCACGCGCATGCGCTCGCCGATGTGGTTAGCGAGGCGGCGGGCACCGCCGCCAACGCCTGAGCGCGCGGCGCCGGTAGTGACAACGACAAACGACGAGGAGCGCAGAACCATGAGCCGCAGGACATTGATCGCAGGCAACTGGAAGATGAACGGCAGCGCGGCGGCGGTCGACGCCTTCGCCAGCGCTGTCGCCGCCGACGCGGGCTCGACGGATGCGGACCTGCTCGTCTGCGTGCCGTTCGTTTACATCGAGCGCATGGCGCGTGGGCTGGCGGATACTGGCGTGGCTCTGGGCGCGCAGAATCTGGCGGACGTGGGCGAGCCAGGTGCCTACACCGGCGAGGTCAACGGCGCGATGCTGCGGGAGAGTGGGTGCACTCACGTGATCGTGGGGCATTCGGAACGGCGTGCGATGTACGGCGAGACCGATAGCGTCGTGGCCGCGAAGCTCGAGGCGGCGGTCGCGGCCGGGCTCGTGCCCGTGGTCTGTGTCGGCGAGACCCTGGTCGAGCGCGAGGCCGATCGCGCCGAGGCGGTGCTCTCCGCGCAGGTCGATTCCCTGTTCGAGCAGTGTCGGCCCGAATCCCTGGCCCGCATGGTGCTGGCCTACGAGCCGGTCTGGGCGATCGGTACCGGGCGTTCGGCGTCGCCGGAACAGGCTCAGGCGATTCATGCCTTCCTGCGCGGGCGCATCGCCGAACAGGATGCTACACTAGCGAACTCGATGCAGCTGCTTTACGGCGGCAGCGTTAAGCCGGACAATGCCGCGGCGCTTTTTGCGGGCGCGGATGTCGACGGCGCGCTGGTCGGCGGCGCGTCGCTCAAGGCCGATTCATTTTTGGACATCGCCCGCGCGGCGCAATAGGCACGCGAAGGGTTTCGGGCTTTCGGTATGGTTTATACAATACTGCTCATCGTGCAGGTCGTGGTGGCACTGTCCCTCGTGGGGCTGATCCTGGTGCAGCACGGCAAGGGCGCGGACGCCGGGGCCGCCTTCGGCAGCGGAGCGTCTGGGACGGTATTCGGCGCCCAGGGCGCGGCGAACTTCATGACGCGCGCCACCGCGGCGCTTGCGACGGTGTTCTTCGCGATCAGTCTGACGCTGGCCTATTTGGTCAACGGCGCGAGCGCCCCGACGGGCAGCGTCACGGATCAGGTTCAGCAGCAGCAGGCGCCGGAGTCGTCGCTGCTGTCGGACGAAAACAACAACGGCGTGCCCGGCGAGGGCGCGCTTACCGACGACGGTGCGTCGTCGGGCACCGGCAGTTCCGCGCCCGACCAGTCCGGCGGCGGCGCCGAGGGCGCCGGCGACGAAAGCGGCGCCGGGGCTTCCGGTGATGCGGACGGCGCGGACACCAGCGCCGAAATACCCGAATAGGGTATCGACAACGAGTTTTTGCCGACGTGGTGGAATTGGTAGACACGCTGTCTTGAGGGGGCAGTAGCGAGAGCTGTGCCGGTTCGAGTCCGGCCGTCGGCACCATACAATCTGTTTTCAGGACGTGAGAGGCGCGCCCGCGGCGACATGCAAGTCACGATCAAGAAAGGGCTCGACCTGCCCATCGAAGGTGCACCCCGTCAGGCCGTCGAGGCGGCGCCGGCGGTGAGTCGGGTGGCAGTGATCGGCCTCGACTATCACGGCATGAAGCCGACGATGCACGTCGCCGAAGGCGATTTCGTCAAGCTCGGGCAGCCGCTGTTCGAGGACAAGAAGACGCCGGGCGTGATCTTTACCGCGCCCGGTGCCGGTGAGGTCGTGGCGATCAACCGCGGCGCCAAGCGCGTTCTGCGATCCGTCGTCATTCGCCTGTCCGGCCCGCCGCGTGACCCGGAGAAGGCCGATCCAGATCACGAGATCACCTTCGAGGCGCACCCGGTCGAGGCCTTGCGGTCGTTGTCCGCGGAGCGAGTTGAACGCACGCTGATCGACTCCGGGCAGTGGGTGGCTTTCCGCACCCGGCCGTTCTCCAAGGTGCCCGCGCCCGGTACGCGTCCGCGTTCGATCTTCGTCACTGCGATCGATACCAATCCGCTGGCCGCCGATCCGACAGTGGTTATCGGGGCGCGCCGCGAAGACTTCGTCAACGGCCTGCAGGTGATGGCGCAGCTGACGACCGGTTCTGTGTTCGTGTGCAAGGCGCCCGGCGCCGATGTTCCCGAAGCCGCCGGCGATCGATTCGTGACCGCGGAGTTCGGTGGCAAGCATCCGGCCGGTCTGGTCGGCACCCACGTGCATCATCTCGACCCGGTCGATTCCGAGTCCCGGGTGTGGCATCTGAATTATCAGGACGTCATCGCGATCGGGTCGCTGTTCACCACCGGTCGTGTCGACGTCGAACGGGTGATCGCGCTGGGGGGGCCGGCAGCGGCCGACCCCAGGTTGCTGCGAACCCGCATGGGGGCGAGTACCGACGAGCTGCTCGACGACGAGATCACCGGCGACCAGGTGCGTGCGATATCCGGATCGGTGCTTTCGGGGCGGCGCGCGGCGGAATGGGGGTCCTATCTCGGGCGTTACGACACTCAGCTGACGCTCCTGCCGGAGAGCCGTGAGCGGCCGTTCATGGGCTGGCTGATGCCCGGCCGCGATCGTTTTTCCAAGATCAACGTCTTCCTGTCCAGCCTGCTCAAGCCGCAACGGTACCGCTTCAACACCTCGCAGAACGGCAGTCCGCGCGCGATGGTGCCGATCGGCAATTATGAGGAGGTGATGCCGCTCGACATCCTGCCGACACAGCTGCTGCGCGCACTGCTCGTGCGGGACACCGAATCGGCCCAGGCGCTGGGCGCGGTGGAGCTGGACGAGGAGGATCTGGCGCTGCTGTCGTTCGTCGACGTGGGCAAGTACGACTTCGGGCCCCATCTGCGCGCGAATCTCGAAATCATCGAACGCGAAGGCTGATATGTCGGGTTTGCGAAATTATCTGGACCGGATCCATCCGCTGTTCTCGAAGGGCGGCCGGCTGGAGCGCTTCTACGCCCTCTACGAGATGGTGGACACGTTCCTGTATTCGCCGGGCGATACCACCCGCACCGCGCCGCACGTACGCGACGGCATCGATCTCAAGCGGGTCATGATCTATGTCTGGCTCGCCACCTTCCCCTGCATCTTCATGGCCTGCTGGAATACCGGTTTTCAGGCCAATCTGGCGATGGGGCAGATGGGCGTGGACACTGTCGACAACTGGCGCGAGGTGCCGCTGCATCTGCTGGGTGTGTCGCATGATCCGCAGAGCTTCTGGGACAACTTCGTGCTCGGGTTCTGGTACTTCGCCCCGGTCTATTTCGTCACCTTCGTCGTGGGCGGGCTCTGGGAGTTGCTCTTCGCCGCGGTGCGCAACCACGAGATCAACGAGGGCTTCTTCGCGACCTCGATCCTCTATACTTTGACGCTGCCGCCGGCGATCCCGCTCTGGCAGGCCGCGCTCGGCATCAGCTTCGGCATCGTGGTGGGCAAGGAGGTCTTCGGCGGCACGGGCAAGAACTTCCTCAATCCGGCGCTGACCGGCCGTGCCTTCCTATTCTTCGCCTTCCCTGCCTATATGTCGGGCGACGCGGTGTGGACCGCGGTCGACGGCTGGTCGGCGGCAACGCCCCTCGGCGTGGGTGCCAACGACGGCATCGCTGCCTTGACCAGCCAGATGACGTGGTGGGATGCCTTCGCGGGCGACATCCAGGGCTCGCTGGGTTCGACCTCGACGCTGGCGATCCTGCTCGGCGCGGCGTTTCTGCTCTACACGCGCGTGGCCTCCTGGCGGATCATGGCCGGCTGCGTGGGTGGCCTGGTGGCCACCACGATGCTGTTCAATCTCATCGGCAGCGACAGCAACGAAATGTTCGCGATGCCCTGGTATTGGCATCTCGTGATCGGCGGCTTCGCCTTCGGCGCCGTGTTCATGGCCACCGATCCGGTCAGCGCGGCCATGACCAACACCGGGCGGCTGGTCTACGGGGCATTGATCGGCGTCATGACCGGTCTGGTTCGCGTGGTCAATCCGGCCTTTCCGGAGGGCATCATGCTGGCGATCCTGTTCGCCAACATCTTCGCGCCGCTGATCGACTATTTCGTGATCCAGGCCAACATTCGCCGGCGTCAGCGTCGGCTGGCCCAGGCGCGCGAGCGCTCGTCGCCCGAGGGGGCGGCGACGACGGACACGGTGGCAGCGGAGTAACTCATGCCCGGAATCATCAGTTTCTCGCGCGACGGTATCGGCTACATCGTGGTCATCGCGCTGGCGGTGTGCCTGGTCTGCTCGGTGCTGGTCGCCTCGGCGGCGACGTTCCTCAAGCCCATGCAGACGGTCAACGCGAAGGCCGATCGCCGCAGCAATATTCTAGAAGTCGCGGGGCTGCCGGCCGGCCCGGATGTGGATGTCAACGAGGTGTTTCGCGAGCGCATCGACGCGCGCGTGGTGGATCTGTCGAGCGGCGAATTCGTCGAAGCGCGGGAGGCGGAGAACTTCGATCAGCGCGCGGCCGCGAGCGATCCGGACCAGAGCGTCAAGATCCCGCCGGCGCGCGACGTCGCCGACATCAAGCGTCGGGCCAAGAACGCCGAAGTGTATCTGGTAAAGGACGAAAACGGCGAGCTGGAAACCATCGTGCTGCCCGTCCACGGCTACGGCCTCTGGTCGACGATGTACGGTTTTCTCGCGCTCGCGCCGGATGCCAATACCGTGAAGGGCATCAAGTACTATGAGCAGGGCGAGACGCCCGGTCTGGGGGGCGAGATCGAGAATCCGCGCTGGCGTGCCAAGTGGGATGGCAAGAAGGTCTACGGCGAGTCGGGCGAGGTGCAGTTGAGCGTGATCAAGGGCAGCGTCGGCAGTAATACGCCGAATGCCGAGTACAAGGTCGACGGCCTGTCGGGCGCGACGCTCACCAGTCGCGGCGTGTCCAACACGATCCACTACTGGCTGGGCGAGAACGGATTCAAGCCTCTTCTGAAAAAGCTTCGCGACGGCGATCTCGCCGCGCAGGGATAGACGACATGGCACAGAGTCAAGCAATGAAGGTGTTGACCGAGCCGTTGGTCAACAACAATCCGATCGCGCTGCAGATTCTGGGTATCTGCAGCGCGCTGGCCGTGACCAACCAGGTCGCCACCGCGCTATTGATGAGCGCGGCCCTGACGGCCGTCACGGCCTGCTCGAACGTCTCGATCAGCCTGATACGCAACCATATTCCCTCGAGCATCCGCATCATCGTGCAGATGACCATCATCGCCTCGCTGGTGATCGTGGTCGATCAGCTGCTCAAGGCCTTCGCCTACGATCTCGCGAAGCAGATGTCGGTGTTCGTCGGCCTGATCATCACCAACTGCATCGTGATGGGCCGTGCCGAAGCCTTCGCGATGAAGGAGCCGCCGGGCCTGGCGTTCCTCGACGGCATCGGCAACGGCCTGGGCTACAGCCTGATTCTCGTGCTGGTCGGGGCGATCCGCGAGCTGTTCGGTTCCGGTTCGCTGCTGGGATACCAGCTGCTGCCGCTGGCGAGCGCGGGTGGCTGGTACACGCCGATCGGCCTGATGCTCCTGCCGCCGAGTGCGTTCTTCATCATCGGCTTTCTGATCTGGGGCGTGCGCAGCTGGAAGCCGGATCAGGTCGAGGAGGCCGAATATCAGATCCACCAGGTGCACCGCACCGAAGTGGTTTGACGGTGTCGCTGACGACGGGAGAATAACGTGCAGGATTATCTGAGCATCCTGATTAAAGCGGTCTTCATCGAGAATCTGGCGCTCGCCTTCTTTCTCGGGATGTGCACCTTTCTGGCGCTGTCGAAGAAGATTTCGACGGCCATCGGTCTCGGCATCGCGGTCATCGTGGTCCAGGGCCTGACGGTGCCGGTCAACAACCTGATCTATCAGCATCTGCTCAAGGAAGGGGCGCTCGCCTGGGCGGGCTTGCCGGAAGTGGATCTCAGCTTTCTCGGGCTGATCAGCTATATCGGCGTCATCGCCGCCATGGTCCAGATCCTGGAGATGTTTCTGGATCGCTTCATGCCCGCGCTCTACAGCGCGCTCGGTGTCTTCCTTCCGCTGATCACCGTGAACTGCGCCATCATGGGCGGTTCGCTGTTCATGGTGGAGCGCGACTACGGCTTCGGCGAGAGCGTGACCTACGGTCTCGGCAGCGGGATCGGCTGGGCGCTCGCGATCGCGGCACTGGCCGGCGTGCGCGAAAAGCTCAAGTATTCGGACGTGCCGGACGGCCTCCAGGGCCTCGGCATCACGTTCATCACGGTCGGGTTGATGTCGCTCGGCTTCATGGCGTTTTCGGGCATCCAGCTGTAGGCGGGCGGCTCGACCGGTTTGTCAGCACGTGAGTATCCATGGGTGAAGTAGCGCAAATCAGTCTCGGCGTCAGTGTGTTCACCGGCGTGGTCCTGTTTCTGGTGGCGGTGATCCTGCTCGCGAAGTCGCGGCTCGTCGCCACGGGCAACGTCGACATCGAGATCAACGGCGAGAAGACGATCAAGGCGCCGGTCGGCAGCAAGCTGCTCGGTGCGCTCGCGGACTCGAAGCTGTACGTGTCCTCGGCCTGCGGCGGGGGCGGCACCTGTGCCCAGTGCCGGGTCCGGGTGCTCGAAGGCGGGGGCGTGATCCTCCCGACCGAAGAGACGCACATCAACAAGCGCGAGGCCCGCGAGGGCGACCGGCTGTCCTGCCAGGTCACCGTCAAGCAGGACATGAAGATCCGCGTGCCGGAGGAAGTCTTCGGCGTGAAGCAGTGGCGCTGCCGCGTGCGCTCGAACGACAACGTCGCCACCTTCATCAAGGAGCTCGTGCTTGAGCTCCCCGAAGGCGAGTCCGTGGATTTCCGCGCCGGCGGCTACATCCAGATCAGCTGCCCGCCGCACGAGGTCGCCTACAAGGATTTCGAGATCGACGAGCGCTTTCACGAGGACTGGGACACACACAATCTCTGGCGTTACGTCTCCCGCGTCGACGATACCGTCACGCGCGCCTATTCGATGGCCAACTATCCGGAGGAGCGGGGCATCATCATGCTCAACGTCCGGGTCGCGACCCCGCCGCCGAGCAATCCCGACGTCAAGCCGGGCGAGATGAGTTCCTACATCTTCAGCCTCAAGCCGGGCGACGAGGTCACGATTTCCGGCCCGTTCGGCGAATTCTTCGCCAAGGAAACCGACGCCGAGATGGTCTTCGTCGGCGGCGGTGCCGGCATGGCGCCGATGCGTTCCCACATCTTCGACCAGCTCGGCCGCATCGGCACTGATCGCAAGATGACGTTCTGGTACGGCGCGCGTTCGAAGCGCGAGATGTTCTATGTCGACGACTTCGATCGGCTCGAGGCCGAGCACGACAACTTCAACTGGACCGTGGCGCTCTCCGACGCCAAGGAAGAGGATGACTGGCAGGGCGAGACCGGCTTCATACATAACGTCCTGTACGAACGTTATCTGAAGGATCATCCGGCGCCGGAGGACTGCGAGTACTATCTCTGCGGCCCGCCGATCATGAACGCCTCGGTGATCAACATGCTCGAGGATCTGGGCGTCGAGCCGGAAAACATCATGCTCGACGATTTCGGCGGTTGATCGCCCGAGCCGGACACCAGGCCGGCGCGGGGCGGGCTGCGGTCGTGTGCAAACGGATGGCGACCGCGTGATGCGTGCCGTGATCAGCCCCTCGACGGGATCCCATCCCGCGTTGCGCGCGCTCGTGATGATGGTGGGCGTGCTTATGGCCGTGTCCAGCATGGGCTGTGAGGCGGATCGCGAGCCGATCGTGCTCTCCGGGCCCGCCCAGGGCACGAGCTATCGCGCGACCATCACCGAGCCGCCGGACGAACTGGACGCCGACCGGGCGCGCGCGGCGATGCGGGACGTGATCGATGCGGTCGATCGCCGGATGTCGACCTGGCGCGACGATTCCGAGTTGTCGCGTTTCAACGCCGGGCCCGCGAACGAATGGGTGTCGGTGTCGCCGGAGCTCGCGGAGCTGGTGCGGCGCGCGCTCCGGATCGGTCGCGAGACCGAGGGCGCCTTCGACGTGACGATCGCCCCGGTGCTGCAGATATGGGGTTTCGGCGCCGACGCCGACCGCCCGGAGCGATTGCCGACGCGCGAAGCGCTCGACGCGGCGCGCGAGGAGACCGGCATCGGCCTGGTCGATGTGCGTATGGAGCCGCCCGCACTGCGCAAGAAGCGCGCGGGCACCCGGCTCGATCTCGCCGGGCTCGCCCAGGGGTACACCGTGGACCGCATGGCCGAGCGGCTGGACGAGCTGGGCGCGAAGCGCTATCTCGCGGAGCTCGGGGGCGAGCTGTTCGCGCGCGGGCGCAAGAGCGAAGACGAGGCGTGGCGCATCGGCGTCGAGAAGCCGCAGGCCGGCGTGCGCGCCGTCGAGCGCGTGGTCGAGCTCGCCGATGCGGGGATGACGACGTCCGGCGATTATCGAGACTTCTTCGAGATCGACGGCCGTCGCTTCTCCCATACCATCGACCCGCGCACGGGTCGGCCGGTGGCGCACGATCTGCGCGCCGTCACGGTGATCGCTGACGATGCGATCACGGCCGATGCGATGGCCACGGCGCTGCTCGTCATGGGCCCCGATAACGGCCTGCGCTACGCGGACGCGCACGATATCGCGGCGCTGTTCGTCAGCGGCGGGAACGAGGCCGGGTATACTGAGTCCAACTCGCAGGCCTTCGAGCCGTATCTGGAGGACAAGGAGTCGCAATGACACAGTTTCTGACACTCATCCTGGTCGTGTTCGGCGTCATGGCGCTGGTGGTCGCCGCGATGGCGGTGGGCGTGATGTTCACCGGGCGCGAGATCAAGGGCAGCTGCGGCGGCGTCGGCGGCGGCGACTGTGCCTGCAGCAAGGGCGAGCGCTGCGAAGTGCCCGAAGCCGCGGGCGGTCGCTGACATGGGTGCGCCGCCGCTCCTGATCCGGCATCACATGCGCGAGGTGCTTGTCACCTTCACGCGCGACATGGACGTGCTGCGCGCGATCCATCTCCTGCTCGAGAAGGGTGTGTCCGGCGCACCGGTGGTCGACCGGCTCGGCAACATCGTGGGTTTCCTGTCGGAGCGCGACGCGATGGCGATCGCCCTGGACGCGAGCTATTATGAAGACGCCGCCGGCACCGTCGAACGCTTCATGTCGAAAAAGGTCGTGACAGTCGACGCCGAAGATAGTATTATTTCTGCAGCTCGGATATTTCACGACGCGCCTTACAAGACGCTGCCGGTCATGGTCGACAATCGACTGGCGGGCATGTTGACGCGGCGCGACGTGTTGCGATCGTTCGAGCGTCATCGCTAGCGAGTTGCCCTCCGGGGCACGCCGCGATCGATGACGATGACTCGCCGAAAGGGGCTTGCAATAGTCCGGTGAAGTCATTATAGTTTCGCGCCATCGGGTGCGGGGTGGAGCAGTCTGGCAGCTCGTCGGGCTCATAACCCGAAGGTCGCAGGTTCGAATCCTGCCCCCGCTACCAAATCTTGGTTTAGAAAAAGCCCCCGATGCGGGGCTTTTTTGTTGGCAGAACGTATGTCGCAACGGTTACAGCAGCTGCTCGAGCCGGTCGTGAACGACCTGGGGTACGAGCTCTGGCACCTTGAATCGACCGGTGCGGCGAAAAGCGGTGTCCTCCGTCTGTACATCGACTCGCCGGCGGGTATCGCGCTCGAGGACTGCGAGACGGTCAGTCACGAGGTCAGCGCGGTGCTCGACGTCGAGGACGCCGGCAACTCGAACTACCAGCTCGAAGTGTCCTCGCCGGGGCTCGATCGGCCGCTCGCCAACAAGGCGCACTTCCGTCGCTTCATCGGCGAGCGGGCGCGCGTCAACATGTTCGCGCCGGTGGCCGGACAGCGGAAGTTCCGCGGCGTCATACTGGCGGTGGAAGGCGATACGGTTGATCTGGGCTGTGATGACCAGACATACAGTCTTCCGATAGCGGACATGGCGAAGGCCCGACTGGAGCCGGTATTTGACGACTAGAACCGCCAGGCACGAGAGGCACGGTCCGGTCGAACGCAACACGAACGATTTCGGGTGACAGTGATGAACAAGAACGTCCTTTTGGTCGCCGAAGCGGTTTCCAACGAAAAGGGTGTCGGCAAGGACATCATCTTCGAGGCGATCGAGGCCGCGCTCGCGTCGGCGACGCGCAAGAAGCATGGTGGCGACATCGCGGTGCGCGTCAGCATCGACCGCGCCACCGGTGACTATGAAACCTTCCGCCGCTGGGAGGTGGTCGAGCCCGGCGCCGAGAACGCCGACGGCGAGCCGCGTTTCATCGAGGCCCCCGACCGCGAAGTGTCGCTCGAGACCGCGCGCGAGACCGATCCGGGCGTCCAGCCGGGCGATTTCATCGAGGAACCGATGGAGTCGGTCGAATTCGGCCGCATCTCGGCGCAGGCCGCCAAGCAGGTCATCGTGCAGAAGGTCCGGGAGGCCGAGCGCGCCCAGATCGTCGAGGCCTATGAGGACCGCGTGGGCGAACTCATCACGGGCCTGGTCAAGCGTATGGAGCGCGGCGCGGTGATCCTCGATCTCGGCGGCAACGCCGAGGCGATCATTCCCCGCGATCAGATGATTCCGCGCGAGCCCATGCGTCCGGGCGACCGCGTGCGCGGCTATCTCTACGACGTGCGGCCCGAGCAGCGGGGCCCGCAGCTGTTCGTTTCGCGTACGAAGCCGGAATTCCTCATCGAGCTGTTCAAGCTCGAGGTCCCGGAGGTCGGCCAGGGGTTGATCGAACTGCGCGGTGCCGCCCGCGATCCGGGGCTGCGCGCCAAGATCTCGGTGCTGGCCAAAGACCGCCGCATCGACCCGGTCGGTGCCTGCGTCGGGATGCGCGGTTCGCGCGTACAGAGCGTGTCGAACGAGCTGGCCGGCGAGCGCATCGATATCATCATGTGGAACGAGAATCCGGCCCAGTTCGTGATCAACGCGATGGCGCCGGCCGAGGTCGAGTCCATCGTGCTCGACGAGGACTCGAACAGCATGGACCTGGCCGTGGCCGAGGACGTCCTGGCCAAGGCCATCGGCCGCGGAGGCCAGAACATCCGCCTGGCCTCCGAACTCACCGGCTGGCATCTCAACGTGATGACGCTCGAGGATGCCGATGCCAAGAGCGAGGCCGAGGTCGAGCAGCTGACCACCATGTTCCGCGAGCAGCTGGACGTGGACGACGAGGTCGCCGCCATTCTGGTGCAGGAGGGCTTCACGACCGCCGAGGAACTCGCCTACGTGCCGGCGAGCGAGCTCGCCGACATCGAGGAGTTCGACGAGGAGGTCATCGAGGAGCTGCGCAACCGCGCCCGCGATTATCTGCTTTCCCGTGCGATTTCCAGTGTCGAGGGCGGCGACGAGCAGCCCGCCGACGATCTCTTCGAGGTCGAGGGCGTCGACGAAGAACTCGCGGGCACCCTGGCGGAAAAAGGTATCCTATCGCGCGACGACTTGGCTGAGCTGGGCGCGGACGAGCTTGTCGAGCTGATCGACATCGACGAGGACGCCGCCGGCGATTTGATCATGGCCGCGCGTGCGCACTGGTTTGCCGACGAGCAGGCCGGCGCGCAGTAATTGGCTCGAACAGAGGCGTGCCCGCCGCGGCAGGTAACCGGTGCGGGCCCCACGGAGTAATCAGAAGTATGGCGCAAACGACGGTCAAACAGTTGGCATCGGAAGTCGGAATTCCGGTGGAACGACTGCTGTCGCGGTTGGCGGAAGCCGGCGTGTCCGCGTCGAGCGAAGACGATTCGATCGGCGATGAAGACAAGCTCAAGCTGCTGCGTCATCTGCGCGGCGGTGACGGTGGCAAATCCGGTGGCAAGCTTGGTGCGCGGCGCAGCAATGTGTCGTTGCGCCGGCGTTCGACCTCGGAGCTCAAGGTCGACACCGGCCGTGGCGGCTCCTCCGGGCGTACGGTCAGCGTTGAGGTGCGCAAGCGCCGCACCTACGCGAATCGGTCGCAATCCGGCGAAGAGGAGGCGCAGCCGGCGCCCGAGCCGGAGGTCGAGCACGATACCGCCGAGGATCAGGCCCGCGCGGCCGCGCAGGCCGAGGCCGACGCCGCCGAGCGTGCGCGGCGCGAAGAGGCCGAGCGCCTCGAGGCCGAGGAGAAGCGCAAGCGCGAGGAGGCCGAACAGGCCGCCGCGGACGAGCGTGCCCGCCGCCAGGCGGAGATCGACGCCCAGCGCGCGGCGCAGGAACAGGCCGATCGCGAGGCCATGGACAAGGAGCGCGCCAAGCGCGGCGTGCACGTCGACGACGCGCGCTCGCGGGCGCAGGAGAACCTCCGCCGGGCCGCCGAGAGCCACGGCCGCACCGAGGAGGACGAAAAGCGCGAGCAGGATCGCGAGCAGGGCCGTCGCAAGGAACTGCACGTCGCCGAAGGCAAGCAGGGCCGCCGCAAGGGCAAGAAGAAGCGCGGCGGTCGCGGCCGCCAGGTCAGCGTGGCGACGGAACACAGTTTCGAGCGGCCGACCGCACCCGTGGTGCGCGACGTCGAGATCCCCGAGACGATCACGGTCGCCGATCTCGCCCAGCGCATGGCGGTCAAGGGCGGCGATCTGCTCAAGCGGATGATGAAGCTCGGCGTCATGGCGACCATCAACCAGACCGTCGATCAGGAAACGGCGACGATCCTGGTCGAGGAGATGGGCCACAACCCGAAGCTGGTGAAGACCGCCAGCGCCGAGGAGGCGCTGGTCGAGGAAGTCCGCAACGAAGAGGAACAGGTCGAGGGCGTGCCGCGGGCGCCGGTGGTCACGATCATGGGCCACGTCGATCACGGCAAGACCTCGCTGCTGGACTATATCCGCCGCACCAAGGTGCAGGCGGGCGAAGCCGGTGGCATCACTCAGCATATCGGCGCCTATCACGTCACCCACGACAAGGGCGCGATCACGTTCATCGATACGCCGGGCCACGCCGCGTTCACCCGCATGCGGGCCCGCGGCGCCGAGATCACGGATATCGCGATTCTGATCGTGGCCGCGGACGACGGCGTCATGCCGCAGACCAAGGAATCGATCCAGCACGCACGTGCCGCGGGTGTGCCGATCGTCGTGGCCGTGACCAAGATGGACATCCCCAACGCCGACATCGAAAAGGTCAAGTCGGGTCTGTCCGCCGAGAACATCATTCCCGAGGACTGGGGTGGTGACGTCCAGGTGGTGCCGGTGTCCTCCCAGACGGGCGAGGGCATCGACGACCTGCTGGATGCGGTGCTGCTGCAGGCCGAGGTCAGCGAGTTCTCGGCCCCGGTCGACGTGCCCGCCCGCGGCACGGTCATCGAATCGAGCCTGGAGAAGGGGCGCGGCCCGGTGGCCACGATCCTGGTCAAGGCCGGCACGCTCAAGCGCGGCGACAGCATCCTGGCGGGGCCGCATTTCGGCCGCGTCCGGGCCATGTTCAACGAGCTCGGCGAGCAGGTTAAATCCGCCGGCCCGTCGATTCCGGTCGAGGTTCTCGGCCTTTCGGGTACGCCCGAGGCGGGTGACGACGCCTTCGTCGTGGCCAACGAGAAGCGCGCGCGCGAGATCGCCGAACAGCGCGAGGAGCACCAGCGCGAGAACAAGCTCGCGCAGCAGCAGGCCGCACGCCTGGAGGAAGTGTTCTCCGCGATCGGCGAGAACGGCCCGGCCGAGATCAAGGACCTCAACCTGCTCGTCAAGGGCGACGTGCAGGGCAGCGTCGAGGCGCTGGTCGAATCGCTGGGCAAGATCCCCTCGGAAGAGGTCAAGATCCGCATCATCTCGAGCGGCGTCGGCGGCATCAGCGAGTCGGACGTGGAACTGGCGATGGCCTCGCAGGCGATCATTCTCGGCTTCAACGTGCGCGCCGACGCCAAGGCCCGCAAGACGATTCAGGAGTCGGGTGTCGATGTGCGCTATTACAGCGTCATCTACGAGGCGATCCAGGACGTCACCGACGCGGTCAGCGGCCTGCTGGGCACGGAACTGCGCGAGGAGATCATCGGTCTCGCCGAGGTCCGCGACGTGTTCCGTTCGTCCAAGCTCGGCGCGATCGCCGGCTGTCTCGTGGCCGATGGCAACGTCGTGCGCGGTCAGCCGATCCGCGTGCTGCGCGACAACGTGGTCGTCTACGAGGGCGAGCTGGAATCGCTGCGCCGGCACAAGGACGACGTCAATCGCGTGCCCGCGGGTACGGAGTGCGGCATCGGTGTCAAGAACTACAACGACATCAAGCCGGGCGACCAGATCGAGGTCTACGAGCGCACCGAGGTCCAGCGGACCGTCGACACCGCTGAAACGGCCTAGGCGCGCGCGCAAGCCATGCCCCGCGAGTTCGCACGCAAGCATCGTGTCGCCGAGGAGATCAAGCGTGAGCTCGGCGTCCTGATCACCACCCAGGTCAAGGATCCGCGCGTCCGCCTGGCCACGATCACGGACGTCGATCTCTCGCCCGATCTCAAGCACGCCAAGGTCTTTGTCGGCGCCTTCGACGTCACCGCCAGCAGCGAGCCCGCCTCGGAGGTGCTCGCCGGGCTGCGGGCTGCGCGGGGGTTTCTCAAACGGGAACTGGGCAAGCGGCTGCGGCTCCGGACTGTGCCCGATCTGCGTTTTCACGAGGATGCCACCGAGCGCGAGGCGCAGCGGCTCACGCGCATCATCGACGACGCCGTGGCCGAGGACACTCGGCACGACGTGGACGAGGACACGCCTTCGCGCGATGGCTCGGCGTAGACGCGGGCGCGACGTCGACGGCGTCGTCCTGCTCGACAAGCCGCTGGGCTGCAGCTCCAACGCTGCGCTCCAACGCGTGCGCCGTGCCTTCGATGCCCGCAAGGCCGGCCATACCGGGAGCCTGGATCCGCTGGCCACGGGATTGCTGCCGGTCTGCCTCGGCGAGGCGACCAAGGCGTCCGGCTATCTGCTGCATGCGAACAAGCGTTATCGCGTGACGGCCGAAGTCGGGTCGGAAACCGCCACCGGCGACCGCGAGGGCGGCATCACGCGAGAGAGCCAGGCGGCGACGCCGGAAGCGGCCGAATTCGACGCCGTTCTCGCGGGTTTTCTCGGCCCGCAGCAGCAGATACCACCGATGTATTCGGCCCTCAAGAAGGACGGGAAGCGGCTCTATGAGCATGCCCGCGCCGGTCGCGAGGTCGAGCGCCATCCGCGGGCCATCGAGGTGTACGCCATCGAATGCGTGGCGCGCACGGCCGAACGCTTCACGCTGGACGTCAGCGTCTCCGCGGGCACCTACATTCGCACGCTCGTCGAGGATATCGCCCGCGCTTGGGGCGGATGCGCCCACGTGGGCGCGCTGCGTCGTCTGGGTGTGGGCCGGCTCGGCAGTGAACATGCGATGATCACGCTCGACGACATCGAAGCGCGCGCCGACGACCCGCGGTCGCTGGACCACTTTCTTCATCCGGTGTCGACGGTGCTGGAAGACTGGCCGAGACTGACGCTGGACGGCGACCAGGCGACCGCGGTTCGACAGGGGCGCCGTGTCCCCGGTCCGGCCGATTCGCCCGCGGGCGGATCGCTGGTGTGTCTCGTCGGCGAAAACGGCGACCTGTATGGCTTCGGCGTCGTCACGGAGGCCGGCGAGGTCGCACCGAAGCGGCTGTTCGCGCGGCCGCAGCGTTGAAGACGCGATTGTTGTTGTGCTCGCCACCCGTGAGCCGCTAGAATACGCGCCTTGCCAAGGCTGCGGCCGCCCGGCATTGCGTCGAGCGCAGGGGCTTTTTCCAAAACGCGCCGCAGGGAAACGGGCCGGGTGCCCGCCGTTCCCCGATTCGCGATTTGGAAAAAGCCGGCTTGCTCGATCGAGTCGGGTGTCGCGGCACATGTCTATTCACCAGGAGTCAACATGTCGCTTTCGACCCAGGAAAAGGCGGACGTCATCACCAAACACGGCCGCGACAGCAGCGATACCGGTTCGCCGGAGGTGCAGGTGGCGCTGCTCACGACCCGCATCAGCCAGCTCGGCGATCACTTCAACGTTCACAAGGCCGATCATCATTCGCGCCGCGGTCTGCTGAAGATGGTCAACCAGCGCCGCAAGCTGCTCGACTACCTCAAGGGCCGGGACGCCTCGCGCTACAAGGCGATCATCAGCGAACTGGGTCTTCGCCGCTGAATCGACCCGCGCGACGTGCAGGTCTATCGCAAAAGCGCCCCCCGGTGATGCCGGGACGGGCGCTTTTTGTTTTTGAACGCAGGACAGGATGAATTCGTGAGCAACGCAAACATAACCAGCAAGCAGACCTTCAAGTTCGGTGAGCAGACCGTCACCATCGAGACGGGCGAAATCGCGCGTCAGGCTGACGGTGCCGTGATGGTCAGCATGGGCGACACGGTGGTGCTGGTGACCGCGGTCGGCCGCAAGGAAGCCAAGCCCGACGCGGCCTTCTTCCCGCTGACCGTCAACTATCAGGAACGCACCTACGCCGGTGGCAAGATCCCGGGCGGCTTCTTCAAGCGCGAGGGCGCTCCCCGCGAGAAAGAGACGCTGACCTGCCGTCTGATCGACCGGCCCATTCGTCCGCTGTTTCCCAAGGGCTTCTACAACGAGGTCCAGGTCATCGCGACGGTGATGTCGGTGGATCCGGAGATCGACTCCGACATCCCCGCCATGATCGGCGCCTCTGCGGCGCTGGCGCTCTCGGGCATGCCGTTCGCGGGCCCGATCGGCGGCTGCCGCGTGGGTTATGCCGACGGCGAGTACATACTCAACCCGAGTGCGACGCAGCTCAAGGCCAGCGACCTGAACCTGGTCGTGGCCGGCACGAACGAGGCCGTGCTCATGGTCGAGTCCGAGGCCAAGCAGCTCTCCGAAGAGGTGATGCTGGGCGCGGTGCTGTTCGGTCACGAACAGCTCCAGGTCGCCGTGCAGGCGATTGATGCGCTGGTGGCCGAAGCCGGCAAGCCGGCCTGGGACTGGCAGCCGCCGGCCGCCGACGAGTCGCTGGCCGAGGCCGTGGCCCGGGTCGCCGCCGACGATGTCACCGAGGCCTATCAGATCGCCGACAAGCAGGAGCGCCAGGCGCGGCTGTCGGAGATCAAGAAGCGCGTGGTCGAGGAACTGGCTGCCGCGGACGGCGACAGCGGCCACGCGGCCGACGACGTCAAGGACGCTCTCGGCGCGCTCGAGAAGAAGACGGTGCGCTCGCGCATCCTCGAGGGCGAGCCGCGTATCGATGGCCGCGACACGCGCACGGTACGGCCGCTGGACATCCGCACCGGCGTGCTGCCGCGTACGCACGGTTCCGCGCTGTTCACGCGCGGCGAGACCCAGGCGCTGGTGGTGTCGACGCTGGGCACCGGTCGCGACGCCCAGATCATCGACGCGGTCGAGGGCAAGCATGAAGAGCCCTTCATGCTGCACTACAACTTCCCGCCGTACTGCGTGGGCGAGACCGGCTTCATGGGCAGCCCCAAGCGCCGCGAGATCGGCCACGGCAAGCTGGCCAAGCGCGCGATCGTGGGCGTGCTGCCGGATCTGGAGAAGGAGTTCCCCTACGTCATGCGGGTGGTCTCCGAGGTCACCGAGTCGAACGGCTCTTCGTCGATGGCATCGGTCTGCGGCACCAGCCTCGCGCTGATGGACGCGGGCGTGCCGATCAAGGCGCCGGTGGCCGGCGTGGCCATGGGCCTGATCAAGGAGGGCGACAAGTTCGCCGTGCTCACCGATATCCTCGGCGACGAGGACCATCTCGGCGACATGGACTTCAAGGTCGCCGGCTCCACCGACGGCGTCACCGCGCTGCAGATGGACATCAAGATCGGCGGCATAACCCGCGAGATCATGGAGGCCGCGCTCGAGCAGGCGCGCGAGGGTCGGCTGCACATCCTCGGCGTCATGGGCGAGGCGATCGAGAAGCCGCGCCAGGAAGTCTCCGAGTGGGCGCCGCGCATCTTCACCATCAAGATCGACTCCGAGAAGATCCGCGACGTCATCGGCAAGGGCGGCGCCACGATCCGCTCGATCACCGAAGAGACGGGCGCGAGCATCGACATCGAGGACGACGGCACGATCCATATCGCCGCGGTGGACAAGACCGCTGCGGACATGGCCATCAAGCGGGTCGAGGACATCACCCGCGACATCGAGGCCGGCCAGGTCTACGAGGGCAAGGTCGTGCGCATCGTCGACTTCGGCGCCTTCGTCAATCTGGTGCCCGGTCGTGACGGCCTGGTGCACATTTCCCAGATCGCCGATCACCGTGTGGAGAAGGTCAGCGACGAGCTGGAGGAAGGCCAGACGGTGCGGGTCAAGGTGCTCGAGGTCGATCGCCAGGGGCGCGTGCGCCTGTCCATGAAGGAGCTGGCGGCCGAGGAGAATGCCTGAGCCGGGGGCGCCGCCCACCCGGTGCCCACTGCGGCATGACCCGGATCGCTGCGGCGATTCGGGCGGGACGAGATGAGGGGCCCTTCGGGGCCCTTTTTTTGTGGCTGCGCGGCGTGAAGGGCTCGGTCGGTCGGGCGACCGGATTTTTTACGACGCCCATAAAAAAGCCCCCTAGGAAAGGGGGCAAGGTGCGAGAAAGGCCGTTAGGCCTTTCGGAGGAGATTCGGTGGTTCGGCGTGTCTGCCGATGTTGCGTTGCAGTATAGTCGCGTCTACGACTTTAGTCAAACATCGTGAGCCCGAAAAACGGAATTGCGTTTTGATGGCGTCGATAGTTTCTATCGATCGTCGGATCGCGCGTCCCTGTCCGGCGACGCGCTCCGGCTTTCACCCTCCGACGCTGACTGCTGTGTGGTCTCTTCCTTCTCGCGACGGGTCAGGTTGGACAGAAACTCGCGGCGGACGCTGCGCCAGATCGGCAGCTGATACTGCGACAGCTCGCGCAGTGCCGTGAGCGGGTTGTTGGCGCCGAGCAGGCGCCGCATGCGGTCCTTGAACTGCTGCTGCTGTTCGCTGAAGAACTCGAGCGAGAGCTCGAGATAGGAACTGAAGGTGCTCTGCATCGAATCGCCGTAGAAACGGATGATGTTGCGCAGGACCTCGGTACGGAAGATGGGGTCGCCACCTTCCTCCTGCTCGCTGATGACCTGCAGCAGGATGGTGCGCGTGATGTTCTCGCCGCTGCGCTTGTCGATCACCTGAAAATCCTCGCCGCGAATCACGAGCTGACGAATGTTTTCCAGCGTGATGTAACGACTCACCTCGGTATCGTAGAGCCGCCGGTTCGGATACTTCTTAATGATGCGTGTGTTTTCGGTCATCCTCGGTGCCCCGGCTGAAGGACGCAGTCATGCTGCATTGCGACATGATGATTGTGCCAGATTCGGCGTGGCGAACCCAGATCACTGCGCAGTACATTGAAAATGCCCGCGCGGTGGCGGGCATTGTCGGCGCGCGATTGCCGCGCGGTCAGCGTCCGAGCTGGCGCTCGCGGATCTCGTCCAGGCTCTTGCAGTCGACGCAGAGGGTGGCCGTGGGGCGAGCCTCGAGGCGGCGAATGCCGATCTCCGTGCCGCAGGTATCGCAGAAACCGTACTCGTCCCGGTCGACGCGGGCGATGCCCTGGTCGATCTTGCGGATCAGCTTGCGCTCGCGATCGCGGGTGCGCAGCTCCAGGCTGAACTCCGATTCCTGACTGGCGCGATCCGTCGGGTCGGGGAAATTCGCGGCCTCGTCCTTCATGTGATGCATCGTGCGGTCGACTTCCTCCATCAGCTCGCGCTTCCAGTTCACGAGGATGCTGCGGAAGTGTTCGCGCTGCGCCTCGTTCATGTACTCCTCACCCTCTTTCGGGGTGTAGGGCGTAAACTCTTGAGGTGCGTCGAGTTTGGAGGTACTGCTTTTAACCGCCATGATACGCTCGAGTCGTAAAACAGCGCGTACGTTTAGCAAATAAACAGCGCCTGCGCAATCATTCCTTGCGGCCGTGCAGCCGGCATCGGGCTCTGGCACACTGCGCCGCTTCCAACCCGACCCAAGAGTCCGCAACGCCAACATGAGCCTCGGTGCGCTCCTCTTCGATGTGGACGGCACGCTTGCCGACACCGAACCCCAAGGCCATCTGCCCGCCTACAATCGCGCCTTCGAGGACTTCGGTCTCGACTGGCGGTGGACGCCGGAGCTCTATCGCCGGTTGCTGCGCGTCTCCGGCGGGCGTGAGCGTATTCACCACTACATCGAGCATTTCGATCCGTCGCTCGGTCATCACGATGCGGCGATCGACGACGATGCGGCCGGCTGGGTGCGTGAACTGCATCAGCGCAAGACGCATCATTTCCGCAGTCGTCTCGAGCGGGGCGAGATCCCGCTGCGGCCCGGCGTGGCCCGCCTGATCGCGGAGGCGGGCGATGCCGGCGTGCCGGTGGCCATCGTCACCAACGCCAGCCGGCCGACCCTGGAGCCGTTTCTGACCCATGCGCTGGGCCCGGCTCTGGTGCGCCACATCGCGCTCTGCGTCTGCGGTGACGAGATCGAGCACAAGAAACCCGCGCCCGATCTTTATCGCGAGGCCTGCCGCCGGCTGGATTGCGCCCCCGAGCGCTGCGTCACCATCGAGGATTCCGCGGTCGGCGTGACTGCCGCCACGGGCGCCGGCGTGGCCTCGATCGTCACCGTCAACGACGATACGCGGCGCCAGCGTTTCGACGATGCCGTGCTCGTGCTGGACTCGCTGGGTGAGCCGGGCCGCCCCGCGGAGCGACTGCGGATGGCGGCCGACTACGATTTCGATCACGTCACGCTGGCGCTCGTGCGCGCGGTCAGCGACGCCTGGCAGGAGCGCTCGTCGCGGCGCGGTTGATCATCGCATCTTCGCCTGAATCGGTCTCCAGATAGAGCAGCGTCGCGCCCACCACGGCGGCCGGCATCACGACGAGATTGGCCAGGGGCACGGCCGTGGCCAGCGTCACCAGACTGCCGAAACCGAGGTGGCGCCAGCGGTGGGCCCGCAGACGCGCGATCTTGGCGTCGAAGGCCATGCCGCGATTGCCCATCGGCTGGTCGAGATATTCGAAGGCGAGCATGAAGGCGCCGAAGGCGAACCACAGCGGCGCGATCGCCAGATTGACCAGCGGCAGGAACAGCAGCACCAGGCTGACCAGTCCCAGCGACAGCGCCTTGCCGGCGTACCAGCGCAGCCGCCGCAGTTCGCCGAACACGCCGTCGGCCATCTCGCGCGTCAGGCTCATGCCCGAATCCGGGGCCCGGCCCGTCACGAGCTCCTCGACGCGCCCGGAGAGCAGGCCGTTGAAGGGGCTCGCGATGAGATTGGCGAGCAGTGTGAACACGTAGCAGAAGGCGAGCGTCGACAGCACGATACCGACCCACCAGAGTACGCCCTCCAGCCAGGCGAGCCAGTCCGGCAGCCCGGCCAGCCAGGCGTCCAGCCAGCGATCCAGCCCCCAGCCGAGCAGCGACACCATGGCCGCGATCAGCAGGATGTTGATGACGATGGGAATGACGACGTAGCGCCGCAGCGAGCGCTCGCGCAGGAGCGCGAAGCCGCGGAGCAGATACGTCGGGCCCGACGAGAATTCGGCGATCGGATTCATGCTGCGTTCGGTTGGCGCGAATAGACTCTGATGATGGCGCAAGGGCGGCGACTCGACCGGCCCGGTCGAGACACCGTCAATGGCCGCGACAGTGTAGAAGATTCAAGGGGAAGCACGTCATGACAACGATTCGTATGCCCGCCGTATGCCTCGCGCTGATGCTGGCGCTCACCATGCTCGCGGGCTGTTCCGACAGCGGCGCCGAAGACGCCCGCACCGATATCGAGCAGGCCGACGCCGAGCTGGCCGAGGCCCGAGAGCGTCTCGAGGACGCCGAGCAGGCCAAGGCCGAAGCCGAGGCCCGCGAAGAGATCGAGGCGGCGGCCGCCGACAAGCGCGAGGCCGAACAGCGCCAGGCCGAGGCCCGCGATGGCTCCGACGCCGATACCGGGCAGGCGCAGGCCGATACCGGCGATACCGCGGCGCGCGAGCAAGAGCCGGTATGCGGTGACTGCGGCACGGTGCAATCGATCACGCCGGTGACCCGCAACGCCCAGAGCGGCTCCGGCGTGGGCGCGGTGGCCGGTGGCGTGGCCGGCGCCGTCGTGGGCAGTCAGATCGGCAGCGGCTCCGGCAAGACGATCGCGCAGATCGCCGGCACGCTGGGCGGCGCCTTCGCCGGCAACGAGGCCGAGAAGCGCATCCGCAAGGAAACCTACTATCAGGTCGAAGTGGCCATGGATGCCGGCGGCAGTCGCCGGGTCGACGTCGCCACCGCCGATACCATCGACACCGGCACGCGGGTGCGCGTGCAGGGCAACAACCTGGTGCTGATGCGCTGATGCCGGCCGTACAGGCGGCCCGCCTGCGGCTTACGGCAGAGCGACCGGCGTGCCGGGGTGCCAGTTGTCGGCGCGGTGCTCGGCGATCACGCTCGTATCGATGCCGCCGCGCATCCAGAACTCGGCTCTAACGCGCATGAATCGCGGGTCCGTCGCCGCCACCAGATCCGCCAGGATTTGGTTGGTGACGGCCTCGTGAAACGCGCCCTCGTCGCGATAGGACCAGATGTAGAGCTTGAGCGACTTCAGCTCCACGCACCGGGCTTCCGGCACGTACTCGAGATGGATCGTGGCGAAGTCCGGCTGCCCGGTGACCGGACACAGGCAGGTGAATTCCGGGATCCGCATGCGGATCGTGTAGTCGCGTTCCGGGGTCGGATTGTCGAAGGTCTGCAGGTCGCGGCTGGGCTGGCTCGGCATGGTCGATGTCGGCGGCTTTGTAACGCGTGTGAATCGCTAGGGTACACTAGCGGGCTCGGCGCGCGTCCAAGCGCCGCACCGACTCGATGCCGCCTGCGGAGGCCGATGTGATCCGGGCCAGCCACAATGCGACCAGCCGCCGCGGCCCCGGGCGGCCCGCGATCGAGCGCCCCTCATGCGTCTGAGTTCGATCCGTCTCGCCGGCTTCAAGTCCTTCGTCGATCCGACCACGATCGTGCTGGATTCCAACCTGTCGGCCGTCGTCGGGCCCAACGGCTGCGGCAAGTCCAACGTCATCGACGCGGTCCGCTGGGTGACCGGGGAATCCAGCGCGCGCCAGCTGCGCGGCGAGGCGCTCGAGGACGTCATCTTCAACGGCTCGCGCGCGCGCAAGCCGGTCGGCCGCGCCTCGGTCGAACTCAAGTTCGACAACAGCGAAGGCACGCTCGGCGGCGAGTACGGGGCATTCAGCGAAATCTCGATCAAGCGCGAACTGGCCCGCGACGGCGGCTCGCGCTATTTCATCAACGGCGCGAAGTCGCGGCGCCGGGACGTCATCGATCTGTTCCTGGGGACCGGTCTCGGCGGGCGCAGCAACTACGCCGTGATCGAGCAGGGCGCGGTCAACCGCCTGATCGAGGCCCGCCCGGAGGAAATGCGGCAGGTGCTGGAGGAGGCCGCCGGCATTTCCAAGTACAAGGAGCGCCGGCGCGAGACCGAGAACCGCATCCGCCACACCCGCGAGAATCTCGAGCGCCTGAACGATCTCATCGGCGAGGTGACCCAGCGCTTGGGCGTGCTCAAGCGCCAGGCGGCCAACGCCGAGAAATACAAGACGCTCAAGGCCGACGAACGCCGTCTGCGCGCGGAGCTGCTGGCGCTGCGCTGGGCCGCCCAGAGCGGACAGGTCGAGGCCGCCGAGGCCCGGCACGGCGAATGCGAGGACGCGCTGCGCCGCGCGATCTCCGGCCAGCGCGAGGCCCGCGAGACCCGCGAAGCGCTGGCCGCCGACCAGCAGGCGGCGATGACCGCGGTCCAGCAGGCTCAGGCGGCGTTCTACGACGCCCAGAGCGAAGCCGCACGCATCGAGCAGCGGCGCGCCCACGCCCGCGAAATGCGCGAGCGGCGCGAACGCGAGCGCGCGGAACTGGTCGAGCGCCTCGAGACGCTGGACGCGCGCGAGGCCGAGGACCACCGGCAGGCCGAGGAGCTCGCCGCCGAGCGGGACGCGGCCGAACGCGAACGCGCGCAGGCCGAGGCTGAACGCGCCGAGGCCCGCCGGGCGCTGGATGCAGCCGAACAGGCCGCGGTCGACGCCGAGCGCGTCTGGGATGAACATAACGCCAGCGACGACAACCCCGCCCAGCGGCTGGAGGCCGAGCGCACCCGCGCACGCTATGCTCGGGAGCGCTGCGACGAGCTCATTCAGCGGCGCGACGCCCGCACCGGCGAGCGCGAAGGTCTCGGCGGCGAGGATGATGAAGCCCTGGCGGCCGCCGAACAGGATCTCGAGACGCGCTCGGCGGCGATCGAGGCCGACCGGCGCGCCGCCCGCGGGCACGCCGAGGAAGTCGAGGCGCTGGAGCAGCGTGTGGCCGAGTCGGAACAGACCGTGGAGCGCCTGCGCACCGAGCTCGGCGAGAGCCGCGCGCGGCTGGCCTCCGAACGCCAGCTCCAGCAGTCCGTGTTGCGCGAGGACGATGCCGGCGTGCGCGACTGGCTGGCCGCGCACGAGCGCGCCGAAGCGCCCGGCATCGCTCGCCGGATCAAGGTCCGCGAGGGCTGGCAGACCGCGGTCGAGTCGGCCCTGGGCCCCTGGCTGCAGGGCTTTGCGGTCGCGCGCCTGCCGGCGGTCGAAGGCGAGTGGCCGGCCGAGCCGCTGACTCTCGTCGAGACCGATACGGACCCCGCGCCGGCCGACGCCTCGGGTCCGCCCGCGGCCGGGCCGGCAGGGCTGGCCTGCCTGGCCGACGGTCTCGACGCGCCCGCCGCCATCCGGTCACTGGCTGGCCAAATCTACGTGGTCGATGACATCGGCCAGGCGCTGGCCCGGCGCCACGAACTCGCCGCCGATCAGCGGCTGGTGACCCTGGACGGTGCCCGCGTGGGCCGGGGGACGCTGGTCACGCCGGCCGGCGAGGCCGCCGAACGCGGGGTGTTGGAGCGCGAGGCGAGGATCGAGAGCCTTACGGCGACGGTGGCCCAGGCAGAGGCCGATCTCGAGGCCCGAGTAGCGGCGTTGGACGATCAGCGGCAGGCCTTGAAGACCGCCCGCGACAGTCGCCGGGCGCTCGATCAGTCGATCGCCGCGGCCGAAAGCGAACTGGAATCCCGGCGTGCGCGGCATCAGGGCGAACGGGAACGCGCGCGCCAGCGCCGCGAGCGCCGCGCCGAGATCGACACCGAACTCGCCGACCTGAACGAGCAGATCGAGACCGCGGAGGACGAGGCCGTCGCGCGCGAGGCGGGCCTGGAGCGGCTCGCCGAAGCGGCCGAGGATTTCCAGACGCGTCGGCGTCAGGCTCAGGCCGAGCTGGGCGAAGCGCGCGCCGCCCGCGAGACCGCCCGCAAACGCCACGGCGAAGCCGAGCAGCGCCTGCGCGACGTCGAGGCGCAGCAGACGGCGCTGGCCGGGCGGGTGGAGAGTCTCGATGCCCGCCGGCGCGACACGGCCGCCGCCCGGGCGGACGTGGCCGAGCGCCTGGCGGCGTTCGATGCCGAGGCCGCGCCGGACCGCGACGAGGCCGACGACAGCGACGCCCATGAACGGGCGGTGGCGGCGCGCGAGACCGCCGAGCGCGAGCTGCGCGGCGCCCGCGAGCGGCTGGCCGACTGCGAGAAGCGGCTCGAGACCCAGTCCGAGACGGCCATGCAGGCCGACCAGGGCGTGGATAGCGCGCGCGAGGCGCTGCAGCAGGCCCAGATCGCGGTCGAGACCGCGGGTGTGCGGCGCGCCGGCGTGGTTGAACAGCTGGAGGAGCTGGGCGAGTCGCCGGCATCGTTGGTCGAACAGCTGCCCGCCGACGCCACGGCCGACGCCTGGAGCAGCGAGATCGAGGCGGTCGAGCGGCGCATCCAGCGTCTCGGCGCGATCAACCTCGCCGCGATCGAGGAATACGACGCCGAGGCCGAGCGCGAGGCCTATCTCGGGGAGCAGCACGCCGACCTGAGCGAGGCGCTGGAGACGCTCGAGCAGGCCATCGCCAAGATCGACCGGGAGACGCGACAGCGCTTCCGTGCCACCTACGAGCAGGTCAACGGCCGCTTTGCGGCCATGTTCCCCGACCTGTTCGGCGGCGGCGAGGCCGCGCTGGAGCTGACCGAGGACGATTGGCTGGTCACCGGCATCCGCGTCATGGCGCGGCCGCCGGGCAAGCGCAACGCCTCCATCCAGATGCTGTCCGGCGGCGAGAAGGCGCTCACGGCCGTGGCGCTGCTGTTCGCGTTGTTCGAGCTCAATCCGGCGCCGTTCTGTATGCTTGACGAGATCGACGCGCCGCTCGACGATGCCAACGTGTCGCGCTTCTGCGAGCTCGTGCGCCGGATGTCGACACAGGTCCAATTCATCGTGATCACGCACAACAAGCTGACGATGTCGCTCGCCGAGCAGCTGCACGGCGTGACGATGGCTGAACCCGGCGTCTCCCGGCTTGTCAGTGTGGATATCGATCAAGCCCTCGACATGGCCGGCTAGGCCCGGTTCGGTCCACTTTCATCACGCAATCCGCCTATGTCTATCGTGCAATGGCTTCTCCTGATTCTGGTGATCGCGGTGGTGGCCGGTGCCTACTGGTACCTGCGCCGTCAGTCCGAGAGCGATCCCTGGCAGGGCATGGACGACGAAACCGCCGACCAGGAGGGCGCCGAGGCGCGCGGTGAGGCGCTTGGCGGCGACTCCTACATTGTCGGTGTGCGCACGCTTTCCTCGAGCACACCGGCCAGCCGCAAGGCTGCGAGCGGGCAGGGGGGTTCGGCCTCCGAACCGGCGGCCGAGCCCGAGATGCCGGAGGAGGCCGCGGAGGCGTCCTGGCAGGCCTATAAGAGCGCGCCGCCCGAGGCACCGGCCGACAGCGAGTCCGGGCTGGAGGCCGATGCCGGCGAGCCGTCGGCCACGGAAGCGAGCGCGGCGCCCGAGCCGGCGCCGGCCGCCCCGGCGCCGCCGGATAGCGAGCGGGTCGAGAACATGCGCCCGCAGCGGGCGCCGGACGGCGAACAGCAGATCTTCCAGCTGCATGTCGCCAGCCCCGACGGCCGCGCCTTCGAGGGGCCGGCGATCCACGCCGCGCTCAAGGCGCAGGATCTCAAGTTCGGGCTCAACGACATCTATCACCGCGTGACCGAGGCCAACGGCGTGCCCGAGTCCGTGTTCGCGGTGGCCAACATGCTCAAGCCGGGCACCCTCGACCCGGCCGAGCGCGATCAGCTCGCCACGCCGGGCCTGACGCTGTTTCTCGTCCTGCCGGGGCCGGTCGAGGGCGTGCAGGCCATGCGCGACATGATGGAGACGGCCAACGGCCTCGCCAAGGCGCTCGGCGGCGACGTGCTCGACGACAAGCGGGCGCTGCTCAAGGCCCAGACCGCGCAGTACATGCTCGACCAGATCGCGGATCTGGACCGCCGCGCGCGTATCGCCCAGCGCCGCTAGGGAACCTCCGTTTGAATTTTCGCGGCTCGTGTTCGTGTCCTCAAATGCGTTGCGACAAGGCGCCCAAGCGTCGCGCCTGGCTCGTTGCCAGGTCACGCTTGGCAACGCCGTCGCAGTGCATTTGAGGCCGAACCCCGTCGGGGCCGGGGCTTTGCGCGCGTCTGGACGGCGTCATCACTCGCTACCGTGCAATGAGCACGCCACGCTCGCGATTCCTTGCCAGCCGCGCGCAAAGCACGCCGGCGCGATCGCGACGATTCAATCGGAGGTTCCCTAGTGGCCGCGGATCGGCAGGCGCGCGCGCGGGCCGACGAACTGGCACGGACGCTGCGCGCGCACAATCGCGCCTACTATCAGGACGACGACCCGACGGTCTCGGACGCCGAGTACGACCGGCTGTTCCGCGAGCTGCAGGCGCTGGAGGCCGAGCATCCCGAGCTCGTGCGCGCCGATTCCCCCACCCAGCGGGTCGGGGCGCCGCCGTCGGAGAAGTTCGACGCCGTGGATCACGCGACGCCTATGCTGTCGCTGGCCAACTGCTTCGACGACGACGAACTGGCCGAGTTCGACCGGCGCGCACGAGAGGGTGTGAACGCGGAGGCGCTGACCTACTGCGCCGAGCCGAAGTTCGACGGCACGGCGCTGAACCTGCGCTACGAGGCGGGCGTGCTGCAGCTGGCGGCGACCCGCGGCGACGGCGTCACCGGCGAGGACATCACCGCCAACGCCCGCACCATCCGCAATCTGCCGTTGCGGCTGGCCGGCGACGAGCCGCCGGATTTCGTCGAGGTGCGCGGCGAGGTCGTGCTCGCCCGGTCGCGCTTCGAGGCCCTCAACGCACGCTTGGGCGAGGACGGACAGAAGCCGTTCGTGAATCCGCGCAACGCGGCCGCCGGCAGCCTGCGCCAGCTCGACTCCCGGGTGACCGCGACCCGGCCGCTGGCATTCATGGCCTACGGCATCGGCCGCATCGACGGCGCCCGTCTTCCGGGTAGCCTGTATGCCCAGATCGACCGGCTCGCCGCCTGGGGATTCACCGTCAGCGAGCACGTCGAGCGGGTCGAGGGACTGGACGGCTGCAAGGCCTACTACGCGGCGATGGCCGAGCGCCGCGCCGGCCTCGACATCGAGATCGACGGCTGCGTGTTCAAGGTCGACGCCGCCGACGTCCGCGCCGAACTGGGCTTCGTCGCCCGCGCGCCGCGCTGGGCGATCGCGCGCAAGTTTCCGGCCGAGGAGGCCACCACCCGGCTCAACGCGGTGGAATTCCAGGTCGGCCGCACCGGCGCGCTGACGCCGGTGGCCAAGCTGGAGCCGGTGTTCGTCGGCGGGGTGACGGTGTCGAACGCCAGCCTGCACAACATGGACGAGATCGCGCGCAAGGATGTGCGCGTGGGCGACACGGTGGTGGTGCGGCGCGCCGGCGACGTCATCCCCGAGATCCCGCGGGTGCTGGTCGACAGACGCCCGGCGGACGCCCGGCCCATCACGCTGCCCGAGGCCTGTCCCGTCTGCGGCTCCGGCATCGAGCGCGTCGAGGGCGAGGCGATCGCGCGCTGCAGCGGCGGCCTGGTCTGTGCCGCGCAGCGCCGTGAGGCGCTCAAGCATTTCGCCTCCCGGCGTGCGCTGGACATCGACGGCCTCGGCGAGCGCCAGATCGAGCAGTTCGTCGCCGAGGGGCTGCTGGGCTCGCCGGCGGACATCTTCCGGCTGGTCGAGCATCGCGAGGACCTTGTCGCGCGCGAGGGCTACGGCGAGAAGTCCGTGGCCAACCTGCTGGCCTCCATCGAGGCCAGCAAGCAGACCACGCTGGAGCGCTTCATCTTCGCGCTGGGCATCCGCGAGGTCGGGGAGACGATGGCACGCGATCTCGCGCGTCATTTCGGCAGTCTGAAAGCCCTGCAGGACGAGGCTGTGGCGTACCGGGAACGGCTGGCGCGCGCGGCTCACAGCGAACCCGACAATCGCGCCGCCCGCGATCGCATCATGACCGCGGAAGGCTTGCAGGCCGTACCCGGCGTGGGCGCGCGGGTGGCCGGCTGCATCGCCGACTTCTTCGCGGAGCCGCGCAACCGCGAGGTCATCGACGCGCTGATCGCGGCCGGCGTGACCTGGGAGACGATCGCGGTGGACGACGCCCCCCGGCCGCTGGCGGGGCGGACCTTCGTGCTCACGGGCAGCATGGCGGACCTGAGCCGCGAGGCGGCGACCGAACGCATCGAGGCGCTGGGTGGCCGGGTCACGTCGAGCGTGTCGAAAAAGACCGACTACGTGGTCGTCGGTGACGCCCCCGGAAGCAAGCGCGACAAGGCCCGGAAGCTGGGGGTCACACTGCTCGACGAGGCCGCTTTCACGGCCCTGCTGGAGGCGCCGACCGGGCCCCCGGCCGACACCGAGGACACGCAATCATGAATCGATCGACGCGAGATGCGGCACGCATCCTTTTCCTGGCGGCGTTGGCCGCGCTCGTCACCGGCTGCAGCACGCTGTTCGTCGGCGCCAGCGATCGCCGCTGCGCGCACGATCTGACCGCGGTACAGGATAGCGCGGCCCACGCCCGGGCCGAGCTGGAGGACGGCGTCACCGACGCCGGGCGCCAGCCGACTCTGGATCGGATGGTCGATCTCGCCCGGCGTGCACGGGCGAGCTGCGGCGACGGCCGTACGCCCGACAGCCCGGGCATGGAACGGGCGCGCCGCCCGCGGCCCGGCTGAACGCCGAGCTCCGGCAGCGCTCGATGCGCTTGTGCGGCGGGGCGCCAGCGCTTACGCTTAGCCGCCGACCGCAACCCGCAGGCAGGACAGATACGTGGCGCGCAGCTGGCTCGAAGTCACCACCGATGAAGTGCAGTCCAAGCAGGGTGCTCGCGAGCGCCTGGCCGAACGGCGCGGCACGATCGCCGAGCGCGCCCGGGCGGTGCTGACCGAGTGCGTGGAGCCGGCGTTCCGGGCCGCGGCCGAGCGCGGCGACTGGACGTATCGCGAGGACGTCGAGACCGAATGGTCGGTCGCCCGCTGCGGGATCTACGGCCCGGGTGACGCGACTCGCGATCCACGCGTGGCCTTCTTCGTCGCCGAATTCGATGCCTATCAGCCGCTCGTGGTGCTCCGTCGCAAGGCCCCCGGGGCCGGCGCGCTGCCGCATTCGCGTACTGTCGGGCTGGACGCCCTCGACGCCGAGACCGTGGAGGCGTTTCTCAAGGACGCCTGAGGGCGCTGGCGCATGTCCGCCCGTCGCTGCCGCCCTGCGGGATGACGATCGCCGCTGCCTGCACGCCCGACCTTGCCCGTCGGAGGGCGGCCGTCCACCCGCCGTGTTTCTCCTGCGGCCGTGTCATGACCCGCGCGAGCGCCCGGCGTAGGGGCCGGCACGCCGACGGGCAGTGGTCGGTGGCGTCTCGCGACATCGCCGACCCGTGACAAGGCGCCGGGCGTGACGGCGCGGGCGGCGCGACGTATCCCTAGAGTTCGTACACCAGCCCGGCGTAGAACGTCCGGTCGGGTGCCGGCTCGAAATAGCGCCCGCCGAAGGCGTTGATGCGGATGTTGTCGTAGTAGTCCTTGTCGAGCAGGTTGTCGATGCCGAGATAGACGGTCAGCGATTCGCGTCCGGCCGGGATCGTCTTGCCGATGCGGCCGTCGACCACGGCATAGCTGCCGATGCGGCTGTCGTTGGCGTTGTCGGCGTAGATCGAGCCGATCCAGCGGGCGTTGAGGCTCGCATAGCCGATGTCCGGGTCGCGCCAGGCCAGTTCCCCGAACAGGGTTTCCTCCGGCAGCCCGGGGAGCCGGTTGTCGGCGTAATCGTTGCCGCTCTGGTCGACGAATTCGCGGTACTCGTATTCGGCCAGGGTGTAGCTGCCGGTGGCCGACAGCCGGTCGGTGAACTGCCAGGCCAGCTTGGCCTCGAGGCCGCGGCGGCGGGATTCGCCGGAGTTCTCGTAGAAATCGCGCCGGCCGTCATCGTTGAAGACCACGAGTTCGTCGCGGACGTCGATCCAGAAGGCGCTGAGCTGATAGCGCCCGCGCGCCGCGATCTCGCCCTTGGCGCCGATCTCGTACTGAGTCGCCTTCTGGGGCTCGAGTTCGCTGTTGAAGCCGCCGTTGCCGGCCGGATCGGCGAACTCGGTGAACGTCGGCGACTCGAAGGCGTTGGCGACGTTCGCGTACACACGCTGGCGTGCGGCCCAGGCGTAGCTCAGGCCGGCGTTGGCGGACAGTTCCCGATAGGTGCGGCTGCCGGAGTCGTCGGGGTCGGTCGCAGTCACGAAGGCGTCGTCGATATCGAAGTCGAGCCAGTCGTAGCGCAGGCCCGTGGTGAGCTCGAGGTCGTCGGTGATCGAGAACACGTTCTGTGCGAACACGCCCACGCTGGTCGCCTGCTGGTCCTCGTCGAGGCCGAGCACGCCGCGGTCGCCGCCGAGGTTGTCATAGCGCTGGCGATCATCCTGCTGGACATTCACGTCGACGCCGGTGACCAGCTGGTTCTCGTGCCCGAACAGGGTGTCGAAGCGGGTGGTCTGCAGACCGCCGCCGAAGAAGTCCCGGTCGTAGGTGACCACGCCGCCGTCCTCAAACGGCAGGAACTGAATGAAGTCGCGGTTGGTGTAGAACAGGTTGGCCTGGTAGCTCTGACTGTCGCCGAGCTGATCCTCGTAGACTGCGCCGACGGTCTGCTGCGAAGCCGACTGGCGGGCGTCGAAGTCCAGATTGGCGTCGCGCGCGGCGCCGCGGTCGGCCCGGGCCGTCGCGCGCGTCACGCCGCCGGGGTCGAGCGTGTCGGGGGCATCCAGCACGCGTGTGATCAGGCGCAGGGTGCCGGTGTCGCCCACCGCGCGCTCGAACTTGCCGGTGAGCTGGTTCTTCTCGACCTCGCTGTGTTCGCGGTAGCCGTCCAGATCCAGCCGGGAGGCGGTGATGGCGTAGCCCCAGTCGTCGAGCTGGCGGGCGGAGGACACGCTGGCGCGACGATAGCCGTTGCTGCCGGCGGCGAGTTCACCGCGATCGAGCGGCCCGTCCGAGGGTGCGGTCGTGGTGACGTCGATGACGCCGCCGGTGGCGTTGCCGTAGAGCGCGGAGAACGGCCCGCGCACCACCTCCAGGCGTTCGATGGCGCCGAGGTCGATGCTGTCGGTCTGGGCCTGGCCGTCGGGCAGGGTTTCCGGGATGCCGTCGACGCGAACCCGCACGCCGCGCACGCCGAAGGCCGAGCGCGCGCCGAAGCCGCGGATCGACACGCGCAGGTTCTGGGCGAAATTGGAGCCGTTGTTGGCGTAGACGCCCGGCGTGCGGTTGAGAGCGTCGTCGAGCTGGGTCTTGCGGCGGCCGCGGGTCACGTCTTCGCCCTCGATCACGTCGACGGCGGCCGGGGTCTCGAGCACCTCGGTGTTCAGACGCACGCTCTCGACCTCGATCGGCGCGAGCGTCTCGCTACCTGCCGCCGTGTCCGCCTGGGCCCAGGCGGGGCTCGATGCCAGCAGTCCGCTGACGGCCGCGCAGCGCAGTACGTGGATTCGGTTCATCTCGATTGTCCCCCTCGCGGTGCGCCGGTCGCGGCGCCGTATCGTTGTCGTTCTGCGGCCGGCCCGGACGCGACGCCCGGGCCGGCCTGTATCGGTTGCGCGCGCCCGGTGTCGCGCGCGGGCCGCGCTATTCCTCGGGTGCGAGCGCGCGGATCTGGACCGCGTGGATGTCGGTCTGCATGAGGCTGCCCAGGGCTTCGTAGACCAGCCGATGGCGCTCGATCGGCGACGTGCCGGTGAAGCGCGGCGAGCGGATGGTCACGTGGAAATGGCCGAGGCCGGTCTTGGCGCCTTCGTGACCGCGGTGCAGGTGACTGTCGTCGCGGATGGCGATGTCGTCGGTGTCGAGCCCCTCCGCCAGGGCTTCGCGGATGCGCAGGACCCGGTCGCTCATCCGAACACCTTCTTGTAGGGATAGACGTTGGTTTCCATGTACACGCCCTGGGCGTTGTACGGGTCGACCTGGGCCCAGGCCCGCGCCTGCTCGAGGCTTTCGAACTGGGCGATGATGATGCTGCCCTGAAACCCTTCGGTGACGCGGCCGTAGGCGTCGGTGCGCGGCAGCGGACCGGCGGTGAGCAGGCGGCCCTCCGCGTCGAGCTCGGTGAGACGGGCGCGATGCTCCTCGACCGCCTTGGCACGGGCTTCCGCGCTCTCGGCCACGTCGAAGGAAACGATTGCGAAATAGTCCATGGGCGTTGCGTCCTGGCTGGTGAATCGACGTTCGTTCAGTGTCCGTCAGTGTGCCGTATCCGGCCGGACCGCGGCCACAGCGCCGCCGGCGCTTTGCCTGCACGTGCCAGGCGATCCATAATCGGATCATGGCAGACATGATCCACGTACACGCCGAGACGCCGCAGCCGCGGCGCATCACCCAGATCGCCGAGGCGCTGCGCGCGGGCCGGGTGATCGCCTATCCGACCGACTCCTCCTACGGCCTGGCCTGCGCCATGGGCGACAAGGACGCGATCGAGCGGATCTGCGCGATGCGCGGCCTCGGGCGAGATCATTTCTTCACCCTGGTCTGTCGCGACCTGTCGGAGATCTCGACCTACGCCCGAGTCGAGAACACGAGCTTCAGGCTGCTCAAGGCCGCGACTCCCGGTGCCTACACCTTCGTGTTGCCGGCGACCAAGGAGGTGCCGGCCTGGCTCGCGCATCCCAAGCGCAAGACCATCGGCATCCGCGTGCCCGGGCATCCGGTGGCGCGCGCGATCGCCGAGGCGCTCGACGCGCCGATGATGTCGGTGACCGCCCTGGCCCCGGGCGAGGATATGCCGCTGTCCGAGGCGCTGGACGTGCGCGACGCCTTCGATCGCCAGCTGGACTACATCGTCGACGCGGGGGCGACCGGCGTCGAGCCGACCACGGTGGTCGATCTCACCGATGTGGTGCCGAAGATCCTGCGAGCCGGCAAGGGCAGCGCCGAAGCGCTGGGACTGGACCCCGCCGAGGCGTAGCGGCCTGTGGCCACGCCCGGCAGGCGCTTGCGTATACTGTCGCGCTTGAACATCCGTTGACCAGGGGCTGCACCGCGTGAGTTCGGAGATCGCGAAACCCGTCGTCCTGTCCGGCATCCAGCCGTCGGGCGCGCTGACGCTCGGCAATTACATCGGCGCGCTCAAGCACTGGGTGTCCATGCAGGCCAGCCACGACTGCCTGTTCGCGCTGGTGGACATGCACGCGATCACCGTTCGCCAGGACCCGGCCGCGCTGCGCGAGCGCTGCCACGAGTTCCTGTGCCTGTATCTCGCCGCCGGCATCGACCCGGAGCGGGCGACCCTGTTCGTGCAGTCGCACGTGCCCGCGCACGCTCAGCTGGCGTGGCTGCTCAACTGCCACACCTCCATGGGCGAACTGAACCGGATGACCCAGTTCAAGGACAAGTCGGCGAAGAACGCGGACAATATCAACGCCGGCCTGTTCGACTATCCGGTGCTCATGGCCGCCGACATCCTGCTCTACCAGGCCGACGCGGTGCCCGTCGGCCACGATCAGAAACAGCATCTGGAGCTGGCCCGCAATCTGGCCGAGCGTTTCAACGCGCGCGTTGGCGAGGACGTGTTCACCGTGCCCGAACCGTTCATTCCGGAGGTCGGCGCGCGCATCATGAGCCTGGGCGATCCGACTGCGAAGATGTCCAAGTCGGACGACGTCGAGGCCAACGTCATCAAACTGCTCGACGAGCCGAAGAAGGTGGCCAAGAAGATCAAGCGGGCGGTGACCGACTCCGACGCCGAGATCCGCTTCGACGAGGAGAACAAACCCGGCGTAGCCAATCTGTTGTCGATCTATTCGGCGGTCACCGACGAGTCCATCGCGACCCTGGAGTCGCGCTACGCCGGCCAGGGCTACGGCGCCCTCAAGGGCGATCTGGCCGATGCGGTGGTGGCCTTTCTGGAGCCGCTGCAGGCCCGCTACGCGGATTTTCGTGCCGATCCCGAAGGCCTCGACGCGATCCTCGCGCGCGGGGCCGCGGCGGCGCGCCAGCGCGCCGAACCGACGCTTGAGCGCGCGTTCGCACTGACCGGTTTCCTGCCCTCGGCATGAAGGCTGCAGCCGCCCGCCGCGGCCGTCCGGGGGCGCGTGCATGAGCCCCGCGGCGGCCGAGCCGGCCGAGGGCGGTGAACCGCAGGCGCAGTCGATACGCGTGGCGGGCGAACCGCTCGAAGCGCTCCCGGACGACCTGTACATCCCGCCGGACGCCATGCGCGTGTTCCTCGAGGCCTTCGAGGGACCGCTCGACCTGCTGCTCTATCTCATCCGGCGCCAGAATCTCGACATTCTCGACATCCCGGTGTTCACGATCACCCAGCAGTACATGGCCTACATCGAACTGATGGAGGACATGGCCATCGAACTGGCCGGCGAATATCTGCTCATGGCCGCGATGCTGGCCGAGATCAAGTCGCGCATGCTCCTGCCCAGCCCGGCGGCGGACGAGGCCGATGAGGGCGAGGACCCGCGCGCCGAACTCGTGCGCCGGCTGCAGGAATACGAACGCTTCAAGGCGGCGGCCGAGCACCTCGATGCCTGGCCGCGGGCCGGGCGCGATCTCGTGCCCGTCCAGCATCCGCCGGCCCGGCTGGATATCGTCCGCCCTGAGCCCGAGGCCGATCTGCGCGCGCTGCTGGCCGCGCTGCGCGACGTGTTCTCCCGCGCCGAGCTGTTCTCCGAACATCGCATCGAGCGGGAGCCGCTATCCGTGCGCGAACACATGAGCCGCATCCTGGAGCGGCTGGGCGGCGGCGCGGCGACGGCCTTCCTGACGCTCGTGGATACCGGTGAGGGGCGGCTGGGCGTGGTGGTCTCATTCCTCGCGATTCTGGAGCTGGCGCGCGAGGCGCTGATCGTGATCGAACAGGCCGATCCGCGCGCGCCGGTCGCGCTGCGGCTGGCGGCCGCGTCCGGCGACAACTGACGGAGGCCGGGGTGAGCGAACAGGAACACGAGCCGGACGACCGGGTGGCCGCCGGAGGTGAAGCCGACGAGCCGCTGGTGGCCGAGGCGCTGCTGCGCTGCGTCGAGGCGCTGCTCATGGCCGCGGACGGGCCGCTGTCGGCGGATCGCCTGGTGCAGCTTCTGGAGACGACCCAGGCGGTCGAGCGCAAGGACGTGCGCCTGGCCCTGGACGCGCTCGCCGCCCGCTATGCCGACGCGGCGGTGAATCTCGTGGAGGTGGCCGGCGGCTGGCGGTTCCAGGTCGGGCCCGACTACGCCGGACTGGTCTCCCGACTCTGGGAGGAGCGTCCACCCCGGCTTTCGCGGGCGATGCTGGAGACGCTGGCGCTGATTTGTTACCGCCAGCCGATCGCACGCTCGGACATCGAGGCCGTGCGCGGCGTGTCGGTGTCGTCCAACATCATCAAGACGCTTCAGGAGTTCGACTGGATCAAGGTCGTCGGCCATCGCGAGGTGCCGGGCCGCCCGGCGCTGTTCGGCACCACGCCGGCGTTTCTCGACGACTTCGGCGTCCGGCGGCTGTCGGAGCTGCCGAGCCTGCCGGAGCTGCAGGATCTCGATGCGCTGGATGCGGCCGTGGCGCGGCTGCAGGGCGGCGAGGCGGCGCCGTCGACGGAGGCGGAGACACCGGTCGCCGACGCGGATCACAACCCCCCGAGCCGGAATGTCGGCGACGCCGAGATGGAGCCGTCGCCCGACGCGCCGGGCACGCCCGCTGCGGCTGACCCCGACCGGGGCGCCGACGGCGACGCGGCGTCGTCCGGGACCGGGTCGCCATCGCGCTGAGGCTGGCGCCGGGCGGCGGGCCTTGGATTGCATTGCCCGCGAACCCATGTAGCCTTGCGTCATCCTGATTCATCCGCGGGCGGGCCCTCGCAGGCGCCGGCCCGCGCCGAATTTCGACGGAGACCATGGCAGCTTTGAATACCGAGCGCGTGCTCAGCGTGCATCACTGGAACGATTCGCTCTTTTCGTTCACCACCACGCGCGACCGCGCCCTGCGTTTCGACAACGGCCAGTTCGTGATGATCGGCCTGCCCGGCGATAACGGTGGCAAGCCGCTGATGCGGGCGTACAGCATCGTCTCGGCGAACTACGAGGAATATCTCGAATTCTTCTCCATCAAGGTGCCGGACGGCCCGCTCACGTCGCGGCTGCAGCATCTGAAGGAGGGCGACGAGGTGCTGGTCAGCACCAAGCCGACGGGCACGCTGCTGATCAGCGACGTGCATCCGGGCCGCAATCTGTATCTGCTGTCCACCGGCACCGGTCTGGCGCCGTTTTTGTCGGTCGCGCGCGATCCGGAGACCTACGAGCGCTTCGAGCGCGTGATCGTGGTCCACGGCGTGCGCTACGTCGACGATCTGGCCTACGACGCGCTGCTCACCGAGAATCTGCCCAACGACGATCTGCTCGGCGAATTGATCGCCGATCGGCTGTTCTATTACCCGATCGTGAGCCGGGAGCCGTTCCGCAACGAGGGCCGCCTGACCGACGCCATCGACAGTGGTCGGCTGTTTTCGGATCTCGATCTGCCGCCGATGGACCCGGAACACGACCGGGCCATGATCTGCGGCAGCCCGGCCATGCTCGACGACACCGCGGCGTTGCTGGACGCACGCGGCTTCGAGGTCTCGCCGCATATCGGCGCGCCCGGCGACTACGTCATCGAGCGCGCCTTCGTGGCCAAGTAGCACCGCCCCGCCCACCGCCCGGAAGCGATCATGTCCGAACGTCTCCAGAAACTGCTCGCCCGCGCCGGTTACGGTTCGCGGCGACAGCTCGAGCAGGTCATCGAGGCCGGGCGGATCCGCGTGAACAACCGCGTGGCCACGCTCGGCGACAAGGCCGACCCGCGCGATGAGATCCGCATGGACGGCAAGCGGCTGAATCTCGGCGAACGCCTCAAGGCGCCGTGTCGCGTGCTGGCCTACAAGAAACACGTCGACCAGGTCGTGAGCCGCCGCGATCCGGACGGCCGGCCCACGGTGTTCAAGGGCCTGCCGCGCATGAAGGCCGGCCGCTGGCTGGCGGTCGGCCGTCTGGACGTCAACACCTCCGGTCTGCTGCTGATGACCACCGACGGCGAGCTCAAGCGCCGTCTGGAGCATCCCAGCTACGAGATCGTGCGGACCTACGCGGTGCGGGTGCGTGGCGCGGTCGACGACGCCATGCTGGAGCGGCTGATGGACGGCGTGATGCTCGACGACGGCGTGGCCCGCTTCGATTCGATCCGCGTGAGCGACGATGCCCAGCGTGCCAACCGCTGGTTCGAGGTGACCGTCCGTCAGGGCCGCAATCGCGTGGTCCGCCGACTCTGGGCCTCGCAGGGGGTGACCGTATCCCGGCTGATGCGCACCGGCTTCGGTCCGGTGGCGCTGCCCGGCGGCGTCAAGGCCGGCGGCTATCGGGAGCTCGATCGCAAGCAGATCCGCGAACTGGCCGCGACGGTCGATCTCAAACGCTGACGTGGACGGTCGGGGCGCGCCCACCGCGCGCGGGCTGCAGTATTTTCACGACACCCTGCTGCGCGCCTACGGACCCCAGCATTGGTGGCCGACTCAGGACGCCGAGCAGCCGCGATTCGAGGTGCTCGTCGGCGCCGTGCTGACCCAGCACACGGCCTGGACCAACGTCGAGATTGCGATCGCGAATCTGCGTGCGGCGGGGCCGCTCACGCCGGATGCGCTGCTGGCGCATGCGGATCTGCCCACCCTGATCCGACGCGCCGGGCCGCATCACGTCAAGGCCGAACGGCTGCGCGCGCTGTGCCGATGGCTGCTCGCCCACGGCGGCCTCGCGGTGCTCGACGCCTGGCAGACGCCGGCGCTGCGGCGCGATCTGCTCTCGGTGCGCGGCGTGGGCGCCGAGACCGCCGACGCGATTCTGCTCTATGCCTTCGGCCGGCCGCAGTTCGTGGCCGATGCCTATGCCTTTCGTCTGTTCGAGCGCTACGGCTGGTGGTCCGGACCGCGCCGCTACGAGAGGCTGCGGCAGGCGGTCGAGGCCGTCGGCCCGGCGACGGCCGCGTTCTACGACGAGCTGCACGCGCTGATCGTGGCGCACGCCCGAGGGCGCTGCCACAAGCGTCGCCCCGACTGCGCCGACTGCGCGCTCCGCGATCGCTGCGACCACGGGCGGGCGACGCTTCAGCGCTGAACGGTGCCGGTGGTGCCGCGTGCGGCGCGCGAGAGCAGGTGGATGTACTGCCCGGCGATGTCCTCGGCCGGGGCGGCGGCCGGATCGTCGGCGGGAAAGGCCTTGCGGCGCAGTCCGGTGGCCCGCGCGCCCGGATCGACGCCGTTGAAACGCAGCGCGTCGCTCTGTTCGTGTTCGACCGCGAACAGCCGCAGCATCGATTCCAGAGCTGCCTTGCTCACGGCGTAGGCGCCCCAGAACGCCTTCGGTGCCGCTGCGGTCTCGTCCAGCGTGAACACGACGGAGGCATCCTCGGCGGCCTGCAGCAGGGGCAGGCAGGCCTGGGTCAGCGCGAACGCCGCGGTGAGATTGACGTGCATGATCCGCTGCCAGCCGTCGATCGGATGCGTGGCCAGCGGCATCAGACCGTCGAAGCGGGCCGCAGTATGCACCACGCCGTCGAGACGGCCGCAGTCCGCGGCGATGCCGTCCACCAGGCGCTGATAGTCGTCCTCCCCGGCCTTGGTCACGTCCATCGGGAACAGTGCCGGCTCGGGGCCGCCGTCGGCCCGGATGGCGTCGAAGACCGGCGTCAGGGTGCGTTCGCGACGCCCGAGCAGAATGCACTCGGCGCCGGCCGCAGCCGCGGCGCGTGCGACCGCCGCGCCGATGCCGCCGCCGGCCCCCGTGATCAGGATCACGCGTCCGGCCAGCGGGCCGGGCGTGGTGGTGTCGGTGCTCGTTCCGGTCATGCGCTTCCGTGGTCCTTGAGTTCGCGGATGAGGCCGGCGAGGTCGGCCACGCGGGCGCCGACGCGGTCCGCCTGCCAGCCGTGGATGTCGTCGCCGGGCGGGATATAGCCGTAGGCGACGCCGATGGTGGCCATGCCCGCGGCCCGGCCGGCATCGATGTCGCGATCCGAATCGCCGATGTAGATGCAACGCGCGGGCGCCACGCCGATGCGCTCGCAGGCCAGATAGAGCGGCGCCGGGTCCGGTTTGGGGACCCCGGCGGAGTCGCCGCCGACCACGCAGCCGGGCGCGGGGTCGAAGGCCATGTGATCCATCAGCGGCGTCGCCAGGGCTTCGATCTTGTTGGTGACCACGCCCCAGGCGCAGCCGTCGCCGACGATGGCGCGCACCAGCTCGCGGATGCCCTCGTAGGGGTGCGTATCCCGGGTCATGCGGGCGCGATAGCGCTCGATGAAGGCATCGAACGTGGCCGCGTACTCGGCGTCGTCCGGGGTCAGGTCCAGGCCGCGGCCGAGCATGCCACGGCCGCCGTAGGAGCACAGTGGCTCGAGCTCGGACAGCGGCAGCGGCTCCAGGCCGCGTTCGACGCGCATGTCGTTGACCGCGCCGGCCAGATCCGGCGCCGTGTGCAGCAGGGTGCCGTCCAGGTCGAACAGCACCGCGCGATCGGGGCGTGCGCTCATCGGTCGCTGTCCGGGCGCGTCGCGTGCAGGAAGTAGTTCACGTCCGGACGTGCGGCCAGCCGTCCACGCCGCGTCAGCGGGTTGTAGTGCATGCCGTCGACGGCGGCCACGGTCAGGCCAGCGTCGCGGCACCAGCGCGCGAGCTCGCCCGGGCGGATGAGCTTGGCGTAGTCGTGCGTGCCGCGCGGCAGCAGGCCGAGGACGTATTCCGCGCCGCCGATGGCCAGCGCCCAGGCCTTGGGGCTGCGGTTGATGGTCGAGAAGAACAGGCCGCCGCCGGGTCGGGTCAGCAGCGCGCAGTCGTCGACCACGTAGGCCGGCGTGTCGACGTGCTCCAGCATCTCGTAGGCGACCACGATATCGAAGGCCCCGGCCATGTCGGCGGCCAGCTCGCGCGTGGCCACGCAGCGGTAGTCGATCGACAGGCCGGACTCGGCCGCGTGGGCGCGCGCGGCCTCGATCAGCTCGGGGGACAGATCCAGCCCGGTGACCTCGGCGCCGCGCGCGGCCATGGCCTCGGCGAGCAGGCCGGCGCCGCAGCCGACGTCGAGCACGCGTTTTCCGGACAGCGGCGCGCGTTGGTCGATGTAGTCGGTCCGCAGACCGTTGATGTCGTGCAGCGGGCGCATCTCGCCGTCGGGATCCCACCAGCGCTCGGCCAGGCGGGCGAACTTGGCGAGTTCGGCGTTCTGGTCGGTCGGACTCATTCGGCGGATCTCCGTGCGGCGGGCTGCCGGGCATGTCCGGCGAGGGTGTCGCGCCAGCGCGCGGCGGTGTCGAGCAGCTGCGCCTCGTCGAGGGTGGTCAGCCGGCGGTCGGCGAGCAGGCGGCGGCCGGCCACCCAGGTGTCGGTCACGCGCTCGCGCGAGGCGTTGTAGACCACGGCCGCGACCGGATCGAACATCGGTGCGGTCTCGATGGCGGACAGGTCGACGGCGCACAGGTCCGCGGCCTTGCCGGGTTCGATCGAGCCGGTGATCTCGTCGAGGCCCAGCGCGCGGGCGCCGCCGAGTGTAGCCATTTCCAGTGCGGTGTCGGCGGAGACCGCGGCCGCATCCGGCCGGGCGCCGGCGAGCTTGCCGCTGAAGGCGGCGGTGCGCATCTCGCCGATCATGTCGAGGTCGTTGTTGGAGGCCGCGCCGTCGGTGCCCAGCGCCACGTTGACGCCGGCGTCGATGAGCCGCTGCACCGGGCACAGCCCGCTGGCGAGCTTGAGGTTGGATTCCGGCGAGTGCAGCACATGCACCCCGGTGTGGGCGCAGTGATCGATCTCGTCGTCGGTCAGCTGGGTCATGTGCACCGCGAGGAAATTCGGGGTGAGCAGGCCCAGGCGGTCGAGCCGCGCCAGCGGGCGCTCGCCGGTCTTTTCGAGCGCGTCGTTCACCTCGAAGGCGGTCTCGTGGACGTGCATGTGCACGCGCAGATCCATCTCGTCGGCGTAGGTCCGGATCTTTTCCAGCGGTTCGTCGGAGACGGTGTAGGGCGCGTGCGGGGCGAACACCGGCGTGATGCGTTCGTGACCGCGCCAGGCGTCGCGCACGGCCAGCCCCTTGTCGAGATACTCCGCGGCGTTGGCGGCCCAGACGGTGGGGAAATCGATCACGATCATGCCCACGGCGGCGCGCATGCCGGCGGCGTCGACGCGTTCGGCGACGACGTCGGGGAAGAAGTACATGTCGTTGAAGCAGGTCGTGCCGCTGCGCAGCATCTCGGCCATCGCCAGGTCGGTGCCCTCGGCGACGAAGCCCGGCGACATGAACGCGCTCTCGATGGGCCAGATGTGTTCGGTCAGCCACGGCATGAGCGGCATGTCGTTGGCGATGCCGCGCATCAGGTTCATCGCCGCATGGGTGTGGGCGTTGATGAAGCCGGGCAGCAGCACGTGGTCGTCGAGCTCGACGACTTCGGCGGGCTCGAAGCGCTCGCGGGCCTCGGCCGCCGGCACCACGGCCTCGATGTGGCCGTGGTGCACGGCCACGGCGTGGTCCTCGAGAACCCGCGTCGGCCCGGCCACGGGCACGACCCGGCGGGCGAGGATGAGTGTGTCGATCGGGGTCATGAAACGGTTGACTGCGCGGGGCGATGACGGCGGCCACTCTAGCGTAGTCGGGGCGTTTTGGCACACCGGCTGTGGTAACATCGCATGCTTTACGCGACGGCCCCCGCGCCGGTTTCAGCCGGTGCCGCGGCGGTCGGATGCCAGCCCGTGTGCTGACGCTCCGCTGCAGTCGAAGACCGTGGTCGGGGCCGGAAAGCGCACCACCAGAAAACGCCTATGGCCGACGTCGCAAAAGAGATTCTGTCGATCAACCTCGAGGACGAGATGCGCCAGTCGTATCTCGACTATGCGATGAGCGTGATCGTCGGCCGTGCGCTGCCCGACGTGCGGGACGGGCTCAAGCCCGTGCACCGACGCGTGCTCTACGCCATGCACGAGTTGTCCAACGACTGGAACCGGCCGTACAAGAAATCGGCGCGCGTGGTCGGCGACGTCATCGGTAAGTACCACCCGCACGGCGACTCGGCGGTCTACGACACCATCGTCCGCATGGCGCAGGACTTCTCCATGCGCTATGTGCTGGTCGACGGTCAGGGCAATTTCGGCTCCATCGACGGCGACGCGCCGGCGGCCATGCGCTACACCGAGGTGCGCATGGCCAAGCTGGCCCACGAGATGCTGGCCGACATCGGCAAGGACACGGTCGACTTCATTCCGAACTACGACGAGTCGGAATCCGAGCCGGCCGTGCTGCCGACGAAGCTGCCGAACCTGCTGGTCAACGGCGGCACCGGCATCGCGGTGGGCATGGCGACCAACATCCCGCCGCACAACATCGGCGAGATCATCGACGCCTGTCTGGCGGTCATCGACGACGAGACCGTCACCGTCGCCGATCTCATGGCCTACGTGCCGGGCCCGGATTTCCCCACGGCCGGCGTGATCAACGGCGCCGACGGCATCCGCGAGGCCTACGAGACCGGGCGCGGGCGCATCTATATCCGGGCGCGGGCACACTTCGAGGATGTGGACGAGCGCGGCAAGCAGGCGATCGTGGTCACCGAGCTGCCCTACCAGGTCAACAAGGCCCGCCTGCTGGAAAAGATCGCCGAACTGGTCAAGGACAAGCGCATCGAGGGCATCACCGAGCTGCGCGACGAGTCCGACAAGGACGGCATGCGCATGGTGATCGAGCTGCGCCGCGGGGAGACCCCCGAGGTGGTGCTCAACAATCTGTATCGCCATTCGCAGATGCAGACCGTGTTCGGCATCAACATGGTCGCGCTCGACGACGGCCAGCCGCGCACCCTCGATCTCAAGCAGATGCTGGAGGCGTTCATCCGCCACCGGCGCGAGGTCGTCACCCGGCGCACCCAGTACGATCTCGCCAAGGCCCGCGCCCGGGCGCACGTGCTCGAGGGCCTGACCATCGCGCTGGCCAACATCGACGAGGTGATCGCACTGATCAAGGCCTCCAGCGGGCCGTCGGAGGCGCGCGAGGCGCTGATCGGCCGCGAGTGGCCGCCGGGGCAGGTGGTGGACATGCTCGAGCGGGCCGGCGCCGAGGCCTCGCGCCCGGCCGATCTGTCGCGCGCCTACGGCCTCCAGGAGGGCGGCGTCTATCGCCTGACCGAGACCCAGGCCCAGGCGATTCTCGATCTGCGCCTGCACCGGCTCACCGGGCTCGAGCAGGACAAGATCATCGAGGAGTTCGAGCAGCTGCTCGACCGGATCGCCGACTACATCGAGATCCTGTCGAGCATGGATCGGCTGTTCGAGGTCATCCGCGAGGAGCTCGAGGCGATCAAGCGCGAGTACGGCGATGCGCGTGCGACCGAGATCATCGGCGACCATCTGGATCTGACCACCGCCGATCTGATCACGCCCGAGGACGTGGTGGTCACGCTCACCCACGAGGGCTATGTGAAGTCGCAGCCGCTGGACGCCTATCGTGCCCAGCGCCGCGGCGGCCGCGGCAAGTCGGCCACGACCACCAAGGACGCCGACTTCATCGACAAACTGTGGGTGACCCACACCCACGACACGCTGCTGTGCTTCTCGTCCGCGGGCAAGGCGTACTGGCTCAAGGTCTACGAGCTGCCCAGCGCGGGCCGCGGGGCCCGAGGCAAGCCGATCGTCAACCTGCTCCCGCTGGAGTCCGACGAGCGCATCTCGCAGGTGCTGCCGGTCAAGGACTTCAACACCAACGAGAACGTGTTCTTCGCCACCCGCAACGGCACGGTCAAGAAGACCGCGCTGGAACAGTTCTCGCGCCCGCGTTCCAACGGCATCATCGCCATCGACCTGCGCGAGGACGACGCCCTGGTGGGCGTCGACCGCACCGCCGGCAACGATCAGGTGATGCTGTTCGCCTCCAGCGGCAAGGTGATCCGATTCGCCGAGGCCGACGTGCGCCTGATGGGCCGCAACGCCGCCGGCGTACGCGGCATCCGTCTGCCCGAGGGCGAGAACGCGGCGGTGATCGCGCTGATCGTCGTGCGCGAGGGCGAGATCCTGACCGTGACCGAACACGGCTACGGCAAGCGCACGCCGGCGACCGACTATCCGCTGCGCGGCCGCGGCGGGCAGGGCGTGCTCGCCCTCAAGCAGTCGGACAAGACCGGCGCCGTCGTCGGCGCGACCCAGGTGCTGGGCGACGACGAGATCATGCTGATATCCAACATGGGCACGCTCATCCGCACGGCGGTCGCCGAAGTCTCGGTGCTGGGGCGCAACACCCAGGGCGTGCGCATCATCCGCGTCGCCGACGATCAGCGCCTGGTCGGCGTGGATCGCATCGCCACCGACGATGCCGACGATGCCGACGACGCCGCGGATGATCCGGAGGCTGCGGACGACGACGCGATCGACTGAACCGGTCCGCGCGCGCCGCCTTCAACGATTTCTTGAACCGGAGATAGAGCTATATGGCACGTGTCTACAACTTCAGCGCCGGACCGGGAACGCTGCCGGTCGAAGTGCTCGAAACCGCCCAGGCCGATCTACTGGACTGGCACGGCACGGGCATGTCGGTGATGGAGATGAGCCACCGCGGCGATGCCTTCGTCTCGATCGCGGAGAAGGCCACGGCGGACCTGCGCAAGCTGCTCGACGTGCCGGAGGGCTACAGCGTCCTGTTCCTGCAGGGTGGGGCGGCCGGCCAGTTCGCCGGCGTGCCGCTCAACCTGATGGGCGATGCCGGTCGCGCCGACTACATCGTCACCGGCAACTGGGGCAAGAAGGCGGTCAAGGAGGCCGGCAAGTACGGCGACGCGCAGGTGGCGGCGACCGGCGAGGCCGACGCCTTCACGCGTATCCCGCCGCGCGCCGACTGGCAGCTGCGCGATGACGCCGCCTATGTCCATTACACGCCCAACGAAACCATTCAGGGCGTCGAGTTCCCCGAGGTGCCCGACGTCGGCGATACGCCGCTGGTGGCGGACATGTCCTCGTCGTTCCTGTCGCAGCCGGTGGACGTGTCGAAGTTCGGCGTCATCTATGCCGGTGCGCAGAAGAACGCCGGGCCGGCGGGCGTGACCATGGTCATCGTGCGCGACGAGCTGATGGGCCGCGCGAACGCGCAGACGCCCATGGTGCTGGACTACAAGCAGCAGGCCGACGCCGATTCCATGCTCAACACGCCGCCGTGCTTCGCCTGGTACATGTGCGGGCTGACCTTCGAGTGGATCCTGGCCAACGGCGGCGTCGAGGGCATGGCCGAGCGCAACGCGCGCAAGGCGCGCAAGCTCTACGACTTCATCGACGGCTCGGACTTCTACCGCAACCCGGTGGCGCCCGAGGCGCGCTCGCGCATGAACGTGCCGTTTCTGCTCGCCGACGACAGCCTCGACAAGACCTTCCTGGCACAGGCCGAGGAAGCCGGCCTGTCGACGCTCAAGGGTCACCGCTCGGTCGGCGGCATGCGCGCATCGATCTACAACGCGATGCCCGAAGAGGGCGTGGACGCGCTGATCGACTTCATGCGCGGCTTCGAGAAGGACAACGGCTGACGGGGACGCCGCCACGAGCGGCACCGGCTGTCGCCACGATGACACGACGGCCGGTGCATGCTCGGCCGCGCGCCGCCGCTGCGGGCGGGCGACGCCGTCGCCTCGGCCCGGCGGCCGCGCGCACCCGGATGCATTTTCAATCGGTTTGATCGATAAAGGTTTTCGATGACGTACAAGGTACAGACGCTCAACAACATTTCCAGCAAGGGCCTGGATCGCCTCCCGCGCGAGCTCTACGAGATCGCCTCCGAACTGTCGCGCCCCGACGCGATCATCCTGCGTTCGGCGAACATGCACGAGATGGAGATTCCCGCTTCGGTGCGCGCGATCGGCCGCGCCGGCGCCGGCGTGAACAACATCCCGGTCGCGGACATGAGCAAGCGCGGCGTGCCCGTGTTCAACGCGCCCGGCGCCAACGCCAACGCGGTCAAGGAGCTGGTGCTCTCCGGTCTGCTGCTCTCATCGCGCAATCTGATGGGCGCCTGGCGCTACGTCGAGGAGTTGACCAGCAGCGGCGAGGATCTCAAGAAAGAGGTCGAAGCCGGCAAGAAACGCTTCAAGGGCATCGAGCTGCCCGGGCGCACGCTCGGCATCGCCGGCCTGGGGGCGATCGGCGTCAACGTGGCCAACGCCGCGCAGTCGCTGGGCATGAGCGTGCTCGGCTTCGACCCGGGCATCACCGTCAACAACGCCTGGCGGCTGCATGCGGGCGTGTCGGAGGCGCTGTCGATCGACGAGCTGCTCTCGCGTTCCGACTTCGTCACCCTGCACGTGCCGCTGGTCGAGGACACCCGCGGGCTGATCGACGCCAAGCGGCTCAAGCTCATGCGCAAGAACGCCGTGCTGCTGAACTTCTCGCGCGCCGAGATCGTGGACGAGGACGCGGTGCTGGCGGCGTTGGATGCCGGCAAGCTGAGCTATTACATCTGCGATTTCCCCTCCGAGAAACTGCGCGGCCACGCGCGCGTGGTCACGCTGCCGCATCTGGGCGCGTCCACCGACGAGGCCGAGGACAACAGCGCGGTCATGGTCGCCGATCAGCTGCGCGACTACCTGGAAGTGGGCAACATCCGCAATTCGGTGAACTTCCCGGAAGCGATCATGCCGCCCACAGCCCGGGCGCACCGCATGGCGGTGGTCAACAACAACGTGCCGAACATGGTCGGGCAGATCTCCTCGGCGCTGGCGCGCCACGGCCACAACATCGCCGACCTGCTCAACAAGTCCAAGGGCGACGTCGCCTACACGCTGGTGGACGTGGATGCGCCCATCGCCGAGGATGCGGTGGCCGAGATCGAGGGCATCGACGGCGTGCTGTGCGTGCGCTATCTCGGGGCCGTCGGCAGCGAGGCCGCCTGACCGGCGGCCCGGCCGGCGCATGGCGGCGAGCGTGAGGACAGGATCGGCATGAGCAATTCATCGGACAGCGACGCCCTGGCCGGCGCGCGCGAGCGCATCGACGCGCTGGATGCGCGCATCCAGGCGCTGATCGGCGAGCGGGCGGAGATCGCGCTCGAGGTCGCCCGCATCAAGCAGGCGCAGGGGCGTTCGGATTTCTATCGCCCCGAGCGCGAGGCCGAAGTGCTGCGCCGGGTCGCCGAGCGCAACGCCGGCCCGCTGGACGACGCCACGCTCACCCGCCTCATGCGCGAGGTGATGTCGGCCTGTCTGGCGCTCGAATCGCCGCTGAAGGTCGCCTACCTCGGTCCCGAGGGCACCTACACGCAGGCGGCGGTGTACCGTCACTTCGGGCACGCCGTGGACGCGCTGCCGCGGGCGGCCATCGACGAGATCTTCCGCGAGGTGGAGGCCGGCAACGCCGATTTCGGCGTCGTGCCGGTGGAGAACTCCACCGAGGGCGTGGTCAGCCACACACTGGACCAGCTCGTGGGCAGTTCGCTGTCGATCTGCGGCGAGGTCGCGCTCGCGGTGCATCATCATCTGCTGTCCAACGCCGGAACCCTGGACGGCGTGCGCCGCGTGGTCGCCCATGCGCAGTCGCTGGCACAGTGCCGCAAATGGCTGGATGCGCATCTGCCCGGCGTCGTTCGGGAAGGCGTGTCCAGCAACGGCGAGGCGGCGCGGATGGTCGCGCGCGAGGACAGTGCGGCGGCGATCGCCGGGCGCGCGGCCTCCGAGTTCTACTCGCTGCCGATGCTCGCCTCCAACATCGAGGACGAGCCCAACAACACCACGCGCTTTCTGGTCCTGGGCCGGCAGTCGGTGCCCGCCACCGGGGCCGATATGACGTCCATACTCGTGGCCATCCGCAACCGGCCGGGCATGCTGCACCGGCTGCTCACACCGGCGGCCGAGGCGGGCGTCGACCTGGCCCGCATCGAGTCGCGGCCGTCGCGGCGCCAGGCCTGGGATTACAATTTCTTCATCGACATCGAGGGCCACGTGGACGAGCCGCGCGTGCGCCAGGTGCTGGATGCAATCGAATCCGAGGCGGCTTTCCTCAAGGTCCTGGGCTCCTATCCACGTTCGGTCGGTTTCGGCGCCGGCAGCCCCTGACGCAATCTCGAAACGACTTTGAATACGACACGCAAGCGGTTGATGCCATGAGTCTTACGCTGACCGATCAGGCGCATGCCGGGATTCGCAGCCTGCACGCCTACGAGCCCGGCAAGCCGATCGAGGACCTCAAGCGAGAGCTCGGCCTGTCCTCGATCATCAAGCTGGCGTCGAACGAGAATCCGCTCGGCACCGCGCCGGCGGCGACGCGAGCGCTGGCCGAGTTCGCCGGTGAGCTGCATCGCTACCCGGACGGCAACGGCTTCGCGCTGAAGCAGAAGCTGGCCGCGCGGCACGCCATCGAGCCTGGCCGGATCACCCTCGGCAACGGGTCCAACGACGTGCTCGAGCTCACCGCCCGCGTGTTTCTCGGGCCGGGCAAGAACGCCGTGTTCTCCGAGTACGCCTTCGCCGTCTATCCGATCGTCGCTCGCGCGGTCAACGCCGAGACCCGCGTGGTGCCGGCGCTCGGCCCCAGCGCCGAAATGCCGCGCGGACACGATCTCGACGCCTTCATGGATCACGTCGACGACAACACCGGCGTGGTGTTCATCGCCAGCCCGAACAACCCGACCGGGACCTGGCTCGCGCCGGCGGCGATCGAAGCCTTTCTGGACGCGCTGCCCGCCCATGTTGTGGTCGTGCTCGACGAGGCCTATCTCGAGTACCAAGACCGCGACCAGCGGCCGGACAGCCGCGCCTGGCTGGAGCGCTATCCCAACCTGATCGTCACGCGGACCTTCTCCAAGATCTACGGCATGGCCGGGCTTCGGGTCGGCTACGGGCTGTCGTCGCCCGAGGTCGCGGACTACATCAACCGGGTGCGTCAGCCCTTCAACGTCAGCACCATCGGCCTGCACTGCGCCGAGGCCGCCCTCGACGACGAAGCCTTCATCGACCGGTCGATCGGGACCAACACCGTGCAGCGGGCCGCGCTCGCCGCGGAGCTGCAGGCGCGCGGGCTGTCCTGCCTGCCGTCGCAGGCCAACTTCATCACCTTCGACTGCGGCGAGGCTTCGACGCCGCTGTTCCAGGCGATGCTGCGCGAGGGCGTGATCGTGCGCCCGCTGGCCAGTTACGACATGCCCGAACATCTGCGGGTGACCGTTGGCGCGGCCGAGGACAACGCGCGTTTTCTGGCCGCGCTCGATGCGGTGCGGGACCGTGGCTGAGCCCACGCCGGCATTGCCCGAGCGCATCGCCATCATCGGCCTCGGGCTGATCGGCGGCTCGGTCGCGCGCGGTCTGCGCGCCCGCGGTCACGAGGGCGTGCTGGTCGGCTGCGTGCGCACCCCCGCCGACGCCGATCGGGCGCTGGCGCTGGGGCTGGTCGACGAAGCCGGAACCGACGCCGCCGTCGCCGTGGCCGGGGCGGATCTGGTGGTCGTGGCGGTGCCGATCGGGGCGATGGCGGATACGCTCGCGACGATCGCGCCGGCCCTGGCGCCGGCGGCCGCGGTCACAGATGTCGGCAGCACCAAGCTGAGCGTGATCGCCGAGGCCCGCGCCTGGCTCGGCGAGCGCTTTGCCCGTTTCGTGCCGGGTCATCCGATCGCCGGCACCGAGCACAGCGGGCTGGAGGCCGGCTTTGCGGAACTCTACGCGGGTCGCCGCGTGATTCTCACGCCGACGGCGGAGACCGACGCCGACGCGCTGGCGACGGTGACCGGGCTGTGGCACGGCCTCGGCGCCCGTGTCACCGAGATGGGCGCTGCCCACCACGACGAGGTGCTGGCGGCCACCAGCCATCTGCCGCACGTGCTGGCCTTCGCGCTGGTCGACAGCCTCGCGCGCATGGCCGAGCGCACCGAAATCTTCGACTACGCGGCCGGCGGCTTCGCCGACTTCACCCGCATCGCCTCCAGCGATCCCACGCTGTGGAGCGATATCGTCGGTGCCAACCGGGACGCGATCCTGCCGGTGCTCTCGCGCTACATCGGCGATCTGGAGACCCTGCGGGCGGCCATCGAACAGGGCGAGCGGGCGCCGTTGATGGATTGTTTCGGCCGCGCCAAGCAGGCGCGGGACCGCTTCACCGCCGCGCGGGGCGGCTGAGTCGTGCGTCGTTTCCGGATCGAGCCCGGCGGCCATCTGCAGGGTGAGGTGCAGGTGCCCGGCGACAAGTCCGTCTCCCACCGGGCGGTGATGTTCGCGGCGCTCGCCTCGGGCACGACCCGCGTGACCGGCTTCCTGGAGAGTGCGGACTGCCTGGCGACCCTGGCGGCCTTCGCCGCGATGGGCGTGGCACATCGACGCGAGGGCAATGCCCTGGTCATCGACGGCGTCGGCCTGCACGGGCTTCAGGCGCCCGATGCACCGTTGGATCTCGGCAACGCGGGTACCTCCATGCGACTGCTGTCCGGCCTGATGGCCGGGCAGGCGTTCGACAGCGTGCTCACCGGCGATGCCAGTCTGTCGCGCCGGCCGATGGCGCGGGTCATCGAGCCGCTGACCCGGATGGGTGCCGATATCCGCGGCGACGCGGCCGGTCGCGCGCCGCTGCACATCCGGGGCGGTCGGCCCCTGCGCGGCATCACCTACCGTCCGCCCGTGGCCAGTGCCCAGATCAAGTCCTGCGTGCTGCTGGCCGGTCTCTACGCCGACGGTGAGACGCGCATCGAGGAGCCCGGCGTCAGTCGCGACCATACCGAACGCATGCTCGCCGCCTTCGGCGTGCCGCTGCGACGCGGCGATCGCCGGGTGTCACTGCAGCCGGTCGAGCGGCTGCGCGCCGCCGATGTCGCCGTGCCCGCCGATCTCTCGTCGGCGGCCTTCTTCATGGTGGCGGCCAGCATCGCCGCGGACAGCGAGCTGTGGCTGCCGGCGGTGGGCATCAATCCCACCCGCCGCGGGGTGATCGACATCCTTCTGGCGATGGGGGCGGACATCGTCCTCGACAACGAGCGCGAGCAGGCCGGCGAACCGGTGGCCGACATCCGGGTGCGCAGCGCGCCCCTTAAAGGCATCGCCATCGGCGGCGATCAGGTCGAGCTGGCGATCGACGAATTCCCGGCGATCTTCATCGCCGCGGCCTGCGCCGAGGGGACCACGCGCCTGACCGGCGCCGCCGAGTTGCGGGTCAAGGAATCGGATCGGATCGCGGTCATGGCCGACGGCCTGGCCACGCTGGGTGTCGACGTGACCGTGGCCGAGGACGGGCTCACGATCGTCGGCCGGCCGCAGGCGCCGAGCTTCGGCGGAGGACATGTCGCCAGCCACGCCGATCATCGCATCGCCATGGCGTTCGCGATCGCCGCGCTGCGCGCGGACGCCGCGATCACGATCGATGACTGCGACTACGTCGACACCTCGTTTCCTGGGTTCGTGTCGGTGGCCGCGGCGGCCGGGTTGGCGATCCGCAGCGAGCGGGCGGCGTCGTGAATTCCTCGCCGGTGATGACGCTCGACGGGCCCGGCGGCGCCGGCAAGGGCACGCTGGCCTCGGCCCTGGCGCGGGAGCTGGGCTGGTATCTGCTCGACAGCGGGGCGCTGTATCGTCTCGTGGGCCTGACGGCCCTGCGCCGCGGCCTGGACCCGGCGGCCGAGACGGATCGGGAACGGGGCGCCGAGGCGGCGCGGCATCTCGAGCTGTATTTCGAGCCCGACAGCGGCGACGGGCAGCGCGTCCATCTGGCCGGCGAGGACGTCACCGAGGCGATCCGCAGCGACCTCGTCTCGGAGGCGGCATCGCAGTGGGCCGTACAGGCCGCCGTGCGCGAGGCGCTGCTGGAGCGCCAGCGCGCATTCGCGGTTCCGCCGGGACTGATCGCCGACGGTCGTGACATGGGGACCGTGATCTTTCCCGAGGCCGACCTGAAGCTGTTCGTGACCGCCTCGGCGGCCGAACGCGCCGCGCGGCGCCACGCGCAGTTGTCCGAGTTGCACGCCGATGCTAACCTTGATCGAATATATCAGGAGATTGTGGAGCGGGACGCGCGCGATGCATCGCGTGCCGTTGCGCCTCTCAAGCCGGCGGTCGATGCCCACGTCATCGATACCACCGGCGAGACCGTGGCCGCCTCGATCGAGCGCGTCCGCGGTCTTGTGCGCGAAAAGGGCTGGCTTTAATCTATAGGGTCCAGTCGCGCAAACTCAGGGCCGGAGGCGGCGCAAGGCCGTTTCACGGATTGTTTTTTCAACCACCGATGGCGCCTTTCTCGTGCGCCGCAGGATCAAGTCCCACCCATGTCTGAAAGTTTCGCCGAGCTATTCGAGCAAAGTCTGCAGGGTCGCACCATGCAGCCCGGTTCCCTCATCAACGCCGAGGTGCTGGAAGTCAAGAACGACGTCGTGATCGTCGACGCGGGCCTCAAGTCCGAAGGCGTGATCCCGGTCGATGAATTCTACGACGAGAACGGCGAACTGTCGGTCTCGGAGGGCGACAAGGTCGAAGTTGCGCTGGAGGCCGTCGAGGACGGTTTCGGCGCCACCCGGCTGTCGAAGGAAAAGGCCCAGCGGATCCGCACCTGGGACTTCCTCACCAGCGCCTACGAGAACAGCGAATCCGTGGTCGGCCACATCTCGGGCAAGGTCAAGGGCGGCTACACGGTCGATGTCGGCAACATCCGCGCCTTCCTGCCGGGTTCGCTGGTCGACGTGCGCCCGGTGCGCGACACCACGTATCTGGAAGGCAAGCCGCTCGAATTCCGTGTCATCAAGCTCGACCGTCTGCGCAACAACGTGGTCGTGTCGCGCCGCGACGTGCTCAAGGAAGAGTACAGCGAAGAGCGCAAGCAGCTGCTCGACACGCTCCAGGAAGGCATCGTGCTCAAGGGCATCGTCAAGAACCTGGTCGATTACGGCGCCTTCGTGGATCTGGGCGGCATCGACGGCCTGCTGCACATCACGGACATGTCCTGGAAGCGCATCAAGGACCCGACCGATGTCGTCAACGTCGGCGAGGAGATCGAGGTCAAGGTGCTCAAGTTCGATCGTGAGCGCACCCGTGTCTCGCTCGGCCTCAAGCAGCTCGGCGACGACCCGTGGGTCAACATCGCGCGCCGCTATCCCGAGAACACGCGCCTGTTCGGCAACGTGACCAACATCACCGACTACGGCGCCTTCGTCGAGATCGAATCCGGTGTCGAAGGTCTGGTGCACGTCTCGGAGATGGACTGGACCAACAAGAACGTCAATCCCGGCCAGCTCGTGTCGGTGGGCGACGAGGTCGAGGTCATGGTGCTGGAGATCGACGAGGAGCGCCGCCGCATCTCGCTGGGCATGAAGCAGTGCCAGTCGAACCCGTGGGAGGACTTCGCCGCCAACCACCAGCGCGGCGATCAGGTCTCCGGCCAGATCAAGTCGATCACCGATTTCGGCATCTTCGTCGGCCTGCCGGGCAACATCGATGGTCTCGTTCACCTGTCCGACCTGTCCTGGAACGAGGCCGGCGAGGAAGTGGTGCGCAACTACTCGAAGGGCGAAGAGGTCGAGGCCGTGGTGCTGTCGATCGACGCCGATCGCGAGCGCATCTCGCTGGGCATCAAGCAGCTGGCGCAGGATCCGCTCGGCAGCTTCGTCGCCGATCATTCCAAGGGCAGCATCGTCACCGGCACCATCTCGAGCGTGGACGCGCGCGGGGCGGTGGTCGACCTCGGCAACGACGTCTCCGGCTACATCCGCGCGTCGGATATCTCGCGCGACCGCGTCGAGGATGCGCGTTCGGTGCTCTCCGAGGGCGAGCAGGTCGAGGCCCGCTTCGTCGGCGTCGATCGCCGCAATCGCACCATCAGCCTGTCGATTCGTGCCAAGGAAGAGAAGGACGAGCAGCAGGCGATGCGCGAATACGCGGATACCGACGCTTCGACCGGCACGACCAGCCTGGGCGAGCTGCTCAAAGAGCAGATCGACGCCAACGATCGCACCGATTAGTCGGGTTTCGCCCGCTGCGGCGACGCGGGGCGCTTGCGCGCGCCCCGCGTTTTAAATAGCCTCTCGCTAGGGGTGCGTCATTGCGGCGCATGATCGGGGGTCGGCGTTTCGAGGGAGAGCGCTGGATGACTAAATCGGAATTGATCGAGCGGTTGGTCCAACGTCAGGCGCATATGTCGCACCGGGACGTGGAACTGGCCGTCAAGCTGTTGCTGGACAACGTGATCGGAGAACTGGCCGACGGCGGCCGGGTCGAGATCCGCGGGTTCGGCAGCTTTTCCGTACACCATCGGCCGGCGCGGCGGGGGCGCAACCCCAAGACCGGGGAATCCGTGGACATTCCGGAAAAGTACGTGCCGCACTTCAAGCCTGGCAAGGAACTGCGCGAGCGCGTCAATACGAACCACTCATAGCCGAGCGGTGGCGCGCCTTTCAGACGCCGCTCGACCATGGCAATAATACGGTGTCTCAATGCTGCGCCTGATACGTAACCTGGTTGTGATTGTCGCTCTGGTGCTCGGCGTCGCATTCGGCTTCTTCAACTATGACCTGGCCAGCGTCGATCTGCTCTGGACGACGACCGAGGCGCCGCTCGTCGTGCTGCTGGCCGTGGCATTCGTGATCGGTTTTCTCATCGCGCTGCTCGTCTGCGGCGTGCGCATCGCACGGTTGCGGAGTCAGCTGTCGAGCGCTCAGCGCAAGCTGAAGGACGCCCGGTCCGAAATATCCAACCTGCGGAGCCTGCCTATCCACGATGCTTGACGGCATCTGGGTGCTGCTGCTCCTGCTGCCGGTCGCGGCGGCATCGGGGTGGTATGCGCGGGGCCGAAGCCGGGATCCGGACGAGCCGCCGGCACCGGTCAACGCCGACTATCTGCGCGGCATCAGCCATCTGGTCAACGACGATGCGGATCGCGCGATCGCCGCCTTCGTGCGCCTGCTCGACGTCGACAACGATACCGCCGAGACCCATATCGCGCTCGGCAATCTCTTTCGTCGCCAGGGCGAGGTCGATCGGGCACTGCGTGTTCACCAGAATCTGGTGGCGCGTCCGAATCTGAAAGCGGCGCATCGCAATCAGGCGCGTTACGAACTGGCCCAGGATTATCTGCGGGCGGGCGTGCTCGATCGGGCGGAGAATCTGTTCCGCGAGCTTGCCGACCAGAACCTGTTTCTGGACCGGTCCCTGACCGGGCTGATCGCGATCTACGAGCAGGAGCGGGACTGGTCACAGGCCATCGAGACGACGCGTCGCCTCGAGACGGTACGCGGAACCTCGCTGCGCCCGGTGATCGCGCAGTATTTCTGCGAGCTGGCGGAGCAGGCCCGCAGTGAAGGCGCGCACGAGGCGCTGCAACGCCATCTCAAGGCCGCGCGCCATTCCTTTCGGGACTGTGCCCGGGCGAGCCTGATCGCGGGCGCGGTCGCGGAGCAGGGCGGCGAACACCGGGCCGCGATTCGCGCCTGCCGCCAGATCCTGCGCCAGGACGCAGCATTCGTCTCCGAAATCGTCGAGCCGATGCGGCGCTGTCATGCGGCACTGCATGACGAGCGCGGCTACGCCCAGTTCCTGCGCGAGCTGATGCCGCTATGCGATGGGGCGCACCCGCATGTGGCCTATGCGCGCCTGCTGGAGCGCCAGGGTCGCGTCGACGAAGCGATCGCGCACATCTCGCAGTATCTGCAATCCGAACCGAACTGGATCGGCTTCTATCATCTGCTCGACCTGACCTGGTCGCAGACGCGCAGCAATCTCACCGGCCCGCTCGACAGTCTGCGGCAGTCGCTTGGCCGCATCATCGAACGTCAGCCGCTCTATCACTGCGGGCAGTGCGGATTCGCGGGGCGCTACCTGCATTGGCAGTGTCCGAGCTGCCGGCAGTGGAATACGGTCACGCCCGTGCGGGATGTGCGTCCCGGCGAGACAGCGCCGACCCGGAGTGCCCGCCTGCTCTAGGGCCTGTTGACACTCATGAGCCCGCGCCAAGCGCTGTCGTGCGGCAAGACAAGGCGCAGTAAGCGCCGCGCAGTAGGTCGGCGCAAGCGCGCGACAACGCTGGATTGCTGTACGACAGCGCTCGGCCCTACGGGTCGGGACGCGCATGAAACAATCACGGGCCCTCTGCGGCGTTGCGAGTATTGATCGTCGCTCGCCGCGATCGGCGAATCGCGTCTTGCCGCCCACGATAGGCGGTCTCCAACGCGGCGTTCGCATGAGGTGTCAACGGGGGCTCTAGAAGTGCCCGCCGTGCGCTGCGTGCTGAATCATCGCGCGGAACCGCGGCGCGTCGAGCCGGGCCGTGCGTCTTCATTGACGCGCTCGCGACATTCGCGCTCGGACCAAGCGTCGTGACAGGCGCGCACGATCTGATCGAGCTGTGCGCGCAGGCGGCTTTCGTCGAAGGCGTTCAGATCGGCGGTCTGCAGCGCGGCGCGCAGCTGGTTGATGGCCGGTGCGTAGGCGCCGCGCATCGCATGGAACCGGGCCTGGCGATAGTAGGCCTCGCCGAGTCGCCCCTCCTTGCCGGCGGCGCGCGCGAGCATCTCCTGTGCTTCCGAGGCACTGGTCAGCAGTTCGGTTTCGCCGAGCAGGTAATCGCGCGCTGCGTCGGCCTCGCCGGCCTCGATGAGTGTGCGTGCGTAATCCAGCTTGGCGGCCGCGCTGTCGGGAAAATCCGCCCGGATGGCGTCGAGCTGGCGCCGTGCCGTGGCGAGCTGGCCGGCGCGCGAATAGGTGTGCGCCAGGGCCAGTCGATAGGCGAGCATGTCGGGATGGGCCCGCGCCAGCGGCTGCAGCAGCTCGGCCGCCTTCTGGTTGCGGCCGAGTCGGTTCAGCACCAGGGCGTAGCCGTAGTCCAGCGCGGGTGCCGGGCGGCCGTCGTCGCGCCGATCCTCGTAGTAACGCGCGAGATCACCCAGCTGACGCCCGGCGAGCACGCGCGCGCGCTCCTTCATCAGGGCGTATTCGGGCGACTCGCGAACGTCGATCGCGCCGTAGTCGGCGGCTCGGGATTCGGCCTCGGCCATGCGCGTGTTGCTCACCGGATGCGAGAGCAGAATCTGTGGCAGTTGGGTGCCGTAAAGACGGGCACGACGCTGCATCTTCGCGAAGAAGCTCGACATGGCATCGGGGTCGTAGCCGGCCGCGGCCAGCGTACGGATGCCCAGGCGATCGGCCTCGTATTCGTGCGAGCGGGTGTAGTTGGTCTGCTGCTGGCCGAGGTTGGACACACCGGCGGCCACGGCGGCCGAGATGGCGTCGGGGTCGCCGCCGCCGGCGACGGCCGCGAGCAGGACCGCTGCGGCGGTCGCCCAGCCCATGCCCGACGTCGCCTCGATCTGGCGGGCGATGTGGCGCTGGGTGACGTGCGCGATCTCGTGGCTCATGACGCCGGCGAGTTCGCTCTCGTTGTCGGTCTCGGTGAGCAGGCCGGCATTGATGCCCACATAGCCGCCCGGCAGTGCGAAGGCGTTCACCTGTGCGCTGTCGATGACGTAGAACTGGAAGTCGCCCGCGTCGCCCGAGGTGTGACTGACCAGCCGGCGGCCGACCTGATTGACGTATTCGGACAGCAGCGTGTCCTCGATGATCATGCCGCGGCCGAGCAGTTCGGAAACGACCTGCCGCCCCAGCTTGTCCTCCTTGGCCGGCGACATATACGCATCGGCGGGCTGACCGATGGTCGGCAGCTGATAGTCGCGTGCCGCGCTGGCGGTCGCCATGACAATGAAACACGCCAGGCAGCCCGCGAGCCAGCGGACGAGGATGGGGGTCGCGCGCACGAAGAGTCTTTCCGACATCGGTCCCAGTGAGACTCAGGTTAGCGTGATTCGTTCATTCCATTAAACTGCCCGCGAAGCGCCTGCATCGATGCGAGACAAGGAGACAGAGTGGTTCAACAGCACAACAGGCACCATCCGGGGGGTGGCCCCGGCGGACCGCGTCATCCGGGGGGTGGCCCCGGCGGACCGCGTCTCGTCGACGGGCTCGCGGCATGAACATCATCCGCTCCTGGTTCGCCCGGCATTTCTCCGATCCGCAGGTGGTCGCGCTCGCGCTGATTCTGCTCAGCGGCCTCGTCCTGCTCATGCTCTTCGGCCGGCTGCTCACGCCCGTGCTGGCCTCGGTGGTGGTCGCCTATCTGCTCGACGGGCCGGTCTGTCGGCTCGAGCGGCTGCGGGTGCCGCGCTGGGTGGGCGCCGCGCTGCTCTCGACGGCTCTGCTGCTGAGCGTGGTCTGGGTGAGCTTTGCGCTGCTGCCGCTGCTCACCCGTCAGGCGGGCCAGATCGTGCAGGAACTGCCGGCGTTGATCGATCGTATCCAGACGTGGATCGCGTCGCTGCCCTCGCGCTATCCGGCGCTGATCACCGGCGAGCAGATCGATGCGCTGCTGAACACCACCACGATCGACGTCGCCTCCTGGCGCCAGTCGCTGGTCACGCGGTCGCTGGTGGTCGGGGTGGGGCTGCTGTATCTCGGCGTCTATATTCTGCTCGTGCCGCTGATGGTGTTCTTCATGCTGCGCGACAAGCACCAGATCCTGATCTGGATCGCGGGTTTCGTGCCGCGCAATCGCGGGCTGGTGCAGTCGGTCTGGTGGGATGTCAACGCCCAGCTCGGCAACTACATCCGCGGCAAGGCAGTGGAGATCGCCATAGTCTGGGTGGCCGCCTACGCGACGTTCACGCTGCTCGGGCTCAAGTACGCGATGCTGCTGTCCGCCCTGGTCGGGTTCTCGGTGCTCGTACCCTACATCGGCGCGTTCGGCATGACCGTGCCGGTGATGCTGGTCGCCTATGCGCAGTGGGGCATGGAGGCCCAGACGCTGTACGTGCTGGTCGCCTATATCGTGCTCCAGATGCTCGACGGCAACGTGCTGGTGCCGGTGCTGTTCTCGGAGGCGGTGGACCTCCACCCCGTTGCCATCATCACCGCAGTGCTCTTCTTCGGCGGCGTGTGGGGCTTCTGGGGCGTGTTCTTCGCCATTCCACTGGCGACCGTCGTCCACGCCGTGATCAAGGCGTGGCCGCGAACATACGTGCCGCCCGAGGCCGAGACGCGCGGCCTGCGGGCCGGCTGAGACGCGGCGGCCTCAGGCCGCCGCGGGCTGGGCCATCCGCGGTTCCAGCAGCTCGATCCAGTGCCGCACCGGGATGCCGGCGGCGGCTTCCAGATGCAGCTGGCAGCCGATGTTGGCGGTCACGATCACGTCCGGGGCACCGGCATTGAGCGAGGCGAGCTTGTTCTCGCGCAGCTCGTTGGCCATGGTCGGCTGCAGGATCGAATAGGTCCCCGCGGAGCCGCAGCACAGATGCGGATCCTGCACGTGGGTGAGCTGATAGCCCGCCTGGGTGAGGATCTCGGCGACGTTGTCGTGCAGGCCGGGGGCGTTCTGCAGCGTGCACGGCGGATGATAGGCGACCTTGCGGCCGTCGCCGATGTCGCCGAGCGCGGTCAGGTCCTCCTGCGCCAGCACGTCGCTTAGATCGCGTGTGAGTTCCGATACCCGCGCGGCCTTGTCCGCGTACACCGGGTCGTTGCGCAGCATGTAGCCGTACTCGGCCACCGAGGCGCCGCAGCCGCTGGCGGTGATCACGATCGCCTCGGCGCCGGCCTCGATATGCGGCCACCAGGCATCGATGTTGGCGCGCGCGAAATCCAGCGCCTCCTCGCGGTGGCTCAGATGCTGGGACAGCGCGCCGCAGCAGCCGCTGGCCTTCGGCGCGATCAGGCGCACGCCGAGCTTCGAGAGAATGCGCGCGGCGTGTGCGTTGGTGTTGGGCGCGGCCACCGGCTGCACGCAGCCGTCATGGACGAGCATGGTGCGTTGGGTGTTGTCCGCCTGCGGCCAGTCGATGCGCTCCTGTTTCGGTGGCATCTTCTGGCGCAGCGGCGCCAGCGGCCCCACCAGCAGCGGCTTGAAGAAATGGCCGAGCGCGAAGACGAAACCGAAACGGTTTCGGTAGGCCACGATATGACGCAGCAGCCAGCGCACGACCCGCTGCGGCAGCGGCCGCTGCACCTTCTGATCGACCAGTTCGCGGCCGATGTCGGCGAGCTTGGCGTACTCCACGCCCGACGGGCAGGTGGTCTCGCAGGCGCGGCAGGTCAGGCAGCGGTCGAGATGACGCTGGGTCTTCTCGGTCGGCTCTTCGCCTTCCAGCACCTGCTTGATCATGTAGATGCGCCCGCGCGGGCCGTCCCGCTCGTCGCCGACCAGCTGGTAGGTCGGGCAGGTGGCGGTACAGAAGCCGCAGTGGGTGCAGGCGCGCAGGATGCGGTCGGCCTCCTGGCCGTCGGCGGTGTCGCGCAGTTGCGGGATGATCGATGTCTGCATATCAGAAGTCCGGGTAGAGCCGGCCGCGGTTGAGAATACCGGCCGGATCGACGGATTGCTTGATGCGCCGATGCAGCGCCATCAGCGCCTTGGGCAATGGATGAAAACGCGGCGACGCGTCACCGCGATGAATGCTGGCGTGGCCGCTGTGGCTCGATACCGCCGCGCGGACCGTCTCCGCGGGTGCGGCCGATCGCAGCCAGCGCTGGGCGCCGGCCCAGTCGAGCGCCGTCGGCCCCTCAAGATCCATCATGGGTGTGGCCGGGGCCACGGACAAGCGCCACAGCGGGTCGTCGCCTTCGAAGAATTCGCGCGTCTGCTCGCGCACGCTCTGCCAGAAGGTGCCGTCGTCGGTCAGCGCTTCGCCGCCGAGCGCCCGGATGGCCGAGTCCACCGAGGACTGTGCGCCGGCCAGCCGCAGATAGGTGCGGCCGTCCTCCCAGTAGGCGGCGGTGATCGGCCACGGCTTGCGCTGCCAGGCGTTGATCTGCTCGATGGCCGTGGCGGCGTCGTGCTCGAACACCCGCGTGGCGCGCGCACGTGGGGCCGGCAGTACCTTGAGGCTGATCTCCAGCAGCACGCCGAGCGTGCCGTGGGCGCCGGCCATCAGCCGCGACAGATCGTAGCCGGCGACGTTCTTCATGACCTCGCCACCGAAACGCAGATCCTCGCCTCGGCCGTTGACGATGCGCGTGCCCAGCACGAGATCGCGGGCGGCGCCGAAGAATGGCCGGCCGGGCCCGGACATGCCGGCGGCGATGGTCCCGCCCAGGGTCGCGTTCGCACCGTGGTGTGGCGGCTCGAAGGGCAGCATCTGACCGGCGTCGGCGAGCGCGGCCTCGATCTTGGTCAGCGGCGTGCCGGCGCGCGCGGTGAGCACCAGCTCGCCCGGCTCGTAGGACACGATGCCGCGGTGCCCGGTCACGTCCAGCGCCTCACCCTCGGCGCGCTCGCCCAGAAACGCCTTGGTGCCGCCGCCGCGGATCGCCAGCGGCGCCTCGCGGGCCGCGGCGTCGGCGACGCGTTCGCTCAGCTCCCGGCTCAGATCGGCGTGCTCGCTCACAGTCGCTCCAGTTCGGGGTGGGGCAGTTCGCCGTTGTGGACATGCATGGCGCCGAATTCGGCGCAGCGGTGCAGGGTGGGCACGGCCTTGCCCGGATTGAGCAGGCCCTTCGGATCGAAGGCTTCCTTGACCGCATGGAACTGGGTCAGCTCGGCCGAGGGGAACTGCACGCACATCTGGTCGATCTTCTCGACCCCGACGCCGTGCTCGCCGGTGATCGAGCCGCCGTGCTCCAGGCACAGCCGGCAGATCGCGCCGCCGAAGGCTTCCGTGCGCTCCAGCTCGCCTTCCTGATTGGCGTCGTAGAGGATCAGCGGATGCAGATTGCCGTCGCCGGCGTGGAAGACGTTGGCCACGCGCTGGCCGTATTCTTCCGACAGCTCGCCGATGCCGATCAGCACCTCAGCGAGAGCCTTGCGCGGGATCGTGCCGTCCATGCAGTAGTAGTCCGGCGAGATGCGGCCCATGGCCGGGAAGGCGGCCTTGCGTCCGGCCCAGAACAGGGCGCGCTCGGCGTCGTCGCGCGAGATGCGGACCTCGGTCGCGCCCTCGCGCTCGACGACCTCGCGCACGCGTTCGATGTCCTCCTCCACCTCGGCTTCGGTACCGTCGACCTCGCAGAGCAGGATGGCGGCGGCGTCCTTGGGGTAGCCCGCGTGGACGAATTCCTCGGTGGCCACGATCGCCGGGTTGTCCAGCATCTCCAGGCCCGCAGGCACGATGCCGGCCTGGATGATCGCGGCCACGGCGTCGCCGGCCTTGCGGACGTCGTCGAAGGCCACCAGGGCGACCCGCGCCAGCTCCGGCTTGGCCAGCAGCTTGACCGTGACCTCGACGATCACCCCGAGCAGGCCCTCGGAACCGGTCATCAGCGCGAGCAGGTCGAAACCGGGGCTGTCCAGCGCGCTGCTGCCGATGGTCAGGCGCTCGCCCTCCACGGTCACGATCTCGATCTGGACGATGTTGTGGGTGGTCAGGCCGTATTTCAGACAGTGAACGCCGCCCGAATTCTCGGCCACGTTGCCGCCGATCGAACAGGCGATCTGGGAGGACGGGTCGGGCGCATAGTAGAGCCCGAGATGCGATACCGCCTCGGAGATCGCGAGGTTGCGCACGCCGGGCTGGACCGTGGCCCGTCGGTTGTCGGTGTCGATGTCCAGGATGCGGTTGAACTTGGCCAGCGACAGCAGGACGCCGTCGTCCAGCGGCAGCGCGCCGCCCGACAGGCCGGTGCCGGCGCCGCGGGCGACCACCGGCACGTCGTTGGCGTGGCAGATGCGCATGGTTGTCTGGACCTGGGCGATGGTCGACGGCAGCACCACGATCATCGGCACCTGGCGATAAGCCGACAGGCCGTCGCATTCGAACGGGCGCAGATCCTCGTCCGCGTGCAGCACGATATCGGCGGGCAACTCCGCCGTGAGCCGCTCGATGAGCTGCTGTTTCCGGGGCGCGCCACCGAGCGCCTGCTCGGTCGACGCGGCAAGATCGGCATGGGCCATGGAAACTCCTGGCGCCTGCGCGCGCTGTGAGCGCTGCAAGCGGTTCTTGAAGCCTGATTCGATTCAGAGTTTATCAGAGGCGTAGTCGGCCAGACGCGAGCGTTCGCCGCGTGCGAGCGTCACATGGCCGGCATGACGCCAGTTCCGGAACCGGTCCACCACGTTGGTCAGGCCCGAGGTGGTCTCGGTGAGATAGGGCGTGTCGATCTGGGCCAGGTTGCCCAGGCAGACGAACTTGGTGCCCGGCCCGGCGCGGGTGATCAGCGTCTTCATCTGCTTGGGGGTCAGATTCTGGGCCTCGTCCAGGATGATGAAGCGCTCGAGGAAGGTGCGACCGCGCATGAAGTTGACCGAACGGATCTTGATGCGCTTGGACAGCAGCTCGTTGGTGGCCGCGCGCTCCCAGTCGGAGCCGCCGCCGTTGCCGGTGAGCACCTCGAGGTTGTCCATGAGCGCGCCCATCCAGGGCGTCATCTTCTCTTCCTCGGTGCCGGGCAGAAAGCCGATGTCGTCGCCGACCGGCACGGTCACGCGGGTCATGATGATCTCGCGATAGCGTGATTCGTCCAGCGTCTGCGCCAGCGCCGCGGCGAGCGTGAGCAGCGTCTTGCCGGTGCCCGCGGCGCCGAGCAGGGTGACGAAATCGATCTCCGGGTCCATGAGCAGGTTGAGCGCGAAGTTCTGTTCGCGGTTGCGCGCGTTCACCCCCCAGACCGAGCCCTTGCCGGTGCGGTAGTCGTCGGCGAGTTCGAGGGTGGCGGCGTCGCCGTCGAGCTCGCGGGTGATGAGCTCGATGTCGTTCTCGCGGCCGAAATAGAGCAGCTCGTTGAGATGCCAGTCGGTGACTTCCGGGCCGCTGAGCTGGTAGAAGGTGCGCCCGGCCTCCTGCCAGGAATCCATGTTCTGGCCGTGCGTGCTCCAGAAATCGCCCGGCAGCTCGGCGTAGCCGGTGTAGAGCAGGTCGAGGTCCTCGAGCACCTTGTCGTTGATGTAATCCTCGGCCTCGATGCCGATCACCGACGCCTTGATCCGCAGGTTGATGTCCTTGGACACCAGCACGACCTCGGCGCCGGTGAACACGCCGCGTAGCGACAGCGCCGACAGCAGGATCGAGTTGTCGGCTTTGTTGCCCGGCAGCATGGTCGGCAGGCTGCCCTCGGCCGGGCGGGTCTCGAAGTACAGCCGGCCGCTGGCCCGCGGGGCGTCCTCGTCGGCGCTGGCCGCGAATTCGACGCCCTGGTCGAGTGCCAGGCCGGCGTCGATCTCGGCGTGCGTGTGGCGCGCCATCAGCGTGTCGAGAAAACGGCTGACCTGGCGCACGTTGCGCGCGACTTCGGACACGCCCTTCTTGCCGGCGTCGAGCTCTTCGAGCACGACCATCGGGATGAAGATGTCGTGCTCCTGGAAGCGAAACAGCGCCGTCGGGTCGTGCATGAGCACGTTGGTGTCGAGAACAAAGACTCGTTTGGACATGGAGCGATCCGGTCGGACGAGTGGAACCCGGGCTCGGCCGGGCCGTGTTATCGGAAGACGGCGTCGGCCGATGCCGCCTTTGTCGCGACAGAGCAGCGATTTGCGCCGCTAAGCGGCCAGGGCGCGCACCGCGTCGAGCACTTCCTGCGCGTGGTCGGCGACCTTGACCCCGCGCCAGACGTGGCGAATGACGCCGTCACCGTCGATCACGAAGGTGCTGCGCTCGATGCCGATGTGCCGGCGCCCGTACATGTTCTTCTCCTTGAGGACATCGTAGGCGCGGCAGAGCTTTTCGTCCGGGTCGCTGACGAGATCGAAGGGGAAGTCATACTTGCGGCGGAAATTCTCGTGCTTGCGCAGCGAGTCGCGGGAGACGCCCACGATATCGGCACCCGCGGCGCGAAAGTCGTCGTAGGCATCGCGAAACGCTTCGCCTTCCTGGGTGCAGCCGGGCGTGTTGTCGCGCGGATAGAAATACAGCACCAGGGTGCGGCCGGCGAAGTCCGACAGCGACAGTGTCTTGTCGCCCGTCGCGGGAGCGGAGAAATCGGGCGCTTGCGCCCCGGTTTCGGCGGTCATCGGCGGGTCTCCTCTGGATGTCGCGATGGTGGCTGTCGCGATTGGGCCGTCAGGTCTTGACCGGGTCGAGCAGGCCGTCGGCATGCAGGTCGTCGCACATATCCATGAAGGCATCGCGCAGCGTCTGCGGATGATGGTTCAGCGGCACCTGCAGCGCGATATGCAGCGTGCACATCGGCGCGCCGGTCAGCCCGGATTCGTACGCCTGGGCGCTGATCTCGACCACGCGGGTCTCCTGCTCGGCGAAGAAATCCAGCAGCTCGCCGAGCAGCCGTGTCTGCTGCGGCGCGACGACCTCGGCGGCATAGGGGCGGTACGCGGTCTCCGGTGCCGCAGGCCGGCTGTGCCGGGACTGGATCGCCAGACCGAGTTGTTCGGCCAGACCGGGCAGGGCGCTCTCCATCTTGCCCATGGCGCTCCAGTTGCCCGACAGCAGCAGCGCGGCCGAGAATTGATCCCCCAGCGGGGTGATGCGGCATTCCGAAATCTCGCAGCCGCGCTGCACGACGGCGTCGACGAGATCGCGCGCGAGCTTGTCGCGACTCGCGCCTACTGCCACGATCGAAAGATACTTCTTGATTTCCGGCATGGGCAGAGCTCGGCTCGAAGAACGTCGGCGACTGGAAAAGCCGGCTATGTTAGCACTACAAGGCACGCGCACACGCGGTTACAATCCGCGGCCCGTGCACGGGTACGACAGGAGACAACGTGGTACAAGGCAATCAGGAACTGGGCGGCAGCATGGTCGCCATCGTCACGCCCATGCACGCCGACGGCAGTGTCGACTGGGAGAGTTTCGAACGGCTCATCGACTGGCACATCAGCGAGGGCACCGACGGCATCGTCGCGGTCGGCACCACCGGCGAATCCTCGACGCTCGGCTTTCGCGAGCATGATGAGGTCATCGAGCGCGCGGTCGAGATCGTGGACAAGCGTGTTCCGGTGATCGCCGGCACGGGCGGCAACGCCACCGACGAAGCCATCCGTCTGACGCGCCACGCCAAGCGCGTGGGTGCCGATGCCTGTCTGCTCGTCTGTCCGTATTACAACAAGCCCACGCAGGAAGGCCTGTACCGGCACTTCCATGCCATCGCCATGGCCGTGGACATTCCGCAGGTGCTCTACAACGTGCCGAGCCGCACGGGCGTGGACATGCTGCCCGAGACGGTCGGGCGCCTGGCCGAGATCGACAACATCGTCGCGCTCAAGGAGGCCAAGGGCTCCATCGAACGGATCCATGCGCTGATCGAGGAGGTCGGCGACAACATCCGCATCTTTTCCGGCGACGACGGCACGGCCATGGAGACCATGCTCGTCGGCGGCAAGGGCGACATTTCGGTCACCGCGAACGTCGCGCCGCGCCTGATGCACGACATGTGCGAGGCCGCGGTCGCCGGCGACCGCGAGCGGGCGGAGGCACTCGACGCCGAGCTGCTGCCGCTGCACAACGCACTGTTTCTCGAACCCAATCCGATCGCGGTCAAGTGGGCGCTCGGTGAGATGGGCTATATCGGGCCCGGCATCCGCCTGCCGATGACGCCACTGGCCGAGCATTTCCACGAGCCGGTGCGGGAGGCGCTGAGAACGCTGGAATTGATTGATTAGACGGCATCACTCAGCATCATTGGTGCTTGCAAGTCGTGCGGGCGCGTTATAGGATCAGGTCTAATCTGACGCATGCGCCCATTCAGGGAGACAGCTATGAAAAAATTCCTCGCAGCCACCAGCATCGCGCTGTATGTGCTTACGCCGATGGCGTTCGCGCAGAACAGCAGCAACGATAACGACGATGCGGCGGGCGCTGCGCCGGCGGCTGGCGCTGACAGCGCCGCCGTGAACACGCATACCGCGCTCGCTGCGGCCGGTGCCGCGGCCGTTATCGGCGGCGCGCTCGCCGCCGCCGGCGGTGGCGGCGCCGACGTCAATCTGGGCGGCGGAACCGGCACCGGTACGGGTACCGGCACTGGAGACGACGGTAACGGCGATGGTGGCACGGGTACTGGCACCGGCACCGGTACTGGAACGGGTACCGGCACGGGCACGGGTACTGGTACCGGTACGGGCACTGCCACCGGCACCTAACGGCGCGCTGGTTACATGAAGAGTCCCGGCGTTTCACCCGGGTCGAAGAAAAGCCGCCTCGGGGCGGCTTTTCTTTGTCCTGTATCCCTCGCCTGTATGCTGCTGCTCCTCACGGGGTGCGAGTTCGCATACAACAATAACCCGTTGATCGACACGGTCGGCGCTTTGATACCGGGCACGGGCGACGTCTCCGCGGAGGCTGAGCGTATTCCCTACGCGTCGCTCCGGTTTTCGATTGCCGGGCGGGGCGGTCTGATCGTGCTCGCCGAACAGTCCGACGGGGTGACGTTCTGGCAATCGGGCCAGCGCGAGACCGTGGTTCTGCGTGATGGGTATTTCGTCTCGACCAACGGCATGCCGAACGCGCTGGAGATGACGGAGTTGACCCTGCCATCTTCGGCCGCGGATACCATGCCATGGGAAGCCGAGGCCGGCGTGACGCGCGATTACCGCGTGACGCGTGCGTGGACACTGGAGGACGGCTCAACGCAAAGCGCCGCGGCCGATGCGACGATGGTCTGCCATGCCGAGATCGAGTCACAGGAATTGACGCTGCGTACACTCGGTCTGCAACGATGCGACGAACGCCTGTCGTGGGCCGACGGCGCGACCACCTACTCGACCTACTGGCGCTCGCCCGCTAAGCGCAGGATATGGAAGGCACGGACGACCGCCTGGCCGGACGGGCCGGAGGTCGAGTGGGACGTGGCGCGCCGCTGGTGGTAGCCACGCCTTTGGATGACACGGATGAATCAAGAATGATCGCAATCGGTGGCGCCCGCCGGTCTGCCGGGCCGATGCGAGTGGCTCGGGGCTGTCTCGTTCTGGCGGCGTTGCTCGCGGCGTCCGCGGGCGCATCGTCCGCGCGGGCGGCCGAATCTCAGGGCGCGCCCGATTCGCTGATCGGCTGGTGGCTGGACTTTCCCGGGCTGTCGCGTGTGGCCTGGCCTTACGCATACATCCGCGCGCATCCGGGGGACATCGTGAGCACCGCGGATCGCGGCGAATTGCTCGATGAGCTCGAGGCGCTTCGCTGGCGGCTCGACGACGCCAACTACACGGCACTGCACGAGACCGTGGCCGCCTGGCACGAACGTGTCGCCCAGACCACCGAGGTCAGAGTGCCCGGTGATTTCTCGCCCGCTTGGCTCATGGCGCATCCCGCGAGTCGTCCCGAGGTCGGACACGTCGAGGCGCTCGGCGCCTGTGAAGTGCCGGATTGGATCGAGATATGGGACCGCGCCGGCATTCGGCGGATCCCGTGGCAGGGCGGGCTCGCCCTGTCGGATCTGAGACACGGCGAGCAGGCCGTCGATACCGGGGGCGCCGCCCGGGTCAGCGTCGTCGGCCTTTACGGCGAGGTGACCGAGTACGGTGTTCAGGCGTGGAACTTCTCGGATGCGGAGCTTCCGCCGGGCGCACGCATCGTGGCGGAACTGCCGCTCGACGGCCAGGTCGTCCCGTGGTTGCGGTCGGCCATCGCCAATTTCCTCGCCCATTCGAAGCCCGGCGACGACTGCCGCGAGATCGTCGCCGAGCCCGCGGCCGGGGCGAACTAGGAACATGACTCGTATGCATGCACGTGGCGTGATACTGCTCGCTGTCGGGGCTGGTGTCGCCCTCCAGTTCAACGCCCCTCGGATTCGGGCCGAGGACAACTACAGCCTCCCGCGCTTCCAGTCGGACTACGGCGGCGTGGGACTGTTGCAGACGCCCACGGCGCGAATGGTGGACGTCGGTGAGTTCTCCTTCACCTACGATCAGACCGATCCCTACCGGCATTACGCGTTCAGTCTGCAGCCGCTGGACTGGTTCGAGCTGGGGCTTCGGTACACCAAGATCGATGGCCAGCCGTTTATTGCGTCCGAAGGCGAGCTCGATTACCTGGACAAGGGTATCGACATGAAATTCGCACTGCTGGACGAGACCCGTGTTCTGCCGAAGGTATCGCTGGGCTTTCGCGACGTGGGTGGCACGGGGCTTTTCAGCAGCGAGTACGTGGTCGCCAACAAGCGCTGGTTCGATTTCGACTTCAGTCTCGGTATCGCCTGGGGCTATCTGGGCTCCAGCGAGAACATATCGAACCCGCTGAGTGCACTGGGCGAGCGTTTCGACGAGCGCCGGGAAGAAGGCGGCGGCGATCAGGGCGGCGAATTCGACTTCAAGGGCCTGTTCACCGGTCGTCCCGCCCTGTTCGGTGGCATTCAGTACCGCACGCCGTTCAAACCGCTGACGCTGCAGCTCGAGTACGACGGCAACGACTACGAGAGCGAGCCGCTGGGCAACGACCAGGAGCAGGATCTGCCGGTCAACATCGGCGCGCGGTATCGGGTCAACGACTATTTCACACTGTCCGCCGCCTGGCAGCGCGGCAATACCGCAATGGTCGGGGCCACGCTGAGCGTGAACCTGGCGGATATCACGCAGCCGAAATCCGATCAGCCGCCGGTACCGGTCCGCTCCTTCGAGGATGCCACCCGCGACCGTGAGATCAGCTGGAACGGTGTGGCCGGTACGCTCGCGCGCAACGCGGGTATCAGCGTGAATTCGATCAAGCGCGAGGATGACGCGCTGATCGTCGAGGGCACATCCGAGCGTTACAGCGATCTGCCGGAAGCCGAGCTCAGAGGCAATCGGATTCTCCATAACGTCGCGGGTGCGGATATAACGACGTTCCGTTACCGCTGGAAGAATCGTGGTTTCTATCTCCGGCAGGACAGTCTGCCGCGTGCGCCCTTGCCCGAGAACCCGAGGTTCCTCGAGCTCGACGATCCCTTTATCGAGGACGACTATCGCGACGATATCGCGGTGACGGGTCAGGACAAGCCGGCCGATGGCGCCGACGCCGAAGTGCTCCACTCCGCGTTGAACAATCGATTCTCGTGGAACCTGTCGCCGGCGCTCAACTACAACTACGGCGGACCGGACGGCTTCCTGTACGAGGTCTACGCGCGCCTGGACACCGAGTTCAAGACCGATGAGAACGGATGGCTGTCCGGCACGCTGGGTTACGGCCTGTTCGATAATCTCGACAACTTCGACTACGTCGGGCCCTCGGAGTTGCCGCGTGTTCGCACCAATACGGTGGATTACATCGAGCAGACCGAGCTCGGCATCTACAATCTGCAGTACACGCGCACGGCCCGGCTGGGCCGCAACTGGTTCGCCATGGGCTATGCGGGCTATCTCGAGCGCATGTTCGCGGGCGCCGGCGGTGAGGTGTTGTATCGACCCTTCAACAGCCCGCTGGCGCTGGGCTTCAATGCCAACTGGGTCAAGAAACGCGAATTCGATACCCAGTTCGGCCTGCGCGATTACTCGACCTGGACCGGCCACGCCACGGCCTACGTGGATACCGGCATCAAGGACGTGCTCGCGAAGTTCAGCGTCGGACGCTATCTGGCCAAGGATGTGGGCGCGACGCTGGATCTGTCACGCACGTTCGACTCGGGGGTGCGCATCGGTGCGTTCGCGACGCTTACCGACGCGGGCGACTCCTTCGGCGAGGGCAGTTTCGACAAGGGCATCTATCTATCGATGCCGCTGGATGTGTTCTACACGACCTCCACGCGTGACCGCACTGGTATATTGTGGCGGCCGCTCACGCGTGACGGTGGGCAGATGCTCGATCGGCGCTACCAGCTCTACGATCTGACCAGCGACCGCGAGCCGGAGCGCTACTGGGACAACTTCACGAACGGTCGGCGCTGATTCCAACGCAGGCGCTAGCGCGGTACGTGAGGCGCCGTCCGCCTCGCGTGAGCCAACTCCGACGATACGGGTGACGGATGCGAATACGACTATTGGGTATCGCGGTGGCCGCAGCCATCGTCTCGGGCTGCAGTACAACGCCCGACTGCCTGGATCACCAGGCGTATATGGATGCGCAGAGCTTCCCGCCGCTGAAAAGTCCGCCCGGACTCGAAGTGCCCGAGCCGGACTCGGCAATGACGATACCAGAGGTCGGCGATGGGCCGGTCGGCACCTATGCCGAGACGCCGCGGGGCGCGGATGCTGACGATCCCGCAGCACGTTGTCTCACTGCGCCCCCGGCGATGGCTCGACGCTGAGAGCGCCGGTCGCTCGCTGCTGTGCGTTTCGTGGACGCATGATCTGAACGCGGTTCAGTGGGTGCCGTCGCAATGCGGCGGTTGATGGATGGCGCGATTTGATCTCGGGCAGTCCACGGGTTGGGTGGCTACACGCGCGGCGCTAACGTCCCGCGTTGCGACGCCGCCTGCCATGACCGCCGTTGGCGGCTTGGCTAACGTGTTGAATCGACGCGCTTGATGCCGCCGGCATGGTCAACCGTCGTCCAAATCTTGGGGCGGGGCGTGGACTGCCGTCCGCCGATGCCGCTGTCTCTATAAGTATGCCGTGTGTGGGCTGGCCGCCCGATCGCGAGTGTCGGGCCTGGCGTTGGGCGCCGAGGCCATCGAGCGCGCGAGACGATTACTTGCCGCATCGGACACCGGGCCCCAGGTGAAGGCGCTTATGGGATGCCGCTTGTCATCCGGGCGCGGCGATTTCGGGGTTCGCCAGCTTCGGTCGCGGGGCGGATTGTTTCCCGCATCCCCGGAGGCCGATCACATGCGTTACAATGCCGCGCTCTACGGAGAGGTGTCCGAGCGGTCGAAGGAGCACGCCTGGAAAGCGTGTGTGCGGTAACCCCGTACCGAGGGTTCGAATCCCTCCCTCTCCGCCAGACATGGCGCGGCGGCCCTGGCCGCGCGCCGACCAATCAATGGTGGCCCGTGTCGGTGCCCCCGCGACGACATGCCGCAAATCCCGTCAGGCCCGGAAGGGAGCAGCGGTAGCGGCGGACTCGGGCGCCGGGGTGTCGCTGGTGCGGGCCGCCACCCTTGTTCTTGCGCGGCGCGGCCTCGTGGCACGCGCAGGCCGGGCCATCGCGCGAATCGGGATGGGGCGATCGGGCGGCTTGAAACTCCACCGGCGGGCCGCGATAGTGTGTGTTCGCGGATCAATCGACCGCCCGGCCATCAGGCAGATCATGGTGCATATCCTCGCGGCCGACACGGCACGCTCTGGCCCAGCCGCATGAGTTTCCAGGCGCTCGCCCGAACCTGGCGCCCGCGGCGCTTCGACGAGCTCGTGGGGCAGACGCACGTGGTGCGTGCGCTCACCCACGCGCTCGAACAGGACCAGCTCCACCACGCGCTGCTGTTTTCGGGCACGCGCGGCGTCGGCAAGACGACGCTGGCGCGCATCATCGCCAAGTGCCTGAACTGCGAGCACGGCGTCACCGCGCATCCGTGTCGGGGCGACGACGCCTGCGGCACCTGCCGTGAGATCGACGAAGGGCGCTTCGTCGACCTGATCGAGGTCGATGCCGCCTCGCGTACCGGTGTCGACGACACCCGCGACCTCATGGACAACGTCCAGTACGCGCCCACGCGCGGCCGCAGCAAGGTGTATCTCATCGACGAGGTGCACATGCTGTCCAAGCATTCCTTCAACGCGTTGCTGAAGACGCTCGAGGAGCCGCCGCCGCGCGTGCAGTTCCTGCTCGCCACGACGGAACCGGAAAAGATCCCGGTCACCATCCTGTCCCGCTGTCTGCAGTTCCCGCTCAAGCGGCTGCCGGTGGCCGAGATCAGCGCCCAGCTGCAGACCGTCGTCGACGCCGAATCGCTGAGCGTGGAAGAGGGCGCACTGACCGAAATCGCCCGCGCGGCCGACGGCAGCATGCGCGACGGCTTGTCGCTACTGGACCAGGCGATCGCCTTCGGCGGCGGCCGGCTCGAGTCCGAAGCCGTGCGCGAGATGCTGGGCACGCTCGGCCAGGCCCGCGTCGCCGAACTGGTCACGGCGATCGTGGACGCGGACGCCGCGACGGCACTCGAGGCACTCGCCGCGCTCTACGCCCAGGGCATCGACATGCGCTATCTGCTGGATGCGCTGGCCACCGCCTGGCAGCACATCGCCACGATTCAGATCGTCGGTGACGTGGTCGACGAGGAAGCCGAGCCCTGGCGCGAGACCGCGGCCCGGGCGGACGCGGCGACGGTTCAGGTGCTGTACGACATCACGCTGGCCGGTGTGCGCGATCTCGCGCACGCGCCGGATCCGCTGGTGGGCGTCAAGATGACGGTGCTGAGGATGCTGGCCTTCGTGCCGGCCGGCGCGGCCACCGGTCATTCGAACGCACCCGGCGGATCGGAGCGCCCGGCAAAGCCTCGCGCCGAGCCCGCCCGCAGCGGCCCCGCCGCGCTGCGCGAGCAGCTGGGGCGCTCGACCGCGACCGGATCACATCAAGCCGACACGCCCGCGACGCCGCAGGCCACGGCCGAAGAGCCGGTGGCGAACGGACAGGCGGGCGAACCGAACGGGCAGCCCGCTGCGCGGCCTTCATCCCCGCAGGAAACGTCGACGGTGCCCGCCGCCGATTCCTCGCCGCCCGAGCCGCCGGAGCCGGCGCCGGAGACGCCGCCCCCGGCCGTTTCGAGTAAACCGCCGGCGGAGGACGCCGAGCCGGGTACAGCGGTACCGCGAACCGAGTCGAAACCGGATGCGGCTACTGCACCGTCGCCGACGCCGACGCCGACGCCGACGCCGACAGAGGCTACGCCGGTTGCCGAACCGAAGCCGGAACGCGAAACGGAATCTGAAGCGGCGCCAGCGGCCGAGCCCGCTCCAGCCACTGAAGCGACACCGGCCGAGCCCGCCGGCAGCAACGTCGAGCAATCGTCGACCGGTGACGACGCCGCGGGCCGCGATCACCCCGAGGACTGGCACGCGCTGGTCCCGCGGCTGGAGGTGTCGGGATTCGGTGCGCAGCTTGCAAACAACGGGGTCTGTCGCCATCTCGATGAGAAACAGGTGGTGCTCGAGTTGGCGCGCAGCAACGAGTTCCTCGCGACAGCCGGCGCCAAGCGAAAGCTGGAGGCCGCGCTCGCCGCGTACTGGGCGCCGCAGCCGGCACCGAAGCTGTCGGTCGAGTTCGTGGACGAGGCCCGGGACACGCCCGCCCAGCGTCAGGAGCAGGACGCCGAGGCGCGGCAGCGGGACGCGATCGCCTCGATCGAGAACGATCCGTTCGTGCATCGGCTGCGCGATCGGCTGGGCGCGCAGCTCCGCGCCGATACCATCAAGCCCAACCGCCGCAGCGCGGCGGCGCAACAGCGAGAAGAGCGATGAAAGGTTCCATAGGCAAGATCATGCAGCAGGCCCAGGCGATGCAGGGCAAGATGCAGGAGGCGCAGGAAGAGCTCGCCAAGATGGAGATCACGGGCGAGTCCGGCGCCGGCCTGGTCAAGGTCGTCATGACCGGCAAGCACGAGGTCAAGAACGTGATCATCGATCCGAGCGTCTTCGAGGAGGATCGCGAATTCGCGGAGGATCTGATGGCGGCGGCGATCAACGACGCCGTCCAGCGCGTGGATGCCGCCAGCAAGGAGAAGATGTCGGAGCTCACGGGCGGCATGGACCTGCCGCCGGGCATGAACCTGCCGTTCTGAGCGCGATGGCACGCACCCTTCGGTATCTGGACACAGGCGCCGCGCGGCGGATGGCGTCGGGCTGACCGTGGCGTTTTCACCGGCCCTGACCCAGCTCATCGACGCCCTGCGGGTCCTGCCCGGCGTGGGCGCCAAGAGCGCCCAGCGCATGGCGTTTCATCTGCTGCAGCGGGAGCGCCAGGGCGGGCGGCATCTGGCGACCACGCTGGAACACGCCATCGCCACCGTGCGCCATTGCAGCGAATGCCGCATGTTCACCGAGGGCGAACGCTGCGAGATCTGCGCCAACGAACGCCGCGATCCCGCGCTCGTCTGTGTCGTGGAGAGCCCGGCCGATGTGATGGCCATCGAGCAGAACACCGACTATCGCGGTCGTTATTTCGTGCTCATGGGCAAACTGTCGCCGCTGGACGGCGTGGGCCCGGAGGAGCTCGGCCTCGGCATTCTGCGCGAGCGCCTGGCGGCGGGCGCGGTCGAGGAACTGATTCTCGCCATGGGCGCGACGGTCGAAGGCGAGGCCACCGCCCAATACGTCGGCGACCTGGCGCGCCAGAACGGCGCCCGCATATCGCGGATCGCCCACGGCGTGCCGGTGGGCGGCGAGCTGGAATATGTCGACGCCGGCACCCTCAGTCAGGCGTTTTCCGGTCGGCGGCCGGTCTGAACGAGATCGGGTACAGCGCATCGCGTCTTCGGTGGCTCCGAGGGACGACCGACACCGATCGCGACCCGGTACGAGCCGCGTGCCGCAATATCTCTAGGCTCTGCCGATCGGCGCCCCGGTCCGCGTAGCCGCGGGAGATCGCTCACCAACCGATGCGACAGTCGATCGGCGCGGGGCAGCAGCCGTTTGCCGCGGGGCGTCGAGGCCCCGCGGTGCAGCCGCAGCCGGGTCAGTCGACCAGCCGGTCGATCTTGGCCGCACTGATGAAGTCGTTGTCGGACAGGCCGTTGATGGCGTGCGTGGTGAGTTCGATCGTGCACTGGTTGTAGCCGAAGGTAATGTCCGGATGGTGGTCCTCGCAGTGCGCGATATAGGCCACGGCGTTCACGAAGGCCTGCGTGTGATAGTAGTTCTTGAACTTGAACTGCCCCACGATCTTCGCGTCGCCATCGCTCGTCCAGCGGTCGGAGAGCTGGCCAAGCCGGCCCGATACATCGGATGCGTTCATGGGCTGGGTTCCGCCTTCGCAGGGCGCGCAATGGCGCTCGGCTAGTTCGGTCATGGCGGTGTCCTGTAGGTAAATGACCACTCGACGATAACACCCGTACGCGACGGTATTAACAGTCGTCGCGCTTTTGCGCGATCGGCCGCGGCGTCGCACAATGCGGCCTCATCCACGAAGCAATGCCATGAGTTACGCCGACGACAATCTCATCTGGATCGATCTCGAGATGACGGGCCTGAGCCCCACGGAGGACCGGATCATCGAGATCGCCACGATGGTGACCGACAAGAATCTGCAGGTGCTCGCCGAAGGCCCGGTCATGGCCGTTCATCAGCCGGAGCATCGTCTGGCCGGCATGGACGCCTGGAACACCCGTCAGCACACCGGCTCCGGGCTGGTCGAGCGAGTGCGCGATAGCGACATCGACGAGGCCGCGGCCGAGGCGCGGACGCTGGCCTTTCTGGCCGAGCACGTGCCCGCGCAGACCTCGCCGATGTGCGGCAACAGCATCTGCCAGGACCGCCGTTTTCTCGCGCTCTACATGCCGAAGCTGGAAGCCTACTTCCATTACCGGCATATCGATGTCAGCACGCTCAAGGAGCTCGCGCGGCGCTGGGCGCCGGAGGTGGCCTCGGGCTACACCAAGCAGTCCAGTCATCTGGCGATGGACGACATCCGCGACTCGATCGAGGAGCTGTCCTACTATCGGAATACACTGCTCCAGGTCTGATCCGGGCGGCGTGCTGGGGCGTCGGTTAATTGACGGTCCCGCTGGGGCGTGCTAAAAACGATACTGCAGCACAAAGAACAACAAGGGCGCTGTGGCTCTCGACCGATCAACAGGCGAGGCCTTTCGGAGGAACCGGCGCAGGCCGGTTAAAAGATGAGCTTCCCGCGATGTCCACCTTAGGTGGCGACCAAAAACAACAAGCACGGGAACGCAGTTGAAGGCTCCTCACGGAGCCTTTTTTTTGAGCGGCGTTCCGGGTTCGTGGCCGGAATGATCGGCTACTTCTTGACCTGATCGAACGCCGCCAGAGCTTCGCGCCGCGAGGCCTTCAGGTCCACGATGGGCTCCGGATACGTGTCGCCGAGTACCACGCCGGCATCTGCCAGCGCCTTGCCCGGCGCGGCCCACGGCGCGTGGATATGCTTCGCGTCGAGGTTCGCCAGCTCCGGCACCCAGCGGCGCACATAATGGCCGTCGGGGTCGAAGCGCTCGCCCTGACGGGCGGGGTTGAAAATGCGGAAGAAGGGCGCCGCATCCGCGCCGCAGCCGGCGGCCCACTGCCAGCCGAGCGTATTGTTCGCCAGATCGGCGTCCACCAGCGTGTCCCAGAACCAGCGCTCACCATGCTGCCAGGCCACGCGCAGGTTCTTGGTCAGAAAGGACGCCACGGTCATCCGCAGGCGATTGTGCATATAGCCGGTCGCCCAGAGTTCGCGCATGCCGGCGTCCACCATCGGTATGCCGGTGGTGCCGCGTTGCCAGCGCGCCAGGCCCTCGTCGTCGCCCGACCAGGGGAACGACTCGAACCGCGTATCCAGCGGTCGCTCGGGCGTCTCCGGGAAGTGATAGAGCACGTGGTGGGCGAACTCGCGCCAGCCGATCTCGCTCAGAAACGTATTCGCGTCCGCGCGATCCCCGTCCCGGCCGTGTTCGGCCAGCCATTCCTCGACGCGATGCACGACCTGGCGCGGCCCGATCTCGCCCCAGTGCAGATGCGGCGACAGATACGAGGTGCCGAGGACCGCCGGCCGATCGCGGTCGGTGGCGTAACGCCCGAGGACATCGTCCACGAAGTGATCGAGCCGGTCGTGCGCGCCGGCCTCGCCGGGCGTCCAGGCCTCGCGAATGCCGTCGTCCCAGCGGATTTCGGGCAACAGGCCGAGCGCGTCGAGCGATTCCGAGCCGATGCGGTCCCAGACCGCCGGCAGTTCGGACGGCGCGGCCAGCGGCGTGGCGACCGGCCGGTCCCGCACGGCTTTCCAGAAGGGGGTGAACACCTTGTAGGGGGCATTCTGCCGCGTCGAGACCGTCCAGGGTTCGTAGAGCAGATGCGCGGGAAAACTGGCGGTCTCGATGCCCTGGTCGTCCAGATGGGCCTTGACGCGCTTGTCCCGTTCGATCGTGTGCGGATCGTAGAGCCGATTCCAGTAGACCGCCGTGGCGCCGCTTTCCTCGATGAGCCGATCGAGCGCGTCGGCGCTCGGCCCCCCGCGGATGATCAGACGCGAGCACAGGGCCTCCAGATCGGCCGCGAGTGCGGCGAGCGAAAAGTGCTGCCATACGCGTTGCGCGCCGCCCGGGGCCTCGTCGCCGAGCTCGTCGGGCGCTTCGATGAATACGGGGAGGACGGTATCGAAATCGCCGTCGAGGGCGGCGCACAGAGCCGGATTGTCGGCCAGCCGCAGATCACGCCGAAACCATACGATTGCGCGTTTTTTCATCGAAGTTCGCCTATCAATGCGTGTGCGAAGTGGGCCGTGTACGCGCGCGCCGGGCATGCGGATGACAGGCCGGCCGTCCGGTCGTTATAACCGACCGGACGCGTTCATGGTGCGCCGACTGGGTCGGCTGGCAGGGCAGGCCACTTCGGCGTTCAGCTGGACCGCGAGAATCGGCGCGTCGAACAATCCGCGCTTGAGCGGTATGGATCTGTACCGATACCACGCCGCGTGTCCCTGCGGCGGTCAGCCGATCGGGCGCTCATCGCATCGTGTCGTCGCCGGGCCTCGTTGGGCGAGAGTACGGTACGGCAGCAGTCAGACCGACAACGGGCGTCGTGGCCTCGGGACAAGCCCGTAGCGACATCGAATCCGCGGCCACAGGATGACGAAATGCGGCGAGGCCACCGGCAAGTGCCTGTGAACGCCCGGGGTAAGGTAACGGTAGCGCCGGGCTCGATCATGCATGCGGGAACGATAGGGCTCAGGCGGACGCCATGTATCCGCAGAGGCGCCAGCCGCCTACGCGCGGTCGCCGAAGTACACAAAAGCCTGTCGGCGTGACGATGACGAGGGGCGGTCTGTCAAAGGGGGTGCTCTTCGTCGATGCCCGGAGCTGCGGCGCCGCTGTTCAATACATATGCCTGGTTCTCACCCCGCGGCGGGCGGCAGGGCACTCGGTCGCACGATTCATGTAGCGATGAGACAAGAGCCGGCGACATGGAAAACGCGTCGCAGGCCCGAGTTGCGTGATGGAGCGGTCCGTCGATCCACCGGAGCATCGGCGAAGCCGTTCGAGCCGCGCATCGGCCGGTAACGGAGGCCGTCGAGGACAGGGGCGTTACCAATGGGTGCTGGTCGAAGCGCTGGTAGGATCGCGGAAGCGCTTAACGCCATACAAAAATTTTGGGACAGATGGACCAAGTGTGGGGCATACTGTGCGCCAGCTTCTTGGAGGTGCAGCAAGCACTCGCCTTCAAGATCGTTACGCGGGACGAGGCCGCGTGGCGACATCGCTTCCGGGGGAGGCACTGTGACGAGTAAAGCAGCGAAGCCGGTGGCCGCCGCGCCACGCGCAGCGCCAATAACGTACGCCGCGATTTTGACCGGTGGGCTTGTCTTCAGGGCAGGCGTGTCGCCGGGTTCTCCGTCCCCTTGCGCGGACGCGCGAGCCGGGGTTCTGTTCGCGGGCGGCAGCGGGCTGGCCGGCAACGACGGTGGCGCGCCGAGCACGCAAATCGGCCGCGAGCCGATCCTCACGCCCATTGCCGGCTCGTTTTCAGGCCATCCGGCAGGTAGGCGCGAGCAATATACCCTCAAGTTGGAACAGGATGTGCCGATAACCGTCAGGCTTGCGTCTGCAAAGCCGATGCCGGTTCGGTGAATAGCCCGTTGCCGGCCAGGCTGTTCCAGTTCCAGCCGCGGGATGTCGTGGTTGAGCCGTTATCTGTCTTCGGAGCGCTAACCGCGCATTGGCACAGCCCACGCTCTGGCCGAATATCCTGTTCCCGGTTGCCCCGCGCTGGGGGTGGTCGAGCAACGCCAACAATCAGTCATAACCGATACATCCAATGACCGAATCGCATCAGGGGGGCACAGACCCCAGTCAATCGAACGCCGTGGGGCGGGATGACGAGATCGAGTTCGCGCAGCTATGGAACCTGCTGTGGGGCGGGCGTTGGAAGATCGTCGCGTTTGTCGTTGTCGCATTGCTGTGCGCCGTGTTCTATCTGTTTGTGGTGCAACCGACGTATCAGACCGACGCACTGCTCAAGATAGAAGACGAGGGCTCGCAACCCCTGCAGGGTGTCACCAACGACCTCAAGCAGCTTGCGGGTAAGGGTACGACGCTGGCCGAATCGGAAATCCCGATCATCAAGTCGCGCACGGTGCTGGGCGATACGGTCGAGGGTCTCGGGCTGGAAACGGTGAGCGCACCGGCTTATTTCCCTGTAATCGGCCAGGCCGTGGCCGAGCGCCGCGAGCTCGGCCCGCTCGCCTCGAGCGCCGTTCCGCCGGACGCCGAATCATGGTTCGGGCGCTACGCCTGGCAGCCCGTACACGCGACCGTGGAGCGGATGAACGTACCGGATGACCTCCTGGGACAGGCATTCACCTTGCGTGCGCTGGGCGGTGGCCAGTATCTGTTGTTCGGCCCGGAAGGCGACAGGATCCTGGAAGGGACCGTCGGCGAAGTGGCCGAAGGCGAGACATCGAGGGGCGCGGCCGTCGGCGTATTTGTCAGCGACATCGCAGTCAGTGACCCGCCGACCGATTTCAGGCTCACCCGTCGGGGCGCGCTCGCCGTGGTCGAGGAACTGCAGAACAAGCTCCGTGTGGCCGAGGAGGGCGATGAAAGCGGCATCGTACGGGTCACGCTCGAAGGCAAGGACAAGGCCCGAATCACCGATATCGTCAACGCGGTCGCGAACAATTATCTGCGCCAGAACGTCGAAGCACGCTCCGCGGAGGCGGAAAAAAGCCTGGAGTTTCTCAACGAGCAGATGCCCGAACTCAAGGCCGATCTCGAGGCCGCCGAAGCCAGGCTCACCCAGTATCAGCAGAATAACGACACCATCGACCTGGGCAAGGAAGGCCAGGCATTGCTGAACCAGATGGTTGCGATCGAGGATAAACGCTCGCAACTCGAACTCAGGGTTGCCGAGTTGCGCCAGACCTATACCGGCCAGCACCCGGCGCTGGAAGCGGCGCGCGAGCAGATGCAACAACTCGCGCAGGAAAAGCGGCAGCTGGAAGAGCGCATCGGCGGCCTGCCGGGCGCCCAGAAAGAAATGTTCGGCCTGCGACGGGACGTCGAGGTCAATACCCAGCTCTACACCGCCTTGCTCAACCGCGCGCAGCAACTCAGAGTGATCAAGGCGGGGACGGTCGGCAATGTCCGCATCGTCGACCACGCCGTACAGCCGATGGGCTCCATCGGCCCGAAAACCGTGCTGGTGCTGACGCTGGCGATCGTACTGGGCGGCCTGCTCGGCGTAGCCTTCGTTTTCGTGCAGGCCGCGGTCCGCCGCGGCGTGGACGACCCGAAGGCAATCGAGAACCGCCTTGGCCTGTCGGTATATGCCGTTGTGCCGTTCAGCAACTGGCTGGAACAGCAGTCGGCACGGGCCCGTAGAAGGCGCCAGCCCTTGCCTTTGCTTGCTCGCGATAATCCCGAGGAAGTCGCCGTCGAGGCCTTGCGCAGTATGCGCACCAGCCTGTATTTCGCCCAGACGGAGGCCGATAGCAACGTTATCCTCATGACCGGGCCGACGCCGGGTGTCGGCAAGTCGTTCGTTAGCATGAACCTGGCCTATCTGCTAGCAGAGGTCGGCCAGAGCGTCGTGGTTGTCGACGCCGACCTGCGCAAGGGGCGGATACACGAATTCGTCAAGGACCGGCAACGCGCCCCGGGTCTGTCGCAGGTTCTGACGGGACACGTTGAATTGGACGATGCGCTACGCACGTCCGAGGATCTCGAGTTCAGCGTATTAACCACGGGGCAGTTGCCACCGAACCCTTCCGAGATGCTCATGCGCAAGACATTCCCGCAGTTGCTCGAGCGTCTGAAGAAGCGGTTCGACATCGTGCTGGTGGACGCACCGCCGGTGCTCGCGGTTACGGATGCGGCCATCATCAGAGCGTCATTGCCCGGCGTTGTCACGTTCATGGTGGCCGCCGCGGGCCGGCATCCGATGGGCGAACTGGAAGAAACCGCAAAACGGCTGGCCAGCGCCGATCACAAGGTGGCGGGTGTTGTATTCAATGCCTATCAGAAGAAACATGAGAATTATGCGGGTGGTTACAGCTACTACCGGTACGAGTACAAAAAATAGCTGCCAGTCCGTTCCAAGTTAGTGAATTAACGAGCTCTAGGATTTCCGTGAGCCGGTCTTGTTTTTTACAGCAGCAGTCCGTGTAGCCGTATCGACTCCCCTTGGGTGAACTTTGTGTAGAGCGTTTGCGCCGGCGATGTGCCGTAAGTGATGGGAACAAGCAGTGGAAAGTACCGGGAAGACAGGAATGACCTTCCCCGTAGACACTAAATGAGTGGACATGTGATCGGACTATCTCGGCGTGTAGGCCGACGCTTGAGCGGAGACGGCCTACGGGCCCAGCTCTTGCGTGGCGGCATCGGCAGCCTGGCAATCAAGTCAGCAAACGCCATTCTTGGTTTCGCCGTGGCCGTGGTGCTGGCTCGTGTCCTTGGTCCGGAGGGCTACGGCGTTTATTCCTTCGCCCTTGCTTTGCTGATGGTGACTGCTATCCCCGCACAGGTTGGTGTACCTCAGCTTGTCGTGCGCGAGACGGCGACGGCACAGGCGGACGAGGACTGGGGCCTAATGCGAGGACTGTGGCGCTGGGGCAACGCCGCTGTCGCGATTCTCTCCGTACTTGCGTTGTTGGCTGTGAGTGGCGTTGTTTTATTGACGGATATCGGCGGCGACGGCCCCCGAGCGGCAACGCTTACGGTCGGCTTGGCAGTGATTCCCTTGCTCGCGCTGGCCAAGGTGCGAGGCGCGAGCCTGCGCGGGCTGCGCAAGGTCGTGCAGGGGCAGCTCCCTGAAAGCGTGATCCGTCCAGCCGTGTTGCTCGCATTGGTCGGTGCGTGGGCCGCCTTGGCTGGACCCGGCAACACGATGCGGCCCGAGCGAGCAATGGCACTCTACGCAGTCGCATCAATCTTGGCGTTCGGCATCGGCGCCTGGCTGTTGCGGCGGTTCCGGCCGTCTGTCCTCTCAACCGCGCCACGGCCCGTATACCAACATCGGGCATGGGCTAAGGCCGTCATTCCGTTGGCGCTGATTACCGGCTTGCAGCTCATCAACAACTACGCAGATCTTATTGTTCTCGGTATTTTCCGCGCGGATGAAGAGGTAGGCGTCTATCGAGCCGTCTTCCAGATGACCCTGCTAGTGGTTTTTGGCTTGCAAGCCATGAATCAGGTGCTGCAACCGCACTTTGCCAGGCTCTATCAGCGCGGCGACTATCATCGCCTGCAGCGACTCGTAACGCTGAGTGCGCGAGTCATTCTGGCGCTGGCGTTGCCGCCAGTCCTGCTATTCCTCATAGCCGGAGAGGTCCTTCTCGCTTGGGTTTTTGGTGACGCTTTCCGCACCGGCGCGGTAACCCTTGGAGTGTTGGCAGTAGGACAATTATTTAATTCTGCCATGGGGTCTGTCGGCATGCTGCTGAATATGACAGGACACGAGCGGGACACAATGCGTGGCATCGCCTGGGCAGCGGCTGCCAATGTTGTGATGAACTTTGCGCTTATTCCGATTTTCGGGATGGAGGGCGCAGCTGCGGCTAGTGTATTGACGCTAATCTGGTGGAATATCCTGCTCAGGCGCGCTGTCATAAAGCGGCTTGGGTTAGAGACACTCGCTACAGGGCCATTGCCATGGAGCGACTTATGAATTCAGAGCGGAAACCGAACGTATTTTTGGCTGGGGCGCCAAAATGTGGGACCACATCACTGGCTTATTGGCTTTCTCAGCATCCGGAGTGTTATGTATCCCCCAAGAAAGAGCCGCATTATTTTGGCGATTTTCTGCGCAAGAAAATGAGCCTTAGTGAATACGAGAGGTTATTTCTTGGTGCCTCACCAGCTCATAAAGCGCGTATCGATGCGTCCACAAGCTACTTCACGATGCCGGAAGCGATTGAGCAGATCGTAAATTATCGTTCGGACGCGAAATTTATTGTAATGCTGAGAAATCCTATTGATCTGGCGTATTCATTGCATTCAGAGTCCCTCTTTGGAGGAAGCGAGAACAAGCCGTCCTTCTGGGAAGCATGGCAATTGCAGGAAGATAGGCAGAGGGGAAGACGTGTGCCCCTCGCGTGTAATAACCCGAAAATGCTCGATTATCGTCAACAAGCATTGTTAGGCCACGCGTTGCAGGGATTATTAAGTTACGTGCCGCCAAGTCGTATTCATTGGATCTTCATTGAGGATCTCGCGACAGATACGCCTAGAGTATATAGCGATGTGCTGGGTTTTCTGGATCTGAGTGGGGATCAGAGAACCGACTTTACGTCGAAGAATCGTTCCAAGCAGAACCGATTTCCACGTATCAACCGAACCATGCGTGCGGCCGGCCGGTTTCGGTCAAAAATTGGTCTACCTGGGTTGGGACTTCGTGCAGCACTTAATCGGTACGCTCATCGGGAAGTGCCGCGAGAGCCGCTTTCGGACAAACTGCGGCGAGAGTTGTACAGCTCTTTCGAGGAGGATATTCGTCTTCTGGAATACTTGACCGGGCGAGATCTGGGTCACTGGGATCCGGAACAGCGTGAAGACGTGAGGCAAGGATGATGCAACTTGCTGGTGTTCACGTTTATAGTTCGCTAACAAGGCCCGCTATTTCCGCTGTTATCCCGTCTTACAGGCGTTATAACGAGGTCGTGCGCGCAACGCGCAGCGTCCTGGCCCAGACGCTTGCACCGCTGGAGGTGATTGTAGTCAACGATGGCCCGGATGGCAGAAAAGCTAGGCTTTTGGCAGAGCTGGGTGATGAGCGGATACGGTTTCTTGAAGCGGTCCGTCGTGGCAGCGCGTCGGCAACTAGGAACCACGGTATTCGTTATGCGCGTGGTGACTGGGTAGCGCTCCTGGATGACGATGACGTCTGGCTTCCGGGAAAACTGGAAGCTCAGTTTTCGACGCTTGAGGGGTCCGGGCACACTGAAGCTATTCTTGCCGGACAGGAGCGCGTTCACCTGAGTAATGGTCGTACGCACCTTCGTCCGCCTGGGGCGGACGGCGAGCCTGTTGCTGCGGTGAAGATGTTGTTCGGTGGGCGAGGTGTGCATACGTCAGCCTTGCTTGCGCCAACGTCCGCTTTCCGGCGTTATCCGTTCAACGAGGACGCGGAGCGCCACGAAGATTGGGAGTGGCTGTTACAGGCGGGGCGTGAGCTACCTGTAATCGTCGCGCCAGACGTGGTGTGCGAACGGTGGATGAGACCTGGGGAGGGCTTAAGCCGCCCAGGGGGATTTGACTACACCTGGAACTGGTATTTGCGCAATCGGGCACTGATTGACACGCATAGCCGAGTTCGACTTATCTGCGGCCCGTTGACTAGAAAAGCCGCCTTTGATCGCACGCCGAGCGCGCTGTTGCGCCTGCTCCCAGAGCTGCGGCGAAATGAGGGATTGAGCCCTTCGAATATTGTGCGAATTTCGGTGCCTTGGCTTATTTCATCCAAATTGCGCGAATTCGCACGCAATCGCCTAACGCGTGACACTCAGCAATGAGGTTGCCGAATTTCTTCATTATAGGCGCGCCCAAGTGCGGCACGACCTCGTTGGCGCGGTGGCTGGCAGAGCATCCGCGAATTTTTATGTCGCCAATCAAGGAGCCGCATTTCTATTCAACGGATCTAGCGAACGGCTCTGTAACAAGCCGCCGGCGTTACGAACGCCTGTTTAGAGAGGCTGGCGACGAACATCTTGCTGTAGGTGAGGCGTCGACTTGGTACCTGTATTCACGAGAGGCCGTCCCGACGATCGAGCGCGAATATTCGCATGCGTTATATATCGTGCTGACGCGTGACCCTAAGGAAATGGCGCATTCGTTATATCACCACAATCGGCGTGTGCTGCATGAAGATCAGCCGAGTTTCCAGCTGGCCTGGGGGCAGCAAGGACAACGCTCGGCCGGGAACAGCATTCCTCGCTCTTGTCGAGAGCCCGCTTTTCTGCAATACCGGGAGGTGTGCAGTCTTGGCTCTCAGTTAGAGCGCTTGTATCAACAGGTGTCGGCCGAGCGGATTCTGCATGTGCCGTTGTCGCGCTTGCAGCATGACCCTGGGCGGGCGTATCAGCACGTGCAGGACTTCCTCGGCGTGACGGACGATCGACGTAGCACCTTTCCGCCCGCAAACGAGGCGCGCGGGCACCGCAGTGCCACGATTCAGAAGCTGCTCCGCATTGGTGGACGAGCACGTCTGGCTTTGGGAATCAACCGCGGTCTCGGCCTTGGGCACTTCAACGAGCGGCCTCGGCCTAAAGAGGCGCTGAGTGACGCGTTCGTCGACGAGTTGGCGCGGAGCTTTGCGGCTGAAAGGCGACGTCTGGACGCCCTGACAAGGGTGTCGGGATGAAATCCTGGCTCCACCGCTCACGAATCTCGCCCTTCGTTTCGATGACGGTCGCGGAGCGGGTGGCGCTTGTCGGGCTGTTGGCTCTTATGGGGTTCATGACAATGCCGTTCGCCATCGCTGCCGAGGCCAGCAGTCGTCTGTTGCTCTACGGGGGCTTTGTTGCCTATCTATTCGCGCTTTCAGTCCCTTTCATCTTTCGACAGTGGACACCGGGGGTCTTCCATCCTCTTGTGTTTTATGTCGTATGGGTCGGCATCCAAGGGCTTTTGCGCGGAGAAATGGCGCTGCCCGTGACGGGGCTGGACTACCACCGCGCTTTGAGTGGCTCCGCGGCCTTGGATTTAAATGCCCTAGTCGCTGAATCATTTCTGCTCGACGCAGCGGCGCTCGTTTTTCTGTACACCGGATATCTCTTGGCGCCGAACTTCCGGGTCCCCCGGCTGGCGGTCCCGGTAGCGAGATGGCCTGCCGTCAAAAGCATTATTTGGCTCGGTATCGCTGGCCTTGGCGTCGTGATGCTGGCAACGATCGGCGGCGGCCTCGATCAAGTGTTGATGCAGCGGGGGATCGCTTCTGATCAGCGTATTGGCGCGCAAGTTGGCGGCCAATGGGGTTTTCTCGCAGGAACGGGCGTTGTTGCGCCTCTGGTTTGGCTCGTGTGCGATCGTCGCGCTGTTCGAAATCCTTTGTTCTGGGCGATTTTGGCCGCTGCGCTTGTAATCAAATTTGCGGCCACAGGCTCCCGTGGGGGGGCCATTGTTCCGTTGATAATAATCGGCGCGGTTTATGTTCTCCAGAGTCGCAACATTCCCTATTCCGTTGTGCTTACAGGAATCATCGTGGCACTTGTGCTCGTCGGTGGATTGGGACAGTACCGACAGGCGACGATGGACGCAGAAAATCTCGGTGGAGTGGCGGTGCAAGGCGGCCCTATGCAGTGGATGGGTCAAGCGGTGAACGAGATGGAGGGTGGTGCTGGTGAAAATAATGGCCAGCTAGCGGTGCTCGGCAAAGTGCCGACTCAAGTGCCGTATCTATTGGGCGAATCCTATCTATCCATTCCATTTGTTTTCGTGCCCAGTGCTGTCTGGGGTGATAAACCGGATGCAGCAGGGAAGCTCAATGCGACTAGAGTTTATGGCAATCCGCTAAACGCTATTCCGCCGAAAGCAGTTGGCGAGGCGTACTGGAACTTTTCTTATGTGGGAGTCGTCTTCGTATTTATGCTTTATGGGGCATCTCTAAAGGCTCTTGCAGCAATGTTTAGGGCTAATTCGAATCATCCCATTATTCTTGTTCTCTTCGTATACGTCCTTTTTTATTTGCAGCCACATACGCCGTCAATATACGGATTTTTCCACGCTGCGGTGCCAGCAGTATTTATCTTGCTCTCTTTCTTGGTTCGCGTTGATGGCCGCATGCGCTTTCAAGATCCTGCTTAGATGCGCTTAAAGAATATAGGGGTTTCGTGAAACTCATCGCATTTATGATAAAGCCTGGCCGCATAACTGGCGGCCCCAAACGTCTTCTTGCTTTAGCTTCTGCGTTGCGCAGAAATCACGTCAGTGTGTGTATCGTCGCTCATCCTGATAGCGAGCTTTCTGATGCAGCGAAGGCGCAAGGCCATGCCGCGGCTCAGTTTCCGCTTAGTGGATTGCTCGCTTTGCAACAGCAAGGACTTTTTGGCACGGGCGTGGTCTTTAGGTGCCGCGTGATGATGGCAATGGTTCGGCAGCATTGGTCGGTGTTGCGTTGTATCCAACGCAACAACGGCGATGTCGTTTGGTTTCGAAGTAGCAAGGGTGTTGCTTTTGCTGCGATGGGCGCCTTGTTGAGCGGTCGGCCCCTAGTTTGGGACGTAGATTATGAGCTGCGTTCTAAAGGGGTTGTTCGTTATTTGCACCGCTTCGGGCTATGGGCGGCTCAATTGGTTGTCTTTCAGTATACGGAAGCGCCAGATGCGATTTTCGGCCGGTTTTTGGCTAACAAGTACCGACATAAGTTTCACGCTATCTTGCCAGGTATCGATTTCTCGTCGTTGGATTCGGTTATTAAATCTGTAGCTGCTGATGTTGGTAGCGTGGACGACCGACCATTCACTATTGTGCAAGTAGGAACAATTTGTGATCGTAAGAATCAGCAGTTTACTCTCGATGCACTTACACGGCTCCGGATGGACGGTTTGGAACGACCGATAAAGCTGCTCTTGATTGGCGGCGTTTTTGATGAGAAATATTTGGAATCTATGCGTTCTGTGATCGAGAGTCGAGGTATGGGAATTTCAATTGAATTTTTGGGTTGGCGGGGCGATGTGCACAAGCTGATTGCTTCGTCCAATCTTATGGTGATGCCTTCAAGGGATGAAGGAGTGCCAAATGCGGTGCAGGAAGCGATGTATTTGGGTGTGCCCGCTATCGTGAGTCCGGCGGGTGGTATGCCGGAGATAATAGAGCATGACAAGACAGGCTGGGTTCTTTCTTTGGATGATCCTAAAGTCTGGGCTACGCAAGTTAGAAAATGCGTCGAAATACCTGGCCTGTGCCGGCGTGTCGGGCTGGAGGCCGCTGCCTACGCAAGGACCCATTTTGCTATGGACGCTTGGGGAGCAAAATATGCAAAGTTGGTGCGAAATATTGTTGAAAATAGATGAAAAATATGCTTATTTGCTGGTTATAATTACAGAATTTGGTGATAACCATTGATTGATCTTTTTTGTTATAAATGCCATTTAAAGTCTGACGATTCGTTCTAAAAGTTAGTTGAAAATTTTTGAGCGTAAAGCGTAATAGTTCAAATGCTTCGCCTTCGCGATCATTGCTCGCATGGTATGCCTTGTTGCGGAACACCGTGTAACCCGGCGCAAAATCGAATGAACTATCGACACGCTGAAACAGCTTCTTGGCGCTACGCGGCCTTTTGGCTAGAGATTGTGTGCCAACCCATGATCGGTCTTTTTCGATAAAGGCGAGAGAATGTCTCTATGCATGTTCTGGTTGTCGGGGGAGTGTCCCGCTCTTTGGTGAATTTCCGTGGCCCTCTGCTAGGGGCGATAATTCAAAAAGGGCATCGAGTCGACGCTGCGGCACCGGGATTGTCGGCTGATGCGGAGACGAAGGTGGCCTTAAAGGAAGCAGGCGTAACGGGTCATGACCTGTCGCTGGAGCGATCTGGGCTCAACCCCTGGCGGGATCTGACGGCGCTTATCGAATTGGTGCGCCTTATGCGGAAAATTAAACCCGATGTTGTACTGGCATACACCATTAAGCCTGTGATTTGGGGGATGCTTGCCGCGCATTGGGCGCGTGTGCCTGGACGTTACGCTTTGATCACGGGGCTTGGCTACGCATTTACCGGTGCTAACGCCGATAAGCGAGCACCTGTGCGCAGCGCGGCGCAGGCTCTTTATCGCCTGGCGCTGCAGCGTGCGACGTTGGTCTTTTTTCAAAATCCGGACGATCAGCGTGATTTCCGGAAGTGGCGCTTGCTTTCGGCGAAAGTGCAATCGCGTGTAGTGAACGGTTCGGGCGTTGATATCGATTACTTCCGGCAAGCCGCCTTACCGGAAAAGCCTATGCGCTTTCTTCTCATTGCACGCCTATTGGGTGACAAGGGTATACGCGAGTATGCGGTCGCGGCACGCGCGCTACGTTTACGGTATCCGGAGGTCGAGTGCCATCTCGTCGGTGGTTTGGATCCCAACCCGAACGGTATTTCGGAAACGGAAGTTTGTGCATGGCACGCGGCCGGCGATGTGATCTGGCATGGGAAGCTGGCCGATGTTCGTCCGGCAGTGGCTGCAGCGCATGTATATGTTCTTCCAAGCTACCGCGAAGGAACGCCGCGCACGGTGCTCGAGGCAATGGCGATGGGGCGCGCGATCATTACCACAGATGCGCCGGGGTGCCGTGAGACTGTGGAGCGTGACCACAATGGGTTCTTGGTGCCGCCGAGAGACGCGGGCGCGCTGGCGCAGGCGATGGAGCAATTAGTCCTGGATTCTGGCTTGGTCGAACGGATGGGCAGGCGGTCCCGCGAGATCGCTGAAGCTAAATATGATGTGCGCAAGGTCAATGCAATAATGCTCAAAGATATGGGTCTTGTATAACTGCGGCTCGGCGTTTTGCTTTGCTGAAAGCCTCGTAAGTCAGGTGAGGGCGCTATCTATTTGTGCTGACAGTGGCTTTAGTTGGGCGCTCGGTTTCGTCGGTGTGAAGCAGAGTAAGCATAATAAGGGATAGCCTATGGGGTTAGGCCATAATGAGTGGGCTCAGACCTTTGTGCATTTGTTAGCACTTTTAGTAAGCAGTGAATAACGTGACTCAAATTTATTGCGCGTTGGTTGCGTTGAGGGCGACATGATAGAAGTGTTGGCTTACTCTATTAAGTATCGTTTCCCTGTGCTCTTCCGGGCGGCTGAGAAGGTCGCCCGTGTGGTAACGACGCTGCGTTTTGGAGCTCGAATTCGTCGAGCCCGCAGTCGCGCCGGGATACATGGGGCGGTGCGAGATAGATGCGCCGTAATGCACCCGCTTGATGTTGTGGACATAAATCATCTTTGCGCTTTTATTGAGAGTTTGCCACAAGAACATTTGCGGTATTTCAAACCCCATCGTTTTGATCGCGCATCCTTACAGGAGGTGCTACGTTCACAGGCATTCTTGAGCTACGGGCTGTTTGTAGATAATCGATTGGTTGGCTATGCGCTGCTCAAAACTTATCCGACCGGAACGGCGTTTATTGGGCGCGTAATTCATCCAGATTATGCCGGCATGGGTCTTGGCAGTTTTCTTGCGCGCTATCTTTACTGGCAGGCCTCGTTAGCTAACCTGCGTGCTCGTTCTACTATTAGCCGCCATAATACGGCTTCGCTCGCATCACATCGCGCTGTGGCTGACTATCGCGTTGTCGCTGAACTGCCAAATGAATACTTGCTAGTCGAATTCTGTCCTCTGACCGCTGAGCCTCCCGAATTATCAATTTCTTGAAATACAATCGCGCCGATCGTGTGCGGTGTGTCCTATGACTAAGAAGTTAGACGCAGTAAGTGCAGGAGGAAAGGGGACAAGAAATTTTAAGGTTGTGAGATTGAAGCGGACAGTTAATGTGACTTACGGGAGCGGTGTGCTTGCAGTTTGTTCCCGCTGGGGATGTGTTGTAGCGCGGTCATATTGGGCCCAACGCGCGGTTGTGGAGAACGTCCGAAGTACGAGCATCGGCAAGGGACGCGCGGCTCTGGACGAGGCGACCATTGGCCGGCTCGAAGCACTTGTTGGCGATACGCAGCGCCGTTATGGCTATGCATGACGCCATGACGGAAAAGGCGGGTGCGGTTCGTGGTGGTCTTTCTCGATCACAGGCGGCCGGCAAACGCGGCTTCGACCTCGCTTTGGCAGCGCTGGGGCTGGCGCTGTCGTTCTGGTTGATCGGCCTGGGTTGGCTGGCTGCGACTCTGGATAGCCGGGCCGGCGGTTTCTTTACGCAACAGCGGGTCGGGCGCTGCGGCCGTCGGTTCACGGTGGTCAAGCTGCGTACGATGCGAGCGACGCCGGAACCGGGGACAAGCATCACCCGGTCCGGCGATCCGCGCATTACCCGCGTCGGCCGTGTCCTGCGGCGTACCAAGCTGGACGAACTGCCCCAGCTCTGGAATGTACTCAAGGGCGACATGAGCTTTGTCGGCCCGCGCCCGGATGTGCCGGGATATGCCGATCGGCTGGTCGGCGAAGAGCGGCTTCTGCTGAGCGTGCGCCCCGGTATTACGGGCCCCGCCACGCTAACGTATCGAAACGAGGAGGCGATCCTCGCCGAACAGGCGTGCCCGGAGCAATACAACGACGAGGTGATCTACCCGGACAAGGTCCGGATCAACCTCGACTACATCCGCAACTGGCGTTTCCGGGACGACCTTCGCTACATATGGCAGACCGTTGTTGATTGAAGGGGGGGGCTGCCCAGTGGCGCGGGCTTTCATGGAAGCCACGATTTGCCTTGCGCGGTCGGGTCAAGATCGTTATGTCGTCATATCACAGGCGCGCCCTGAGGCTTGCGGTGTGGCGTCGGAGGGCGCGCGTTGGGCTGGCCGGACGTGCGGTCTGATCGCCGATAACGTGTTGCCACGGCTGCCGCTTTCGCCGAGATCGAGCTAGAGGTGGTCGCGTCTCGCTTTCGAAAGCGCCGAACTGGCTGCCTGGTAGCTTGTTTTCGACGAGACCAGTTTGTAGACTAGTCTAAACGAAGTAGCAGGTCGATCATGCACAAGTCAACCGATATTGGCGCTTACGAGACCAAGACGCGCTTGGCCTCGTATCTGCGTAAAGTGCAGGCCGGGGAGCGATTCACGATCACGCAGCGCGGGCGCCCGGTCGCCGAGCTTGTGCCGTATGGCGCTGCCGGACGGGATACCAGGCCGGAGGCATCGCGCCGGATGCAGGCGTTCATGCGCAAACAGGCCACCGCGACCGGTTTGGACATCAAGGCGCTGATTGACGAAGGCCGTGATTAGTGCGGTTTGTGGTGGACAACTCGGTCGTCATGCGTTGGCTTTTCGCGGACGGGAGCGACGCCGATCGAGCCTATGCTGAACATGTTCTGGACGTGCTCGGCGGTCCGAACGTTCAGGCGATCGCCCCGTCGATCTGGCCGCTGGAAGTGGCTAACGTGATTTCTCGCGCCGAAGCCAGGAATGTGTTGGTTAATGCGCGTAGTGCCGAGTTCTTGCGGTTGCTTGATGCGCTTGCGATTGCTGTGGACGGTGATACCGCCGAGTACGCGCTCGGTACCACGCTTGAACTCGCGCGCCGCTACGCCTTGTCTGCCTATGACGCGGCGTATCTGGAGTTGTCGCTGCGAGAAAGCGTACCGATCGCCACGTTGGATGCCGACCTGCATCAGGCAGCCGAGAATGCGGGCGTCGAAGCCTTGTAATGTCATTGAACGCGCGGCTGATCATGTCCGGATGCCTGTGCGCCATGGGCGGTCGAGTGGCTGTCGATGTAAACGGTGGTGGCCGGCTTGGGTGCTGGCATCGTAAGCCGGCAGACGAGGCGTCCGGCGCCTGCCGGTTGAGCCTCGGATGACGCGTTGCTCGGTGATCCAACCAACGGCTGGCGCATTATCTGGAAACAGCAGAGAGCTTTGATGCTTCGATTCTGGTCTATATTCGCCGAGTGCATGCATGCTTGATGGTCCTTTCGCCCCTTGGCCGAACTTTACCCAAGAGGAGGCTGACGCGGTCCAGCGCGTGCTGTTGTCCGGTCGCGTGAATTACTGGACCGGCGAGGAATGCCGGGCGTTCGAGCGCGAGTTCGCGCAGTTTGCGGAGACGCGCTATGCCGTGGCTGTTGCGAACGGCACCTTGGCGCTGGACGTGGCGCTGGAGGCTCTGGGTATTGGCGACGGTGACGAGGTGATCGTGACGCCGCGCACTTTCGTGGCCTCCGCCTCGTCCGTCCTCAACGCGGGGGCGGTGCCGGTATTCGCGGACGTGGACGCGGCGTCTCAGAACATCACGCCGGATACGGTGGCGCCGCTGATCGGCCCGAAAACGCGGGCGATTGTTTGCGTGCACCTGGCCGGCTGGCCCTGTGAAATGGATGGCCTGCGCTCGCTGGCGGATGCACATGGCCTGTATCTCGTCGAGGACTGCGCGCAGGCGCATGGCGCGCGCTACCGGGGGCGCTCCGTTGGCGGCCTGGGGGATGTGGCGGCCTGGTCGTTCTGTCAGGACAAGATCATGACCACCGGGGGCGAAGGCGGGATGATCACGACCAACGATGAGGCGCTCTGGTCGCGCGCCTGGTCGGGCAAGGATCACGGCAAGAGTTGGCACGCGGTGTACGAGCGCGAGCATCCGCCGGGTTTTCGCTGGCTGCACGAGTCGGCCGGGACCAACGCGCGACTGACGGAAATGCAGGCTGCCATCGGCCGCATTCAGCTCGGGCGCATGCCGGACTGGCACGCGCAGCGCGCGGGACATGCGGCCGAGATCATGCGAATGGCGGCGGCGTGCCCGGGCTTGCGGGTGCCGGAAGTGCCGGCGCATATCGAGCATGCCTGGTACAAGGCGTATGCCTTCGTGCGCCCAGAAATGCTTGATCGCGGTTGGGATCGCGACCGCGTGATCGCCGAGATCAACGCGCGTGGCGTGCCCTGTTTTTCGGGAAGCTGCGCGGAAGTTTATCGCGAGAAGATATTTGCGGCGCGAGGGCTCGCACCCGACCGGCGACTTCCGACGGCGCAAGCGCTGGGGCAGACGAGCCTCATGTTTCTGGTGCACCCGACGCTCACCGCCGAAAATGTGCGTGCCACATGCGACGCAGTCGAGGCGGTCATGGGTGAAGCGACCTTGTAGATGAGTCGCTTGGCGAAACAGGTACCGTCGTATTCGGTATCGAGTTTTAGTTTTGTGCAATTTTTTGGTCTATTCGTTAGCCTTCAACTCCCTGCGGGCACTTTTCGACGAGTTTCCAAAGCGCCGTAACGGCGTTAGAGTGTCGTCCTCCTAGGGGCAATCGGGGATAGGTGTGTTCTGGTCTGGGGAGGCCTGGAACACGCCGACTGACAATTGAAGAGATTTCGCGAGCAATTGATCGCACTGCCGCGGCCGGCCAAACGGTTGCTGGTGGGGCTGATGGATTCCGGGGGCGCGTTCGCGGCTGCCGGAATCGCCATTTTTTCGCAGAATGCATCGCTGCGTTCCGTGGTCGATCCCTGGTGGCAGGTTCCATTGATGGTACTGCTGGCCGAGGCGTTCGTGCTGCGCGCCGGGCTCTACAAGTCGGTGATCCGCTACATCGCGATACCGACGGCCTACAGGATTGCGAAAGTCGCGTTCATGGTTGTCGCCGTGCTGTTGGCGCTGCGTCTGCTTGTCGATGTGCCGGCCTTCCATGCCGGGGTCGTGATCAACTTCGGCCTTCTGCTCGCATTCGTACTCGGGGCCGGACGCCTCGCAGCACGCCATTTTCTCGGGGTGACATCGGATCGCGACGCCGAGCGGCTGGCCATCTTCGGTGCGGGGGATGCCGGCGCACAGCTGGCGTACAGCCTGTCGAGCGATCGCCGGCGCCGCGTCATATGCTTCGTCGACGACAGGCACGGTACGGCGGGCATGATGATCGCGGATGTGCCGGTCTATCAGGCCGATGACCTGCCCGGGCTGATCGAATCCCAACGTATCAGCAGTGTCCTGCTCGCCGTGCCCTCGGCATCCAGGCGCCGGAAGAAGGACATCATCGACTGGCTGGAGCCGTTTCCGGTCACGGTGAAGACCGTGCCGGCGCTCGGCGAGATTCTTTCCGGCAAGTCGCGGATCAGCGATATACGGGATATAGAGATCGAGGATCTGCTCGGGCGTGATGCCGTGGCGCCGGACGACGCCCTGCTGTCGGCGACAATCAGGGGGCGTAGTGTGATGGTCACCGGTGCCGGCGGCTCGATCGGCAGCGAGCTGTGCCGCCAGATCGTGCAATTGGCGCCCGAGCATCTGGTGTTGTTCGAGGTCAACGAGCTATCGCTGTTCAATCTCGAGCGCGAGATCCGCAGCCATCTGGACCCTGAGCGCCCGACGCGCGTGACGGCAATACTCGGCAGCGTGCTCGATGCGTCGCTGGTTGCCACGGTCATCCGCCGGTTTCGTATACAGACGCTTTACCATGCAGCGGCTTACAAGCATGTGCCGCTCGTCGAACAGAACGTCGCGGCCGGTCTGTGCAATAACGTGCTGGGCACCCGTAATGTCGCCGAAGCCGCGGTGGGCGGTGGTGTCACGCGATTCATATTGGTATCCACGGACAAGGCGGTTCGTCCGACGAACGTCATGGGGGCGACCAAGCGGGCTTCCGAGCTGGTGGTCCAGGCCATGGCCGCCCGGGTGGCCTCGTCCGAGGGTTGTATTTTTTCCATGGTCCGCTTTGGCAACGTGCTGGGCTCATCCGGTTCTGTCGTGCCGTATTTTCGGGAACAGATAAACAAGGGCGGGCCGATTACGGTGACCCATCCGGATATCACGCGTTTTTTCATGACCATTCCTGAAGCCGCCCAGCTGGTCATTCAGGCAGGAGCCATGGCCCAGGGGAGCGAAGTGTTCCTGCTGGATATGGGGGAGCCGGTACGTATCCGCGATCTGGCCAAGCGGATGATTCATCTGGCCGGGTTCACACATCGCGATGAGCGCAACCCGAATGGCGATATTGAAATCGTCTACAGCGGTCTGCGGCCGGGCGAGAAGCTCTACGAAGAGTTACTGATCAGCGAGGCGTCGGCCACGACCCAGCACTCGATGATCGGTTGCGCGCAGGAGTCGTATCTGCCCTGGGAGGAGCTGCTCCCGTGGCTCGAGCAGGTGGAGGTTGCGGTCACAAGCCAGCGGCGGGGGCAGGTCAAGCAGTTGCTGCAACGTGTCGTGTCCGAATATACCCCGGCGACGGACGATCACGACGCGATCGGCGACGCGCAGGAGGTCGGATCGTCGGTGCCAGATCATCCGCTTCGACACGGCGCCGTTTCATTCCAGTGATACGTCTCTCGTCCGTCTTGTCTTGTAGCGGCCCGTTGGAACGAGCGCGACCAACCGATAGGTCTGCGGGCATGCACTACGCCGAACTGTATCCGGCGGTGTGCGGTGCCCTACGGCAGGGTCGCGAACCGCAGTGCTGCGATTGAACATGTGTGAAGTAATTCAGGGCACGGGCGATCGGGTTCGCTTCGGCATATCCCGAAAGGGTGCCGCGGGCATCTGTCGGGCTCGAGGCCAGTCGTGCTGGGGGCGGAATTCCTGGCCTGGTGTAGGGGCGCCGAAGTAGATGGGCCGATCACGCCCGCTCGCGGTATCGAAGATGACCTCGTTGGCTGCGGTGATTTGGCTCGCCGCGTGAACGCGGCTCGATGGCTCGGGCTGGCAGACATCCTGTCCGGAGGGGGACGGCTCGAGGCGTTGCGCTGATAGCCGCCCGCTCGTGAGCGCGCATCAAATACGTTCGCCGTTCGCAATCCGCTGGCGCAGCGTGCGCGCCTGCTCGCGTATCGCCGTGATGAGGTCGGTGTCGGCCCGTTTCTTTTCCAGGTTCTTCACCTGAAAGACCATGCGATGGTTGTGCTCGAACACGTTCATGTTGCGGTCGAGAAAGTCCCAGTAAAGCGTTGTTATCGGGCAGGCATTCTCGCCGGTGGCCTTGCGGTGATCGAACCGGCAGTTCTTGCAGTAATTGCTCATTTTGTTTATGTAATTGCCTGATGCGCAATACGGTTTGGTGCCGATGACGCCGCCGTCCGCGAACTGGCTCATGCCCAGCGTGTTCGGCAGGCTGGCCCAGTCGATCGCGTCCAGATACATGGCCAGGTGCCAGTCGTTGAACGCGCGCGGATTCACGCCGGCCACCAGGGCGAACAGGCCGAGCACCATCAGGCGCTGGATGTGGTGTGCGTAGCCGTTGTCCAGCACATTGGCCATGGCGTCCGCCACGCAGGTCATGTCGGTATCGCCGTCCCAATAGGCGCGTGGGACCGGCAGGTCGGCGGACAGCGCGTTACGGTCGGCGTAGCCGGGCATCTCGCGCCAGTAGACGCCGCGGACGAACTCGCGCCAGCCCAGGATCTGTCGCACGAAGCCTTCCACGCAGGCAATGGGTGCGTCGCCGGCCTCGTAGGCGGCAACCGCGGCGTCCACGCACTCACGCGGATCCAATAAATGCAGGTTCAATGCGGCCGACAGTCGCGAGTGGTAGGCAAAGCGCACGCCGGTCCAGAGCGCGTCCTGGTAGGGGCCGAAGACGGGCAGGCGGTGTTCGATGAAATCGGCGAGGGCGGTCCGCGCTTCGTCACGCGTCACCGGCAGGTCGAAGCCGTCGGTATGGCCCGGGTGATCGGGATAGCGCGTCTCGATCAGTTCGATGACGTCGCGGGTGCACGCATCCGGACGGAAGGCGCGGACATGCGGCAGTGCGCCCGGGCCCTGACGGCCGAAGGTCTCGCGGTTGGCCTTGTCGAAGTTCCACTGGCCGCCGGCGGGTTCGCCGTCATCCATCAATATGTCGTGCTCGCGGCGCAGGCCGCGGTAGAAGTCCTCGAGCACGATGCGCTGGCGGTCGGCCGCCCAGGTGTCGAACGCCGCTGGGTCGCAGTAGAAGTGGCGGTCCGGCCGGATCTGGAGGGCCCGATCGTGTTGGTCCGCGCACTCCTGCAGCAAGCTCTGCACGCGGTGGTCGCCGCTCTCGGTCATGACCAGGCGTTGCGGCTGGTGGATGCGGATTCGCGCCGAGAGGATGTCGGCGAAACCGCGTCCGCTGTCGCGGCGGCGATCCGCGCTCAGCGCGTGATAGTCCACCTCGAAACCGCGATCGCGCAGCGCATCTCGGTGATGGCGCATGGCGGCGAAGAACATAACCAGGCGTTTCTTGTGACACCACACGTGGGTCGCTTCGGTCTCGTTCTCCGCCATCCAGACGACGTCGCGTTCGGTGTTGAAGCCGTCGAGCGCGGACAGCGTCGGGTCGAGCTGGTCGCCGAGCACGATGACGAGATTGCGGACGCTGGACATTGAAGGCTCCTTGAGGCCCGCGCCGGGCCGTCGATGGCTGATGCCTCGATCGTACGCAGACGCTGGGTGAATGGATGGCGGCATCGGTCAGCGATGGCCTGGCTGGAGAGGGCCGAACCGGGCCATCGCCCGCGCCGCGTGTTGGCGCGACCGAACGCATGCGGCACACTCGGCGCAGCATTCCACCGGACGGGCCGAAGACGATGCCGTTCCAGGCGCTGCGTCGGCGACAGGCCGATGCGTCGATCGATCACACCGAACTCGAGCGGGCAGCCGACATGCTGCGCGACGCGAACCGCGTGCTCGTCATCACCGGTGCAGGCATGTCGGCGGACTCCGGGCTGCCGACATATCGCGGCATCGGCGGCCTCTACGACACGGACCGGACGGAGGACGGCGTGGCGATCGAGGACGCCCTGTCGGGCGCCATGTTCGAACGCGATCCGGCGCTGACGTGGAAGTACATCGCCCAGATCGAATCCGCCTGCCGGGGTGCCGCGCCCAACCGTGGGCATGCCGTTCTCGCCGAGTGGGCGTCGCGTTTCGAGCGGCTGTGTGTGCTGACGCAGAACGTCGACGGCTTCCACCGAATCGCCGGCAGCGACGACGTCATCGAGATGCACGGCAACATCCACGGTTTGTCGTGCGTGGCCTGTCGTCATCGGACACGCGTCGACGACTATGCCGGGCTCGGTGCGCTGCCGCCGCGCTGCGAGGTCTGCGGGGGTGTGCTCCGGCCGGATGTCGTGCTCTTCGGCGAAATGCTGCCCGCCCGTGCCGTCACGCGCTACGAGCGGGCGCTGTCCGACGGCTTCGATGTGGTGATGAGCATCGGCACCACGGCCGTGTTCCCCTACATCGCCGCGCCGGTGCGCGAAGCCTGGCAGAGTGGCTATGGCACGATCGAGATCAACCCGCAGCCGACGGATATCTCACGCTTCTGTCATGCCATAATGCGTGCGCCGGCGGCGAGGGTGCTGGAGCGGTTGTCGGAACGCATCGGTTGAACACACGTCACGAGACGGCCTGTCGCGCCGTCGTATGCCACGCAGTGAAAGGTAGGGCATGAGCGAGAGCAAGAGCACGAATATCGTCTGGCACCAGGGCACCGTCGAGCGCCCCCAGCGTGAGATTCTGAACCGTCACCGCGGTTTCACGATCTGGTTCACCGGGCTGTCCGGCTCGGGCAAGTCCACGGTGTCCGTCGCGCTTGAGGAGCGCCTGCACGGCATGGGCTGCCGGACCTATCGGCTCGACGGCGACAATGTCCGCAGCGGCCTGAATCGCGATCTGGCCTTCTCGCCGGAGGATCGCATCGAGAACATCCGCCGGATCGGCGAGGTCGCCAAGCTGTTTCGCGACGCGGGCGTCATCAACCTCACCGCCTTCATCTCGCCCTACCGGCGCGATCGGGAAATGGCCCGTGCGCTGAGCAGCGACAACGACTTCGTCGAGGTGTATGTCGATGCGCCGCTGGATGTCTGCGAGCAGCGCGATCCGAAGGGGCTGTACAAGCGGGCCCGCGCCGGCAGCATCCCGAATTTCACGGGCATCAGTGCGCCGTACGAGCCGCCCGAGGAGGCTGAGATCCATATCCGCACGGGCGAGTCGAGTGTCGACGAGTGTGTGGAGCAGATCGTGGCGTATCTATTGGCCAACGACTATATCGAGAGCGGTCTGGTCGAAACGGCCGGCAACGGCTGAGTCGGGGTCGGTTTTCGGTGTGGCGGCCTTGCGATTCGGCCCGGCGGCGCGAAATACGATCAGCGTGATAGGCTACGCCGCTGTCCCCAGCAATGTCCGAATCCCCAGGAAGCTCCGTAATGACGCGAATGTTGCTTTGTGGCGTGGCGCTCACGCTGCTCGCGGCCTGTAGCCTGAATCCGTTTCAGCGTGGTGACAGCCTGCGCGTTCTCGAAGAGAGCCGCTACTGTGGTACGCCGTCCCAGGACTCGGACGCCGTGTTCTTTGGCGACTCCGCACGATTCGGCGACTGGATTGCCTATCGCAGCATCGAGGAATTCGATGCCGATCTGGCTGCGGATCGCGGTGTACTCGTGGTGGAGATGGGGCAGCGCCCGACCGGCGGCTACGGTATAGATCTGGACCGCGACAAGACATCTATCGAGGACGGCACGCTCACCGTCGGCATGACGTGGTCGGCGCCGCGGCTCGACGCGGCGGTCAGTCAGGCTCTGGTGGCGCCCTGCGTGGTGTTGCGCCTGCCCCGGGGGGATTACACCGACGTGCGGGTCGTCGATCAGCTGGGCGATGTGCGGGGTGCTGCGGCAATTGATTGATCGTGTCCAGGCCTTGAGGTCCGGACAAGACGCGCGCTCGCCGGCTGTGGTGTGACTCGAACCCGGCGGCGTGCGTGTATTCTGAATCGAATGGAAGACTGACCGGTTTATGCAATTCCAGAGCATCCTCGTAATCTGCACCGGCAACATATGCCGTAGCCCGCTCGCGGAAGGTCTGTTTCGCCGCGATGCGCCGCGGTTGAACGTCTCTTCTGCCGGTATTGGCGCCGTGGTCGGTGGGACAATGCCCGATCCCGCCGCCCGGATAGCCGAACGCGAAGGCCTGGCTCTGGAAACGCATCGCGGCCGACAGGTCGACGAGCAGATCATTCGCGACCATGATCTCGTTGTGGTAATGGAAGAGGGTCAGCGTCAATGGCTGACGACGCGGTTCCCGCAGAGCCGGGGGCGGGTGTTTCTGCTGAGCCACTGGCGTGGCGGTGAGGACATCGCCGATCCGTATCAGCGTTCGGAGGAGTTCTTCGAGCACATCTACGCCGAGCTCGAGCCCTGTGTGGCGGACTGGGTTCACCGTCTGGTGCCGGGATGATGGGTTTCGTCGGCCACGGGGCCCGAGACCGTCGCCCAGCGGCGGCGTCGATGCTCAAGCGAACCGGTGCCGTCGACCCGGCCCGGTTTCTTTCGTGTCTCGAGCGGCACGGCAGCGATGGTCGAAGATCGTGATCTCAAGCAAGAAAGAGTTACGCATGCAAAACGGCATTCATGGGGGGCCGGCGGCCCAGTCTCGGGCGAGCCGGCTGTTTCGGGGCATCCTGGTGACCACTCTGGCGACCGCGGGCCTGACCGCCTGTGCGCTGCCGGGTTACCGTTCCGATATTTCGGATACGGGCCACTGGTACGAGTTCGGCTCGGATGAAGAGCGCTCGTACCCCGAGGTGCCCGAAGAGGAAATCGACTATGATCCGCGCGTCGTGTCGATTACGCCCAGCCTGCTGAAGCGCCAGGCGCGTGAACGCGATAACAATACGCTGACCGCCGAACAGCAACAGATCACGGCGGCGCCGTCTACGATCGAGAACTATACGATCGGCCCGGGCGATGTCCTTAAGGTGATCGTGTTCGGACAGCCCGACCTGACCAATCCCACGGGCAGTAGTGGCTCCAGCGATGGCATGCAGGGGCAGCTGGTCAGCGCCGACGGTACGATCTATTTTCCCTACGCTGGCGAAGTCGACGCCGGAGGCATGACCATTCAGGAATTGCGCCGCGAGCTGTCGCAGCGCTTGGCGGGCTATATCCGCGAGCCGCAGGTCGACGTGCGGGTGGTGCAGTACCGCAGTCAGCGGGTGTTTATTTCCGGCGATATCGTCAAGCCCTGTACGGTGCCGATAACCGACGTCACGCTCACCGTCCTGCAGGCGCTGGACCAGTGCGACACCCTGGCGAGTAAAGAAGGCGGTGGTGTCGGCGTTCAGAACGTCGTGTTGATTCGCAACGGCGAATCCACGCCGCTGGATCTCAACGAGATCTATTCATCCGGCAAGCCGATCCCGCTGCGCCCGGGCGACCGGTTGCTGGTGGACGACAGTGCCAATCGCGTATTCATGGTCGGCGAATTCACCGAGCAGATGGCGCTGCCGTATTCCACCGGTGGCATGTCGCTGAGCGACGCGATTGCGGATGCCGGCGGCGTGAACCTCGAGACCGCGGATACGAGCTCGATCTACGTCATTCGCGGTTTCGTGAGCGAAGAGGAGGGCGCTGACGGCGGCGTCCAGACCAAGGTGCGGCCGACGGTCTTTAAGCTCGACGCGAGTTCGGTCGGCGGCTTCCTGCTGGCGAATCGGTTTACGCTGGAGCCTCGGGACGTGGTCTTTGCGGCGCCGGCCAGCCTCGTGAACTTCAACCGCGCGCTTGCGCTGATCACGCCGTCGCTGGACGTGCTTTTCCGCAGTTACCTTCTGTACGACCGCTCCCAGAATGACTGATCGGTTCGCGTGATGGTCGAACGAGCCGGCTTCGCGCACGCTGCGGTGCCGGCTCGGTATGAGCGGTGCTTGCGGATACGGAAACGCTGAACGTGCGAGACAGGCGATATAGCAATACAACTCCATCGGTTGCAGCAGCTGCACGTGTTTCGGCGGCTGCCCGGCCCTATGGTGTCGGTGCGTCCACGTCTGGGTGTGATCTGCGCCTTGATGCGAGCACCGCCAGTGCGCCAGGCCTGGTCTGCCGCCGGCCGTCGCCGTTCTTCATCAAGCGTCGCATCGGTCAATGATGGCGGCGCCCATGGACGCTCGGTCATGCTCTCGATGGGCGCGGATCGTGATGATTGGTGCGCTCATGGCTGCCGTCACCGGCTGTGGCACGCTGCCCGGGTACGAAGGGCGCGTGAACGAGCGACGCGGCGTGCTGGGAATGTCCGGTTCGTCGGTCGTGACCTACGATGAATATCTGGCATCTCAGCAGAACGTCATTTACGAGCCGCGTCTGGTCTCGGTCACGCCCGAATTGCTGCACCATGATATGAAGGTCAGTGCGGCCGAATTGCGTCGTCCGCCGACCGACAATCCGGACGCGGGAGAGCACCAAAGCTATCGGCTGGGGACCGGCGACATCGTCAAGGTCGTCGTTTACGGTTATCCCGAACTCAACAACCCGGGCTTTTCCTCGGGCCCGGGCGTGCGTGGTGGCACGAGCGCTCGTAGCGGGGGCGCGGCCGGACAGCGCGGTGGCGGCGGCACCGGGCAATCCTCCGCCGGCGCGGCGCCCATGCTCGCCTGGTTGGTGGAGCAGGATACGGCAGGCGGCGCCGCGCTTGCGCCGAGCCCGCTCATCGACAGCGATGGCGCCAGAGCGCCGAAGGGCGGCTTCGTGCAGGGCCAACCGGTTTCCGCGGACGGCACGATCTACGTGCCGCATGTGGGTCCAGTGGAGGCGCGCGGTCGAACGCTGAGCGAACTGCGGCAAGCGGTGAGTCGACGCCTGTCGGGTGTTATCACCCAGCCCGCCGTGGATATCCAGATGCTCCAGTACCGGAGCAAATATGTCTATGTCTCGGTCGAGGAGGCGCCGCCCTGCGCGGTGCCCGTGACCGACGTCGAGCTCACGGCGCTCGACGCCCTGACTCGGTGTGACACGCTGGCGTTGCTGGCCGGGCAGAGCGCGGATATCCAGCGCTACGCCCGACAGGACGAGGACAGGACCGGCGTCTCGCCCGAGGACCAGCGCCGGATCCGCACGGTGGGCGTGGATAGCGTCTTGCTGTTCCGCGATGGCAGAATGCAGCGCCTTAATCTCAACAAGTTGTATGCGAAAGGCGAGACGGTCTCGTTGCAACCCGGGGATCGTCTGCGCATCGACGACCATAACGATCAGGTTTTCATGGTCGGCGAATTCCGTATTCAGCGCGCGGTGCCGTATTCCAGCGGCGGCATCTCCCTGATCGACGCGATCGCCGACGCGGGCGGTGTGGTGCCGGAAAGCGGCGAAGCGCAGACCGTCTATGTGTTGCGGGACTTCGTGCACGATCGCGTCGCCGATCACGGTGAAGGTGACGACTCTTCGATCATTGTTCGCCCGAAGGTCTACGCGGTCGATCTGGATTCGCCTCAGGGATTCATTCTGGCGACGCACTTCCGACTCAATCCGCGTGATGTCGTTTTCGCGGCCTCGGCGCCGCTCATGCCGTTCAACCGGGCGATCGACGAGTTGGTGCCCGAATTGGACGACCTGCTGGATAACCTTCTGATACTGACGAACGACGACTGACTTCCAGAGACTACTGAACGTATGCAAGACACACATACCGGCACTGCGAACCTGCCTTCGCAGAACACTTCCGCCTCCAGCGACGGCTACGAATCCGAAGTCAGTCTGCCGCGCCTATGGGGATTTCTGCGCAGCGGACGCTGGACAATCGCGGCGTTCGTGCTGGCGGCGGTACTGCTGGGTGTCTTTTACTTGCTGACGACGCCGTCGATCTACCGTACGGACGCGCTGGTTGAGATACAGCCGGAAAGCACGTCGCCGCTGGATAGTTTAACCGGCGATCTATCGCAGCTCACTGGCGGTGGAAGCAAGAGCCCGGCCCAGGCCCAGATCAGTATCATGCGGTCACGGTCCGTGGTCGGGAAGGCCGTGAATGATCTCGGGCTGATCATCAGCACATCTGCCAACCACTTCCCCTATATCGGCGGGATGATCGCAGGTAGCCGTGAACCGCAGCCGGCGGCGGGGACGGCAGTCGATGAGGACGCGGGATCTTGGTTCTCCAATTTTGCCTGGTCGCCGGTCAGTATCTCGGTTTCCCGCTTTGAAGTGCCCGATTCGCTGAAGGGAAAAAATTTCACGCTGCGGGCGCTCGGCGGCGGCAAGTTCGTGCTGTTCGGCCCCGAGGGCGAGCGCCTGCTCGAGGGTCAGACCGGCGAACAGGCGACGGGCCGCACGTCGGAGGGCGGCGACATCGAGCTTTTCGTGCGTGACCTGATGGTCTCGAGTCCGCCCACCGAATTCTCGGTCAAACGCAACCACTGGCTCTCGGTCGCGGACTCGCTGGCGGGAAGCCTGCAGGTCGCCGAACAGGGTGAGCGAACCGGCATTGTCGAGATCGCAATGACGGGCAGCAATCCGAGCAGCATCACCGAGAAAGTGAATGCTGTGCTACAGCATTATGTTCGACAAAACGTCGAAGCGAAGTCCCAGGAAGCTGAACAGAGTATTCAGTTTCTCGAGAAGAAGCTTCCCGAGGTCAAATCCGAATTGGATGCTGCTGAGGCCAGGTTGGCCTCGTATAAAACGAATAACCAGGCAGTCGATCTGACGTCCGAAGGGCAGGCATTGCTGGATCGGGCATCGTCAATCGAGGATCGGCGTGCGCAGCTGGAAATGCGGATGGCCGAGTTGCGTCAGCAATATACAGCCGACCATCCGACGATGCAGGCCGCGCGCGAGCAGCTGCAGCAACTGAATCAGGCGCGCCAGGATCTCGAAGGGCGGGTTAACCAGCTTCCGGAAGAGCAGAAGGACACGCTGCGATTGCAGCGCGATGTCGAAGTCAACACCCAGCTCTATACCGGGCTACTCAATCGCTTGCAGGAGCTGCGGGTTGTGAAGGCCGGCACGGTCGGTAACGTCCGCATCATTGACCAAGCCGAACGTCCCGTCAGCCCGATCAGTCCGAAAGTGTCGCTGGTGATGATGCTGTCTGTAGTGCTGGGTCTGGTGCTGGGCTGCGGCTATGTGTTACTCCGAATCGCCATGCGCCGTGGCGTCAGTGATCCCCAGGAAATCGAGAACCGCATCGGCGTGCCGGTTTATGCTGTCGTACCGTTCAGTGGATGGCTGGCGCGGCAGACAGCCCGAGCCCAGCGCCGCCGTCAACCGGTGCCGATCCTCGCGCGGGATCACGGGATGGACGTCTCGGTGGAAGCTCTGCGCAGTCTGCGGACTAGCCTTTACTTCGCGCAGATGGACGCGAACAGCAGCACCATACTCATTACCGGGCCGGCGCCTGGCGTAGGCAAATCGTTCATCAGCAGCAACCTCGCGTATCTTGTCGCCGATACCGGCAAGAGCGTGGTGGTGGTGGATGCGGACATGCGTCGTGGCCGCCTTCACGAGTTCCTGGATAACGAGCGCGAGCCGGGCCTCTCGCAGGTGATAACCGGTCAGGTGCCCTTGGATGACGCCTTGCGTCCGCTGGGCGACACGGGCGTGACCATGTTGACGAGCGGTCAGATACCTCCGAACCCTTCGGAGCTGTTGATGCGCGCCGAGTTCTCGCAGTTGCTCGAGGAGCTCGATCGCAGATTCGACCTGGTGCTTATCGATGCGCCGCCGATTCTCGCCGTCACGGATGCTGCCGTCATCGCAGGCGCCAAGGAGGGAATCATCACGTTCATGATCACGCGCGCCGGCATGCACCCGATTTCGGAGATCGAAGAAGCCATGCGGCGCATGAGTCGATCGGAACGCAAGGTTGCCGGTGTGGTATTCAATGGTTACCGGCAAGTCCACGCTGACTACGGCGGAGGTGATCGGCACTATCAGTACGAATACAAAAGTCAGAGCGGCAAATGATGCCCTCTTAGGCGGATGACCGATCCATCGCAGCTGCCGCGCCGCACGACATTATTGAGTTGCGACGATCCGTCGGAACTCGCGTGCGGCGCGCATGTTTGCCCGGCGCATTGTTTTGTAGCGCTCTTCCTGAATTCAACAGTCGCGCGTTTCGAATAGCGCAGGTTATATGCTCAAATCCTTCGCAGAGATCCTGGCGTTGTTCTCGACTGCTGAGAGGCGTCGATTCACATGGGTTATGTTTGCCATGCTCATGATGGGCGTGTTGCAGGTCGTCGGCGTTGGCGTGATTCTTCCTTTTGTATCCCTGCTGTCACAGTCCACTGGTCTGCCCGACAATACGCTGCTGCGATGGGTTTACGAGATTCTCGGCTTCGAGTCGAGATCCATGTTCGTAATGTTTGTCGGTGCGCTGTTGCTGATCGTGCTGGTCGGTAGCAATCTGTTTACAGCGTTCACGATTTGGTTGATGACGCATTTTGCCTGGGGGGTGCAGCACCGCATATCGGGTCGACTTCTAGCCGCCTACTTGCGTCAGCCGTACGAAAAATTTCTCAACCGCAATTCCGCGGATATCGGGAAGAATATTCTTCAGGAATCGCAGCAGTTCGCAAATGGCGTCCTGATGCCTTTGCTTCAAGCCACTGCGTTCGGCATCACGGTCGTTTTTATCGTTGGGTTCCTGGTCTGGCTGAATCCTGTAATGGCGATCGCTGTCGCTGTAATTTTTGCCTTTGCCTATTGCATGGTCTATCTCACCATCCGCAGATCGTTGCTGCGGATCGGCGATCAGCGTATGCGAGCCAACAGTCAGCGCTTCAAGGCGGTCAGCGAAGCCTTTGGAAGCATAAAAGAAGTCAAGGTCTGTGGTCGGGAGGAGGCGTTTTTGAGACGCTACGAGCCCGCCGCAGAATCGTTTGCGCGAGCAAATGCAAAGAATCAGGTTTTCAGTCAGATACCAAAGTTCATCATCGAGAGCATTGCATTCGGCACGGTGATGCTGGTTCTGCTCTACCTGCTTAGTTCAGGCTATGACATGCAGGCAGTTCTGCCGACTGTGAGTGCATTTGTAGTCGCGGCGTACCGCCTTTTGCCAGCTTTGCAGCAGGTGTATCAGGGTGTTGCGAAGTGGCGGTTCAATCAACCGGTGTTGAACACGCTGGTCGCGGATGTTTCAGATAGCATCGCGAATAGCGGGAACGCCGATGCGTCGCGGTCGGCAAATCGCCCATCGTCCGACAGTGCGTCCGTGGATGCGCGCGCCAAAATGCCGTTTGAAAGAGAAGTGCGACTGGCGTCTCTCACGTACAGTTATCCCGGCGCAGATCGAGCGTCGCTGGCTGGCATCGACATGACTATACCTCGAAACAGCTTCGTGGCTTTGACGGGCACTACGGGCGCCGGCAAAACCACGCTGGCGGACATAATTCTCGGTTTGCTCGAACCGACAGGAGGACAACTCCTGGTTGATGACGTGCCGATCGACTCGCGGAACCGTTCGGCATGGCAGGCAAATCTAGGTTACGTGCCTCAGGACATCTACCTGACCGACAGTTCCATTGCTAGCAATATTGCATACGGCCTGGCCGCCGCTCAGATTAACCTGGCCGCCGTCGAACGTGCCGCCCGTATTGCCAATATCCATGAGTTCATAGTCGACCGATTGCCTCACGGCTATGAGACTGTGGTCGGCGAACGGGGTGTCCGTATGTCGGGCGGCCAGCGGCAGAGAATCGGCATTGCGCGAGCGTTGTATCATGACCCGAAAGTCATTGTTTTGGACGAGGCGACGTCGGCCCTCGATAATACAACTGAAAAGGCCATTGTGAACGAATTGGATGCCATGCGCGGTGGCCGAACACTTATTGTGATCGCGCATCGCCTTACGACGGTCGAAAAGTGTAATCGCGTATTTATGCTTCAAGACGGCCGGATTGCGGCCTGCGGATCTTATTCCGATCTGGTGCAAGCGGACAATTCTTTTAGCAGGCTGGCCTCCGGAGAGGCGAGTTGATACTCGAGAATTTCTGATTTTATTGTTTTTACCGGTAACGCTTAAAGTAAGCTTCTTTATCGAGCGCTTGAACTTTTAGAAAAATTGAAATATCCGATTTGTAAAGTTTGGCTGCACGTTCAAGTGTTGCTGGCTGTTTGAAGAACTCTTGAGCAGGCGGGTAACGGTCGCAAAGGCGCAAGTCGGAGGCAGGCATATCTGCGATATTTCGGTTGCTTCCGGACGGCAGAGGTTTTGTATAAGGCGTCCGTTTAGGGCTGCGTGCGGTAAACGAATGTGTTCTGAGTCCGCGTGATTTCAAAAAATCGAGAACATCTGGAATATTTTCCATAGTCCCGTAGTAGTCGAATGGTATTCGATTCAGAAAAATCCATTGTGCCCTATAATGCTTGTCCACTAGAAAAGGAGATGTCTTTTCCAGATAGCGCAATAGCTGACTAAAACTCAAGGTGTCGCGATCGACTTTTACGCCGAGTGTTTGGCTTATTTCATTAAAAAAACCGTCGGAATGATAGGCTTTTCCCCTTCTTTCATCATGCCGAGACATCCGAGCGCTGTTCACCACCTTGTCCAGATATGCGCTTACGAGACGTGCAAGCGGATCTCTTAGGATGACGAACTTGGTATATCCTTTGTCACGCAGGATTGTCGCCGAAGTGGCAGTAAGCTCACCTTTCTTAGCTGTTCGAGATAGATATTCGTTGGCTGTCTCTAGCTCGGGAACATAGTCGAACGCGACGGGATGATTGTATAGAAAAAGCGATTTGAAATAGGAATTGGCATTTTTGGGTATGCTTAAGTATATAAGTTTATGTTTTTCGGAAACCCAAAAATTTCCGTCATAAGGCGGTTTGTTCTGAGCTATTCGTTTTGCCCGTGATATATGATGCCGAAATAACGATCCAACCCACATCCCCGCAGCTCTCCCTGTTTTTGTGTGCTTTTGGATTGTGCACTATTTTAGTGTTTGCGTGATCCTGACGTCAATATAGGATTAATTTTGCGACAACAAAAGATATTTTGTGTTGGCCTTGGCAAAACCGGAACTACAACATTTGGCGCCTGCATGCAGGAGCTGGGTTTTCGGCATCTGACAGGGCCGTATCTATCAGGTGCTTATCTTGCCAAGCGTCGGATGCCCGCTGCATTGATTGAATTGGCGCGTGATTTTCAATCATTTGACGACTATCCATGGCCGCTCGTTTATCAGGAGTTACACGAGGAGTTCCCGAATGCTCGATTCGTGCTCACGCGTCGCACGAATACTGAGGTGTGGCTGGAAAGCATGCGCAAACATCACGATCGATACGGCCCGACGGAAACCTGGGAACTCGTATTCGGCGCGCGGGATCCCCATTCGACGCCTGATCCATTCGTGGAATTCTATGAGCGACACAATGACGCCGTGCGGCGTTTTTTTGCCGACAAGCCGGGACGGTTCTCCGAACTATGCTGGGAGGAGGGCGACGGCTGGGACGAGCTGTTTTCGTCCGTCGGAATAGCGCGCGACTCCAGGCCCGACGCAGCACCGCTTCGGGCTAGTAATGATTCGAGTCAGGTCGATGATGAGCGTATATTAGGGCGTCTAGCGAAACGCGGCCAGTTACCTCATGCGCTTTGGTATGCGTCGACCAAGTCGGCGGATCATGAAAAAGCGCTTGGCTATTTGGATCACGAGGTGATCAATACCGGGATCGAGCCCTGTCGGCGTTTCTCATTCCCAAAGCGCGTTTTAAGGTCGCTTCGACGCCGTGTTAAAAATCGCTTCGACTGATCGTTAATCGCTCTCATCGAGGCGTCCGTCCGTGCTTGGACTAGCGCGTTGTCCAATCGAGTGTGAGTGGGCAAGACCGGTATTACATAGCAAGTCGGCTCGGCAAGAACTCCTGCTGCGGTCGATATGATGGGTCCATGGAGTGGACCTAGCATGTAGTGTAATCATGGCTTCGCCAGCTAACCCGGCCATCTGCAATTCGAGTTACTGGTAGCACAGGCAAGTTCGGTTCAGTCGCACTGTGGTTGATCGACGTCAATTCCTAATTTCTAACGTCACGCAAATTGAACTTAATGCTCGACTTTCTCTATACGCCAGAGCTCGGTCAGTCGACGTGCCTTTCCGACAAGTTGCGGAATATATATCCCGACGACCGGGGCGATGTCCATGCCCTTCAGGGTGATTGGGGGTGTCTTGCTTTTTATGTAGCCTCGTGGTCGCCAAGCGAGTTCGTTGACGACGGGCATTTTATTGCTGTCGTGATCGGGAGGCCGCGGTTCAGCTGGAGCTCTGGAAACGAGGCGTGTGGCGTCGGTGAGAATTGTCGCGCCCAACGACTTTTGCGGCGCTGGCGGCTGGGCCATATGCAGTGGGATGAGGATCTGGACGGCCCTTTCGCGGCTGTATTCGTCGATCAGCGAAAACGTACAGTCACGGTAGTCACCGACTTGATGGCCTTTATTCCGGTTTACGAGGGACGTCACAATCGAGGCTCCGTGGTCGGTACCCACGTTGATGCGGTGGGGGCTCTTGCAAACTCATGTGAGCTGGATCATGTCTCGATGGCGGAATTCCTTGTAAGCGGTGTCGTGACGTACCCTTACTCGTGCTATCGAGAGGTTAGGCAGCTGCCGCCGGCAGCGATCGCGACATATCCGGGATCCGGAGAGCGCACGCTGGTTACGTACTGGATCCCGGAAGAAACCCCAAGCCCGAAGTATAGTTTCGGAAGATGCGCGAAATGGTTACGGTTGGCACTCAAGGAATCCGCGAGGGCCTCGTTTTCGGATGGTGACAGACCCACTGTACTCGTCAGTGCTGGTGAAGATTCGCGTGCCGTGCTTGGCGCAATGCCTGGAGGAGGGCATTGCGACGCGGTTGTGTTTGCTGATGACGTTACCCGTGAAACCGAGATAGCCGCCACGGTCAGTGCCGCCTATGGTGCTCGTTTCACTCTGGCCAAGCGCTCACCAACGCAGTACATTGATAACATCGACGCCGCGTGCTCGTTGATTGGCTCGAATTCTCAGTTCTTTCAGGCTCACTCGTTAGGGGTGGCCGAGAAATATAAGCTTTCTCAAGCGCCTGTAGTATTGGGCGGGTTCGGAGCTGACAGATTGCTCAAGGGCATACATTCGCCTCACAGAAAGACCACGCGAGAGTTGATACTTCCTGCTTGGTTTCAGTCTGATACGTCTATCGATGACAGACAGAGCGACCAGGTGCTACACGGAATCGATTCGGCCGCATGGAAGGTGCTTAAGCCGGAGATTCGAAGTGCGATTATTGAGCGGCGAAATTCGCATCGCCGCAGAATTTCTCAGTTTCGCCAGGCCGACAGTGTCGAGGAATGGGCACGAATGTGGCCATCGAGTATGGCGTCGGGCTCGTCGCACTATACGTCGAATCGGCGATTGATGGCTATTCACGAACCTTTTTTCTCTAAAAGAATAGTGAAGCTGGCCTCCGAAATCCCATTTGACTGGAAGATCAATCGACGTATCTTTCTGGCTGCAATGAAGCCATATCTCGGTAAAACTAAGCGCGTGCCTAACGGCAAGGGTTTTTACCCGTACTACGGGCTGGTTGTGAATCGCGTTTTGCTCCCGCGGCTCCAGGCCGTAGCAAGTCGCGTTCGCGGCGAAGAGCGTGTACGCTCGAAGCACATTGTCTGGGCCGATTGGTCCAAGCTGGTAAAAACGGAAAAATGGCGCAAGGAGAGTTCGCGAAGATGGTTGGCGTCGTCATACCGAGTCGGTATTCTTGAACAAAACTCTCTTGATATATCGATGCAAGATTTCGATATCAGAACGAAACTCAATGTCATTCAGCTTGGAACTATTTTCAACAGCTTAACGGAGCCCGTTGATGGCGGATCATGAATCGTCGCGCCCTCGATCCGTAACTGGGTTGCTCAACGACGCGCATTACTCTGCAGGAAGTTCGTTGGGGGCGCCTGACGGCATTTCGCTGCAGGGTGAGCCTCTCGTGCCGTCACTCAACCTGTCTTCGGCATACGCATTCAAATCGCTCGATAGCTTGGGTGCATATCACGAAGACAAGTTCAATTCCGTTCGCTACGCTCGCGACGCCAGTCTGATTGTTCTTCAGCTCGAAAGCTATTTTGAAAAACTGCTCGGTTCTGATGTCGTCCTCTTCAACTCGGGTATGTCGGCAATTGATGCAGCGTTTCGGTCCGTTCTAAAGAAAAACTCAAAAATATATACTATTGGGTCGTTCTATAGAAAGACTGCTGTTCTGCTTTCCGATTTTTCGGAAAGATTCGACGTTTACACAGAAAACGTCAGCAATCAGTCGGAGCTGATGCGTCACGCGACCGATGCGTCAGGTGTGGTCGTTTTCGTGGAAAGCCCCTCCAACCCCTTTTTAAGACTGATGGACCTGGAGGCTATCCGCAGCCAATTCCCGAATGCCGTAATCATCTACGACAATACTTTTCAGGGGTTAGTGAATGATAAGGGCCAGGCTGAATTCGCGGATATCATTGTCGGGTCGTGCACCAAGTACATCGGCGGTCACAACGATTTGCTTGCCGGTTACGTCAGTTGCGCCGATAGTGAAATTTATCAAAAGATTTGGTCGGCGAGGTCCAGTTTCGGTGGCATTCTGGACAACTTGAGTGCCTATCTGCTTTTTCGCAGTCTGCGAACATACGATATACGTATCGCTAAAGGGCTGGAAAACTGCTTGCAAGTTATCAATTTTCTCGAAAAAAGCAGCGCCGTGGTCGATATTTACTACCCCGGGCGTAACGCGAATAGGGATCAGGCGGAGCTGTTGGAGCGCACGCAATTTCACGGTGGCTCCGTAGTTACCTTCAGAGTTGAAGAGAGCGTTCAGCTTGAAGATAAATTCAATCGATTGAATTCGACTAAAATGGCGCCTAGTTTTGGTTCAGTGGACACCCTAATCGAAATACCGGCCTACATGAGTCACTGGGGTAAGACGCTTGAGGAGTTACAGGAGCTTGGCCTGGATTTCCGTACCGTGCGTTTGTCGGTCGGAAACGAGCCGGTTAGTTACATTCTCGATGATTTGAGAATTCTCCTCGAGTAACTCAAGGCGCGCCGGGTCGCCAGCTCACTGATGGATATTTAGCGTCGGATCAGTGTTTCCGGCTTTTGCATATCGAATTTACTTATCTTGCGTCGCAGCAGGGATTTGATGGCTTCGTGTCGGCCATTGGAGACCGTTGTGGTTTTCGCGATAGCATTGATCCCGACCGACCGAAGTGTAACCCGTTCGCGAATTGCCAAATCTGCGAGAATATTCGCGGATTCATGATCGTCGTGGTACAAATACCATAACGCGTACCTGGCGAGATTGTCGGCTGCAGTTTTCGTTCTTGCACGATACATTGGTGCTTGGTCACTAAAAATATCGACAAGGTCATAGCCCTTCTGCATGCGCATTTGTGCGCATTCGCGGGCGAAATGGGACAGTTGTTTCTGCATTATCGATTTTCGTAGCGACGCTTTGACGCCCTGCGCGTATATCCGGCGCTCGTAAAGCATCGTCTGCACGATGCCGAAATCGCCGAGCATGCTCATTCGAAGCCACAGGTCGCGGTCCTGAGCGTATCGAAAAGCGGAACGATACCCGCCGACCTTCTGGTGGATCTCTTTCCGGAACATGACTTCGCCGCCAGATAGAAAGTTGCGTGGGGCAAGGAAGTCGCGGTGGTTGAGGCGCTCGGGCTTGTCGTCGTTGAGTTTTTCCCTCGTGGTGCCGCCGTTGTCCTGCACCATCAGGTCTTCGGTAAAGCACCCCACGCCGACGAGCGAAGGTTCGGCGTCGAGAGCGCGGGATTGCTCCTGCAAGCGGTCCGGGCGCGATGCGTCGCCGGCATCATGAACCGCGATATAAGGGCCGCGGGCGAGGCTGATGGCGTGATTCAGTGCTCCCGGCGCGCCCGTATTTGTCTGATGGACGACGGTTACGCGCTCGGATCGGTAGCGGTCGAGTTCCATGGCGACCTCGGGAGACGTGCTGCCATCGTTGACAACGATCACCTCGTAGTCCTCGAAATTCTGGGATAGCAGGGCGTCAAGTGTTATCCGAACGGCTTCGGGGCGCTCATGCCAAGCGCAACATACTGAAACTTTAGGGCGCATAGATCGAGTTACCCAGTGATCCTGTCAGTGGTGGTGCGTACCTGTATATCATCCTGGCACGGCATCGCGCCGACCTTATAGGTCGGAAAGGAAGTCGTTGAACTGGTGGACGACGTGAGATTGCTGAAAATTATCGCGCGCGCACGTGACGGCACGCCCCGACATTTGCTGACGCATTCGGGAGTCGTGCACCAGGGTGGATACCGCGCTAACGAACCCGGGTTCGTCGTGTGGACCAATGAGCATGCCGGTTTGTCCATCTTGCACAGCCTCGTCGACTCCCGCCACATCGGTCGAGATCACGGGCAAGCCGCAGGCCATGGCCTCGATTATCACTCGCGGGAACGCTTCGCCGTCGGGTTCGGACGTCAGGATCAAAATGTCGGAATCGCGCATGAGTTCAGGAATGTCCTGGCGATGGCCTAGGACATGCAGGTTCGAGGCGACACCGGCGGCACTGAAGATCTCGTTCAAAGCTTGTGTCGTCTGTCCATTGTCGCGGTCTTCTCCCGCGATCACGAACCGCACTGGCACGTCGCTTCGACGTATGACTTCCGAGAGGCATCGTGCGGCCCATAACGGGCGCTTACGCGGTATCAGGTTGCCTACAAACAACACGATCACGTCATCGTCAGCGGCTTCTATCTCCCGGCGAAGCCGATCCTCGCGACAATCATCGGTATCGAAGAACGTGGCGCGCACGCCGTTACGTATGGTCGTGTGTGGCGGCAAGGGTAGGTCGGCATAAGACGACGCGACTGCGTTGGCGGCGAATACGATTCGAGACGAAAGCCTTGTGCGTACGCTGTCATAGCGGGTACGCCGGCAGCCGCGAACATACCAGACCACAGGAACCTGAGCTGTTCGCGCGGCCAGAGCCCACGGAATGAGTCCACTCTTGGTGTTGAGTGTGACGACATCCGGTCGGAACTGGCGGATGACTCGGAGGGCGCTACCGGCGGCTCGTGCGGCGTGCGCCGCTCGCCCGAGTCTGAACTTGCTGAGTCTGACGTCTGGTGTGCCGAGATTCGACGCCGTGAGCACTTCTAGGCCGGAATCTTCGAAGAGCTTGCGGCTCATCGTGCTTCGATCCAGTGCGATGCCCGCGTGCCAGGCGAATTCGTTCGCGAGGCCCTGCGCCAATAGCATGGCCGACATTTGGGCGCCACCGATGCCGTTACCGGGTAGCGGCATCAGTATTCTTTTTGCGGTGAATGCGGCGGCCGTGCTCATGACGGTCGATGACAAATCATGCTGGAGGAATGCGTTGGCCACGTACTGCCGTATTGAGTCATGTCGTGAGGGCTCGTGCGAAAGCGCAGACGAGGACGTCAATCAGCGATGGTGTTGGCGAGAGACCGGCCACGCTGCGCCCTTCAGGAGCGCAAACCCTACCAGAACGAGTAGTAGCGGAAGCACGTATTTCAGCACGGCCGTCGAGCGCTCGACATGAGCGAGAACATCTGCCGTCCAGACGAAGCGCGCACCTTCGGGGTAGGACACGAACGAGTTGTTCGCCTGCGAAGCGATGATCGGGATCAGGTTGCGTTGATTCGGCTGCGCGTAGGCGCTTTCCAGCAGGTCCGACCTTTCAGCCAGATCGTCGACGCTGGCGATACTGCCGTCTTCCGTTCGTGCGATCACTTCCTGGTCGGGATCGAACATGTGCCAGGCGCCGTCGTACCATGCTTCCATGACGACATGCCCGTCGAGCCCGACATGCCGGACCTTGATTCCTTCCTGCCGAGCCAGTGTCAGGAGCAGGTACGACGATTGGCTGCAGATCAGCGAATGCCCGCCGGCCACCATGCGTTCCGGGTCGCGTATGACCGAGAAATTTCTGTTCAGCAGGCCGGCTGCGGCCAGAATCCAGTTGCTGAAGATGGTGTAGCGGGCGCCGTCGCTGTGACTGAATCGCGTGGTCGTCGTCTCGAAGAGCGCTAGCATTTGCGCCTCCGAGGTGGCCGATTCGAAATCATCGAGCCGTGTACGAGCATCGTGCCTGAGAGCCGCAAGGCTGCGCTCACGCGTGACCTTCTCCGGATCGAAGGACTCCCAGCTTCTGGGTGCGTCGTTCGAATACTGCCCGAGGGGGGTGAAGTCCCCGAGCAGCGATAAGGCAATCAGTACGGTACCGATGCTGCCCGCGAGGTAACCGATAGCGCGGCGTCGTTTCGCCGAGGCCCGCAGCGTCATCGGCATAACGATAGCTGAGCGCTATCTCTTGTCAGAGCCGTCGATGCCGGCCGATCCAGGCAGGGCGAACGTTCAGTCATTATGTTCGTCGTTCTGATGCGTCTGTATTGCTGCTGACAGCAAATCATCGGCTGAATCACCGCCCTCAACCGATGACACAAGCCCCTGCTGTGGGACAGGCAATCGCGTGATAATGGCGGCTTTGACTATAGTCGATCGCAGTCGTGACGCCGATTTTCACTTCATGTTTAATAGCGTACCATTAACTGGTTAACCTGCCCATACGGTGCGAAGGATCTTGGGATGCATTAACACGAATCGGCGCCGCCGGGCATGGCGGGCGTGTCCGCCGTCGTATCGTGGTCATCGGTGAAGGTCGCACTCGTGATTTCGTCGCTTGCCGGGGGCGGGGCGGAGCGGGTGTTGAGCGTTCTGGCGAGTGGCCTCGCTGAACGCGGCCACCAAGTGTGGCTGCTGACGCTGGATCGCTCGGAGAACGATGTCTATCCGCTGTCGTCGGCTGTCAATCGAGTCGGCCTCGATCTGCTGCGGCCCGCGCATTCGATGCCAGCCGCTGTAATCAACAACGTCACCCGCATCCGAGTCCTTCGAAAAGCGCTCGCCCGGACGCGCGCCGAGGTTGTCGTGAGTTTCATGACGAGCACCAATGTGTTGGCGCGACTGGCGACACTTGGGTTGAGCAAACCGCTGATCGCCTCCGAGCGCAACGAACCCGAGCACCAGTCGCTCGGCCGAGCCTGGCGAATGCTTCGGCGACACGTCGTGTCGCGATCGGAGTTGGTCGTGGTGCAGACGGATCGCATCGCCGACTGGTGGCGTGAACACATACCCGGCGTGGATGTCGCGGTCGTGCCGAATCCCGTGCAGGTCGATGCCGATACGTCTCCGGACGCCGCCACTCGTAACGTGTTGGCGTGGGCGGATGGCCGTCGCATCGTCCTCGCTGCGGGTCGGCTGGTGCGTCAGAAAGGATTCGACCTTCTGATAGAGGCATTTTCTCGTTTGCGGCCGGATCGAGAACGAAGCTGGTGTCTGGTCATTCTCGGCGAAGGCGAAGAGCGTAGCCACCTTGAACACGTCGTGGAAGCGCGCGATTGCAACGACAGTGTGCTGCTGCCCGGTTTTTCGTCGACGCCACATGCGTTGATGCGCAGTGCGGACATTTTCGCTTTATCGTCTCGTTTCGAAGGCATGCCGAACGTCGTGCTCGAGGCGATGCGCTGCGGCCTGCCCGTAATCAGTTACGACTGTCCGACAGGGCCGGCCGAGCTGATCAGCCATGGCCAGACCGGTGTGCTGGTGCCCGCTGAGGATGTGTCGGGGTTTTCAGAAGCTCTCGAGGCTCTCATGCATGATCAGTCATATCGGAAACGGCTGGGCGACCGCGCCAAGGCGGGATCGGTGCAATGGGATCTGCACGGGGTGCTCGATCAATGGGAAACGGTTTTCGATAATGTTCGACGTGCTCCGCCCCCCGGGCTCTGACTGCATAGGCCGAAACCACGGGATGAGTTCGGCTCGTGCAGTGCAGATACCGGCCGGTGCTGGAGCCACGGATGCGGGCGGACGCTACGGAGTGTCCGTCAATCCCGTGAGCACTGGCTTTTGGCCGGGCGTCCTGAAAGCGCAGGTCGTTCGTGTCCCGCCATCGGTTTCCCTTCGCGGCCGGCGGTGGTACAGCGAATTGGTCACTCGGTTTCAATATAATTAATTGTTTCAATGAAAATTTCCAACATACTAAGACAAGCGATCAGACCGTCCCGGTCCCGCGTGATGCTCAAGAAGCTGTACAAGCGCATCAATGATACGAGAGGTGAACGCTCGGCTACCGAGAACTACAAGTGGCTGCGAGAGAATCGGCGGTCGTTTTCGGCATTTGCGGAATCCATCGACCAAGCTCTCTGGCGTGAAAGCGAGACAGTGGCTCGTCGCATAACGGAAGCGGCGGATGCCAGGCTCCGCGAAGTCGAATACGATCTCGGCGGTGGCGGCGTCTATCCGCTGCTCTATTTCATCACTCGGCTGATGCGACCGACTGTCGTGGTCGAAACCGGAGTCGCGGCTGGCTATTCTTCCGCTGCATTCCTGGAGGCACTTGAAGCCAACGCCCACGGCGAGCTCTACAGTAGCGACTTCCCGTATTTCAGGATCCCCGATCCGGAGCGCTATATCGGTATCGTCGTGGATGACTCGGTGAAGCATCGATGGCATCTCTACGTCGAGGGTGATGAAAACAACCTGAGAGCGATCGTGGATGAAGTTCCGGCGATCGACCTGTTTCACTACGACTCGGACAAGTCGTATTCCGGGCGCGAGCAGGCCTGGGACCAAGTACGGGCCAGGCTGGCGTCGAATGCTGTCGTGCTTTTCGACGATATTCAGGATAATTCATTCTTCATGGACTTCGTGGGTAGGGAAGGACGTGAGGATTGGTATGTTTTCGAGTTCAACGACAAATACATTGGGCTTGTCGGCACGCTAAAGCGAGAATGATCGCCGCTGCCGCCTTGCCCGTACTTCACTCTATTTCCAAATAAGACCCGGTCGCTTAGTGCATGTTCAAGAAAGTGATTTTTGTGCTTTGTCCCAGTTTCCACGGCGCGACACTGCTGGCGCGTCTGCTGGGAGCCCATCCTGCGATCACGGCGCTCGGTGATACGTATCCTAAGCAGCATCTGCCGGAAAACTGTGGCTGCGGAAAACAGGTGCGTGACTGCCCGTTCTGGCAGCGCGTGGACCGTGAAGTAACCACACGCGTGGAGCCTGACGCGTTCTATCGTGGCTGGGTCCAGCCGCCCGGCGGGAGCGACACGGTCGGGCGCCTGTCTTACTTATTGCAGTCGCCGCAATCGCTGCGGCGCCGCATCGCAGCCGCGGATCAGCGCCGTTTCGTTTCTCAATACAGGGAGTTCCTGCGTGGCGTGGAAAGCGGCCAGCAAGACGAGTCACGTGTTTTCGTGGATGGCGTCAAGAACATAGCGCGGGTCAAGGCGTTTCTCGCTTTCGCCCCCGAACTCGTGGGCGGCATCATTCATCTCGCCGGGGACGCGGGCGATTTCGCGAAGTCGAGATCCAAGAAGCAGCCGGGGAAAATCCAATTCGTGCAAAGTATCGCGAGTTGGCGGGCGTATCATCTCCTCGCCGCGCGTCTCGAGCGAGAAGCCCCTTACATCAGGGTTTCTTACGATGATCTTGCGAACGAAACACAAACGGTGCTCGATGGTATTTTCGAATTCGTTGGCGAGCGCGGTGCTCTTGTTGACGAATTGGCGGCAAACAAATCGAACCTGCACTTCGTTGGGAATGCGAAGTTGCGTGATTTCAGCGGCGAGATAAGACCCAGTCGACACCGGCTGTCGACAGCAGAAAGCCTCGTGGCTCGCACGGGCACCGCATTTTCGAGCTTCTGACGGGGGATGGCTTTGTATTCGAGAAATGCATCGTGCCCGAACGCCATGTATCCGAGGTGGGTTCTTGTCGAGCACTGAGCGGCCGCACATCATGTTTCTCGCGCGGTCTCTGGATCGGGGCGGCGCCGAACGACAGTTGATTTCGCTCCTTCTGGGGCTAAGGGATCTCGGCTGGAAGGTTTCGATCGCCTGTTTCTATGGTGGTGCGGCGTTCCAGGAGGAAATCCAGAGCGAGGGCGTGTCTTTTCACGATCTGGGCAAACGCGGCCGGTGGGACATGGCGCATTTTCTGCTGCGCCTGCGCCACGTCGTGCGTTCTGTTCGTCCGGATATCATTCATGGCTACATGCCTGTTCCGAACATGCTCGCCTTGGGCGTCTCCTTGGCTGCAGCCCGACCGGCTGTCGTGTGGGGCATCAGAGCCTCGAACATGCAGTTCGAGAGCTATGACTGGCTGAGTGCGTGGAGCTTCCGGGCGGAATGCGTGTTGGCCAGATACGCCGATCTGATCATATCCAATTCGCAGGCCGGGGCGCGTCACCGCATTGCCCACGGGTTCCCGGAGAGCCGAGTGATCACGATACCCAACGGCATCGATACGGAGCGATTTCGCTATGATGCCGAGGGGCGCACGAGGCTGCGGCGCGAGTGGAGCCTGGGCGAGGATGAAGTGGTCGTCGGAGTCGTTGCGCGACTCGATCCCATGAAGGATCATGTCACCTTTCTGGACGCGGTCCGGCAGCTGTGTGACTCCGAGCAGGGTGCCGGATTGCGGTTTGTCTGTGTGGGCGATGGCGCCGATCACTGGACGCGCCACCTTGAAGAATACGCATGTAGCCTCGGACTCGAGGGCCGCGTGCTGTGGGCGGGAGCGCGCAACAATATGGCCGCCGTCTATAGCGCACTCGATATCGTGGTTCTGCCATCCGCGTTCGGAGAAGGATTCTCGAATGCCATCGGCGAAGCAATGGCCTGTGGGCGTACCTGTGTGGTTACCGACGTGGGTGACATGGCCTCAGTCGTTGGCGATCACGGCATCGTGACGCCGCCGCGTGACGCGGCGGCGCTGGCCAGGGCGATTGGCTTGGCCGGCGAATATGTGCGGCAACACGGCTGCGGACCACGCTCGGAGGTGCGCGAGCGCGTGGTGCGAGATTACAGCGTCTCAGCGCTTGTGCAGCGTAGCTGCGATGCACTGGCGCGCTTGAACAGTAGCCGCTTGAACAGTAGCCAGACATCATGAATGACATTGCCATGGCAAGCAGCAAGCGACGGATACTACCGAGTTCGTTTTCGGATTTGATGCTTGTCGCATTTCTGCTCTGGTTCGGCAGTTACGCCTATGGATACGTGTTCTATCACGTGCCGTTCAAGCCGCTGTATTCGTATTTTCTGCTGATCGGCTTCGTTCTGTTCTATATCCTGCGGCGCGCCGGCTCGGGGCTGGGTGTTTCAGGTAGCGGGGACGTGCGTTTCCGGGCTTTCCTGCTGTGGCTCTGTGCGTATTTCGTCTATCTGGTTCTGACATTTCTTCTGTCTGTTCAAGACAGTGTCGTCGTAGACTATTTGATTGTCTATAGTGAATCCATTGCGCTACTGGGCGCGTTCGCCATACTGATGGCTACGCCGCGGCGCCTGCGTATGGCTTGTGGCGCGATAGCGATACTCGCTATTTTCGCTTCAATCATCTGCGCCTACGATTTCGTACGGCCGACGTTCACCAAAGTGGTGGGTCGGGGCGCTGGCTTCTACGAAAACCCCAACCTTGCGGGGACTTTCATCGCCTTGGCCATGGTTGCGGGGCTCGCGGCGGTGCCGAGACGGCTGAGGCTTTTCTTCATTGCATTCTGCGGACTGGGCGTGCTGACGACGTTCAGCAGAAGCGCCTACATCCTGTGGGGGCTGAGTGCCGTCGCACTGGCCTGGTACGGCTACTTCGGTAGTCCGCGTACGCGCCTGGCCGTATCGGTCGGCATTATCCTGGTCGGCGGGGGCGGCACGATACTGCTGTTTACGGGTGCGGTTGGCCCGCTGATCCAGAATTCAGCCATATCGCCATATTTGACGCCAGACACGAAGATGCGGCTCGGTATAGGTTCTCGTGTGATCGCCGGCTCGTCCGCCTCTGAGCGTGAGCGGTTGATACGCAATTCGCTCGAGAGTGCGGAAAAGGCCCCCTGGATCGGCCACGGCCTGGCTCATACCCGTAAATGGGAGTACGGCGCGCAGCCGCACAACATGTATCTTCTCTTCCTCGTGGAAGGCGGTGTACTCGGGCTTGCGTTCTTTCTAACGCTTCTGGCATTGCTGTGGCTCTCGAGTCAGGGCATCGGTCGCGTGGTCGCGCTACAGCTGTTTCTGGGCGGTGTGTTCGCGCATACGCAATTCACTGAGCCAGCGAGCATGATTTTCTTCTCTTTTGTCTTCGCGCATGGTGCCGTGGTTCGTCTGAACCGCAGTCTGGATTCATCGTCAGACGCATCCGTACCCGTGGCTGCATGAAGGTCGTTCACGTCATTACCGGCCTGGCGGCCGGTGGTGCCGAGAACGCGCTGTGCCGGCTGCTGGAAAGCGGACGGCCCGAAGTGAGCGCTCAGCACGTGCTTGTGCTGGGTCAGCCGGGCCCTTTGTCAGAGCGTGCGTGCGCCTCGGCAGACGGCGTCTGGCACGCGGGGATGAATCCGCGCCGCCCTTCGCCATGGGGCCTGTTTGCGCTCCGCCGTCGTCTGCATCGTCTTCGACCGGACGTGATTCAGGGCTGGATGTATCACGGTAATTTGGTCGCCTCCGTGACAGCGGTTGGCCTGCGCGCGCCGGTTGTATGGGGCGTACGTCAGACCTTGTACGGCCTTTCCGAAGAGAAGAAAGGCACCCGCCTGATTATTCGTCTGGGGGCCACGCTGTCACCACGTGTGTCGCGTATTGTCTACAACTCGCGCCTGAGCGCCGATCAGCATGCCGCATTCGGTTTCGACAGCAGCCAGGCCGTCATCATCCCGAACGGCTACGATCTTGAAACATTCCGCCCGGACACGGGCCTCCGGCAACGGTTCCGACGCGACCTGGGCATCAACGACGACGCGTTCGTGATCGGGCTGGCAGCTCGCGTCCATCCGATGAAGGATCACGACAATTTTCTGCGCGCCGCTGCGTCGTTCCTCGCCGACCACCCGAACGCTCTTTTTCTACTTGCCGGCGAGGGTACGGATGACGACGAGATCATCGATCGAGGTATCGCTGAGTACGGCCTGGACGAGGCGGTGGTCCGATGCGGACGCCTTGAGGATACGGTCGCGTTCAACTGCGCGCTGGACGTCGCCTGCATGTCGTCCGCCTGGGGGGACGCGTTCCCTAATGTTCTCGCGGAGGCAATGGCCTGCGGAGTGCCCTGCGTCACCACCGAGGTTGGGGATGCACCCGCAATTGTCGGCGACACGGGCATCGTCGTACCACCGCGCGAGCCAGGCGCGCTGGTGCGCGGCTGGGCACAGCTAGCGGAACTCGGATCGGCAGGGCGAGCGGCTCTCGGGGCGCGTGCGAGAGAGCGCGTCGCGCAGCGCTATGCGCTGCAGCGAAGTACGCAGCGCTACATCGAACTTTATCGCCAACTAGGAAGTTACTGAACAATGTGTGGATTGACCGGCCTTTGGGACGCGCGCCATCGACTCGGCCCCGAACGCGCGCTCGCGGCCATAGGCGACATGACGCCGACCCTCGCCTGTCGTGGCCCGGACGACGAGGGGGCGCACCAGGAGGCACAGGTGGGGCTGGCGCTCGGGCACCGTCGTCTGTCGATCCTGGATCTTTCGCCCGAGGGCCATCAGCCCATGGTTTCGCAGAGCGGGCGCTATGTGCTCGTCTACAACGGCGAGATCTACAATTTTCGTGATATCCGTGACGTGCTGGTCGGGGCCGGGTGGCAGTTTCGCGGTCACTCGGATACGGAAGTGCTGCTCGCCGCGATCGATCACTGGGGGCTCGATGCGGCGCTCCAACGGGCGAACGGCATGTTTGCGCTCGGTCTCTGGGACCGCGAGACCCGCCAGCTCTCCCTGGCGCGCGATCGGGTGGGCATCAAACCGCTCTATTACGGCTGGTCGGGTGGACTGTTCCTGTTCGGCTCCGAGCTCAAGGCGTTGCGGGCCGCCCCCGGTTTCGATGCGGCAGTGAATCGCGACGCCCTCACGCTCTACCTGCGCCATAACCACATTCCCGCGCCGTATTCGATTCACGAGAACGTGTACAAGCTGCCGCCCGGCGCCATTCTCACGCTGGATCAGACACAGGCGGGGCAGGCGCCGGGCGCCGGCGTCGATCATCAGCAGGACCTGGTCCGGCGCTTCTGGTCCGCCCGCGATGTGGTCGAACGCGGTGCGGCGAATCGCTTTGCCGGTACCCCGGACGAGGCCGTGGACGAACTCGAAGCGCTGCTCCGCGATGCGGTGGGCAGCCGTATGGTCGCCGACGTGCCGCTGGGCGCCTTCCTCTCGGGCGGAGTGGATTCGTCCACGGTCGTCGCGCTCATGCAAGCGCAGTCGGAGCAGCCGGTACGGACGTTCTCGATCGGGTTCGAGGAGGGGCACTACGAGGAAGCCCCGCACGCCAAGGCGGTAGCGGAATATCTCGGCACGCGGCATTCCGAGTTGTATGTCAGCCCTGCCGAGGCCCAGCAGGTCATCCCGCATCTGCCGGAGATGTACGACGAGCCGTTCGCGGATTTCTCCCAGATACCCACCTACCTCGTCTCGCGGCTGGCCCGTCGCGATGTCGTCGTCAGTCTGTCCGGTGACGGCGGCGACGAGCTGTTCTGTGGCTACAGCCGCTATTTCTGGAGTCAGCGGGTGTGGGGGCGTGTCGGCGGAATGCCCTCGATGGCGCGCCGCTCGCTCGAACGTGTACTGCGCGCGTCACCTCGACTCTGGGGCCGCGCGCTTGGCGCGATGCTCGAAGTCATGCCCGCACGCTTTCGCATGCGGGATCCGGCGGACAAAATCGCGCTGCTCGCTGACATCATGGGCATGAACGCCCCTGAAGAGCTGTATCTGAAGCTGATCTCGTATTGGCCGGACCCGGAAGCGTTGGTCATTGGCGGTCGCGAACCGCAGGGGTTCGTGGCGGACCGGTCGCGGTTGCCGGATCTGGACAGTTTCGTCGAACGCATGATGTATCTCGACCTTGTCGGCTATCTACCGGGTGACATCCTCACCAAGGTGGACCGCGCCAGCATGGCGGTTGGGCTCGAGGCGCGCGTGCCGCTGCTGGACCATCGCGTCGTCGAGTTCGCCGCATCGTTGCCGTTGGAACTGAAAATGCGTCATCCGGAAGGCAAGTGGCCGCTACGCGAGGTGCTCTATCGCCATGTGCCGCGTCGTCTCGTGGAACGCCCCAAGCAGGGCTTCGACGTGCCGCTGGAGCACTGGCTGCATGGTCCGCTGCGGGAATGGGCGGAATCGCTGCTGTCACCGGAGCGACTGGCGGCCGAAGGGTTCCTGGATGTGGACCGTGTCCGCCGCATGTGGGCCGGATTTCTGGATGGCAGGGGCGTTGCGGGCAAACGCGAGATCTGGTCGATTCTGATGTTCGAAGCATGGCTGGAGCGCGCTCGGGTCTAAGACTGAGCGAATCGGACGGACATGAGATATCGCCTCCGCTGGATAGGCTGCGGATAGTTTGCGAAAGCCGCATGACAGCCTCATAATCCGCGTCTCGCCGCGGCATTGCATGCGTCGCTTTACCGTGATCGTTTTCTTCCTTGCAGAGAATTAATAATGACCAAGGGTGAGACCCGCATTGCGGTGATCGGTCTGGGCTACGTCGGCTTGCCGCTGGCGGTCGCGTTCGGAAAACGCCACGAAACCCTGGGTTTCGATATCGATGCCACCCGGATCGCCCAGTTGTCCGAGGGCTACGATTTCACGCGCGAAGTGGCATCCGCGGAACTGGCGGCGGCGAGTTCGCTTCGGTTCTCGTCCGTCGCGGACGATCTGGCGGCGGCGAATGTTTATGTCGTGACCGTGCCCACGCCGGTGACTGATGCGAAAGTCCCGGATTTCGGGCCGCTTGAGGCGGCGTCACGGTCGATCGCCCCCTATCTCAACGACGGCGACATCGTGGTGTACGAGTCGACCGTCTACCCCGGCGCCACGGAAGAGCGCTGCGTGCCCATTCTCGCTTCGATATCGGGGCTGACCTACAACGAGGGCTTCTTCGTGGGTTACAGTCCGGAACGGGCGAATCCGGGCGATGCCGCGCACGGGTTGGCCAACATCATGAAAGTGGTCGCGGGCTCCACCGATGCGGTGGCGGATCGGCTGGTCGAACTTTACAGCCCGATCGTTCCGGCGGGTATCCATCGTGCATCGAGCATTGCGGTCGGCGAAGCGGCCAAGGTCATAGAGAATATCCAGCGCGACATCAACGTGGCGCTGGTCAACGAGCTGTCGAAGATATTCTCGCGTCTGGGCATCGATACGCAGGAGGTGCTCGAGGCGGCGGGTACGAAATGGAATTTTCTACCGTTTCGTCCGGGTCTGGTGGGCGGTCACTGCATCGGTGTGGATCCGTACTACATGACCTTCCGCGCGCAGGCGGTCGGCTATCATCCGGAAATGATTCTCGCCGGTCGGCGCATCAATGACGGTATGGGCCGATACATCACCCACGAGCTCATCCGCGTGATGCTGCGCCGCAAAATCCAGGTCAACGGCTCGCGCGTGCTGCTGATGGGCGTGACGTTCAAGGAGAACTGCCCGGACATCCGCAATACGCGTGTGGTGGATATCGTTCGCGAGTTGCAGGCCATGGATGTGCACGTCGACATCTACGACCCCTGGGCGGATTCGGCCAAGCTTGAGCACGAGTACGGCATGACGCTGGTGGAAACACCGGAAACGGGCGCCTACGACGCTGCGTTGATCGCCGTCGGTCATCGCGAGTTCCAGGCCATGGGCATCGACGCGATCCGCGGTTATTGCAAGCCGACGCATGTGATCTACGACGTCAAGTACACATTCCCCGCCGAGGTGACCGACGGGCGACTATAGCGGCCCGGGCGAGTCCGGGTGACGACTGTTTTCCCGCTGCTGGCCATGTCACACCGCAGAAAATACCGGTGACGTGAACGCATCGCCACGGCTTAAAACACAAGGTTTCAACGCATGAAGATACTGGTGACGGGGGCCGCGGGATTCATCGGCTACCATGTCGCACAACGCCTGCTCGATCGCGGCGATGTGGTGGTCGGAGTCGATAACATGGACCCGTACTACGACCCGTCCCTGAAGCAGGCACGGCTCGATCGTCTCGCGCCGGACGAGCGGTTCACGTTCGTCCACCTGAATATCGCCGACCGGCAGGAGATGGAAACACTCTTCGCGCGCGAGAAATTCGATCGGGTGGTGCATCTCGCGGCCCAGGCCGGGGTCCGTCATTCCATCACGCACCCGCATGACTACATCGACAGTAATGTCACGGGAACGTTGAACGTGCTCGAGGGATGTCGCTATAACGCTGTCGAGCACCTCGTCTATGCGTCGACGAGTTCTGCATACGGGCTGTCCACGGACATGCCGTTCTCGCCGCAGGGAGATGCCGACCATCCGGCCGCAATCTACGCGGCATCCAAGCGGGCCACGGAACTCATGGCGCATTCCTACTCGCATCTTTACGAACTGCCCACCACCGGCCTGCGGTTCTTCACCGTGTACGGACCCTGGGGCCGGCCTGACATGGCGCTGTTTCTGTTCACGCAGAAGATGCTGGCCGGCGAATCGATCCCGGTGTTCAACCACGGCAAGCATCGCCGGGATTTTACTTATGTCGACGATATCGCCGAAGGCGTCGTCAGAACGGTCGACGTGGTCGCCACCCCCGATCCGACATGGTCCAGTGACACACCGACGCGGGGCACCAGCAGCGCGCCGTGGCGGATCTACAACATCGGCAACGGTCAGCCGGTGCCGCTAATGCGTTACATCGAGCGTCTCGAGGAGTGTCTCGGAGTCCGGGCGGAGAAGGAATACCTGCCGATGCAGGCTGGGGATATCGAGGCCACGCACGCCGATGTCGACAGTTTGTTCGAAGCCGTTGGCTACCGTCCCGAAGTGTCGGTCGAGGAAGGTGTGCGGAACTTCGTCGACTGGTATCGCAGTTATTACGAGGTTTGAACGCCCCCTCTAGACGATGTACGGCCCGACTGGTGCTTCTCAACCGCATCGGTTATAGCCCAGTTATCTACGGGCATAGTGAGCCTGGCCGGTCAGTGTTTCGTGTAACGATGAAGTCTAGTTTCAAATCTGGACTGTTCCCCACCGGGCACCAGGTTTGCAACCGCTCTATCAGCGCTTTATGACGGTGTGTATGTCAGTCGATATGTTCTCGGCTGACTTCGCTGGCTCATAACGACGCCGTGGGCCGTAACTGGGCATTGTCGCTACCACACCGAGTGTTAAGGCAGTTACCGGATATGCGCTTCGGATGGGCTTGGCGGGCGAATGTCTGCACTGTGATGAGTGCCGAAGCTCGTACGACGCGGCACCCTCAGGTGATTTGTCTCTACGCCCGCCGAGTAGCGGGGCCGCTATCGGCCGACACGATTTGACGTATGACCATCAGATAGCGGTCGATGACGATGCTTTCCTCGAATTCGGTCTGCATCTTCTTCCGACCCTGTTCGCCCATCGCCATCCGTTGATCCTCGGTGAGCGCCATGACATCGCGCATGCGGTCGGCAAGGTCAGCGGCGTCGCGCGGCTTGCACAGGTACCCCGTCACACCGTGCTCGACGGTGTTGCGACAGCCGATGGCGTCGGTCGTGATGATGGGCTTGCCCATACTGGCGGCTTCCAGCAGGGAGCGTGGCGTGCCTTCGCGATAATAACTCGGTAGCACGATGCAGTCGGCCTGGGCGATCGTGTGTCGAACGTCCTCCACGGCGCCGCGATAGCGAACGAGGCCTTCGCGCTCCCAGGACCGGATCTGCGCCCGCGGTATGGCTGTTCTGTTCTCCGCGTCGAGAAAGCCGAGGAGCTCGCATTCGATATCGGCGCCATCGCCTTTCAGGCGCCGGGTTGCTTCGATGAACTCGCCGATGCCCTTGTCCCATAACAGTCGCGCGCTGAGCACGAAACGGAACGGGCCGCGATCGGTGGTAGATTCCTGTTCGCGCTCTTGCGGCGCGAAGCGGGCGGTGTCCACGCCCGAGCCGGGCAGGCAGATCGCCCGTTCGGTGTCGACGAGGCCGGCTCTTTCGAAGAGTGCGTAGTCATCGGCATTCTGGAAGAAGACCATCGCCGCGCGTTTCATGCCGAGTCGGTAGAGACCCCGCACGATGCGGGTCAGCAGGTTGTCGCACATGAATACAGTGCCGAGCCCCGCCACATTGTGTACCGATGGCACCCGCGTCAGGCGACAGGCGATGCCGCCATAGACATTGGGCTTGACGGTGTAACCCAGGTAGACATCGATCCGCTCCCGAATGAGTAAACTAAAGAGTCGCGCCGTAAGCAGCGCGTCGCGAAACGGGTTGGTGCCCGCATTGTCCATGGGCAGCGAAACGAATCGCAGGCCGGCCGCCTCGAGCCGTTTTGCGTTGTCGTCATAAGGCGCTGCGGCAATGACCTCGTAGCCCGCATCCTGAAGAGCGCACGCGAGTCGCAGCCGAAAATTCGCCAGATACCAGGCGGTGTTGGCAGCGATGAGAATTCGTGTGGGGTGAGTCAAGATGTTGGCACAGCGTCTGTATCTGAAAAAGGCGTTGGTACGTCTCTTTGAGCCGGAGCCGTATGGGCCGGTCGAGACGCCCGTTTTTGGTCGCACCAAATTAACTGGCATGGACTGAAACGTTGCTGAACGCGAGCTCGGGCTTCCGGTCTTCGGCTGCCGCATTCGGCTGGTCGCTGCGATCGCGGGCAAGCGCCGTTTGGCGTGATGAATGGTCAGGCCATTGCTCGAAATCGCATTCCTTCAATCAGTACTGGTCTATGGTTCGGAGGCGTGTCCGTCGTATAGGTCTTCGCTCACGCCAAGTCGTTGGTACGAGCGATATTATAGCGAAGCGTGCGAGCGTAAGTCGCTGTGTGTGCGCTTCTGTTCCATGCTGCCGCCGTAAGGGGTGCGAGATGAGCGGCAGACGCTACCCGGCGACCGTGGCTTCAGTGTCAGACAGACCGGTTGGCCCCGCGCACGCCCAGCGCATCGTTAATCCACTGCGGGTTATTCAGATACCACCGCACGGTATCGCGGATGCCATCTTCAAGCCCGCGCTCGGGCTGCCAATCGAGCTCGTGCATGATCCGACTCGGGTCGAGCGCGTACCGACGATCATGGTTCTTGCGATCCGCGACGAACGTGATCAGCCGAGCGTAGGAGCCCAGCCCCCGATTCGGGACGAGGGTGTCCAGCGCATCGCAGACGAGCGTTGCGATCTCCAGATTCGTTTTCGGCGCCAATGCGCCGATGTTGTAGCGTTCGCCGACCCGGCCGTGTTCCGTCGCACGGCGTAGCGCTCGTACGTGATCCTCGACATGCATCCAGTCGCGCACGTGGCGCCCGTCGCCGTACAGTGCGATGGGCCGATGCGCCAGGGCGTCGATGATGATCCGCGGTATCAGCTTTTCCGGATGCTGGCGCGGGCCGTAGTTGTTCGTGCTGGCGGTGATCAGCGTGGGAAGTCCGTAAGTGTCGTGCCAGACGCGCACGAGATCGTCCGCTGCGGCCTTGGAGGCGGCGTAGGGAGAGTTCGGCGAAAGTTGGCTCTGCTCCGTGAAGAGATCGTCCGGTTCGGCCGAGCCGTGCACCTCGTCGGTGGAGACGTGATGGAACCGGAACACGCCCCGCGCTGTAGCATCGAGGGTTGCGTAATACGTCCGGGCGGCCTCTAGAAGCCGGTGTGTCCCGACGACGTTCGTCTGGATGAACGCATCGGAATCCGCGATCGAGCGGTCCACATGCGATTCCGCGGCGAGATGCAGTATGGCGTCCGGCCGGTGCCGGCGCAGGGCTCGAGCCACCGCCTTAGGTTCGCGGATGTCGATTGCCTCGAAGGCATAACGTGGATGGCCGACGGCCGCTTGCAGCGACGAGGGGCAGGCGGCGTACGTGAGGCAGTCGATATTGACGACCTCGTGCGGAGTCGCCTCGAGCAGATGAAGGATCAGTGCGGAGCCGATGAACCCCGCGCCGCCGGTGACGAGCAGTTTCATGCGCGCCCCCGCGCTGCGTGTGTTTCCGCGAGCGCACGCAGCGCTCGTGGCTCGCCCGCGAATGGGTCAAGCGCTGTGCAATAGGGCGCACTCATACGTCGAGAGTGATCGCGAACGTGTGCCATGCCATTGATTCAGGCCGGTGAATTGCGTTTTGCTGCGGAATATATATCGTATGCCTCAATAAGCAACGGTTTGCTGTGGCCGTGTGCGGCGGTTTGTCGCCGTTTCGCCGGCCCTGATTCTTGAAGTTCCGGGGGACAGATCGACTCATGACCGCGCTAGGCCTTTCCCTGATGGCTTTCTGTGTCAGCGTGGCCGCAGTCCTGGTGCTGCGACCGGTCTGTTTCTACTTCGGGCACGTGGATCATCCCGGGGGGCGCAAGCGCCACGACCTGGCCACCCCGCTCAGCGGCGGTCTGGCGATCAGCCTGAGCATCCTCGCGCTGGGGTGGGGCATCGTGCCGAACCGGCACTTCTCGGGGTTCGCGGTCGGGCTGATCGTCCTGCTGCTGTTGGGCGGCATGGACGATCGCAAGCACGTGCCGGCTTCGCTGCGGCTCGCGTTGCAGACGATCGCCGTGACCGTCGGCATGTACTGGCTCGGTGACGTCCGTCTCGAGGATCTCGGCGCGATCACGGGCGGGGACAACGTGCGGCTGGGCGGTTTTTCGCTGCTGTTCACGGTCTTCGCCGCGGTCGGCATCATCAACGCCGTCAACATGATCGACGGCATGGACGGCCTTGCCGGCGGCTTCTCCGCACTGCTGATTTCGGTGATTCTCGCGCTGGCCTCCGGTACGGCCGCGGTCAGCATCGTCATGCTCTGTCTGACCATCGGCAGCATCTTCGGTTTTCTCGCGTTCAATCTGCGCACGCCCTGGCATCGCCAGGCCCGGATCTTTCTGGGGGACGCGGGCAGCCTTGTGCTGGGCTACATCCTCGTCTGGTTCGCCATCGAGGCCTCGCAGGAGGCAACATCCATCATTCGTCCGATCACCGCCGTCTGGCTGTTCGGGCTGCCGCTGATGGACACCTGTTACCTGATGGGCTCCCGCGTGCTCCGCGGCAAGAGCCCGCTCGCAGCGGATCGCTACCACTTCCACCATCTATTACAGCGCTCGGGATTCACGCCCGGCTGGGCGCTCTATATATGGCTGATCGTGGCCGGTGGATTCATGGCCGCGGGCGTGTGCCTGCAGTGGCTGGGTGCGCCGGATGTGATGTTCTGCATCGGCTTCGTGGTGACCTTTGCTGCCTATTGTCTGACCATGAACATCCTGTGGCGGCGTCGCAGTGCACGCCGTTCGCGCCTGCGGCGCTGGCTCAAGACGCCCGGGTCGTGAGCGGTTTCTCACGCTCGGGTGCGCGGCTGATATCGGCAAAGTGAATCGCGGGTACATGGCCTTTTGAGGCGCTATTGAGAGCGTCCGGAACCCGGGCGTCGTTTCACGCGGCGCCTGCCTCTAGCGCGCATATTCGCGACGGGACGTGTGAATGCGCTTCCTCGCACCCGCCTCATTGCGGATGTGCGAGTTTGTTGTACGCCACCTCGGTTGGCCGAGTGGTCATGCCCCGCTGAATGTCGCGCAGTGCCTGGGCCGATGATTGGCGCCGTGCAGAGTCGCGGTCGCGAACTTGCGGCATGTCGAGCCCCGGAACTTTTGACGGGACTCGGCCCGGTGGGAGCCCGCCGGCCGGCAACACAGAAACCCATCGGGAGGCGCGTGCGTTGCCTAGGCACGGCCCCGGGCAAGCGGGACTCCGTGCATTTCGGGGTAACCGGTTTCGATATCCCCATGAACGGTCGATTGGCGCGATCGAGCCGCGCGTGAATAGATCGCCGTGCGAGATTTCGAACCGAGGATAGCTACTCGCGCATCGAAGTGCGGTGACGCGGAGTCGCCGGCTGACGAGTACCGAGGCATCGGCGGTCGAGAACTCGGATACTGATCGCGCCATCCCGCCGGTCAGGCTGCCACCTCGATCGGCGTCACGCTCGCCCCAGCTGTGTGGTCGTGCCACATCCCGGGGTTTCGCCTAGAACGCCAGAATCACACCCATGCCGACGGCAATGTCGTCGCGAAAGCCTTCCTCCGTCTCGACGCGGCGATCGTCGTTCAGGCCGAGTCCGCCCTGGACCCCCACGTTCTGGCTGATCCACCCCTGTTTCATGAAACCGCGCAGCCCGTATTCGGGATTGAACAGATTGTAGGACTCAACCTGCGGCGTGGGGCGGTCGGGGGCGGCCAGGTCGAACGCGACCTCCGGATCGGACGACAGATCCGCCTCGGAGGCGTTCGCCGCGTCCTGGCGAAAGCCCTGCGTGACCAGCTCCGCAGTGGAGACATCGTCCGGCACACGCAGGTTCAGTTCCTCCGGCAGGATGAACTGACCGTCTGCGCCCCGTTCGGGTACCCGCAGCGACTGTGCGGCCATATCCGCGGCTAAATCGCGTGTCGAGCGTGCCGGCGCGGGCGGCTCCGAGCCCGCCTCGTCCGCCGGGCCCAGCGACGTGTCCAGCCGGAGAGGCGCGGCGGATGCCGAGTGCGTTTTGGTCGTCCCGGTATCGGATGCCGCTGCGTGCTGTGACGGAGCGGGTGCGGGTGCCGGGCTGTCGGGATAGGCGGCCAGGTTGGCATTGGTCGCATGGGCCGAGGACGCCGGGCGATCGTGCCAGATGAACGCACCGGCCGCGCCCGCGGATACGCCCGCAATCGCGGCCGCCGTCGCAATGTAAGCCACTCGCCTAGCCATGACGTCATCCTGCGAAAGACGCAGATCGTGAAATCCGGTGCCCCAACGGCTCATATCATCGCGCCACAGCCGCGCGGGCGCAATGGGTCGGCGCGGAAATCCGGCGGTTATTCAGGAACGTTGCCGCGACAGTTTATGTAATGCGGGCGAAGTGACGTGCAACGTCAGCGGTGGTCACCTGCGGGCGTGCTGCCGCTGGTGCTCGATCGCCGACCGAGGTCGGGGCCAGGGCCCCAATGAATGCGACGCGAGCGGGCTATGATTGTGTGCGCTACCGTTACCCAAGACGGAGAGCGCGCTTCTGAAACGGTGCTTCCGAAAAGGGGACGGAGCCAATCGGGTTGGCCGAGACATTACAACGGCCTACTGAATCAAGAACAGTCTGGGGCGATCGCGTGTCGCTTCGACAGGCTGAAGGCGTATTAAGAGGCCATGGTTGGCCATGGCGTGTACGCTGCTCGGGCCGCCTATGTGAGGAAAGATCTTCAGCGCCTAGCAGAAAATGCCTCCCGATCGCTGTTGCCGTCGCCGTTTTATCCCGCGTGGCGGCGCTGGCTCCGCTACGCGGCGTCGTCCGTACGGACTTCTGCGCGCAACCGAATGCCCAACGCTTCGCAGACCCTGAGCGTGGTTTCGAGCGTCGGCTTGCCGTCAGCGGAAAGTGTCTTGTACAGGCTCGTACGTCCCAGCCCGGTCTTGTCGGCGATGGCCCCCATGCCGCGCGCGCGGGCAATGTCACCCAGCGCCTTGGCGATAAAGCCCACGTCGCCGTCGGCTTCCTCGATACAGGCGTCGAGGTACGCCGCCGCATCCTCGGGCGCGCTGATGTAATCCGCCACGTCGTAGTCGACAAGTTCAACAGTCATGACCGCCTCCTGGAGTTCGGCAGCAAGTTGCTGCGCGCGTTGTATGTCCTGGCCCTGCGAAGATTTGTCGTCGCCGCAAAGCAGCACGATCAATTCGTTGCCGCGATACGTCTAATAAACTCGATAACCGGGGCCGACGGTGAGCTTCAGTTCATTGACGTCGCCTTTCAGCTTCCGATGCTGGCCGGGGTTGCCCATGGCCAGCCGTTCGATACGGGCGCGAATTCGGGCGCGACCCTTGGTGTCCTTGAGGCCGTCAAGCCATTTCGTGAACTCGGCGGTATCCTTGATCAGCATGGACGCATTGTATCCTGTGGAAGACGGTCGCGCACCTGTCTCGTTTGATCTATCGGGTGGGCGTAAAGGGTAGGGAAAAGGAAGAAGAGGTTAGATACGCGTACAGCGCATCAAGCCGTTGGGGATGGGGCGTCTATCCGGCGGCACCCGATGTCTGATTCCGCTTTTTCGGGCGACCGCGATGGCCGGGGCGGGCACGTTGTTTCAACGTCGTTTCGATCTGCTCCCGGAACGCCTCGCTGCCGAGGACGACGCCCTGGCGCGTGCAGCTGCGAATCTCCTGTAGTGCCTCCGAGTCGAGTCCTTCCGCTACGAGTTCCCGATACGCCGCCCGTCGCTCGGCGCCGGTCCGGCCGAGCCGTTGATAGAGCGGATGCGGTGTCAGCCAGGCGTCCCCCATGCCGTGGGCATTGGCGCTATAACTCGACCATCGATAGCCGTCGGGCCGATTCGCCATGTCGCGCGCCCGGACCGGGTTGAGCTCGATATAGCGATAGCACGTCAACAGATAGCGTTCGGCTTCGACGAGGCTCGCACGATAGCGGCCCTCCCAGAGCGTGCCGGTGCGCTGGTGGCGCCGATTCACATGCTGCACGTACCGGCGCCCGACCGACTGCATCATGCGCGAAGCAGCGTCCGTCTGCTGCGGTGTGGCCAGGAGATGCACATGGTTGGTCATCAGCACATAGGCATGGATGTCGCAGCCGGCACGGGCCGCGGCATCGCGCAGGCACTCGAGGTAGAACAGATAGTCGTCCTCGTCGAAGAAACAGGCCTGGCGATTATTGCCGCGCTGAATGATGTGCTGGGGCACGTCGACGAGATTGAAGCGGGGCAGGCGGGGCATGGCTTCTGCTCAACCAGGGGAGCGTCGAGGCCAGCAGGCTAGCAAAAAAATGTCTCTGACCCCTTTTCTCGACCCCTGATCCGCGAAGAACCTCAAAGAAAGAGCGGCGGCCATGGGACGCCGCTCTTGGAAAGGGGTTAGAAATGTACCTGACCCCTTTATTCTTGCCGGCCTCGGCTTGTTTCAGGATCGCCAGGATCTGGCTGTCGGTATAGCGGGATTTCTTCACGGGAACCTCCTCGGTTCAGGGTACGAGAAAATTCCACTTCTGACCCGCATTAATTCTTGGGAGGATTACCCGGTCTCCGTCTGCTTGACCTCGAACGCGATCTGCTCGTCCGTGTATTTCGACTTCTTCATGCCCATTTCCTCCGCCTCTCAGCGTGATCGAAATGGCCCGAATTCTCTAGTTCTGATCGCTGCGCTTTTCAGGGAGAGGTCAGTCTGGTGCCATTAGACCAATAAAAATTACGGCGTGAGATGATCGCTTGAAAAAAATGTGAGATTACGAGAAAAGCGGTGGTATCGAAATAAAATGTTTTGAATCGTATATTCGGAAGCCAAAAGAAAGCAATCAAAACTCCGCAGAGCGCAAAGCCCCAGTGCAGAAAAACGATACTTTTGTCGATGCGAGAAAATATAATAAGTAAACTTATAATGCATGTAGAAATAAAAAAAATAGCGGTAACATAGTCAGTCATGCCGCGCATGGAAAATCCCAGTGAGTGGAAAATCTTTTTTTGGCCGAATATTATTTGTTGAATTGTATTGTCGCGCCATAATTGAAGCGCGATCGATTTCGATAATGAGTCTAGTTCGGCAGCACTTAGGTTTGAGTTTTGTAGTTCTTTTGTTTTATCTTGGGGTAAGCGAGGATAATCTCCGTGGAGTTTTTGCATATACTGCTCATGCACTGAGCGGCCGTCAGCATCCATTCCGAAATTGTAGTAGCCTGTCCCTACTAAGAAGTTATAGCCGCCCGTAGTGGTGAAATTCCACTGGCCGGTTGTGGATTTTAAAAAGACAAGCCAAGGTGAAATAAGCGCAAAACATATCAATGCGATTATAAAGACATAGCTCGTTCGGGCTGTAATGCTCTTAGTGGACGGAGAAAAAATTAAAAATAGTGCTGCTGGTATAGAAATTAAGATATTGTTGGCTTTTAAGTAAAACAATAGAGCCAGTAATAATGGGATTGCAGTTAGTGTTCTTATTCTGTTTTCGATTCTGAAAAAGTTGAAGTTACGTGTCGCTAGATAATAAACTAAACAATTTAAAAAAAGAAAAGATAAAGATTCGGCGTGTGCTGAAAATGAGTACAAATAAAAGGGTGGCCAAAGTGCCGTAAAAAAACTCATCGAATAATACGAAATTCGTTTTTTCTCTCCCGCTTTGGATCCGGCGTAAAACCAAATTGCAGGCACCAAGGACATGGCAATGATGTTCAATAATCTTGCGTTAATTAATAAGTCTTTGTTATCAAATAAAAGTGCAAGCAGGGCAACAATAAATGGGAACAGGGGAGGCCTGTAGCCGTCCGCTAAGGCTGTGATGCCTTCTTCTACTAGGTCGACGCCTCGCGCTATATAAGCGAGCTCATCTCCATGTGCTGGTCTATTAGCGAAACCGTAGGCATGGTAGACAGAAAGCCATAATAAAGTCACAAGCAAAAAAAGCAGAAAAGGGCGTATAAGTTTTGACATATAATGACTTATTGCTTAAATAATTTTAAAAATCCTTGACAACTAAAGATCTGCTTCCTTCGGAGTCGCCTCGGCTTGGCCTAAGGCGCATGCGCTTTAGTCATGGGGTTTCTACTGAATTGGACCCCATCGGTTGGACAGTCCGCAGAGATTTCTAAGTGATGACCTGCCAGGTCAGGCCGCCTGCGGTGGCGGCTGTTCGTTGAAGTAGACCTGATCGGACGTGGCCCGATCAAGACCCTGATGGTGGCGCCTGCTGTTGTAGAACGCGAAGTAATCCGCCAGGCCAACTTGGACGTCGCGCCCGCTGTCGTAGGCTTTCAAGTAGACCTCCTCGTACTTCACGCTGCGCCACAAGCGTTCGATAAAGACGTTATCCATCCAGCGCCCGCGGCCGTCCATGCTGATTGTGATTCCGTGATCTTCGAGCATGCCGGTGAAGGCGGTGCCTGTGAACTGGCTGCCCTGATCCGTGTTGAAGATCTCCGGCGGCCCATAGCGTGCGATCGCACACTGTAGCGCGTCCACACAAACGCCTCGTCCAGCGTATTCGAGACCTGCCAGGCCAGCACCTTGCGCGAGCGCCAGTCCATGACGGCAACGAGGTATACAAAGCCACGCGCCATCGGCAGTAGAGTAAGAAGCAGGGCGCAGTCGCACTATTTCCCTGCTTCTCCTCTCCGAGCCGCACGTGCGCCTTTCAGCGCATACGGCTCGGTAATCCCCCCATTTTTAACGCACTTGGATTCAGACGGTCAGTGCAACTGGAGCGGGCGATTCGTCTCTGACCCCTTTTGCCACCCCTTTTTGCCCCGCGGACCCCTTTTTGCCTCGCTTTTTTATGGCTTATATCAGCGCGTTAGGCCTTAAGTAAGTGCCATTCGTCTCTGGAGCGGCCCAGCTTCCACGGACATCAACCAGAGGGGACAATGGTCCCGAGGAGATGTCCGATGGCAACGAGAAAACGTTATTCCAAGCAGTTCAAGCTGCAAGCGGTCGAGCTGCTCGAGCAGTCTGATAAACCCGCAGCCGAGGTCGCGCGCGAGCTGGGCGTGATGCGTAACCAGCTCTACAAGTGGCAACACGAGTTGCGAGACAAAGGCGAAGACAAGGCGTTCCGTGGGCCCGGCCGAAACGCCGCACTGGACCAGCGCTCCGAGGTCGCCGACCTGAAGAAGCGGCTGGCGCAGCTCGAAGAAGAGAACGCCATCCTAAAAAAAGCGGCGGCGTACTTCGCCAGGGAGCTGCCGTGAAGTACGCCTTTATTGCTTCGCAGCAACGCCAGCATTCGATCAGCCTGATGTGTCGGGTGCTACAGGCGAGTCGTTCCGGCTACTACGCGTGGAAAGCTCGGCCGCCGACCGCCCGTGAGCGACACGATCGCGCGTTGTTGACACATATACGCCAGGCGCACGAGCAGAACCGCCAAGCCTATGGCTATCTCAAGACTTGGCGTGCGTTGAACAAGGCCGGCGTATCCTGCGGCAAGCATCGCGTGGCTCGGCTGCGCCGAGACCACAGCATTTTGGCGCGTCGTCGACGCCGTTTCATTGCCACCACGCATTCACGGCCCGACCTGGGCCATGCACCAAACATCTTGCGTCGGCGGTTTCGTACGGCCTCTCCGGATCAGGTCTGGGTGGGCGATGTCACCTTCATCGCGACGCGCGAGGGCTGGCTTTATCTGGCGGTATTGATCGATCTCTATGCGCGATCGGTGGTCGGCTGGTCCATGTCGACACGCAACAACACCGCACTCGTTAAAGAAGCGCTGGAAATGGCGGTCGATCAGCGCCAGCCTAAGCCGGGACTGGTTCATCACAGTGATCAAGGCCAGACGTACGCGGCAGCGACGTACCGGCGTCGACTGGCCGAACTCGGGATGGTCTCGAGCATGTCCAGAAAAGGCGACTGTTGGGACAACGCCGTTGCCGAAAGCTTCTTTGCAACGCTGAAGTTCGAACTGGTCGATCGCCGCGTCTTCGCCAGCCGCCAAGCAGCTCGAACGGCAATCTTCGAGTACATCGAGGTGTTCTATAACCGTCAGCGGATACACCAAACGCTCGGCTATCGAACACCGCTAGAAGTGGAAGAAACGTATCAAGCTGTGGCTTGATTTACCTGTCCGTGGGAGCCGGGCTAGCTCACTCTAACCCCTTTTTCCGCTTTTTCCCCTTTTTCCACCAGATTGAAGCGGGGGAGACGGGGCATGGCTGTGCTCAACCAAGGGAGCCTACAGCCTGTCAGGCTAGCAAAAATGTCTCTGACCCCTTTCTTCTTTTTATGCGCGAAGCAGCGTCCGCCTGCTGCGGTGTGGCCAGCAGATGCACATGGTTGGTCATCAGCACATAGGCATGGATCTCGCAGCCGGCGCGGGCCGCGGCATCGCGCAGGCACTCGAGGTAGAACAGATAGTCTTCCTCGTCGAAGAAACAGGCCTGGCGATTATTGTCCCGCTGAATGATGTGCTGGGGCACGCCGACGGGATTGAAGCGTGGGAGGCGGGGTGTGGCTCATGCTCAACCTGGGAGCGTCAGAGCCAGCAGGCTATCAGAAATGTGTCTGCCCCCTGTTTTTCTTCGGGCTAGGCCATTCGACTGAGCGCCATCCTTTACGTTTGCTCGATAATGAAGATTTCCTGATGCCACGGCGTTTGAAGCCAGTGACTTTATTGCGTTTAATAAAACCCCACTGCTTCATCATAGGAGCGGCGTTTGATGCTTTAAATCTTATTTTTAAGTCATCTGTTACATGGAATCGATTGCCAAAGCGTTTCAGTGTTTCGGCAGAATCTACTTCTCCGTCACTATTAATAGCCGGAAGTGTGTACGCACCTTCTAAAAATCGGACTCGGTTCTCAATATTACTTGGGGGAGAAAACAGATCGATACCATCGAGATCGTTCGGCAGATTTGATCCGATTCTTTCTATCACGGTGGGCGCTACGTCAGTCAATAGAGCTGGCACATAACTGACTTTTTTTTCTTGAATTTCTTTTCCACCTTCAAATACCTTAAATGCAAGCAAAATTCTATTTTGACTTGGCGAAAAAATTGATGTCCCGTGACCTCGCCGAGTGCGTGGTAGCTTTTTATGATGTCGAAACTTCAGGTCTTTTTCAATTCCAAGCTCCTCGCCGTGATCGGAATAGACTACGACAATCGCATCAGTCAGCATTCCGCTATTTTCTAGCTTTTCAATCAAAAAGCTAAACTGTCTATCAGCAGCTCGAAGAGCGCGTTCATAAGGTAAATAACTATCAAAAGAATTATATCGCTTTGACGAGCTAAGAATACCTTCATTTATGTAAGGCCAGTGTGCAACACAAAAATGAGTCATTAAAAATGTTGAGGTAGAAGGTAATCGATCAATTAAACCATCAAGCTTAGAGGTAAATTGAGATGGATGATATGAGCCTGAAGCCGCCCGGTTTCCGTAGGTCGCTGGTAATAGCCACCGGCTGGCCGGGAATAAACCTAGTAGGTTCGTTCCAACTGTGTCGAGCAAATTACCGTAAAAGAAGTCTATCAGGCCTTGTGGTGGAGTTGAGATAACATCAAAGCCATACTCAGATTCTATATTTGCAAATCTAGTGTCATCTGTCGAAAAAGCTGTTGTGTAGCCGAGCTTCTGAAGGTGGGTTCCCAAAGTCCAATTAAAGCGCATGTTTTCCTTTGGAAATAAATTTCCGCGGATCCCGTTGTTAAGTGGATATTTTGCGGTGAGCAAGCTCATTAGTGCCGGGAATGTTCGTGCCATCGGTGTGACGGCATCACGAAATACGATAGAATCGCTTAGCCAATTTTCAAGTTTTGGCATTAGCGCATTTGTTGGTGGTGCGGCGCTATCGTTTAAAAGGTGCAGATGGTCAGGGCGTAACGAATCGATGCCAATTAGTATTATATTTTTTTGTATCGGTTTTTGGGCTTCGTTTGAATAAGAGTAGGGAAGAGTCGAAAAAAATAACAGAAGGGCAATAAAAATTGATATAAAAAAGTACTTCAATGATTCGCGTTGTATTTTTGCACAAAAAAATAGAAATAAAGCGAAAAAAAATGAAGACGACACGATAATTGTTGTATTAGATATCGCTTTGTTTTGAAGTGGGGTGGCGTTTGAATTGGGAAATATAGCTTCGTTAAGTAGCGATAAAATCAATAAAAAAGATATCGAAATAATTACTTTCCAAAAAATTATATTTTGTTTTTTTGTGTGAAGCTGAGAAGCTTTTCTCACGGCAAAGCTGGGAAAGGCTAAAAGCGCGGTATGGATTAACGTGCCTACAATTAAATACCACGCACCGTAAAGTACAAAAATAGGGTCACGTAGTGCATTAGCGAGTGCAGTTTTTATTATTGAAGAGCCATGAGTCGCCGTTAAGAATTCGACAGTTATCAGGCCATATGTAATTTGAGATACAAATAGAATTAATCCGAGTAAAATGTAAAAAATACTATTTTTTCGCATTTTATTATCAAGGCAGCTAAAAAAATGGGGGCCGGTAGGCCCCCATTTAATCGAAAGTACTTACTGCGACGCTTTAGGAGCCGCCTCCGCCACCGCGGCAATTCGAGGGCAAGTAGCTGCTGTCAATATCGCTTGAACCGCAAGACCAAGAAACTCCTGAAGCGCTACCGGTGCCGGTGAATACGAGATTATCCCCTTCCTCAATGTCGCCACCTAGGTCGCCGACGCCAACAGAGATCTCTGCCTCATCGTCACCGTTTCGAGTGTAAGCGACGCTTTGCACGTGCTCCGCGTCCTCCAAATCGGTGTCCGACAAGTCGATGCCCGCTTGGTCCGAGTCACTGGGCATTTTTCCTTGTGTTGTGTAGTACTCGGATACCGCGGTTTTCGCGGAACCGGCATACGAAATTGCCTCAGTCAATTTGGCGCGTACGGTATAGTTCTGATACTGCGGAATAGCAATCGCCGCCAGAATGCCGATGATCGCGACCACGATCATCAGTTCGATGAGCGTGAAGCCTTGTTGTTTCTGCATGGGTTTCCCCTGAAAAGATGTGCGGTGAGCGGGCGCCTTGAGGCGCACTCGGGCAACTCGCATTGAGCGTGCCAGCGCGCTGACTCTATTCAAAACAGCGGGTTAGGCGCAAGCCCTGCGCGAGGTGTCGCGCAGCGTCACGTCACATTGTGACGTGGCGCGTCACATTTGCGTCCGCGGTTAGCGCCCGCGGTAGGTGATGCGGCCCTTGCTGAGGTCGTAGGGGGTGATCTGGACGGTGACGCTGTCGCCGCGCAGGATGCGGATGTAGTGCTTGCGCATCTTGCCGGAGATGTGGGCGGTCACGATGTGGCCGTTTTCGAGTTTCACGCGGAAGGTGGTGTTCGGCAGCGTCTCCACGACGGTGCCTTCCATCTCGATATGCTCTTCTTTTGCCATGGACTCCTGAACTCTTGACAAACGATTAACTGACCAATTATCGGCGATCGGGCGGCGCGGATCAATGCGCCCGGGCGCACGTCAGGCGCCAGTATGGTCGCGCGACTGCGGCGCGTCGATGGTGAAGCGCCAGGGCGAGGCCGGCCCGGGCCTGGCGCGCTCGGTGCGCACGAGCTTGAGGAACTTGCTGCGGGGCAGGTCCACCGCGCCCATCCGGTAGAGGTGCGCGGAGCCGACCTGGCCGTCGATGAGCGGAAAGCCCCAGGCCTGCAGTTGCCGGCCCAGCCAGACGAGCGCGATCTTGCTGGCGTCGCGCTCGCGGGAGAACATGGACTCGCCGAAGAACATGCGCCCGAGCGCGACGCCGTAGAGCCCGCCGATGAGCCGGCCGTCGCGCCAGACCTCGATGGAGTGGGCGTCGCCCAGGGCGTGCAGCTTGGCGTAGGCGGCGCGCATCTCGGGCCCCAGCCAGGTGCCCGGGTTGCCGTCGCGCGTGCCCGCGCAGCCCAGAACGACGTTATTGAAATCGCGGTCCAGGGTCACCGCGTAATCGGCCCGGGCGAGTGTGCGCTTGAGCCGGCGCGAGACGTGAATATGGTCGGTCTGGAACACGGTGCGCGGGTGCGGGCACCACCAGAGGATGGATTCCTCCGGGTTGTACCAGGGAAAGATGCCCTGGGCGTAGGCTCGGCGCAGGCGCTGCGGCGAGAGGTCGCCGCCCATGGCGAGCAGGCCGTTGGGCTGGTCGAGCGCGAGCTCGGGATCGGGAAAGGCGCCGTCCGGCGTGTTCGGGTCCAGCCAGTACACGCGCAGGCCGCTCACGAGGCGGGCGCGGTGTCGTCCGCGAAGTTGCTGCGGGTGCGTTGCTGGTGCTCGTAGGCGGCCATCATCTCGGCCTCGCGGTTGACGAAGTCCTCGACCGCGCCGGCCAGACGCGGGTCGGCGATGACGTGGCTCGACCAGGTGGGCGCGGGTTCGAAGCCGCGCCGGATCTTGTGCTCGCCCTGCGCGCCGGCATCGAAGCAGGCCAGGCCTTGCTCGATGCAGTATTCCATGCCGGCGTAGTAGCAGGTCTCGAAGTGCAGGCTGTGATAGTCGGTCGCACAGCCCCAGTGGCGGCCGTAGAGCGTGTCGCCGCCGAGCATCATGAAGGCCATGCCCACCGGCGTGCCCTGGTGCCAGGCGACGAAGAAGCGCACCCGGTCGCCCAGACGCGCGCTCAGCTCCGCGAAGAATTCCGGCGTGAGGTAGGGCGCCTGGCCGCGGATGGCGTAGGTACGGCCGTAGAAGGCGTAGAGCAGCTGCCAGAGCTCCTCGTCGATCTCGTCCGGGGCGAGGGCGGTGACGGTGACGCCGGCCTCGCGCATCCGCCGGCGCTCGCGGCGGATCTCCTTGCGGCGCTTGGACGACAGGTGCGAGAGAAAATCCTCGAAGTCGGCGTAGCCGCGGTTGTACCAGCGGTACTGGCAGCCGCGTCGCGTCGAGGCCCCTGCTTCGGCCATCCCGGCGGTGCTGGTGTCGTCGCCGAACAGCAGGTGCAGCGAGGAGCGCCCGGTCTCCCCCGGCAGTGCGGCGAGCGCATGCGCCAGCGCCCGGCGGTCGGCGTGGCTGGCCGCGAGCAGGCGCGGGCCCACCACCGGCGTAAACGGCACCGCGCAGACGTACTTGGGATAGTAGTCGAGCCCGAGCTGGTTGTAGGCGTTCGCCCAGGCGAAGTCGAAGACGAATTCGCCGTAGGAGTGGTCCTTCTCGTAGAGCGGGGCGGCGCCGATCAGGCGGCCGTCGTCGGCCTCGAGCAGCAGATGCGCGGGCTGCCAGCCGTTGTCCGGGCCGACGCTGCCGCTGGCCTCGAGCGCGGCGAGAAAGCCGTGGCGGACGAACGGCTGCG
>NZ_AYKF01000065.1 GCF_003732545.1 Salinisphaera orenii subsp. halophila YIM 95161 | reverse complement strand
GGGGGGGGCGGGGCCCCCCAGCCGATCGGCCCAGGCCGCGGGCACCTCGGCCCACACCCGGCGGTGCAGCCGATCCATGCGCGCCGGGTCGGCGAGCAGGATCCGCGTTTCATCCGTCGAGAGTGCGCCGGGCCCGTTTTCCAGAACCTGAACGAGCAGATCGTCGCGATAGCTGTCGAGCTCGGGGGTCAGCCGCCGCGCACGTCCCTGCAGGCCGACATGCAGCGCATTGAGGGTGGGGTCGACGACGACCGCGGCGAAATCGGGCTCCGCCGGGGCGCCGACGAGCAGCGCCACCAGACGCGACAACTCCGGCGGCGGATTGCGCTCCTCGGGAATCAGCTGCAGATCGTGATCGCGCAGCCAGACGCCGAGATCCGTGCGCGAGGTCAGTACGGTGATCGCCGGCGCGATCAGCAGCGGCACGAGAATCGGTGCCAGCCACGGCGCGAAACCCGGCGTGTACCAGAGCAGCAGCCCGCCCCATACGGCGGCGAGCACCATCCCCGGCAGATGGAACCGCAGCGCCCGCAGCCAGGCCACCTGGGCATCCGCTCGCTGCTGGCTGTTCCACTTGACCTGCCAGCCGAGCATCGTCGTGAACACGAACCGGGTGTGCGCCAGCATGCGGATCGGCGCCAGCAGCGAGGTGAGCACGATCTCGATCAGGGTGGAGCCGATCAGGCTGCCGACGCCGCCGAAATCCGCCTGACGCCCGCGCGCGATGATCATGGCCATGCCCAGGATCTTGGGCAGGAACAGGACGATCAGCGTCGCCACGAACAGGCTGATCGCCCAGATCGGCTGCCAGACCGGCCACTGCGGGAACAGCGCCCCGGCCACCGGGAAATAGTCCGGCGTGCGCAAGGCCTCGAGCACGGCCTCGCCGCTGGACAGCAGCAGGAAGATGAACCAGATCGCCGCCGACGTGTAGGCCATCACCCCGTTGGCGAACAGGGCGCGGTGGGCGGGCGCGAGATTGTCCGAGAACAGCAGCCGGATATGCTGGATGTTGCCCTGGCACCAGCGTCGATCGCGCCCGAGCTCCTCGAGCAGCGTGGGCGGGACCTCTTCATAGCTGCCCGGCAGATCGTAGGCGATATAGACCCCCCAGCCGGCGCGCCGCATGAGCGCGGCCTCGACGAAATCGTGCGACAGGATTTCGCCGGACAGCGCCCCGCGGCCGGGCAGGCGCGGCAGCGCGCAATGGGCCATGAACGGCGCGATCCGGATGATCGCGTTGTGGCCCCAGTAGTGGGCATTGTCCAGGTGCCAGTAATGCAGGCCGGCCGCGAACATGCGGCCGTAGACCCGGGTCGCGAACTGCTGCACGCGAGCCAGCAGACTGGAGCGATTGACCGCGGTCGGCGGCGTCTGGATCAGGCCGGCGCTGGGGTTGGCCTGCATCCGGTCGACCAGCTGCGTGAGCGTGGAGCCGGTCATGATGCTATCGGCATCGAGCACGATCATGTAGCGATAATGGCCGCCCCAGCGCCGACAGAAATCGGCCAGATTGCCGCTCTTGCGCTTCACCCGTGCACGCCGGCGGCGATAGAACAGCCGACCGAAGGCGTCGAGCGTCTGGCAGGCGTCGGCCCAGGCCCGCTCCTCGGCGGCGACGGTGTCCGGCTTGATCGAGTCGCTGAGCACGAAGAAATCGAACCCGTCGAGGCGACCGGTGGCCTCCAGCGACTCGTAGATCGCCCGCAGCCCGGCGAAGGTGCGTGACACGTCCTCTTCGTAGATCGGCATCACGATCGCCGTGCGGGCGGCGTCGTCCGGCACGGCCTCCGGCTCGGCTCGCACGAGATAGCGATCCCCGCGCCAGAGTACGAAAAACCCCGACAGCGCGGTCCAGAAACCGACGAGGATCCAGGCGAACAGGAGAAAGGCGGCACCCAGGATGACGCCCTCGAGCAGCGTGGCGCCGCGGTGGGGCAGCACCGTGCCCATGTAGGCGGCCGCGCCGGCGGCCGGCAGCGCGACCATCAGCGCCAGCAGGATCTGGCGCCGGCGCACCACCGACTTCAGGCGGCTGGGCACCGCCCGCGGCAGGCGCCGCTGCGCCCGGCGCAGCCCCGGCCAGACCCGGGACAGAAAACGCCAGGGGCGGCGATCCACATCCGCCGGGGACATGGGCCACCGGTTGAGTCCCGGCATCGATGCGCCGCGGAACAGCCCGGCGCGCGAACGGCCCGCCATCCGCGAGCGCAGACCCGGGTAGGCGCCGTCCAGGCGCGCGGCCACATCGCGCTCGTGGTCGTCGGCCGTCGCCTCGTCGCAGGTGGCCGCGAGATGGCGGTGCAGGCAGTCGAGGGCCTCGGCCCGATCGGCCGGCGCCTCCGCAGCGACACATGCCCGCAGCTCGCGTCTGCGCGCATCGCCGAGTCTCAGCCGCGAGAGATAATCATCGACGACCGCGAGGGGCCCAGCGCTGGCGGGGGCATCGGTCACGGCTTGAGCGCGTAGCTCCAGGTCTCCGTCAGCGCGCCGCCTTCCTTGCCGGCGAGGTAGGCGCGCAGCTCGAGGGGCGAATCCAGCGAATCGGTCGGCACCAGAAACGTCAGCCGCCAGCCGCCGGTATGGGGATTGCGCACCGCCTGGATATTGTTGATGGTGGCGTCGCGCAACGCGTTCACCCGGGGCTGCACGGCCGCGGAATCCTCCAGCCCGCCGAGCTCGCCGCCGACGAACTCGATCGCCACGCGGATGGTGTTGCGTGGCTGGCCGGGCACCGTCGCAGCCCGGCCGATACGCGAGGCCTGCGCGTGGCCGAGCGAATTCGGGACCGCGCCCTCGGTGCTCCACTTGATGTCATAGGCGTAGTGCAGCCGCTGGCCGGCCTTCACCGACTCCTTCGGGATCCAGTACAGCGCGATGTTGTCGTTGACCTCGCTGTCCGAGGGGATCTGGACGAGTTCGAGGCGCCCGGCGCCCCAGTCGCCGTCGGGCGTGATCCAGGCATTCGGGCGCCGCTCGTATTCGTAGTCCAGATCCTGGTAGTGGTCGAAATCGCGATCCCGCTGCAACAGCCCGAAACCGCGGACGTTCTCGGCCGAGAACTGATTCATCCACAGCGTCTGCGGATTGACCAGCGGCCGCCAGAGCCATTCGCCGTTGGCCGCCGATATCAGCAGGCCGTCGGAATCGTGCGCCTCCGGCCGATAGTCGTCGAGCCGGGACAGGCTGTTCTCGCCCCACATGAACATGCTGGTCAGCGGCGCGATGCCGAGCTTGTCGATCGCCTTGCGCGTGAACAGCGTCATCTCGACGTGCGTCACGGTCGCGTCGCCCGGCTCGAGTTCGAAACGATAGGCGCCGGCCACGCTCGGCGAGTCCAGCAACGCGAACACGGTCATCGTGTCGTCGTCCGCGGCCGGCTCCACCAGCCAGAAGTCGGTGAAGGCGGGGAACTCCTCGCCGTCGTCGGACCCGGTATCGATGGCCAGCCCGCGCGCCGACAGACCGTAATGCTGGTCGGCGCCGAGGCCACGGAAATACGAGGCGCCGAGAAAGGACAGCACCTCGTCCATCTTCTCGGGATGGTTGAGCTCGTGCAGCAGCTTGAAGCCGGCATAGCCCAGGTCATCCGGCACGCGCTCGCGCATCTTGTCGTCCGGATAGCTGAACCGGTTCTTGTCAAAGGCGAAGCGGCCCTCGCCGTTGGCATTGATCAGCCGGATCGAGACCGGGTGGGTGTAATAGGAGCCGGGGTGATAGAACATCGCCTCGAACGGACGATCGCTGTCATGCCACAGCGCCTGATCCCGCTTGAACTGTATGCGGTCGAGACCGGCCCAGTCGAGCTCCTCGAGAAAATCGGGGATACCCGATGGGGCGGCGTAGGCCTTGTCGGCCCGGGCCTTGGCCTTTGCCACCACCGCCTCGTAGCCGAACGCCTCTCCCGTGGATCCTGCGTCGGACGCCGAGCCATCGTCGCTCTGCTCCTGCTCGGCGGCAGCGGACGAATCCTGCGCCAACGACAGCGGCGCGATTGCCGCCAGACCGAAAACGACACACCCCCACAGCAGGCCACGTGACCAACGCCTTTTCATTCGACACTCCAATGATGTGTGGCCCCGCATCCCCGCGGCGCGATCGACTCGGCTCCGCCGGATTCAGCGTTCAATCTAACAAATTCGTCGATTCGAAGGGCGCGCGCCACTCAATAGCGCGGCACCCACGGCAGGCGCAGGGCGCGAGCCATCGAGTGAAGTCGCGGCACGAGGGCGGCCGTGCTCTGGCGATAATTGAGCATCAGCTGCACATCGCCGTCGTCCTCCGGCGCCGCGCCCCAGCCGTCGCTGAGATAATCCACACTCAGATCGACACGATCGATCCGATCGGCGAGCCCCAGCGTGAAGCCGGCACGGCCACCGTATTCACGATCGTCGAAACGACTGCCCCCGACGGCGAGACTTGGCGAGACTTCCGCCGACAGACCGCCCAGGCTGAGTCCGCGCGTGGCCGAGACCCGCCACATCGAGCCGCTGACCGGCAAGCCGCCGGGCGCGGCCATCACCGGGTCGTACCAGCCGACGCTCGTATCCAGACGCCAGTCGCTGACGCGTGCGGTTGGCACCAGCAACTGCAGTGCCATCGGCGCATGGTCCGCGTGCGTGCCCAGACCGGGGTTGCCGACTTGCGCGCTGAACCGCCAAGGGCGGCCGATGTCCGTGAGCCGCGCGTTCCGCGACAGCCGCCATTCCTGCACCAGCCCGGCCTGCGATCGCAGCGCCGTCGCCTGATGCAGGCGCAGCGTCTGCGACAATTTCCAATCGCCACCAACGGCCTGGCTGCCGCCGACTTCGAAGCCCGCATCGCCGGCACGTACCGAACTCCCGAGGGCGTTGAAGGTCGGATCCGCCTGGAAGAAGCCGAGACGATAACTCTGGGTATCGAAGGTCTCGACCAGACCCAGGCGCGCCGCGCGACCGCCCAAGGCCGGCGCATCGGCCATCCGGCTGTTGCTCACCTGCGCGACTTCCGTCTCGAGCGTGGGCAGAAACCAGCGCTCGCCGAGATCCAGCCGGTTGGCCGCCCGCGTCAGGGTCTGGCTGCGCCCGAGCTCGCCGCTGCGACCTTCGGTCCGGAGCGCCGACATGCGCAACGCGGGCGTCCCGGCGACATCCGATCGCCACTGGAGCCCGCTCGTCAGGTACTGCTGACTGGCGTTGCTCAACGCATCCAGACCGGCGAACGCCCGCGCATGACCGAGATTCCGCCCGCCGACGGAGAGATCGACGCCCCGCGACTGTCCGTGGACCGTGCGATTGAACGACGAGGAGACGAACGGCGAGATCGTCTGTGGCGGCGCGGCGTCGGCGCCCGTCGCGCAGACCATGGCCAGCCCTGCCAGCAGGGCCGGACCGATAGGGTGTGAAGCGACGCGAAGCATGACGCGGATGATGGATCGGCACAGAGGATCGCTGCAGCGCACCAATCTAGTCGCGATTCGCTGAAACCGCAAGTTAGCGCCGATAGTTGACGCGTATTGTGAAAAGCGCGCGCGGGCGCGCGCGATGCGTCAGTGACCCGACCGCAGCTTCTGGACGATGCTCAGCCGTGCCGCGGCCTCGGCGAGCTCGGCCTGGGCGCGTGCCATGTCGACGCGGTCGTGCGCCTCGGCCATCGCCTCTTCGGCGCGCTTCTTGGCCTTCTCGGCCTCGGCCTCGTCGATGTCCGCGGCGCGCTCCACGGTGTCGGCAAGCACGGTGACCAGATGGGGCTGCACTTCGAGCACCCCGCCCGAGACGAAGAACGTGACTTCGTCCTGGCCTTCCTGCTGCACGCGCACCTGACCGGGACGCATCCGCGTCAACAGCGGCGCGTGTCGCGGCGCGATGCCGACCTCGCCGAGTTCGGCGGCGACGAACACCATGGAGGCGGATCCCGAATAGATCTCGCCTTCCGCGCTCACAACGTCGACATGTATTTTCATAACCCTGCCCTGTGGCGCGCGCGGCCCGTACGGCCGCGCGCCGATGCGCGATCCAAGACGACCCTAGGCCGCCTGCTTGTCCATGTCCTCGCCCTTCTTCACGGCTTCGTCGATGGTGCCGACCATGTAGAAGGCCTGCTCGGGCAGATGATCGTAGTCGCCGTCGACAATGCCACGGAAACCGCGGATGGTCTCGGACAGCGGCACGTACTTGCCGGGCGCGCCGGTGAACACTTCGGCCACGAAGAACGGCTGCGACAGGAAGCGCTCGATCTTGCGGGCGCGGGAGACCGACAGCTTGTCCTCTTCGGAGAGCTCGTCCATGCCCAGAATGGCGATGATGTCCTTGAGCTCGCGATAGCGCTGCAGCGTCTGCTGGGTATCGCGTGCGGTCTGGTAGTGCTCCTGGCCGATCACGTTCGGGTCGAGCTGGCGCGAGGTCGAATCCAGCGGATCCACCGCCGGATAGATGCCGCGCTCCGCGATCGAGCGCGCCAGCACGACGGTGGCGTCCAGATGCGCGAAGGTCGTGGCCGGCGACGGGTCGGTCAGGTCGTCCGCGGGCACGTAGACCGCCTGCACGGAGGTGATCGAGCCGGTCTTGGTCGAGGTGATGCGCTCCTGCAGCAGGCCCATCTCCTCGGCCAGTGTCGGCTGATAGCCCACGGCGGAGGGCATGCGGCCCAGCAGCGCCGAGACCTCGGTGCCGGCCAGCGTGTAACGATAGATGTTGTCGATGAACAGCAGGACGTCGCGGCCTTCGTCGCGGAAGAACTCGGCCATGGTCAGGCCGGTGAGCGCGACGCGCAGACGGTTGCCCGGCGGCTCGTTCATCTGGCCGTAGACCAGGGCGACCTTGTCGATGACCTGCGACTCCTGCATCTCGTAGTAGAAGTCGTTGCCCTCACGGGTCCGCTCGCCGACGCCCGCGAACACCGAATAGCCGGAATGCTCGGCCGCGATGTTGCGGATGAGCTCCATCATGTTGACGGTCTTGCCCACGCCGGCGCCGCCGAACAGGCCGACCTTGCCGCCCTTGGCGAAGGGGCAGAGCAGGTCGATGACCTTGATGCCCGTTTCCAACAACTCCTGGCTGCCGGCCTGCTCCTCGAACGTCGGCGGCTCGCGATGGATCGGCGCGGTCTCGTCGGCGCCGATGTCGCCCGCCTTGTCGATCGGATGACCGAGGACGTTCATGATGCGGCCGAGCGTCTTCTGACCGACGGGCACCGAGATCGCCGCGCCGGTGTTCTCGACGGTGCCACCGCGGGTCAGCCCCTCGGTCACGCCCATGGCAATGCAGCGCACGACGCCGTCGCCGATCTGCTGCTCGACCTCGAGCACCAGGTCCTTTTCCTTGAGGATCAGCGCGTCATGGATGTTGGGCAACGATTCGCGATCGAATTCCACGTCCACGACCGGACCGATGATCTGTACGACTTTACCGCTACTCATTTCCGATTCCTCACATGGGCAGCGCTCGGGCTGCCGGTATGTCTCTTGAATGCGTTGATTGCCGCGCCCGGGCTACGACACGGCGGCGGCGCCCGCCACGATCTCCGAAAGCTCCTGGGTGATCGCGGCCTGACGCTGCTTGTTGTACTCCAGCTGGAGGTCGTCGATGATGTCGCCCGCGTTGTCGGAGGCCGACTTCATCGCGACCATGCGCGCCGCCATCTCGCAGGCGACATTCTCGACCACACCCTGGTAGACCTGGGCCTCCACGTAGCGCACGAGGATGTCCTCGAGCAGCTCGGCCGGTTCCGGCTCGTAGATGTAGTCCCAGTGATCCGGCAGGTCGTCATCGTCCGCCGGCTGCACCGGCAGCAACTGCTGGCTCTCCGGCTTCTGGGTCATCGTGTTGACGAAGCGGTTGCCCATCAGGAACAGCCGGTCGGCGTTGCCTTCCCGGTAGTCGTCCAGCATCACCTTGATGGTGCCGATCAAGTCGTCGATGTGCGGGCGATCGCCCAGATCCAGGACCTCGGCCTTGATGTCGGTCAGCCGCCGGAAGAACGACGCCGCCTTGCGACCGATGACCACGAGCTCGACCGGCACGTTGCGCTCTTCCCAGTGGCGCATCTCCGCCAGCACCTGCCGGAACAGGTTGATATTGAGACCGCCACAGAGTCCCCGGTCGGTCGAGATGACGATCATGCCGACGCGATTGACCTCGCGCTCGACCATGAACGGATGCTCGAAGTCCGGGTTGGCCTCGGACAGATGCCCGATGGTGCGGCGGATCTTCTCCGCATAGGGCCGCGCCGCCTCGACGCGCTCCTGGGCCTTGCGCATCTTCGATGCGGCGACCATCTCCATCGCCTTGGTGATCTTCTGCGTATTCTCTACGCTTTTGATCTTGCCCTTGACTTCCTTTGCGCCGGCCATTCGGAAACTCCGTTAAACGATGCCAAAAAGACGCCCGGTGTCGTTACCAGGTGTGCGTCTCCTTGAACTGTTTCAGCGCCTTGTGCAGGGCTTGCTCGACCTCGTCGCCGTAGTCGCCGGTCTCGTTGATCTGGTCCATCAATTCCTTCTGCTCCGTCTCCATGTACTGATGGAGGGAGGCTTCGAAATCGGTGACCTTGTCGGCGTCGACGTCGTCGAGATAGCCCTTCTCGGCGGCGAACAGGGAGGCGGCCATCAGCGCGACCGATAGCGGCTGATACTGCTTCTGGATCATCAGCTGCGTAACGCGCTCGCCGTGCTCCAGCTGCTTGCGGGTGGCGGCATCCAGATCCGAGGCGAACTGGGCGAAGGCGGCCAGCTCACGGTACTGCGCCAGCGCAAGACGAATGCCGCCACCCAGTTTCTTGATGATCTTGGTCTGGGCCGAGCCGCCCACGCGCGAAACCGACAGACCCGCGTTCACCGCCGGCCGAATGCCGGAGTTGAACATGTCGGCCTCGAGATAGATCTGACCGTCGGTGATGGAAATCACGTTGGTCGGCACGAACGCGGAGACGTCGCCCGCCTGCGTCTCGATGATCGGCAGCGCCGTCAGCGAGCCAGTCTTGCCCTTGACCTCGCCGTTGGTGAGCTCTTCCACATAATCGGCGTTGATGCGTGACGCGCGCTCGAGCAGACGCGAATGCAGGTAGAACACGTCGCCGGGGAAGGCTTCGCGACCCGGCGGCCGGCGCAGCAGCAGCGAGATCTGACGATAGGCCACCGCCTGCTTGGACAGATCGTCGAAGACGATCAGCGCATCCTCGCCCTTGTCTCGGAAGAACTCGCCCATGGAACAGCCGGCGTACGGGGCGATGTACTGCAGCGCCGGCGAGATCGCCGCGCCTGCAGCTACGACGATGGTGTGATCCATCGCGCCCTGTTCCTCGAGCTTGCGCACCACCGCCGCGATCGAGCTGTTCTTCTGCCCGATGGCGACGTAGATGCACTTGATGCCGCTGTTCTTCTGATTGATGATCGTGTCGATCGCGATCGCGGTCTTGCCGATCTGACGGTCACCGATGATCAGCTCGCGCTGGCCGCGGCCGATCGGAATCATGGCGTCGATCGACTTCTGACCGGTCTGCACCGGCTGGTCGACCGACTGACGCTCGATCACACCCGGCGCAACCTTTTCGATCGGCGCGGTCTGGGTCGTGCCCAGCTCGCCCTTGCCGTCGATCGGAATGCCGAGCGGATCGACCACGCGACCCAGGAGCTCGTCGCCGACGGGCACCTCGAGAATACGGCCGGTCGTCTTGACCTCGCAGCCCTCCGAGATGTGGGTGTACTCGCCCATGAGCACCGCGCCGACCGAATCGCGCTCGAGGTTGAGCGCGATACCGTAGGTGCCGCCCGGGAATTCGAGCATCTCACCCTGCATGGCGTCGGCCAGCCCGTGAATGCGGGCGATGCCGTCCGCCAGGCTGACCAGCGTGCCGACGTTGCGCGACTCGGTGACGGAATCGAAGTTTTCGATCCGCTTCTTGATCAGGTCTGAGATTTCCGACGGATTGAGTTGCATTGACCTTGTCCTCTGTGTCCTTGTCGCCGCGGCGCCTGCCGCCGGCGGATGATCGCCTGTAAGAGCCGGGCTTAGTGCGCCAGTGACTGCCGCATGCGCTCGAGCTGGGCGCGCAGCGACCCGTCGATGATCAGATCGCCCGCCCGGATGACCGCGCCGCCGATCACGCTCTCATCGCGCTCGAAGCTCAGGCGCACGGTGCGCGCCAGCCGCTGCTCGAGCGACTGCGCGAGCGCGGCCTGCTGGTCCTCCGAGAACTCGACGGCGGACGTCACGCTCACGTCGACCCGGTTCTCGGCTTCGGCCTTGAGCGACTCGAACTGGTCGGCGATGTCGGGCACCAGACGGAGCCGGGAATTCTCGACCAGCAGACGCACGAGATTGCGTGCCCCGTCGTTGAGGTCGTCGTCCGCGATGCCGATGATGGCATCGGCCAGCACGCGATCGTCGATCTCGGGATTGTCGAGCACCGCAGCCACGTCCGGATTGCGGACCACGGCCGAGAGCGCGGCCAGCGCGTTGGACCACGCATCCAGCGTGCCTCCGGCCTGTGCGATCTCGAAGACGGCCTCCGCATAGGGCCGTGCCAGCGTCTGGATCTCGGCCATGGCTTAGCGGATCTCCGTGACGAGATCGTCGATGATGTCGTTGTGCGCCTTGGCGTCGATCTCGCGCTTGAGAATGCGCTCCGCGCCGACGACGGCCAGCTCGCCGACCTCGCGCCGCAGGTCCTCCTTGGCCGAGGCGACCGCCTGGTCGACCTCCTCTCGGGCTGCGGCGACGATTCGATCGCCTTCCGCACGCGCTTCGTCGCGCGCCCGATCGAGGGTCTCGTTGGCCTGACGCTGAGCGTTGGACAGGATCTCCTGCGACTGCTCGCGTGCCTTGCCGACCATTTCCTCGGCCTTGGCGGTCGCCTCGTTGAGCTCGCGAACGCCGCGCTCCGCGGACGCCAGACCTTCGCTGATCCGCTTCTGACGGTCCCGCATGGCCTGCATGATCGGCGGCCATACGAACTTCATGGTGAACCAGACGAAGATCGCGAAGACGATCATCTGGGCCAGCAGTGTGGCATTGATGCTCATGGGTTACCCCGGGCTTGCTTAACTCGACTCAAGGCGATGGCGAAAAAGTCCGCGACTTAAGCGCCGCCCGCCGACTGCACAGCCGCCACGAAGGGGTTGGCGAACGTCAGGAACAGGGCGATACCGACACCGATCATGGACACGGCGTCCAGCAGGCCGGCGATCAGGAACATGCGCCCGGTCAGCATCGGGGCCATTTCGGGCTGGCGCGCAAGGCCTTCGAGGAACTTGCCGCCCAGCAGACCGAAGCCCAGCGCGGTACCGATGGCGCCGAAGCCAATCAGGATCGCGACGGCGATGGCGGTCATGCCCTGAACGTCAGCAATGGCTTGTTGCATTTTCTACTCTCCGTTTACGAGTCAGTGGGGTCAGTGGGTTGGTCGACTAGTGATCCTGCTGCGCCATGCTCAGATACACGATCGTGAGCATGCCGAAGATATAGGCCTGCAGCGTGATGACCAGGATATGGAAGATGGCCCAGCCGACACCGAGCAGGACCTGCAGGATGAACATCGGGATCGCGAGCAGGCTCGCGCCCGCGCCCAGCGTGAATGTGGCGATCAGGATGAAGATCAGTTCGCCGGCATAGAGGTTGCCGAACAGTCGCAGCGACAGCGACACCGGCTTGGCGATCGTCTCCACCAGGAACAGCATGAAGTTGAACGGCGCCAGCCAGGGGCCGAAGGGATGCGTCAGCGTCTCCTTGAGAAAGCCCACGCCGCCCTTGACCTTGATGCCGTAGAACATCATCAGCAGGAACACCGAGATCGACAGCCCGAAGGTGATGTTCAGATCGGTGGTGGGCACGACCTTGAGATACTCGATGCCGCTGGCATGGGCCGCCGCCGGCAGCGCGTCCACCGGGATCAGGTCCATGAAGTTCATCAGGAAGACCCAGACGAAGATGGTCAGCGCCAGCGGCGCGATCAGCTTCGAGTCCCCGTGATAGATGTCGCGCACCTGGGTATCGGTGAAATCGACCACCATCTCCACGAAGTTCTGCAGCCCGCTCGGCTCGCTGGCCGTGACCTTCTTGGCCGCCAGCCGAAAGAAGTACAGGAAGAACACACCCAGCACGATCGAGAAGAACAGACTATCGACGTTCAGCACCCAGAAGCCACTGGCGTGCCCGTCGATCTGCATGCTGCTCAGATCGAACTTGAGGTTCGTCAGATGGTGCTGGATGTACTGGGTGGCGGTGCTGCCGCCCTCTTCGGCACTGGCCATGCGATTGTTCCTCGATCCAAGCCTCTGTCGAACCCGCGGCGCGTTCGCCGACGACCTATCGCGTCATCATCAGGGCCAGCCAGTAGCACGCCAGACAGGCCACGTAGGTGACGAGCAGCGGCAGAAACTGCTGACCAAACAAAAGGGCTGCCGCGAAAAACAGCCCTATGGTCAATCCGAGTTTTCCGAACTCGCCCATGTAGAAGGCGCGAGCCATCTTGCGTGCATCGATCGCCCGACGGCGCGGAAGCATCCAGAGCGCCATCCAGAAACCGGGCACTGCGGCAACGATCGCGCCGAAAAAGGCAGCCGCTGCAGCGTCGGCCCCGCGCAACCCGCCGAAGCCGGCGGCACACACGAGCCCCATGGTCAGCTGCGCCCCGAGCACCGCGAACGCGAGACTCATGTGACGCAGACGTGGCCGGTTCATCTTAGAGAATCCCCCACCGCGGCGACCGTCCCGACACATTCTCTCCTCGTGTCGGTCACGGCGCTCGACGGACTATAGACAAAGAAAAAACGAAGGTCAATTGCAGCAAAAAGCTGCCTGATACAGGCAAATGCCGATTATTTGAGCCGTTCCAGCAGCGCTTCCAGCTCGCCGGCACTGGCATAGTCGATCACCACACGGGCCCGCCCGCCCCGCTGCGAGCGCACGGTGACGCGGGCGCCGAGCGTGTCCCCGAGCTCGCGCTCGAAGCGCACCAGCCGGTTGCTCTGGCGCGGCGCCGTCTCGCCGTCATCGGCCTCGGCCATGGCCGAGGCCACGAGTGCCTCGGTCTGGCGTACGGTCAGCTGGCGGGCGGCCACCCGGGCCGCGAGATCGGCCTGCAGCGCGGCCGGCGCGCCGAGCAGCGCCCGCGCGTGCCCCATCTGGATGTCGCCGCTGCGCAGCAGCGCCTGGGCCTCGGGCACCAGCTCGGCCAGGCGCAGCAGATTCGACACCGCCGCGCGCGAACGGCCCACCGCCTCGGCGCAGGCGGCATGGGTCAGGCCGCATTCCTCGATCAGCCGGCGCAACGCCTCGGCCTCTTCCAGCGGATTGAGATCCTCGCGCTGGATGTTCTCGATGAGCGCGACGGCCATCGCGGTCTCGTCGGGCAGCGCCCGCACGACCGCCGGCACCGTCTCCAGCCCGGCCAGCCGCGCGGCCCGCCAGCGGCGCTCACCGGCCACGATCTCGTAGCCGTCGCCGGTGTCGCGTACGACCAGAGGCTGGACCACGCCCTGCGAGCGGATCGACTGCGCGAGCGACTCCAGCGCCTCGGCGTCCATGTCGCGGCGCGGCTGATAGCGGCCCGGCCTAAGCGCGTCGAGGCCGACCTCGGTGAGCTCGGCGGCGACGCCGGCCTCGGCGGCCTCCTCGAGGTCCTTGGACAGCAGCGACTCCAGCCCCCGGCCGAGCCCGCGTTTCTTCTGTGCCATAACTGCGTCTTCCCGATGAGACCGCTAGCGCGCGCGCCGCCGCCGACCGAACAGCGACGACACCGCGCGCCGCGCGCCGGATTGGGGGGCCCCGACGATCTCGCTGTCGTCGCGGCCGAGGATCTCCGCGGCCAGCGCACGATAGGCCGCGGCCCCGGTTGCGGCGTTATCGTAATGCATGATCGGCAGGCCGTAACTCGGCGCCTCCGCCAGCCGCACGTTGCGCGGGATCACGGTCTCGTAGACCGCATCGCCGAAATACTCGATCAATTGATTGGAGACGTCCCCGGTCAGGCGGTTGCGGGCGTCGTACATGGTGCGCAGCACGCCCTCGATGGTCAGCTCGGGATTCATCATCTGGCGCACGCTCTCGATCGTCTCCAGCAGCGCCGACAGCCCCTCCAGCGCGTAGTACTCGCACTGCATGGGTATGATGACGCCGCGCGCGGCGGCCAGCGCGTTGATCGTGAGCATCGACAGGGCCGGCGGGCAGTCGACGACGACATAGTCGAAGCTGTCCGAGATCTCGGCGATCGCGTGCTTGAGCGCGAGACGGCCGTTGCGCCGATCGCGCAGACCGACCTCGGCGGCGGTCATGTCGCCGTTGGCGCCCAGCAGATAGAACGCGCCGTCGAGCACGACCTCCAGGGCCTCGGCCACGCCCTTGTCGCCGAGCAGGAAATCGCAGACCGTGGCCTCGAGCGCGTTCTTGTCGACGCCCACGCCCATGGTCGCGTTGCCCTGGGCGTCCATGTCGACGAGCAGCACCCGCTGCTCCGCCTCGGCGAGCGCGGCGGCCAGATTGATCGCGGTCGTGGTCTTGCCGACGCCGCCCTTCTGATTGGCGATGGCGATGATGTTGCTCATGAGCGCGTATCCTAAAGCACGATGCGGCCCGCGCGCCGACCCGGGCGGCCCGGCGCGCGCGCATCCGGGCAGCGATCAGGCCCGAACGGGCTCGAGAACGACCAGATGCCGCGCGGCATCCAGCCCGGGCACCGTCAGCGCGCGCGTCTCGCGATGCCGGAACGCCGGCGGCAGCGCCCCCAGTTCCGCGACCGGGTCCCGCCCCTTCATCAGCAGGAAGCGCCCGCCCGGGCCCACCAGATGACCGGCCAGGCGCAGGCAGTCGTCCGCCGCGGCAAAGGCGCGGCAGATGACGCAATCGAAACCGGTCGCGGGCGCATGGGCTTCCACGCGGGCCCGCACGACCTCGACGTTGGCGAGCTGCAAACGTCGGCGAACGTGACGCAAAAAGGCCGCCTTCTTCGCGCTCGACTCGATCAGCGTGACCGCGATCTCCGGCCGCGCCAGCGCGATCACCAGCCCCGGCAGCCCGGCGCCGGTGCCTACATCCGCCAGCCGCGGGCCCGTCACCGCCTCGAGCACGGCCAGGCTATCGAGCAGATGCCGGGCCACCATCGCCCGCGGCTCGCGTACGGCCGTGAGGTTGTGGGTGGCGTTCCAGTTGGCCAGTTCGGCGAGATAATCCAGCAACCGCGCGCGCACGCCCGTGCCCAGCTCGAGGCCGAGCGCGGCCGCACCCGCGGCGAGTTCGCGCTCGCAGGCGGCCCAGTCCGTCGGCGCCGTGGCGCGAGGCATCGGCACAGCCCTCAGCGGCCGTCGTCGATCTTCGACCAGCTGTCGCGCAGCGGCACCACCCGGTTGAACACCGGCGCCCCGGGCAGGTGATCGAAGCGATCGGCCACGAAATAGCCGATGCGCTCGAACTGGACACGCTGCTCGGCCTCGACCTCGGCCAGGCCGGGCTCGATCCAGCAGCCGGCGTGGACCTCGAGCGAGGCCGGGTTGAGATCGTCCAGAAAATCGCCCGTCTCGCGGCCGGGATTCGGAGTCGCGAACAGCCGGTCGTAGGCGCGCACCAGCGCCCGCCGGCCGTGGCTGGCCGAGACCCAGTGGATCACGCCCCGCGGTTTGACGCCGTCGGCGGGGTTGTCGCCGAGGGTGTCCGGATCGTAGCGACAATGGACTTCGATGACTTCGCCGGCGTCGTCGCGGACCACGTCCGTGGCCTCGACGACATAGGCGTTGCGCAGCCGCACCCGCTTGCCGAGCACCAGGCGCTTGTACTTCTTGTTCGCCGACTCGCGGAAGTCGGCCTTCTCGATGAAGACCTCGCGCGTGAACGGCAGCGTGCGCGCGGGCAGATCGTCGCGGTTCGGGTGGCCCGGGGCGGCGAGCATCTCGACCGCCTCCTCGGGGAGGTTGGTGATGACGAGCTTGAGCGGGTCCATCACGCACATCGCGCGCGGCGCGTTGTGGTTGAGATCGTCGCGGACCGCGTTCTCCAGCACCGCGGTGTCGACCACGCCGTCCGAGCGCGACACGCCCACGGTCTCGCAGAAGGCGCGGATCGAGGCCGGGGTGTAGCCGCGCCGGCGGATGCCCGACAGCGTCGGCATCCGCGGATCGTCCCAGCCGTCGACGATGCCGGCATCGATCAGCCGCCGGAGCCGGCGCTTGCTGGTGATGGTGTAGTTCAGATGCAGCCGGCCGAATTCGTACTGGACCGGCCGCGCGGGCACCGGCAGGTGCTCGATGAACCAGTTGTAGAGCGGCCGATGGTCCTCGAACTCGAGCGTGCAGATCGAGTGGGTCACGCCCTCGATCGCGTCCGACTGGCCGTGGGCGAAGTCGTAGGACGGATAGATGCACCAGGCGTCGCCGGTCTGGTGGTGCGCGGCGTGGCGCACGCGATAGATGATCGGGTCGCGCAGGTTCATGTTGCCGGCGGCCATGTCGATCTTCGCGCGCAGGGCGGCCTCGCCCTCGGCGAAGCCGCCGGCCCGCATCTTCTCGAAGGCAGCCAGATTGTCCTCGACGCTGCGCTCGCGATAGGGGCTGTCGGTGCCCGGAGTGTTCCAGTCGCCGCGGTATTCGCGCGCCTGCTCGGAACTCAGTTCGTCGACATAGGCATGGCCCTGCTCGATCAGGTGCAGCGCGTAATCGTAGAGCGTATCGAAGTAGTCGGAGGTGAAGCGCACCGCGCCTTCCCAGTCGAAGCCCAGCCAGTGCACGTCCGCCTGGATCGAGTCGATGTACTCCTGCTCCTCCTTCTCGGGATTGGTGTCGTCGAAGCGCAGCCGACACTTGCCGCCGAAGTGTTCGGCCAGACCGAAGTTCAGGCAGATCGACTTGGCGTGGCCGATGTGCAGATAGCCGTTGGGCTCGGGCGGAAAGCGCGTCACCACCTCGCCGTGGTGCTCGCCGCGGGCGATCTGATCGGCGATCAACTGGCGCAGGAAGTTGTGTCCGCCCCGGGGTTCGGCCCGGGACGCGTCGGAGGCGTTGTCGGTCATACCAGGCGGCTCGCGCCCGAGGGGGCGCATGGTTGCGAATTCAGATCCATTCCCGCATCAGTATAGCGTTTCGAGGCGAACCCGCCGTGACCGGGCGGCCCCGCCCCGGGATTCGGCCTCCCAATCGGCGCCGGTCCGGGCGCCGCGCGCTGGGCAAGCCGCGCCCAGTGCGCAAGAATGCGGACAGGGCCACCGGAGGGCTTTCGATGAGCGACAAGATCGTACCCGTGGATTTCAGCAGCGCGCGGCGCGGCGCGGATGCCGCCCGCCCGGACGCCAACCGGCCGCCGGTCCCGCGGGTGCCGGATTTCGCCCACGCCGACGCGATCTGGCTGCGGCCCGGCGATATCGCCTTCCTGCTCGCCGCCGCCGGCCACCCGAGCGACGACGACAGCCTGCTCGCCCCGGGCGCCTCGCCGGCGGTGGAGGCGCTGATCGAGGGCGAGGCGGTCTATCGGCAGGTCACCGGTGCGGCCGGCGGCTGGCTCGACATCTCGCCCCAGCTGTATTTCCACGTGCTGCTGCGCCGCCACCTGCCACGGCCGCGCACCTATCTGCAGCGGCGCGTGCAGCGCTATCTCGCCAATCTCCTGAGTCTGTTCGTGCGCACCGACCGGCTCTACCGCATCCAGCCCGGCGAGCACGAGACCTTCGAGTATCTCGTCGACCTCATGGCCGAAGCCGCGGAAAGCGGGCCCGAACGGCAGTTTCTGGTGCACGCGCACATGGGCAACTATGCGCTGTATCTCGCCGGCATCGGCCGCGGCTGGATCGAACACCGCCAGCGCTACGGGCGCAGTGCGCTCGGGCTCGACTACTACCGCGACATGGGCTGCAGCGCCTACCAACGCGCCGCCGACCATCGTCTGGCGCGGGAGCTGGACATCGCGCCCATCCTGGAACATCTGGCGCAGCGCTTCTCGGGCTACGCCGGCGCCCTCCAGCGACTGCAGCCCGGGGGGCCGCCGGGCAACGGCTGAGCACCCCGCCGGCGCGGATCCGCCCTCAGGGCGTCACCTGCCCGGGCAACGAGTCGTCGCCGGCGAAATGGGCCGCGAGGCTAGCCAGCCCCTGGGTCACCATCTCGTCGAATGCGACCGCCGACAGGCCGCCGACGTGGGGCGTACAGATGAGATTGGGCAGGGTACGACAGGCCGCGGGCACGTCGGGCTCGCCCTCGATGACGTCCAGCGCCGCCCCGGCGATGCGCTCGTTCTCGAGCGCCGTGACCAGCGCCTCGGTGTCGACCACCGAACCGCGGGCGACGTTGACCACACAGCCGTTCGGGCCCAGCGCCTCGAGCACCGCGGCGTCGACCAGATGGTGCGTCGCCGGCCCGCCGGGACAGCAGAGCACGAGCAGCTCGCAGCGCTCGGCCAGCTCGATCGGCGAGGCGGCGTAGTCGGCCACCCTGGCCTCGGCCGGGCGCCGGGCGTGATAGACGATCTCGCAGTCGAATCCCTGCAGCCGTCGTTCGATCAGGCGGCCGATGCGGCCGAAGCCCAGAATGCCCACCCGACGGCCGGTCAGCACCGGCTCCAGCTCGCGCACGGCCAGCCACTGGCCGTCACGCACGCAGCGATCGTAGTGCGGCACGCGGCGCAGCAGCGACAGCAGCAGCGCCATCGCGTGGTCGGCCACGGTGGTGCTGTTCACGCCGCGCCCCGCCACCACCGGAATGCCGCGCCGCTGCGCCGCCGCCCGGTCCACGCCGTCATGGCCCACGCCCTGGCAGACGATGATCTCCAGCGCCGGCAGCGCCGCCATGGCGGCATCGGACAGCCCCACCATGCCGTTGGTCCAGACCACCGCCGCGCGCCGGCACAGCGGATTGTCGGGCACGATCTCGCCCGGGGCGAGGCACGCCAGCTCGTAACGGTCGGCGATCCGTTGCCGATAGGCTGCCGGCAGGTCGACGATGAGGAGTACCAGGGGCATGTCCGTTCCCGTTTCTTAACGCGGGCGCGACCCCGCACCGTCATGCGTGCCGACCTCGCCCGGCGTCGCCGATGACACCGGATCGCGATAAAACCCGGCGATGTCCGGCGCCGGCGCAGCTCGCTGTCGTGGCGTGGTCGGCCACGAGGCCGCCGAGCATCGCGGGGTTCCCGGCCGCGATCCCGAAGGCCGGGACGCGGAGCAAGAACCTTCCGTGACCGCGATGACGCCCGCATATTCGGTCGACGGTCGACCGCATGATACACCGATACCGTCTCGACCCGGCTGCCGCGGCACGGCGACACCCCGATGCGGCGCGGGGCGGCGACGAGGCATTCCCCCGGACCGCGCTCGGCCCCGACGACCGTCCGGCCGCGTGCGTGCATCGACATATCGATCGGCGGCCGCCGGGGCGTCGCCACCGCGCCCGGGCTGCCCGGACTCGGCGGCGCGGTCGGGTACCCCGGCCAGCGTCGCGCCTTTCGCAATCGAACCGACGTGCTCGGCGCAGGCCGGCCCCACGAGCACCGGCCGCCCCGAACGCACGTTCCAGCCGGCCGGTGGCGCGCGGTTGCGGTGCCTCGGCACGGCGATACGGGGCCACGCGTGGCCGGAACGCACGCCGCCTGCCTAGGCCGGGGTTCGGGACCGGCCGCCCGGCCGCGCGACCTCAGCCGCGCGGCGAGCGCCGGCTCGGCTGCTTGCGTCGCGGCGCGTCGCCGGCGCCGTCCAGATAGAGCGCCTTGAGTTCCGCCATCGCCTCGCCGGCATAGACCGCGACGTTCTGCATCGAAGGCAGGCTGTCGTGACAGCCGATGAAACCGAAGCCCATGGTGTCGGCATAGCCGTGCACGGTGATGTTCAGCGCCTGGCCGTGGGTGACCAGCGAGGTGGGATAGAAGGCCTCCATGCGCGCACCGCGGATGTAGAGCGGCTTGCGCGGGCCCGGCACGTTGGAGACCGTGACGTTGAACACCGGCCGGGTACGCCCGGCCATGCCCGAGACCAGCGACAGCACGTAGGGCGCCATGAGCGCGACCGTGTACTGGGTGATCGCGGCGGCCGAGAGCTTCTCCAGGTTCTGCTTGGCCTGGCGCGTGGAGGCGGACACGATCTCGAGCCGCTCGCGAATGTCGGCCACGTCCGTGGCCAGGCTCGCGATGATGAAGGTGATGGCGTTGCCGCAATCCTCGTCGTCGGCCGGGCGCACGGACACCGGGATCCCGGCGGTGAGCGGCTTGGCCGGCAGTTCGCCCAGCTCGCGCAGATAGCGGCGCAGCGCGGTGCCGCAGATGGTGAGCACGATGTCGTTGACGGACACGCCCGCGGCCCGCGCCAGCATGCGCAGCTCGGACAGCGGATAGAGCTGGGTCGCATAGCGCCGGGTGGCGTCGATCCGGCCGTTGAGGATCGACTGCGGCGCGGCGAAGGGCAGGCCGAGGCTGCGCGTCTTCGAACGCGCGGCACTGAGCATGTCGCGCAGAACGCTGGCGAAGCCGGGCAGCGAGGTGACCTGCTCGCGGGCGCCCGAGGTCAGTTCGGCCACGGCGCGATACAGCCCCGGCGGCGTCTCCTCAGGCGCCTTCTTCCAGCGCCGCTGCTTCGGCTCGATGGCCCAGAACGGCGGCCGCTCGGGCTCGTCCGGCGTCTCCGCCAGCGCGCGCGCCAGCAGCCGCATGCCGGCGACACCGTCGATCAGGGAATGGTGCATCTTGAGGTAGATCGCGAAGCGCTCGTTCTCCAGCCCCTCGATCAGATGGCATTCCCAGGGCGGACGCGAGAAATCCAGCGGATGGCTGTGCAGGCGCGAGGTCAGCGTGCCGAGCTCCAGCTCGCCGCCCGGCGCGGGCAGCGCGGAATGGCGGAAGTGATAGTCGACGTCGATGGTGTCGAGCAGCTCCCATTCGGGCGACAGATAGTTGAACCGACCGGGACGCAGCCGCTGGTTCCACGGCCGGTAGGCCGCGCTGTGGCTGCGCCAGGCATCGACGACCTGCTGGCAGAAGTCCGCCGGCGCATCCGCCGGCTTGTGGAAGGTCAGCAGGCCGCCGACGTGCATCGGCGCGCGCGCCGATTCCACCCGCAGCCAGGCCATATCGACCAGATTGAGTCGCTTGGTCCGCATCTCGCTCCTCTCGCACCCCTGAAGGGCGCCGCATGCAAAAGCCGATGACACCGCCCCGGGGCGACGCCGATCCCATCCCTCGCTCGTAGTGCTCTTGTCGTTCGATTTTTCATCGGCGACCCGGCGTGCCGGGCCACGACCACGATCGAGCCGGCGTGTACCGGCCATCCTGCATGATAGCGATCCCCGAGCGCGAAGGGCATGACGCCGCGCGTTCCGGACGCTCGGCGGCCGAGGCGAGGCGCCGAAGCGACCGACCGGCAGGCGATGCGACAGCTCGGTCATGCCTCGTGAGCCCGGCCGGGCGCCGCCGTGCGCCCCGGGCCCGGAGCAGGGCGTCAAACCGGGGCGATCGCGCGGCCGTGCCCGCAGCATCGAAACGAATCGAGCATCGGCCGGTCCGCGCCCCGACCCGGGCCTCGGAAGGGCGGCAACGAAAGTCCACCGGCCCGAACATCGCCGGGCCACCCGTCAGGCGCGCATCGCGCGCGCGGCGCGGGCGTTCGCCCGGGCGCCGCGACGCCCTAGCCGATCGCGGCGACCAGAAACAGCGCGATGGTGCAGGCGGTGGCACCGAACCAGACGAGACTGCGCGCCGTGGCCCGATCGGTGATATAGCACCAGCCGTAGGCGATGCGCAGCAGCACGAACAGCACCGCAAAGACGTTGATCGCGCCGATCGAGCCGCCGGAGATCACCGCGATGATCACGCCCGCGGCGAACGGCGGAAAGGCCTCGAACGAATTGAGCTGGGCCCAGTAGGCGCGTTTCTGCGCGCCCTCGGTCTGCTCCAGCCACGCCCGCGGGTGGTGGTTATCGGCCAGATCCATCCGCCGCGAGCCGCCGGCGAACTTCGCATAGGCGACGAAGGCCACCGGCATGAACGCCGCGATCAGCACGCACCAGTACGCCAGAATCATCTGCATCTCCCCGCCGCCGATTGATCGCTCATGGGGCCGAGACTACCGGGTGCCACGCCCGCCGGGAAGCGGGCGCCGCATTCTATGACCCGCGCTGATCGATCGGGCGGAAGTCGCGGATCTCCGGGCCCACGTATTCCGCGTTCGGCCGGATCAGCCGGTTGTCGGCGCGCTGCTCGAAGATGTGCGCGCCCCAGCCCGTCAGCCGCGAGATCACGAAGATGGGCGTGAACAGGTGGGTCGGAATGCCGAGGAAGTGATACGCCGTGGCGTGGTAGAAGTCCGCGTTCGGAAACAGCTTCTTCTCGTCCCACATCACCTGTTCGATGCGCTCGGAGATCTCGTAGAGATTGCGCTTGTAGGCATCGTCGCCGGCGAAGTGCTTCGACCATTCCTTGATGATCGGATTGCGCGGATCGTGCGTCTTGTAGACGCGATGGCCGAAGCCCATGATCTTTTCCTTGCGCGCCATCATCTCCTTGAGGCCCTTCTCCGCCGCGTCGGCGTCCTCGAAGGTCTGGATCAGTTCCATGGCCTTTTCGTTGGCACCGCCGTGCAGCGGGCCGCGCAGGGCGCCGATGGCGGCGGTGACCGCGCTGTAGAAGTCGCTCAGCGTGGCCGTGACCACGCGCGCGGTGAACGTCGAGGCGTTGAACTCGTGCTCGGCGTAGAGGATGAGCGAGGTCGACATCGCCTTGGTGGCGTCCGCGCTCGGCTTCTCGCCATGCAGCAGATGCAGGAAATGGCCGCCGATCTTGTCGTCATCGGTCTCGACGTCGATGCGCTTGCCGCTGTCGGTGAAGTGATACCAGTACAGCAGCATCGACGGGAAGCTCGCCAGCAGGCGATCGGCGATATTGTGCTGCTGGGCCTCGGGATCGTTCTCCTGTTCGACGGTGCCCAGCACCGAGGCGCCGGTGCGCATGACGTCCATGGGATGCGCATCGCCCGGCGTGAGCTCGAGCGCCTTCTTGACCGCATCGGGCAGGCCACGCATGCCGATCAGGCGCTGCTTGTAGGCGTCGAGCTGGCTCTGGGTCGGCAGCTCGCCGTAGAGCATGAGGTAGGCGACCTCCTCGAACTCGGCCTTCGCCGCCAGGTCCTCGATAAGATAGCCGCGATACGTCAGGCCCACGCCTTTCTTGCCGACCGTGCAGACGGCCGTCTTGCCGGCGGTGACGCCGGCCAGGCCGGCGCTGTTCTCGTTGTTGCTCATCCCAAACTCCTCGTGATCAAAGATGGCCGGATGCCGCCTAGGCCTGGATATCCACCACCGTGCGGCCGGTGTTGCGGCCCGCCATGATGGCCTCGCACACGTCGAAAACGTCGCGCAAGCCTACGGTTTGCGTTGCAATGCTGTCCAGATGAGACGGTTTGTCCGCGCCGGCCATGGCGGCCCAGATCTGCTCGCGCCAGGCCGGCGGACATTCCACCGAATGGATACCCAGCAGCGACACGCCGCGCAGGATGAAGGGCAGGACCATGGTCGGCAGCTTGGGGCTGCCCGCCAGGCCGATGGCCGCGACGTTGCCGTAGGGATGCACGTGGCCGAGCAAATTGGCCAGCAGCTCGCCGCCCACGGCGTCGATGCCGCCGGCATAGACCGGCTTGCCCATGGGCTTGCCTTCGAGGTCGAGCGCCTCGGGGCCGATCACGTCGGTCGCGCCGAGCTGACGGAGGAAGTCGCCGTGTTGCTCGGCCTTGCGCGACACCGCGATGACCTCGTAGCCGGCGCCGGCGAGCATGTCGATGGCGAACATGCCGACGCCGCCGGTCGCGCCGGTGACCACGACCGGTCCCTGCTCGGGCGCCTGGAAGTTGTCGCGCATGCGCTTGATCGCCATGCCCGCGGTGAAGCCGGCGGTGCCGATCGCCATAGTCTCCCAGAGGCTCAGGCCCTCGGGCCGGGCGGTCACGCAGTCGGCCGGCACGCGCACGTATTCGGCCAGGCCGCCGTCGCGGGTCTCGCTGAGAAACCAGCCCGTCACCAGCACCTCGTCGCCGGGTGAAAAGCGCGCATCCTCGCTCGATTCGACCGTGCCGGCGACGTCGATGCCAGCGTTGAGCGGGCGCTTGCGCGCGATCTTGCCCTGGCCGGTGATCGCCAGCGCGTCCTTGAAGTTCAGCGACGAATAGCGGGCCTTGATGACCACATCGCCTTCGGAGAGGGTATCGAGGGCCACATCGGTCAATTCGCCGCGGGTGCCGTCATCGGTGTCGACTATGCGCAGTGCTTTCATGCTGGGCTCGCGAAAAGGATGAAAAACGGGCCGCTTTTGTACCATATCGAGCGCTTGCTCGGCATCGCGGCCCGGCGTGCCCGCGTTCTTGAGCGCGAACGACGCGCGGCGTAGGCTAAGCGCCAAATCCGTTGCAACCGACTTTCATCATGACTGACAACGTCTACAAGACCGTCGAGCTCACCGGCTCCTCCGAGACCAGCCAGGAAGACGCCGTGCGCAAGGCGATCCGGGAAGCCTCGAAGACGATCAAGCACATGCGCTGGTTCCAGGTCACCGAGACCCGCGGCCACGTTGAGGGCGGCGAGATCGCGCACTGGCAGGTCTCCGTGAAGGTCGGCTTCACGCTCGAGGACTAGCCCGCATGAGCGACGCGCCGAGTGCCTGGCAGGGCGATCTCGACCGCGACGACCTCAACGAGGACGCGGTACCGGCCGATCCGTTGGCCCTGTTCGGCCACTGGTACGAGGCCGCCCGCGGCTGCGGGTTGAAGGAGCCCAGCGCCATGACGCTGGCCACCATCGATCCGGACGGACGGCCCTCGGCGCGCATCGTGCTGCTCAAGGGGTTCGACGCCGACGGCTTTCGCTTCTACACCAACTACGAAAGCCGCAAGGGCGCGGCCCTGGCCGTGCACCCGGATGCGGCCCTGGTGTTCTGGTGGGAGCCGATCGAGCGCCAGGTCCGGGTGACCGGCACGGTCCACAAGCTCGGGCCCGAGGACGCGGACGCCTATTTCGCCCGGCGCGCGCGCATCAGCCGGATCGGGGCCCACGCCTCGCCGCAGAGCGAGGTCATTCCCGGCCGGGCCGAGCTGGACCAGCGCCTGAGCCGGGCCGAGGCGCAGTTCGAGGGCCGGGACGTCCCCCGCCCGCCGCACTGGGGCGGCTATGCGCTGGTCGCCGACAGCATCGAGTTCTGGCAGGCCCGGCACGGCCGCCTGCACGACCGGCTGCGCTACCGTCGCGACAACGATGCCTGGGCCCTCGAACGGCTCGCCCCCTAGACCGGGCTCGCGGGCGCGGGCACGCGGATCCGGGTTAAAGTCACGATACCTGAACCGCATCGCGCCACCTCGCCACGCCGCCTCCGACGGAACGACGCTATGACACTGCGCGCCCTCCGGCCCGCCTGCCTGCTCCTGCTCGCGCTGCTCGCCGCGCTTCCCGCGCAGGCCGCCATCTACGACATGCCCGCCGAGGGCGACGATCTCGTCGGCGCACTGCAGCACATCGAGACGCGCGAGGAGGATACCTTCGTCAAACTCGCGCGCCGCTACAACGTGGGCTATCGCGAACTGCGGCTGGCCAATCCCGAGGTCGATCCCTGGCTGCCCGGCGAGGGCACCGAGGTCGTCATTCCCACGCGCTATGTGCTGCCGGACGTGCCGCGCCGCGGCATCGTGATCAACATCCCCGAAATGCGGGTCTACTACTTCCCGCCCGAGGGCAGCGAATACGCCGGCCGGGTGGTGACGCATCCACTGGGCATCGGCCGCGAGGGCTGGTCGACCCCGCTGGGCAAGACCACGATCGTGCGCAAGAAGGCCGACCCCACCTGGACGCCGCCGGCCTCGATCCGCAAGGAACACGCGGCCCAGGGCGAGGAACTGCCGGACGTGGTGCCCGCCGGTCCGGACAACCCGCTCGGCCAGCACGCGCTCTATCTGGGCATGCCGTCGTATCTGCTGCACGGCACGAACAAGCCGGCCGGGATCGGGCTCAAGGTCTCGCACGGCTGCATCCGGCTCTATCCCGAGGACATCGCGTCGCTGTTCTCGATGGTCGAGCCGGGCACGCCCGTCAACATCATCAGCGAGCCCTACAAGATCGGTCGGGAGGGCAACACGCTCTACATCGAAGCCCATCCGCCGGACGCCAGCGGCGATGCGCCGGTGCGCTCCTTCACGCCCTGGGTCGAGGCGGTTATCGGCGCCACCGAGTCGCGCCAGAGTTCGCCGGTGGACTGGGACCGCGCCCAGAAGATCGTCGAGACCGCCGACGGCATCCCCGAGCCGATCGGGGTGGAGATCCGCGACGACGAATAGCGCCCACGAAAAAGCCCCGCCGAAGCGGGGCTTTCGCGGCGCCCTGAGGCGCTAAGACGCGGCGCGCCTTACTTGCGCTGCGAGGACTCGAACATGCGCTCGATGCGCTGCGAGTTCGCCTGCGAAGCGGACTTGGCCTCCTGGGCGGTCTGCATCGCGCGGTTGGCCGTACGCTGCGCTTCGTTGGCCGTCGTCTGGGCGGATTCCGCCTTGCGCATGGCCTGGTCGATCTGGGACTGGGTGGCGTCGGAATTGCTCGCACAGCCGGCGGCGGCAGTGACCACGCCAATCACGAAAGCGGATTTCAGCAGCGTCTTGGTCATATCAAAACTCCTTGTTTTGCGTTGGTACGACCGGTGTATCGTTCGGTCGGGCACTGACAAATTATCATAGCGTCGCGCGTTTGTAGATTGCAGGCGGGTCGGTGATCGATTTTTCGACACTTGTCCCATCGTGACAAACAGGCCAGCATTCGCCGCGCCGTGCAGCAGGTGATGATCCAGACATGAGCGACGCCCCCATCCTGTTCGATGAGATCGAGGCCGCCGGCGGCCGTCGGATCGGCCGGGTCCGGCTGAACAATCCGCGCACACTCAATGCGTTGACCTTCGACATGCTCGAGCCGCTGTACCGGCAGCTCACCGCCTGGGACAGCGATCGCACCATCGGCTGCATCCTGATCGAATCCACGGGCGAGCGGGCGTTCTCGGCCGGTTCGGACATCGTCGCGCTCTACCGGGGCATGACCGGACAGGGCGACCCCGACTATCCGGCGCGCTTTCTCGCGCTGGAATACCGCCTCTGCCACGCCGTCCACATGCTCGCCACCCCCTGTCTGGCCTGGGGCAACGGCCTGGTCATGGGCGCCGGCATGGGGCTGTTCTCGGGCGCCTCGCACCGGGTGGTCACCGCGGCCTCCCGACTGGCCATGCCGGAGATCAAGATCGGATTGTTTCCCGACTGCGGCGCGACCTGGTTCTTCAACCGCCTGCCGCCGCGGCTGGGGCTGTTCGTGGCCCTGACCGGCATCACGCTGTCACCCCGGGACGCGCTGGTGGCCGGACTCGCCGACCGCGCGATCGACCACGGCGCTCACGCCGAGGTCGTCGAGGCGCTCCAGCGCATCGACGACTGGCACCAGCCGCATGCCGCGGTCGACCGGGTGCTGCGTCGCTTCGCCATCGACCGGCCGGCGGGGTTGGGGCCGTCGCGGCTCGTGGAGCATGTGGAAACCATCCGCGAGGCCACCGACGCGGCCACGCTCGCGGGCATGGTCGGCGGCATCCGCCGGCTGGCCGATCACCCGGATCCGTGGCTCGCGGAAGCGGCGGCCAATCTCGACGCCGGCTGTCCGGTCACCGCCCATATCATCTACCGCCAGCTGCGCGGCGGGCGCTATCTGTCGCTCAAGCAGTGCGTGATGCGCGAATTCAAGATCGCGCTGCAGTGCTGCCGCCACCCCGACTTCGCCGAGGGCGTGCGGGCCCTGCTGGTGGACAAGGACCGGACCCCGCACTGGCATTTCGAGTCGGTGTCCGAAGTGCCTGCAGACTACGTGGACGCCCATTTCCGCGCGCCCTGGGACGGCGATCACCCGCTGCGCGACCTGCCCGACGTCAAGCCGTGATCGCCGGCACCGCAGCTACGACGAGCAGCTGAGCACCAGCCCGCGCGCCCAGTCCGGCGGCAGACGGGCGTAGTCGGCGTTGTCGGGCTGCTCGTCGAAGGGATGCCGCAGTACCGCATGCAGCCGATGCAGTTCGCTGTAGTCGCCGTCCGCGGCCCGGTCGATCGCCTGCTGTGCCAGATAGTTGCGCAGTACGTACTTGGGGTTGGTCAGGGCCATGCGCTCGGCGCGGGCCACGTCGTCGGCCCCGGTGCCGCCGAGACGCGCGCGCCAGCGATCCAGCCAGGCGGCGGCCGCATCGCGGTCGACGAACTCGTCCACGAACGGCGCATTCGCCGCCCCGGGCGCCGCCGACACATGGCCCAGCGCCCGGAACGCGCGCGTGAAGTCGGCGCCGTCGGCGGCCATGGTCCTGAACAGATCGTCGACCAGCGCGCGGTCGTCGTCGCGGGCATCGGGCAGGCCGAGCTTGGCGCGCATGCGCTGCATGTAGGCCGCGTCGAACCGGCCGCGATAGGCCTCGAGCAGCGTCTGGCCGATTTCGACCGCCTCGTCGGGCTCGCCCGAGAGCAGCGGCAGGATCGCCTGCACGAAGCGGCCCAGGTTCCACAGCCCCACATGCGGCTGCTGGTCGTAGGTATAGCGCCCGCCGGCGTCGGTGTGGTTGCAGATCCAGTGCGGGTCGAAGCTGTCCATGAAGCCGTAGGGGCCATAGTCCAGCGTGAGCCCCAGCACCGACATGTTGTCGGTGTTGAGCACGCCGTGGCAGAAACCCACGGCCTGCCAGTCGGCGATGAGCTCGGCCGTCAGCGCGATCACGCGCTCGACCCACGCCCGGTAGCGCTCGCCGTCGTCCTCGATCCCGGCGAGTTCGGGAAAATGCTCGCCGATGACGTGATCGGCCAGCGGCGCCAGGGCGTCGAAGTTTCGGTTCTCGAACAGGATCTCGAAGCTGCCGAAGCGCACCAGACTGGGCGCGACGCGGGTCATCACCGCCGCGGTCTCGGCGGTCTCGCGATAGACCGGCGCATCGCTGCCCACGATCGCCAGGGCACGGGTGGTCGGCACGCCGAGCGCGGCCAGGGCCTCGCTGCCCAGATACTCGCGGATGGTCGAGCGCAGCACCGCGCGGCCGTCGGCGAAACGCGAGAACGGCGTCTTGCCGGCGCCCTTGAGCTGGATCTCGTAGGCCTGGCCGCGGGCGTTGCGCACGTCGCCGATGGTGATCGCGCGACCGTCGCCGAGCTGGCCGGCCCAGACGCCGAACTGGTGCCCGCCGTAGCGATGCGAGACCGGGTTCGTGCCCGCCGGCAGCGCATTGCCGGACAGCGTCTCGGCGTAGCCCTGCTCGCGCGCGGCCTCGGCGTCGATGTCCAGCAGGGCGGCGACGTCGTCGTTGAACGCGATCGGGTACGGCGTCTCCAGCGGCGTCGGTACCTGCGCGAAGAACCAGGGTTCGCCGAGCGCGGCCTGGCGGTTGATCCAGTCCAGCGCGAAGACCTCGCGGTCGCTGACGGTTGCGGTATCGCTCATGTGTCGAACGTGGTGACGCCGGCCAGCGGTACAAGCGGACCCGCAGCGGCCTCTACCGATCGCCGTCCTCGGCCGGCTGGCAGTAGGTGGCCGCGGGATCGCCGCTGCCGTCCTCGATCGGCACCTCACGGGAGTCGGCCCGGGCGCGGCATTCGGCCTGGCGACGCCGGGCCTCGGCGCTCAGCCGCTCCTGCTCGTTCTCATACTTGCTGCGGGCGTTCTGAAGCCGCTCGATGTCGGTCGACAGATTGCGGCGATCCCGGTCGCTCGCGCCGGGCCGAACCGGCTCGCCGATGGTCTCGAAGGCATCGATGGGCTCATCGAGCGGACCCGGCTGCGCCGGCTCGGGTGCCGTGGTGCAGGCCACGGCGCCGAGACACATCAGGGCGGCGCAGGGCAGGGCCCAGCGGGTGACGGATGCGGACATGGTTCTCCCCGGTCGGCGTTTCGAGTCAGTCTAGAACAAAATCCGCGTCGTGCGCGCTCGTCATCGCCGCGTCATGCACCGCGGTTACAACGGACCGGACCATCCCTCGGGAGCGCCTCGTGCCGGCATCCGACGCCCGACTGCTCATGCGCCTCTGGCTGCGGGCGCCCTTGACCATCGCGACCGCCGCGCCCAGCGGCCGGGCCGTCTGCGCGGCGCTGATCACCGACGCCCGCGCCGCCGACGGCATCATCGTCGAACTGGGCGCCGGTACCGGCCCGGTTACCACAGCGCTGCTCGCGGCCGGCGTCGCCCCGGAGCGGCTGCTCGCGGTGGAGGCCAATCCGACGCTGCACGCGCGGCTGTGCGAGCGGGTCGGCACGCGCTTGGCCGCCCTGCACGACGCCACCGACCTGCCCGCCCTGTTCGCCGACCGCGGCGTGCAGCGTGTGGCCGCGATCGTCTCGACCCTGCCCATCCTCAATTTCGCCCCGACCGCCCAGCGCGCGGTGCTGGACGGCTGCTTCGCCCAGGCCGATCCCGAGGCGAGCTTCACCCAGATCACCTACCTGCCCGGCTCGCCGGTGCCGCGTGCCCGGCTGGCGGCCTGGGGCTATCGCGCCGAGGTCGCGCGCTTCATCTGGCGCAATCTGCCGCCGGCCACCATCTGGCGCTACAGCCGGGCCGAGAACGCACACACGCGCTAGCATGCGCGGGAATCCGCCCGCTCGAATCGATCATGCAGCATCTGCACGTGGCCCGTACCCTGCCCGCCGACACCGCGACCGTGTTCGCGGTACTCGCCGACCACGCCGGCTACGCCCGCCTGCCGGGCGTGCGCTCGGCCACGCTGCGCCGCCGGGGCGACGACAGCCGCGACGGCGTCGGCGCCGAGCGCGTGCTGCGGCTGCCGGGCCTGACGCTTGTCGAGCGCATCACCGAGTACGCACCCGGGCGGGCGCTGGGCTATCGCATCATCGAATCGCCACTGCCCATCGAGCATCTCGGCGCTCGACTGTTGCTGGAGCCGCGCGGCGACCGGGCCACCCTGGTCGAATGGAGTGCCCGACTGCGGGCGACCACGCCCGTCATCGGCGCCGCGGTCGAGCGCGCGGTCGCCCGCCAGATGGCGCTGGCCTACGCCACGGCCCTGCGCCTCTGGACCCGGCGTCTGCGCTAGCCCCGAAAGAAACCGCCCGGCAGACGCCCCACCCGCGGTGCGCCGAGCAGGCGGGCAGCCTACGCCCGGCAATCGCCAACCCCTGACCTGGCGGGCTCGACGGCAGTGGCCGGGCCGGCGCTCGGCTGTGGGTCATCTCGCGGGCGCCATCGTGAGCGAGCGTACCGGGCGTGCACTGCCGTGCCGCACGACACGGGCACATTGGGGCCCACGCCGGGTCGGTGTCACCGGCCTGCCTCCCCTCGGCCAATGCCCGTCTTGGTCATGTATAAAGCTCAGTCGGAGCCGATATGCAGGATCTTTCGGCGCGTTGGCGCTGCTAGACGCCGCCACTCGGCCCGGGTTGCGCGCTGATGGGCAAGTCACCTTTCTCGCTTGCCCGAGAAAGGTGACCGACAGAAGAGCACCGACACAGCACCGGCGATGCCGGTTCACGCCAACGCGCCGCGGCGACGGGTTTCCAGCGGGAACGCACGTCGCTTTGGCGACGCTCGAACATGCTGGCCGCACCGGCGCGCTGCGCCGGACACCCGTCGTCACGATACGTCGGCGTCGCTGCGGAAACGGGACTTGGATACGAAGACGATGGTAGAGCCGGGCTGAGGCTCGTACCTGATCAAGATGCCCGTTGGCCCGCGGCGGCGGCGAACCGGTATCGACTTCTCGGCGACAGGCCCTGCATCCCGGCGGCACGCCGTGCCGCGCCGACCGCGCAGGCCGCCGCGCAGGCGAGGGCTGTCATGCGAATGCCGCGTTGAAGGCCGCCCATCATGTCCTGCAAGGCGAGCTCGCCGCCCTCGGGCCGCCACGAGCGAGACGTGCGACGCCGCGGGGCGCCATGATGAGGGGTTCATCGCGACCCAACCCGATGGGACAAGCGCTGTTTACGCCCACCCCGCGTCGTCGCAGACGGGCACAGACGTGACCGCGCGGCACGCACTAAGCGTCATCTCGCCGCAAAGAGCGTCTGGCGCGACTGGACACCTAGGCCGAACCGCGACCGGCCGGCGCGGGCAGCGGCGCCCCCGCGCGCAGCACCGCCCCCAGCAGATAGCCGGCGCTGCACAGCAACAGTCCCCAGACGTTGATGCCCAGCGTCTGGGCGTACCGGCCGCTGCCGATCGCCAGGGCGTCCGGGATGACCGCCAGGCCGGCGAAATCCTGCAGCACCAGCAGCACCCCGATGAACACGCCCGGCCAGAGCGCGAGATGGAACGACAGCGCGCCCGCCGACCGGATCCAGGCGAGCAGAAAGATCGGCGCCAGACCCATGATGGCGGTGCCGCTGATGGTCGTGGCCGCGATCACCGCCGGCCCGACACCGTCGATATAGAGCGACAGCAGCGGGATATTGCCCAGCAGAGCGATCGCGATGAGCGCCCGTCGGCCGAAGCGCAGCTGCGGCATGTCCGGCGTCTCGCGGCTGCGGCCCGGCCAGTCGCGGCTGGCGAACTTGGCGGTGGCACAGAAGGTGGAATCCAGCGTCGAGCCGGCGCTGGTGAGCATCACCGCGTTGAACAGCAGCGACATCCACACACCGATGGCGGCCGGCACGGCGACCGCCACCGACGTCCCGGTCTCCACGCCGACCGCCAGCGCATACAGCCCGACCACGCTGAACAGTGCGATCAACCCGCCGCCGAACACGGCCGCCAGCACGAAGCCCAGCAGCATCGAACGCGGCGGGCTGATGAAGGCGCGATCGGTCAGCACCGGGTCGTGAAACCCGTAGGACAGCACCTGGACCAGCGCCAGCGCCAGAAAGGTCAGCCCGCCGGCCTGCATGGCGGGCGTGACGCCCGCGCCCACGCGCGGCACGCCGTGGCTGAGCAGGCCCGGCCCGAGCACCGCGAGGGTGGCCACCAGCAGCACGGCGATCAGCAGCATCTGCATGGCGTCGGTGAGGATCGAGGAGCGCAGCCCGCCGCGCCAGGAGTAGAAGGCGGTGACCGCGGTGACGATACCGGCCGCGCTCCAGTAGCCCGCACTGCCCTCCGGGCCGAAGAACTGGGCCGTGACCTTGGTATTGGACCAGACCTCGTTGAACAGCCGTATGGCGATGACCGCGAGAAACATCTTCGCGGCAAAGCCGCCGTATTTGCAGGTCAGGAACTCGGCCAGCGACGTGAAACCGCCGCGCGTGCGCAGATAATAGACGGCGATGGCCACCACGATGAAGGCGAGCCAGTAGGCGGCGTAGGCCAGTCCGCCCCAGAGCCCGAACGCCGCCGACAGGTTCATGGCGTTGTCGAGGCTCTTGGCCATGACCCAAGAAATCGCCGCGGACACCCCGAGCAGCAACGGGCCCGGCGGCACGCCCCGCTCGGAGCCACCGTCGAAGAAGGCGCGCGGGCCGACCCGGCGCGGGCTCATCGCCAGTACCAGCGCACAGTAGGCGAACAGAACCAGCCAGGGTGCGATCAGCAGCCACTGCATGGACACGTCTCCCCGATTGCGGTGCGTCCGGCCGGCCGCACCTTCGAACTGGCTACGCGCCGCAGAGCATTCACGATGCGAAGACCGTCACGGCCCACGGTCGCGGCGCACCGCACCGATCGCTCAGCCGCGCGTGGCCGCGCCGCCACGACGCGCCCGAACACGCTCGGCGTGGGCCAGCCGGGTCTCGCGGCGCAGCCCCGCCTCGGCGTGGCGCGCCCGCTCGGCCTCGGTCTCGGGCGCCAGCGGCGGTACCGTCGCGGGATGGCCGTCCGCGTCCAGCGCCACGAAGGTGGAATAGGCCGAGACCACATGCCGCGACTCGCGGCGATAACTGTCCTCGGCGATCACCCGGCAGCCGATCTCCATCGAACTGTCCCAGGCGCGATTGCAGGCCGCGGAGAAGATCAGCGTATCGCCGGTGCGCGCCGGTGCCATGAAATGCACGTCGTCCACCGACGCGGTCACGCAGACGCGACCGCTGTGTCGCTCGGCGACCACCAGGCAGATGCGGTCGACCGTGGCCATGATCATGCCGCCGAACACCGTGGCGTTGGCGTTCATGTCGTTGGGAAAGACCTTGTAGATGTGCGCGTCCACACCCGACTCCGACGGCGTGCGCGCGCGCTCCTCGGCCGCGGTGCTCATGGCCCGCCGGAATCCGCGGGCCCGCGCGGCTCGCGCAGGGCATCGCGGATCTCGGTGAGCAGCACCTCCTCGCGCGAGGGCGCCGGCGGCGCGCTGGGCGCCTCGGCCTCGCGCCGCTTGAGCCCGTTGATGGCGCGCACGACCAGAAAGATCGCGAAGGCGACGATCACGAAATCGAACACGCTCTGCAGAAACAGGCCGTAATCGAGCGTCACCGCCGGCGTCTGACCGGCCGCGTCACGCAGGGTGACCCGCAGATTGGACAGGTCCACGCCGCCGACGAGCAGCCCCAGGGGCGGCGATATCACGTTGGCCACCAGCGACGACACGATCTTGCCGAACGCCGCCCCGATGACGACACCGACCGCCAGATCAACGACGTTGCCACGGACCGCGAAGGTCTTGAATTCCCGGATCACACGCATGGCCACCCCAGGCATGAAGACACGCTCTGGATGATAGCGCCTTGCGGCCGCGGCCGCCGCTCCAGGGCCTTTCAATACGTCCTACGAGCCTGCGCCAAGCGCTCCTGAAAGGCGACTATGGGCGGCAGGACGAGGCGTCGTACGCGGCGAGCAGTCGTTCTCGCCAGCGTGCGACAACACTGGATTGCCGCATTCCGGTCGATTCATGAGCGCCTGGCCCTTCGGGTTGGGCCGCCCATTAAACAATCATGAGGCGCCGCGACGTTGCCCGTCTGGATCGAGGCGCGCCGCGATCGGCGACTTGCGCGTTGCCGCACACGATGTGCGGTCTCCAACGCGGCGCTTTTATGAAGTGTCGACGGGTCCTAACGCACGAGAACGACCCGACAGTCGGCGGCGTGCAGCACGCGATAGGCCACGCTGCCGAGTATCAGGCTGGACAGGCGGCTCGCGCCGCGGCTGCCGATCACGATGGCGTCCACGCCCAGGCGCCCGGCCTCGTGCACGATGGTGTCGCTGGGCGCCCCGGCCTTGACGTCGAACTCGACGTTGTCGGGCGCGACACCGGCCTCCTCGATCGCCCGCTGCAGCAGGCTCTCGCCGTCGCTTTTCGCTGCCTCGCTGGCCTCGGCGGGCGCGCTCGCGGCACGGCCGAGCAGATCCTGCGTGTTGCCGACCGACGGCTGGACGTTGAGCAGATAGACACGGCCCTCGGGACGGCTGATCAGTTCGGCTGCCAGCTCCACGGCGACATGCGAGTGCGCCGATCCATCGACCGGCACGAGAATCGACTGGTACATCATTACCCCTGTGCAGAACGTCGAATCGACATGTCCAAACCTAACACGGCCGCCGGGGGCGCGGCGGCGGCTCAGTCCCAGCCCACCGGCTCGTAGCCCCGCTCGCCCAGACAACGGTTGACGTAGGCGCGATAGACCGGCGCCGGGTCGTTGCGATCGAACAGCCCCCGGATCAACCCGGCCGTGGCCCCGCCGGCTGCGCCCGCGGCCGCGCCGCGGCCGACGCTGCCGTAGATCGCGCCGGCCACGGCACCGCCGGCGCCACCGACCGCACCGCTCTCGGCGGTGCGTCGCGCCACGCCGCCCTTCGAGTAATCGAGTCCGGCCGCCTCGGCCCGCCGCTGGCAGGCGTCGATGGCCGCCTGGCCGGCGTCCTCGCCCTGGCGAGACAGCGTGTCGTTGGGATAGAGCACCGGCCGCTGATGGGCGCAGCCGACCAGCGCCGCCGCCAGCAGCAGCAGACCCAGCGCCCGGGCCGTCGTGAACGTTTTCATGGCGCCTCCACCGCCGTCGGGCGGTCGTCGATGTCGTAGCGATAGTCAGCATAGCGGCGGATCCGCTCCGCGTCGCGCCCCGATCCGGATCAGCCCGCTCCCCCGGCTGCGGGCGGCCCGGCCCGGGCGCCCCTGTCCGTCGCGGCGCGCCTTGGCCCTGCAGGCTGACAGCTGTCTGCGTCGACCTGCGCCCCAGGCTCGTAGCGAATGCCAACGTCCGAGTCCGGCTCGCGCCGCACGGCGGCCGGTTCGCGCAGGCGCGGGATCCGCCACAGCACGGGGACGCGCCGTACGCGTCCAGACCGGCGGCATCGCGGAACCGGATACGCCCGACACCGGCCGTATGGCCCGACCGGCGCATCGGCCGGACAGGCAGTGACATCGCCCGTGGCCCGCACCGACGATGCCCCCCGGCCGGCCGGTCGCAGGCACGATGCGGACGGTCGGGCGAGCCGCGCGCCGCGCCGTATCGGCAGGGTCGTCGATCCGTAGTGGAAGCCGACGCGGGCCGCGGTGGGCGGGCGACGGGGCCCGGCCTGATCGACCTGCAGCCCGCACGCCGATATTCGCCGCATGGAACCGACGTTGACGCGGACGCGGCAGCCCTCGGCACGCGACCGGCCAGCCTCAGCGTCGGCCCGTCGCGCCCGCGTATCGTCGGCACTGGTAGCATCACGCGGCCCGCGCGACCCCCGTGCGCGAACCAGGCCCGCGCGGCTGCCGCGCTTGCCGCAGCCGGCGCCGGGCGCCAGAATCCGCGCCAGCCGCCGACCGAGCCCGTGTTGATGGACAAGCGCGATTTCGACTACGACCTGCCCGAGCAGCGGATCGCCCAACGGCCGCCGGCACGGCGCAGTGCCTCGCGACTGCTGCATCTGGATCGCGAGGGCGGACGCGCGGACCGGGCGATCACGGATCTGGTCGACCTGCTCGAGCCCGGCGATCTGCTGGTCTTCAACGACACCCGGGTGCTGGCCGCACGCCTGTACGGCCAGAAGGCCAGCGGCGGTCGGGTCGAGGTCATGCTCGAACGCGTGCTCGACAGCGTCCGGATCTCGGCCAAGATCCGGGCGAACAAACCGCCGCGCGCGGACACGCGGATCGCCATCGGCGACTTCATGCTGCAGGTCACCGCCCGTCGGGGCGAGCTCTACACCCTGACGCTGGAGGCCGGCACGGTCGCCGCGCTGCTGGACGCCCACGGCCACGTGCCGCTGCCGCCCTACATCCGGCGTGCCGACACCCCGGCGGATCTGGAGCGCTACCAGACCCTCTGGGCCCGGCACGAGGGCGCGGTCGCGGCGCCGACGGCGGGGCTGCACTTCGACACGCCGCTGCTGGAGGCGCTCGCCGCGCGTGGCGTGGCCTTCGGCTACGCCACGCTGCACGTGGGCTCGGGCACCTATCAGCGCCTGCGCGAGGGCGACGTGCGCAGCCAGCGCCTGCATGCCGAACGCGTGGCGGTCGACGACGCGCTCTGCGCCCTGATCGGGCGCACCCGGGCGGCCGGGCGACGGGTGGTCGCGGTCGGGACCACCGTGGTGCGGAGCCTGGAAAGCGCGGCCCGCCAGCCGGGCACCGAGGGCCGCATCGCACCGTTTTCGGGCGAGACCGCGCTGTTCATCAAGCCGGGCGACCCGTTTCACGTCGTCGACGCCGTGCTCACCAACTTCCACGAACCGCAGTCCAGTCTGCTGATGCTGGTCGCCGCCTTCGCCGGGCGCGAACGCGTGCTCGAGGCCTACGCCCACGCAGTGAACGCGGAATATCGGTTCCTGAGCTACGGCGACGCCATGTTCATCGAACGGACCGCCGCCGGCTGAGGCCGCTCGACGTCACCGATCTGTCCGCGCTGGCATCCGACGCCGGGGCGCAGCCGACCGGCCGCGAGTCTGCCGCGCTCCGACTGCGTGGCCCCGTACCGGCGCCGGCATGCCGAACGCATGTCCACGGCCACCACGCCGGTATCCATCGCGCCTAGCGCAGGGCCGCGCCCAGACCGACCCGGCGCACGAACGCCTCGATGAGGCCGTAGGCGCCGAACGCGATCAGACCCAGGGCCAGGCCGGCGAGCATGATCCGCCCGTAGAGCCGCTCCTGGATCCACAGCATGACCCCCTCCACGCCGCGCGCCTCGGAAGGATCGAGCGTGAGCGCGGCATAGAGCACGAATGCACCGACCCCAAGGAACAACAGCCCGCGGGCAAACAGGCCGAAACGGGCGACGGGATCGATCCAGGCCATCGCCCGCGGCGAGGCCTCGAACCATTTCCGGTAGCCGCAGCGCACCGCTTTGACCAGATGCGCCACGCCCGCACCGACGATCGCGGCCCCCCGGCGATCACGAGCATGCGGCCCGCCGGCCAGTCGAGAATGCGCTCGACCGCGCGCTGGACCGGCTTGCCGTTGTCGCCGGACCAGCGCATGGCGATCTGGATACAGCCCCAGGCCAGCGATATATGCAGCGCGGCACTCACCAGCAGCCCGCCCCGGATCGCCAGCGCGGTGGGCCGCCAGCCGTGGCCGTCCACATCCAGCGTGGTCTGCACGAAGCGCCAGAGACCGTAGGCCAGCAGCCCCGCGGCCAGTCCGAACAGCACGATGTCGCCGCCGGTCTGGTGGCCGATCTCGCGCATGGCGCCGTGCACGTCCTCCACCTCGTCGAACTCCAGCGCGGCGTTGAACGTCAGCGCACCGAGCGCGAGATAGACGAGACCGCGCGCGCCATAGCCGGCCCGCGCAACCCAGCGCACCGTCATACGCGTGTAATCCATCCCCTGTCCCCCGCTATACTGCCGTGCCGTGCCCATCCCCGAGGATTCGATGTCCCCGCTGCCATTCTGGCAACTGCTGCTGATGCTCGTCGCCACCCTCGTCGCGAGCCGTTTCATCGCCTGGTGGCTCTGGCGGGCGCTCGCGTTCTCGGGCCCGCGCGTGGGCCGCGGCCTCACCGGGCTGGCGCGACGGCCGCGGCTGGGCGGCTGGTTCCAGCGCCGGTTCCCCGCCACCACGCGGGCGGTGGCGGCACGGACCGCGGTCGACCGCTTCTCCGGGTTGCCGCTGACGCTGATCGCAGCGCTGGCACTGTATCTGATATTTCTGGGTGTGGGCCTGGTGGAGGATCTCGTCGAGGGCGAGGAGCTGATTGCCTTCGACCGCCGGTTCAACGACGCGCTCGGCGTCATCCGCAACCCGCATGTCGTCGATCTGTTCGGCTGGATCACGGGCCTGGGCAACACCGAGACCCTGGTCGCGGTGATGCTGGTGGCCACGGGGTTTCTCTGGGCACACGGGCGCCACCGCTACATTCCGGGGCTGGTGCTCGCGGTCGTCGGCTCGCAGGCGCTGACTTACGCGGGCAAGTTCGCCTTCGACCGCGACCGGCCGGACTTCGTGACCTTCGCCACCGCCTCGACGCCGTCCTTCCCGAGCGCGCACGCCACCGGGGCGATCGCGGTCTACGGCTTCATCATCTACGCCATCGCCCGCGACCTGCCGGGCATGGGCCGGCGTTTCGAACTGGGCTACTGGGGCACCGTCCTGATCGCGCTCATCGCCTCCAGTCGCGCGGTGCTCTCGGTGCACTACGTCAGCGATATCGCCGCCGGTCTGCTGGTGGGCGGATTCTGGCTGTTGTCGGGTTTCGCCCTTACCGAGTATCTGCGCCAGCATGAGGGTGTCCGCCGTCCGTAGCTGTCTCGTGATAGGTTTGTTGGGTAATTAAAAATACCAACAACGTCGCGAGGGGATGACCCCATGATCTCGAAACTCTCACTCGGCTTCGCCGCCGGCGCGCTCGGCGGCCTGGCGACCGCGCTCACCATCTGGCTGTTCGGCACCCTGGGCATCACCCAGGCTGCGGGCGTCGGGATCGCGCCGTCGCTCGGCCCGGCCTTCCTCTACGGACCGATCATCTGGGGCGGCATCTGGGGCTGGCTGTTCCTGACGCCGCTGGCCGCCGGTCTGCCGCTGATGCTGCGCGGGCTGCTGCTCAGCCTCGGGCCGTCACTGGTCCAGTGCTTCGTGGTGTTCCCGTTCAAGCTCGACGCCGGCGTGCTCGGCCTGGCGCTCGGCACGCTCACGCCGGTCTTCGTGCTGATCTTCAACGCCGTCTGGGGACTCGTCACCGCGGCCACACTCGCGGCGCAGGGCGCCGCGCTGCCCCGCCGGGCCCGCGTCTAGCCACGCCTCGCCCCCGTGCCCTGGCGGGCGTCGCCGGGGCGGACCAGCCGCTATTCGCCGGCGTGCTCGGCGGCGTCGCGCTCGAACTGTTCCTCCAGTTCCTGGGCGGCCTCCATCACCAGCTTGGCGTAGCGGGTCTCGTCGTCGGCCGCGTGATAGTGCTCGAACAGGCGCTTCTCATCGTGGGCGCGGAACAGGGTCTTGGCACGCTTGATCTCGTCGGGCTTGAAGCCCAGCGCCTTGAGCGCGTCGCCGGCCAGCTCGAGGCTGGAGAGAAAGGTCTCGCGCTGGAGCACGGTCACGCCCAGGTCCATCAGCTCGTAGGCGTGCTTGCGATTGCGGGCGCGGGCGATGAGCTGGATGTCCGGATAGTGCTCGCGCACGGTGCGCGCGGTACGCAGCGAGGCCTCCCGATTGCCGATCGCGAGCACGAACAGCCGGGCCTGCTCGATGCCCGCGGCACGCAGCAGGTCCAGGCGCGAAGCGTCGCCGTAGTAGACCTTATTGCCGTACTTGCGCACGAAGTCCACCTGATCGGCGTTGATCTCGAGCGCGGTGAAGCCCACATGCTTGGCCCGAAGCAGCCGCGCCACGATCTGCCCGACGCGGCCGAAGCCGGCGATGAACACCGGATGCTCGGCGGCCTCGGGGGTCTCGAAGGCCGGCTCGCTTTTCGGCATGCGCCAGGTGTTGTAGTAGGCCACCAGCTTGACGAACAGCGGCGTGATCACCATCGACAGGGTCACCGTGGCGACCAGCAGATCGGCCTCGGCCTGCACGAACAGCCCGCCGGCGACCGCCGTCGACAGGATCACGAACGCGAATTCGCCGCCCTGCGGCAGATAGGCCGCCAGACCGCGGGCAGCGGGCCAGCTCAGGCCGTGTCGCCGGCCCAGCACGAACAGGATCGTAGCCTTGACGCCGATCAGGCCCGCCGTCAGCGCGAGCAGAAACAGCGGCTGCGCGGCGATCAGACCGAGGTTGATGGACATGCCCACGGCGATGAAGAACAGGCCGATCAGCAGGTCCTTGAACGGCTCGATGTTGGCTTCCAGTTCGTGCCGGTACTCCGAATCCGCGAGCAGCACGCCGGCCACGAAGGCGCCGAGCGCCACCGAGATGCCGGTGGCCTCCATCACCACCGCCGTGCCCACCACGATCAGCAGCGTCATGGCGGTGAAGATCTCGTGCATGCGGGTCGCGGCGACCAGCCGGAAGATCGGCCGCAGCAGATAATGGCCGCCGACCACCATGGCCGCGAGCACCAGCGCGATCTTGACCGTCTCCCAGAGCGCGCCGAGGAAGCTGACCGATTCGCTGCCCGCGGTCAGCAGCGGCAGCAGCGCCAGAATCGGAATTACGGCGAGGTCCTGAAACAGCAGAATCGCGAACGCCGAGCGCCCGTGTCGGGCGGTGAGTTCGCCGCGCTCGGCGAGCAGCTGCAGGGCGAAGGCGGTCGACGACAGCGCCAGGGCGAGGCCCGCGACGATCGCCGGCACGGGCGGCATTTCCAGCACCAGGGACGCGGCCAGCGCCAGCGCCGCGGCGCTCAGGCCCACCTGCATGCCGCCGAGCCCGATGATGGTTTTGCGCAGCGCCCACAGCCGGCGCGGCTGCATCTCCAGACCGATGATGAACAGCAGCAGCACGACGCCGAACTCGGCGATGTGCAGCACCTGCTCGACGTCGCCGATCAGACCCAGCGCCCAGGGCCCGATGATCACGCCCGCCGCCAGATAGCCCAGCACCGAGCCCAGGCCCAGACGCTGGGCGATCGGCACCGCGATCACGGCGGCGGCCAGAAAAATGGCGATTTCGTCAAGCAGCGGACCCACGTTCCATCCCCCTTGCAGTGCGGCCGACGACCCTCGGCCCCGTCGATTCTAGCCGAGTCGCCGAAACCGCGCGGGCACGGCATGCACCGCGCTTGCTAAGGTCGGGCCGAGCCCGCGCCCGCCGCCACCCGCCATGACCCGAGCAACACCGACATGACCGCCGACAACCCGCGTACCGGCCCGGTGGCCCGCCAGCAGGCGATCTATTCGGCGGGCATGGCCGGCCGTCGCCCGCGCGTACCCGTGGCCGAGACCGCGCTGGAGGCCGCCGCCCAGCGACGCATGGCGGCGGCCGATTTCGCCTATATCGCCGGCGGCGCCGGGCGCGAGTCCACAATGTCCGCCAATCGCCGCGCCTTCGAGCGCTGGCGCATCGTTCCGCGCATGCTGCGCGACGTGGCGCACCGGGACACCGCGATCAGCCTGTTCGGCCGGCGCTACCCGCAGCCGTTCCTGCTCTGCCCCATCGGCGTGCTCGAAGCCGCCCACCCGGGCGCCGACGTGGCCGTGGCCCGGGCCGCGGCCGCGCGCGGCGTGCCCATGATCTTTTCCAACCAGGCCAGCCGTTCGATGGAGGACTGCGCCGCCGCGATGGAGACGGTCGCCCCCGGCGCGCCGCGCTGGTTCCAGCTCTACTGGTCGAAATCGGACGCGCTGGTGGAATCGCTGGTCGCCCGCGCCGAAGCCTGCGGCTGCGAGGCGCTGGTGGTCACGCTCGACACCACGCTGCTCGGCTGGCGCAGCCGCGACCTGGATCTGGCCCACCTGCCCTTTCTGCTCGGCCGGGGCATCGCCCAGTACACCTCGGACCCGGTCTTCACCGCGGGCCTGGACGCCGCCGCCGACGACGGCCCGCGGCCGCCGGTGAACCTGACCACCCTGCGCAACGTGCTCGCCGCGGCGCGCCACTATCCCGGCTCCAGTCTGGCCGCGCTGACCAGCGGCCGGGCGCTGGCCGCGGTGCGCCGCTTCATCGCGACCTACTCGCGGCCGAATCTGACCTGGGGCGAGCTGGCCTGGCTGCGTCATCGCACGCGCCTGCCGATCGTGCTCAAGGGCGTGCTCGACGCCGACGACGCGCGCATGGCCGCGGATCACGGGGTGGACGGGCTCATCGTGTCCAATCACGGCGGCCGCCAGGTCGACGGTGCGGTGGCCAGCCTCGACGCGCTGCCCGCGGTGGCGGCCGCCGCGCCCGAGCTGCCGGTGATCCTGGATTCCGGCGTGCGCGGCGGCGCCGACGTGTTCAAGGCGCTCGCGCTGGGGGCGACCGCGGTCGGACTCGGCCGCCCCTACGCCTACGGCCTGGCCCTGGCCGGCGAAGCCGGTGCGGGCGAGGTCATGGACAATCTGGCCGCCGATTTCGAGCTGACCATGGCGCTGGCCGGCTGCCGCGGGATCGACGAGATCCGAAACGGCGCCGCCCGCGTCGTGCCCGACGACGCCCCGGCGGCCGACGCCTGAGGCGGGCTCGACCGTGCTGTTCGACTATTTCCCCTGGCTGATCGGCACCGCGCTCGTCGCCATCTTCTGGTGGCAGTCGCTCGGCGCCCGGTCGCGAGCCCGCCGGGCCGCGCTCGCGGCCTGCGAACAAGCGCGCATGACCTTCATCGACGAACTGGCCTTCGACCGCATCGGCCTCGGCCGCGGGTTCATCAAGCGCCGTTATCGCTTCGAGTTCTATCAGCGCGGCGACCGGCGCTACGGCGGCATCGTGGACATGCACGGGCTGCACGTCGCCCGGGTCCAACTCGAAGCGCATCCGTTCAGCGAGGAGTCCGCCTGAGCGGACGATGCGGGGCCGCGACACCCGTTCGAAAACCCGCGCAATGCGAATACTCGATCACCGCCGGCAGCGCGCGGCGCGCCTGCTCGCGCTCGCCGGCCTCGTGTCCACCGGCGCCCTCGCCTCGACCGAAGCGGCCTGGCAGGCCTTCCGTGCCGACGTCGAGGCCGGCTGCCGGGCGGCGGCCGACGACGACGGCTTCGAGGTCGAGACGATCACCGTCGACCCATTCGGCTCACAGCACTACGGTCTGGCCCGATTGACCGGCCGCGGGCCCGGCACGGACCGCCGGCAGCAGCGGCTGTGCGCCTACGACAAGCAGACGAAGGTGGCCGAGGTCGGCACGGCGATGGCGATCGACGACCCGTCCGCCGCCGGGCGCGCCGCGGGCCCGTAAGGACCGCCGGCGCGACTCGGGTCGCGGCTCGGGCGCGTTCTTCGGCCGCGTCCGCTCGACGGGCCGGGACGCGTCGCCCCCGGGCCGCGCCGCGGCAGCGTCGATTTCGCCGGATCCGAGAAACGGCGCGGTGGCGTGAGCGGCCGGACCAGCCCCTATGCGCGCGGATCGCCGCGCTGGATGCTGTCGATCCACTCGTCCTCGGTTATGTGGCCCTCGCGGGCGGCCTCGGCCCGGTCGGCGTCGGTGAGCACGTCCTGCAGGCCGTCGATGCGCTTCCAGCCGGCCAGCGGCGCCCGGGCGCGGGCGTCCGGCACGTAGCGGGAGTTCGACAGCTTGCGATAGCGATGGATGTAGCGCGGGCAGTTCTGCCAGACCGCATGCAGCGCCACCCGCACCACGAGATCGGCGCCCGGCCAGTCGCCGATCAGCGGATCGTCGGCGGCCACCGTCGCCCGACCCTGGGCGCGCAGGCGGAAGGGCTTCTCGAAGTCGATGAACAGCAGGCCCACCTCGGGATGGGCGTCGGCATTGCCCATCGACAGATACATACCGTTGCCGTCGTAGTTGGGAAACGCCAGCGTGGTCTCGTCCAGCACCCGCACGAAACCCGGCGCGCCGCCCTTGTAGGACACGGTCGGGCAGCCGCGGGCATCGACCGTCGACAGGAAGAACATGTCGCGCGATTCGATGAAGGCCCGGGCCGCGGGCTCGACACCCGGGCTGGCGGCCACATCCTCGATGCGGTCGGCGAGTTCGCGGGTGTCGAACTGATCCTGCAGGGCCCGGTGGGCCGGGCCGTAGAGTCGGCTCATGGTCCTGCGCTCCTCACGACCGCGGGCGGTCTTCGGATCAGCCTGTGCCGGCCCGCAGGGGCTGTCAAACCGTCGCCGGGGCCTCAGCCGGCGCGACGCGGATCGGTCTCGGCCACCATCGGCTGCCCCCGATGACGCTCGCGCACGCCGCGCAGCGCCGGGTGCTCGGCGAAATCGAACATCTCGCGCATCTCGGCCCAGTCGACCAGGCAGTAGACGCAGATCGCCGGGTAATCCCAGGCGTCGAAGGCGCCGTCGGCGGCGACGTCCTCGAGTGCGGTCATCGCACGCCCGATGCGCTCGTGCTGGAGCTCGTGGAACGTCGCGCCGTCGTGGATATCGAGGCCGGACTTGTGCGACAGCACCAGCGCGACCATCGAATCGTTGGCGGCATCGACGAGCGTGAGCAGGTTCTCCTGATCCCAGCTCAGCGGCGCGTGCTCGAATTTGTCGCTGAGATAGCGCGCGATCACCCGCGAGTCGTAGAGGGTGCGGCCGCCGTCGACGAGCATCGGAATCTTGAGCGCCGGGTTGCGCGCCCGCAGGGCGTCGCGGTCGGCGCCGTAGATGTCCAGACTCTCGAACTCGTAGGGTCGATCGCCCAGCAGCAGGCGGGTGCGGCGGACATAGGGCGACGTGCCGGATCCGATGAGCTTCATGGCGGGTCTCGCGATGGAATGACGCGCTCAGTCTAGGCGCTCGCGCCGCACGACGCGACGCCGGGCGACCGGCGTATCGCCCCGGGCCGTCCAGCGGGCCGCGAGGCGACGCTTCGCCCGGCGGGCCGCGACCCGCTAGACTCGGCCGCACGCCCCCGCGCCGAGCCGACCGTGACCGACACCCCCGCCGCCGAGATCACCCTGCGCTTTCTGGCCGAGCCCTCCGACGTCAATTTCGGCGGCAACGTCCACGGCGGCAACGTGATGAAGTGGATCGACCACGCCGGCTACACCTGCGCGGCGAACTGGAGCGCGAGCTACTGCGTGACCGCCTACGTCGGCGGCATCCGTTTTCTCGAACCGATCAGCGTGGGCGATCTGGTGACGCTGCGCGCGGAACTGATGCACACGGGCCGCACCAGCATGCACATCTCGGTGAGCGTGCACGCCCGCAATCCGCGCCAGCGCCAGCGGCGCTTCACCACCCACTGCATTCTGGTGTTCGTCGCCCTCGACGAAAGCGGCGGCAAGCAGCCCGTGCCCGCCTTCACGCCCGAGACCGATCATCAGCGGCGGCTCAACGACTACGCCCGCCGCATGATCGAACTGCGCGGCCAGCTCCGCAACGAGGCCGACGCCTTCCTGAGCGACTTCCTGCCCTGAGCCGTGGCGTCCGGCACGACCGCGCGCCAAACGGCGCCGGGGCGATCGAGGTGCCGGCAAGCCGAGGGTCGACCGGGTGAGGTAGCGCATCCGCACATCCGCGCCGGAACCCCGGGCCCGATCGCCTGTCCCTAAAGGAAGCCCACCGAAGGCGAGTCCATGCATCGACGCACCCTGCTCAAGACCTCTCTGGCGCTGGCCTCGCTCGGCCTGCCGGGCCTGCCCGCATTCGCCCGCCTGGGCGACGCCTCGGAGGCGCAGCCGTTCGACGGCGAGCGGCTCCGGCAACGGGCCCGCGAACTCGCCGAGCGGCCGTACGAGTCGCACGTCGAGAAGCTGCCGGCAACGCTGGCCGATCTCGAGCCGCTGAACTATCAGAAGATCCGCTACGACCCTGCCCAGGCGCTCTGGTCAGGCGACGACGCCTTCGATCTGCGCATGACCTTCTTCCACGTGGGCATGCATTTCAACGTGCCGGTACACATGCACGCCCTCGATCCGGACACGGACATGGCGCGGCCCATCCATTTCAGCCCGTCCCTGTTCAACTACGGCCAGGCCGGCGTCGACCGGGCGCCGCTGACAGGCCGCGATCTCGGTTTCGCGGGCTTCGTGCTCGCCAGCGCGATCCGCGACGGGCACGTCGACGAGGCCGGCGCGTTTCTGGGCGCGAGCTATTTCCGCTTCCTCGACAAGAACGAACAGTACGGCCTCTCGGCGCGCGGGCTGGCGGTGAACACCGCGCTGGCCTCGGGCGAGGAGTTCCCCGACTTCACCGATTTCTGGTTCGTTCAGCCGGAGCCGGGGGCGACCACGGTCACCGTCTACGCCCTGCTCGACTCGCCGAGCGTCACCGGCGCCTATCGCTTCGACATCGATCTGCGCGAAGAGGGCGCGGTCCTGGATGTCGACATGACGCTGTTCACCCGCCGGCCGATCGAGCGGCTGGGCATCGCCCCCATGACCAGCATGTTCCTCAAGGGCACGAGCCAGAGCCAGGCCCGCGACACCATCCACCCGCAGATTCACGACTCGGACCGGCTGGAGATGTGGCGCGGCAACGGCGAGTGGATATGCCGCCCGCTGTTCAACCCGGAAACGCTGCAGTACAACGCCTTCAGCGACGAGAATCCGCGCGGTTTCGGCCTCGTTCAGCACGACCACGACTTCGACAACTATCGCGACGACGTCGCCTGGTACAACCGTCGCCCGAGCCTGTGGGTCGAACCCACCAGCGATTGGGGCGCCGGCGAGATCGCGCTCGTGGAACTGCCGACCGTGGGCGAGACCGTCGACAACATCGTGGCCTTCTGGATCCCCGGAGACCCGGTCGAGGCCGGCCAGCGGCTGGACTATCGCTACCGGCTGTACTGGTATCCACTGCCGCCGGTCAGCCCGACCCTCGCGCAGGTGGACAAGACCTGGACCGGCATGGGCAACGTCCCGGAGGGCTGGATTCCGGGTGATCGCTCGCCTGCGGAGTACGCCCGCCGATTCGCCGTGGATTTCGTCGGCGATACCCTCGACGACCTGCCCGACGACGCCGACGTGGTCGCCGAGATCAGCGTCTCGCGCGGTCGGCTCGGCATGGTCCAGGCACGGCGGTTCGAACCCATCGACGGCTACCGCGCGATCTTCGACTGGATTCCCGAGACCGCCTCGGATGAACCGCTGTCCATGCGGCTCTACCTGCGTGACGGCGATCGCACGCTCACCGAGACCTGGCTCTATCAGTGGGTGCCGCCCAAACCCTCGGAACGCTATTACTGAGCGCCGGCGCCACACCCGGCCCCGGCTTCGCTAGCATGGACGGCATGTTCGAGTCGTCGCCCACCCCCGTCGGCACGCCGGAGCACCCATGGCCGCGCTGAGCGCGAGCCTGCTCTGGCGCCTGCCGCTCGCCCTCGGCCTGACGCTGCTCGGCGCCTGGGGCAGCGGCGCGCTGTGGTTCCGCGGGCCGCGCGGGTTCGCCGCAGTGCTGCTCGCGCTCTGGCTGGCCCTCACGCTGGTCGCGCTCGCCAGCCTGCTGGCGCCGCCGCTGCGCGAACTGCGCTGGCCGTCGCTGCTGGTCTTCGCGCTGGTCTTCGTCGCGCTGATCGGCTGGTGGCAGACCATCCGGCCGGCCATGGACCGCGACTGGGCGCCCGACGTCGCACGCCTGCTGGAATCCGAACGCGACGGCGATCGCGTGACGCTCCACAACGTGCGCAACTTCGACTGGCGCACCCGCGAGGATTTCACCCCGCGCTGGGAGACCCGCACCTACGACCTGTCGCAACTGCGCTCGGCCGACCTGATCGCGTCCCACTGGATGGGCCCGGCGATCGCGCACACGCTGGTCAGCTTCGGCTTCACCGACGGCCGCCAGCTGGTGTTCTCGGTGGAGGTGCGGCGCACGCGCGAGTCCTCGTTCTCGGCCATCGGCGGTCTGTTCAAGCAGTCCGAGCTGGTGCTGATCGCCGCCGACGAACGCGACATCGTGCGCACCCGCTCGAACGTGCGCGGCGAGGACGTCTACCTCTACCGCGTGGCCCTGCCGCGGGCGGCGCTGCGCGACCTGTTCCTCGCCTATCTCGACGAGGCCGAATCGCTGCGCCGCGAGCCGCGCTTCTACAACACCGTTCTGTCGAACTGCACCACCATCGTCTACGACATGGTCAAAGCGATCGTGCCCGGGCTGCCGAGCGACTACCGCCTGCTTGCCTCCGGCTATCTGCCGGACTATATCTACGATCTCGGCGCACTCGACACCTCCCGCCCGCTCGCCGAACTGCGGGCCCGCGGCCACATCAACGCCCGCGCCGTCGCCGCCGACGTCGACGGGCACGCCGCGGCGGATTTCCCGCGCGCGATCCGCCGCGGCGTGCCCGCCCCCGACGGCGACCTGATCGAGCCGGGCCCGTCATCTGCACCGGCCGAGGCCGGAAGGACCGCCACACCATGACCGAATCCGTCGTTCCCGGCCCTGGCCATCGTCCCGCCCACAACGCCGCTCTCGCGGTTCTGGGTGCGGCCGTAGTGCTGCTGACCGGCTGCAGCGTGCTCGGCGGCGGCGCGGCCGCCGACGACGCCGCGCCGACCGCCCGGCCCGAACCGGGCTCGACCGTGAACTTCCACGGCCGCTACACCCCGCTGTCGAACACCGCCATGGCCTTCACCGGCGCGATCGAGATCGACGACGCCGGGCTGACCGCAGCCAAGGGCCTGCGCTACGCCCTGGGCGCACCGGAGACCGTCTATGGACGCGACGGCTATCCCTCCGGTTCGGGAGATGCCCGCTTCGCCGACGTGCTGCTCATCGCCCCGGACACCCCGGTGACCCTGCGCGCAGTCGACAGCGAGCAGGTGGGCGCGGACGCCCCCAACGGCGGCCTGTGCCGCGACGGCGAAACCCGCTACATTGCCCTGGCCGAAACCGGCACCGCGAGTCAGGCCACGCTCCAGCTCGCCGCCTTCTCGCGCGACCCGCTGAGCGCCGGCGAGAAACCGGCGCTGTGCGGCACCTTCAACTACTTCGACGCCGGCGGCGAAGGCGGCGACGCCGAACCCTCGTCCGGAGCCACGGGCGAATAGGCGCCAGACCCGTCGATCGGGCGTACGGCCCGAGCGGAACGCAGACTGCGTTCGCGCCGATCGCCGCGCACGACGTTGCCTTCCGTAGGCCCGCAAATCCGCGCGATCGAGACATCCGACCGTCACGGCGCCCGCCGTATCCGGCGACCCACCCGGGCGGTCTCGTACAGCGCGCGCGGGCCGACGACCGGGGCGCTAACGCGCCACCGCGGCGGCGTCGGCGGTCTCGCCGCGCAGGAAGGCCTCGATCTCGTCGATACGGGCATCGGCATCACGATAGCCGATGTCGATGAGCGCGCGGGTATAGGCCGGGTCGAACAGCAGATAGCTGGCCAGATCCGCACTACGCGCGTCCGGCGTGCCCAGCGTCTCCAGCAGAAAGCGCACCGACGCCGGGATGCGATCGGCCAGATCGGCGGCGATCACCGCCAGATCCTCGGAGGGCGAGATCACCAGCGGATGGACGACGCGCATCGGCTCGGCGACGGTGTGCTTGGGCGGCCCGGCGTCGGCGCCGCGGCCGTAGGCGGCGACCAGGTCGTTCATGCGTTCGAGATGATCGATGTCGGCGTCCAGATGATCCAGAAACAGCGCGTTCAGGAAGGTGCCGCAGATCTGGGCCAGCGGCGGCCGCGGCGGCAGACAGGCGGCCGAAGCCGAGGCATGGGCGAACTCGGCGTCGGTGAGCGCGCGGGCGCTGTCCGGGCAACGGATGCCGATGGCCAGCACGCGCTTCGCCCCCAGCCGGATCGCCGGGCTCAGGGGGTTGGTCAGGCGCATGGCGCCGTCGCCGAACCACGCCGACGCATTCCCGGTGGCCAGCGCCACCGGCGGAAACACCAGCGGTATCGCCGCCGAGGCGCAGACATGGTCGACGCCGATCGTGGACGGCAGGGCGATGCGCCGGCTCTTCTCTCAGAGCGGATGCCCGGGCCGACCCTGGATGAAGGTGTACGACTTGCCGGAGTGATAGCCGGTCGCGGTCACCGCCAGCGCGTACAGCCGCCGCTGAGCGACGGCCTGGCCGATGCCGGCCAGGGGCAGTTCGCGCGCGAGCAGCTCGCGCAGCGGCGCCGCATCGAGCAGGGCCTGGACGCGGCCACCGCCCAGCAGCCGCCCGAGGGCCGCGTCGCCGGCGAAACGCAGGGCGTTGCGTGCCATCGCGCTCAGGCCGGTGCGATAGACCCGATCCGCGGTCAGCCCCGCCCACAGCCCGGCCAGACGGGCGGTGCCGTACTGCAGCCGCGCGGAATAGCCGGCCAGCGCGGCGCCGTTGATCGCCCCGGCCGAGGCGCCGGTGATGATGTCGAACGGCGCCGGCCCTTCGGCCAGCGACGGAATCTCGCCGATGCGCTGGAGCACGCCGGCCTGATAGGCCCCGCGCGAACCGCCCGCGGTCAACGCCAGCGCGGTCATGTTCGGCGGCCGCATGGCCAGGCGCGTGGCGGCAGTACGGCTCATCGCCCCGGCAGCGCCGCATCCCGGCCGGATGTCGCTCTTCGCATCATCGCTTCGTGTCCCGCGCTGGTCTGACCTGCCGGATCGAAAAGCAATTTGAATGCCAGTCCGCGACGACACCACGCCGCAGCCGAGCCCGTGCGGGTCAGCCGCGGCCGCTCTGGTCGATCACCCGATCCCGGGCGCCGCCGGCGAGCGCGGTCCGCAGATCCTCGGGCAGCGGCGTCTTGGCGAAGGGATCGGTGGTCATGAGCACGTAGACCGCGGTGGCGGTACACAGCGTGCGGCGATCATCCGCATGCACGATCTCGTGGCCGAGCTCGAACGAGGTTCGGCCGAGACGCGCGACCGTGACCCGGGCCTCGAGCACCTCGTCGAAGCGCGCCGGCGCACGCCAGTCCAGTGTCAGCCTTACCACCTGATTGTCCAGGCCGCGGGCGAGCAGCTCGGTATAGCCGCAGCCCAGCGCGCGCATGAACTCGGTCATGGCCAGGTCGACGTAGTCGGCGTAACGCGCGTTGAAGACCACGCGCTGGGCGTCGCACTCGTTGTAGCGCACACGGAAACGGTAACGAAACGGTTCGCTCATGCCCCCAATCGACCACGGCCGCGGCCCGATTGCAACGTCCCGGAACAGGTGCCGGAGCGCGCCCGGCGCAGAAACCAGACCCAATCGACAACCGGGAGGAGAGATGCCACACCATCCCCGCTTCGCCCCGAAATCGACGCTCGCGGCCGCCGGCGCCGGACTCATCGCCCTCGCCAGTGCGGGCGCCGCGTTCGCGCTGGACGACAGCCAGCAGGCCATGTTCACCGGTGAACTCGAGGCCCCAGCGCAAGCCGAGTGGCCGGACGACGGGACCGCACGCGTCGCGCTGGTGCAGGTCAGCGGCGATTACAGCGATCCCGAGCTCGTGGCGGAAAAGGCGCTCGGTTCGGTCACTGAAGGCCCGGTGTCCTACGAGCTGACCGTGGACGGCAGCAAACTCGAAGACGGCCGCCAGTACGCGCTCAGCGCCACCGTGGCCGACGGTGACGGCGACACGCTGTGGACCCGCGGCGAGCTGACGGTCAGCGAGCCCATGACCGGGCCGGTCTATTCATCGCTGGATCTGACCGCGGCGAACGACGGCTGAGCGCTCGCCGCGCGGCCGGGCCCGGCGTGTCGGCGTGGCGTGGCGTGGCATGCGTGCACCGTTGGCGCCCGTCGATACGGGCACGAGGGCCGGGCATGCGCGTCAGCGCTCGCGGCGGCGCGTGCCGCGAATTGGCAAACGTCGGCCGCGAATGATCGCGGCGGGCCGGGCCCGGACAGCGCTCATCCACGCCCGGCAGGCGCACCTCAAGCCAGGCCGCTGGCGCTGGCGCTGGCGCTGGCGCTAACGGGCGTTCGAACGCCGACGATTCGCTGCATCCCTGCGCGGGGTGGCGGCGTCCACGGGCCCCGTTTACTACCGTTCACGGATCACGCCGCCCTTCGGCGCGGCGCCCGCACCCGAGTGCTACGATCGGCCTTGAGCCGACACATCGTCCGGCGCCGGCCCGTCGCCGACGCTGACGACCCGATTGCGGCCGCCGCGCTTGGCGACATAGACCGCCCGATCCGCGGCATGGATGAGCCGATCGATATCGGTCAGATCGCCGAGGTCGTGGGGATCGTAACTGGCGATGCCGATGCTGACGGTCAGCCCCAGCGGCGAGGCGCGCGCATCCGGCATTGGAAACGGCGCGGCGACGACCGCGCTGCGCAGGCGCTCGGCGATCTCGGCCGCGGCCGCCGGACCGGTGCGTGGCAGCAGCACCAGAAACTCCTCGCCGCCATAGCGCGCCATCAGATCCTCCTCGCGGCACAGGGCACGCAGCGCATGGGCCACGTGGCAGATGGCGGCGTCGCCGGTGCGATGGCCGTGGGTGTCGTTGATGCCCTTGAAGCGGTCGATGTCGATGAACAACAGGCTCGCCGGCTGGCCGCTCTCGCCGTGCGAGTCGAGGCTGCGCATCCCCGCGGCGAGGAACTGGCGGCGATTGGGCAGCCGCGTGAGACCGTCGGTCAGGGCCTGGTGCTCGACCTCGCGCCGATAGCGGAACACGTGCCAGTACATGACCTCGAGCAGCAGCCGGATCGCGAGCACCGGCACGAACCCGGTGCCCATGTAGGCGGCATAGATCCACCAGTCGAGTCCGGTCTGCAGCCCGAACCACGCCGCCAGCGGCGGGAACACGGTGATCGCCGTCAGCACCAGCGCGGCGAGCCCCAGCGGCTGCGCCAGCAGCAGAAACGGCGCGAAGATGAAGAAATACAGGAAGCCGCCCATGCCGTACGAGGTGCCGCCGTCGAGGCGGTCGAGGACGACCATGAAGGTGGCCTCGATGAACAGCGGCGCGGCCAGCGCGGCGATGCGCGCGGCGCGGCCGTGCACATACCGGACGCTGGCGATCGCCCAGAACAGCAGCGCGCCGCACTGCATCACGCGCAGCCAGACGACGTGCCAGGCGCGCGTCGCGTCGATCGCATAGTCCCAGGGGATCATGCCCAGCACGAACACGGCGGTGATGAGCAGGGCCCAGAGCGTGAAGGCGCCGAAATCCCGGGCCTTGGCGTCGAGATATTCCGGCGAATGCACGGCCTGGAGCAGCACGCGCAGCGCCCGGGACCAACCATGCCCCTGCCGATCCATCGGCGTCGCCTGTTCCTGGCCCATTCGACTCGCCCGTCGGCCTTGGCGGCGCGACGCCCCTCGCGACGTTGTCGGCATTCATACTATCCGAGCCCCGCGCGTTTCGCATGCGACGTTCCGGTGAGTCCACGTGCCGTTGTATCGGCGCCCGATCGGCCAATCACCGCGCCCGGCGGCGCATGCAGCGCTCGCGGCGCAGCGGATCAGGGCAAGCCGCTACGCCGGGCCGACGGGCGGCATGGCGACGGCCGCCGACGTGGCCGCACTTCGAGCCCGGCCCACCAGCCGGCCGCGGGGCTGTACCGGCGGTCACGTCTGCGGCAGGCTCGACCCCATCGCCTTGAAGCCATCTCGCCATGCCGCGACAACCTCACTCGACGGCGCCGAACGCCGCTGTATTCGGCGCGCAGCCGCCCGAACCGGCGACCTATCGGCTCGACGATGACGGGCGGACCCCGAACGGCCGCTGGCCGGTCCTGCACTACCGGTCCGGCGCCGCCCGCGCCGTCGATCCCGCGGGCTTCGAGCGGCTTTTCGCCGCCAACGGCTGGCCGCCGCAATGGCGTGGCGGTGTCTTCGACTTCCACCATTATCATTCGGTCTCGCACGAAGCGCTGGCGGTCCACGCCGGCGCGGCCCGGCTGGTGCTCGGTGGCGAGGCCGGGCGCGTCGTCGACCTCGCTGCCGGCGATGTGCTGATCCTGCCCGCCGGCACCGGCCATTGTCGGCTGTCCGCCACGGCCGACTTCGGTCTCGCCGCGGCCTATCCGCCGGATCAGCAGGACTGGGACCTCTGCCGGCCGGGCGAGACCGAGCCCGCCGCGGCGCGGGCGCGCATCGCGGCGCTGGGCGTACCGGCGTCGGACCCGGTCGCCGGCGCGGCGGGCGGACTGGTCGTGCACTGGCGCTGAGGGCGCCGAGGCGCGATCATCCGGGGCGCCGATTCAACGTTCGAGACCCGCATGACAGCGAGCGCCAGCCGTGTGACCGACATCCTGGGCATCGCCCATCCCATCATCCAGGCGCCGATGGCGGGCGGGACCACCACGCCCGCACTCGTCGCCGCCGTCGCCGAGGCCGGCGGCCTGGGGTCGATCGGCGCCGGCTATCTGAGCCCGGCGGCCGTGACAGAGGCCATCGCCGAGACCCGGGCGCGCACGGCCCGCCCGTTCGCGGTGAATCTGTTCATCCCGCAGCCGTTCACTGCCGATGCCGCACGGATCGACCGGGCCAACGGCCATCTCGACGCATTCCGCGCCGAACTCGGCCTGTCGCGCCCGGACACGCCCGCCCGCTACGCGCCCGACTTCGAGGATCAGTTCGAGGCCGTGATCGAGGCGGGCGTGCCCGTGTTCAGCTTCACGTTTGGGGCACTCGACGCCGCGCGCATTCAGCGTCTGCAGGCTGCCGGCACCTGCGTCGTCGGCACCGCCACCACCGTCGTCGAGGCGCGGCATCTCGAGGCCACGGGCGTCGACATGATCGTGGCCCAGGGCGCCGAGGCCGGCGGTCATCGCGGCACCTTCCTCGGCGACGCCGCGGACGGGCTCGTCGGGACGATGGCGCTGGTGCCGCAGGTGGTCGACGCGGTCTCGGTCCCGGTGATCGCCTCCGGCGGCATCATGGACGGCCGCGGCATGGCCGCCGCCCGCATACTGGGCGCCGAGGCGGTGCAGATGGGCAGCGCTTTTCTGGCCTGCGACGAGAGCGGCGCGAAACCCGCCCACAAGCAGGCCGTGCTCGTCGCCGGCGACACCCCGACCGCCGTCACCCGGGCATTCTCGGGCAAGCCGGCGCGCGGGCTGCGCAATCGCTTCATCGACACGCTCGGCCCATTCGAGCACGAGCTGCCGGACTATCCGGTCCAGAACGCCTGGACCAAGGACATCCGCGCCACGGCCGGCGCCCGCGACCGGCCGGAGTTCATGTCGCTGTGGGCCGGCCAGGCCGCCGGCATGGCGCGCGCCGAGAGCGCCGGGGCGCTGGTCGCGCGTCTGGCCGCCGATCTGGAGGCGCATTGGACACGGCGCTGACGGCCCCCCGCGCACCCCGATACCGGCATACCCGCGGCGGCGCGCAACGGCCGGTCGCGATGCAGGGCGTGAGTATCGAGGGCGACCTGGCGCGGGCCTTCCAGGCCACACCGGGAATACCGCGCGCCGACCCGGCCGGCCGGCGACGGACCGGATCGGCCACGGCGGCCGAGACATCGGCACTGCGGGCGATGCCGGCATGATGGTGCCCGGCATCGGGCGGCGAGCCTCGCCCTGGCTGCTGGTCGCCTGCGGCGCCACGATCGTGACGCTGTCGATGGGCGCGCGCCAGGCCTTCGGCCTGTTCATGGTGCCCATGGCCCAGGACGTGGGCGTGGACCGCGCCGCCTTCGGGCTCGCCATCGCGATCCAGAATCTGCTGTTCGGGCTGGTCCAGCCGAGCGTGGGCGCGCTGGCCGACCGCTACGGCGCCGGCCGCACCATCGCCGCCGGCGGGCTGGTCTATGCCGCCGGCCTGGCCGCGACCGCGACGGCAGGCAGTGCGGCCGGCGTCAACGTATCGCTGGGGGTGCTGGTGGGACTGGCGCTGGCCGGCACCACGTTCGTGGTCATCCTCGGCGCGGTGGGCCGCGTGGTGCCCGCCGAGCGACGCGGACGCGCCTTCGGCATCGTCACCGCGGGCGGCTCGGTCGGTCAGTGTCTGGTAGTGCCTGTCGTCCAGACGCTCATCGAAGGGCTGGGCTGGCGCGCCACGCTCTACGTGCTCGCCGGCCTGATGCTGCTCGTGGTCGTGCTGGCGCGCGGCGTCACCGGCCGCGCGGCCGCACCCGACGCGGCCGCACCGGGCGCCGGCTTCGGCCTGCGCGCGGCGGCGGGACACAGCGGCTTCTGGCTGCTGAACGCGGGCTTTTTCGTCTGCGGCTTTCATATCGCCTTTCTGTCGACCCATCTGCCGGCCTATCTGTCGGATCGCGGCGTCGACGCCGTCATCGGCGCCGCCGCACTGGCGGTGATCGGGCTGTTCAACGTCTTCGGCTCCTACTTCTTCGGCTACTGCGGCGATCGCTACCGCAAGAAGCATGTGCTCGCCTGGCTGTATGTGGCCCGGGCCGCGGTGATCGCGCTGTTCCTGCTGGCGCCGCTCGGTGCCACCAGCGCGCTGCTGTTCGCCGCGGCCATCGGCTTTCTCTGGCTCGGCACCGTGCCGCTGACCAGCGGCCTGGTCGGCGAGATCTTCGGCATGCGCAATCTGTCGCTGCTGTTCGGGGTGGTGTTCATGTCGCACCAGTTCGGCAGCTTCTTCGGCGCCTGGGCGGCCGGCTGGTCCTACACGGTCACCGGCGACTACGATCAGGCGTGGCTGGCCTCGCTCGCGCTGGCGCTGATCGCGGCCGCGCTGCACTGGCCGATCCGCGACACGCCGCTGGCAAGCGCGGCCCGCGCCGACTGACCGCCTCGAACCGGGAGCCAAATGCCGTATCTGCAACTGGATGTGAACGGCCGCCATCCGGCGGCGAAAAAACGCGAACTGGCCGCTCGCCTGGCCAGCGCCTATGCCGAGCGCATGGACGCGGACATCCGCCGTATCACGGTCGCGGTGCGCGAAGCCGGCGAGGGCGGCATCTGGCGGATGATCGACGGCGAGCCGGCTCCGGTATCGATGTTGATGTGCGACATCCGGCGCGGACGGCCGGCCGAGCAGCGCCTGGCCCTGGCCGAATGCCTGATCGCCGTCTGCGCCGACACGCTCGGCCTGGATCCGATGCGCGTCAACGTCGAGTTCACCCAGCACGCCGGCGACGAAATGGTGCATCCGGCCCTCGGCGGCACCAGCCCCGAGTGGTCGCCGCCCGGGAAATGAAGCGGCTGCAGCGCTCGCGTGACGACGCTATCGTAACGTGGCCACACCGGCCCGGACCCGCATGATCGACGCCACCGACCGCCACCATCTGCAGCGCTGCGTGGCGCTGGCCGCCGAGGCGGTCGCCGCCGGCGACGAGCCCTTCGGCTCGGTGCTGGTGGATGCCAGCGGCGCCGTGCGCGCCGAGGATCGCAACCGCATCGCCGGCGGCGACGCCACGCGCCATCCCGAATTCGCCCTGGCCCGCTGGGCGGCGGCGCATATAAATATCGAGACGCGCGCGGGCGCCACCGTCTACACCTCCGGCGAACACTGCCCGATGTGCGCGGCCGCCCACGCTTGGGTCGGTCTGGGCCGGATCGTCTACGCCAGTTCCGCGGCCCAGCTCGTCGCGTGGCTCGACGCCCTGGGCGTCGCGCGCCCGCCCGTACGCCCGCTGCCGATCAACGAGATCGCGCCGGGCGTGGCCGTCGACGGGCCGGATCCGACGCTCGCCCCGGCCGTGCACGCCCTGCACCGGCGCTGCCACGGCCACGAAACGCCGGAGTGAATACGGCGCACCGACGCGTCACCCGGGCCGGGCGACGACGCGGCCCTGCGCCGTTATCGACATGGCTGCGGCCGTCGGCGCGCCGGCTCTCCGCAGGCGCCATCCGCCTCGCCCGCCGCTAACGGCCGAACAGCCACAGCAGCAGCGAGATCACCGCGCTGACCAGCACCATGGTGGTGATCGGGAAGTAGAAGGTCGAGTGCTCCCGGCGGATGACGATATCGCCCGGCAGCTGGCCCAGCGGCAGGCGCCCGAGCCACGGCCACAGCAGGCCCACGGCCACGACCAGCAGGCCGACGATGATCAGCGTCTTCGACATCGCGATATTCCGAGCCGTATTTCGAAACGCATGGGACCAACAGCATAACGCCC
>NZ_AYKF01000064.1 GCF_003732545.1 Salinisphaera orenii subsp. halophila YIM 95161 | reverse complement strand
CCCCCCCCCCCGCCATTATAGAAACCTTCGGCCGCCTTCGCCCATCGCACCGACGGGGTCGCCGCGACCACGTGATCCGCGTTGCAGCAGCGCCGTTGCGGGCCGGGCACGCGGCGGCTGCGGACGGCTCAATCGTGGATCTGCAGGCGGCGATCGTTGGCGGTGATGGCCCGGGCGCCGTCGGCGGTGATCCGCACCGTCTCGCTGACGCCGACGCCGAACGCCCCGGGCCGGCGCAGACAGATGGGCAGATGGAAGACCATGTCGTCGGCGAATACCGCGTCGCTGTCCTCGGCGATGAACGTCGAGCCGGCCACCCAGGAGGGCGGAAACTGCAGGCCCACCGGGTAGCCGTAGACCCCCGAGAAGAATGCGCGGTCAGCGATCGGCGCGAGTGCCTCGGCCCCGGCGCGAGCCGCGCCCGCTACCGGGGCACCGCTGCGCGCAGCCTCCATGACCGCCTCGAGCACCGCCAGACAGACCTCGTGGAACACGCGGACCTCGTCGGCCACCGGCGCCACCACCGCGGTGCGCATCATCGGCGCGGTGTAGCGTCGGCGCACGGCGCCGAACTCGGTGAACACGACGTCGCCGCGGGCGATCCGATACCCCGCGTGACTGGTGTGGATGATGCCGCTGCGAAAGCCGGCCGCAACGATCGGCTGCATGCTCATGAATTCGCTGCCGCCACCGAGCATGGCGTCGGCCCCGGCGCGGGCGATCTCGTGGTCGATCACGCCCTCGCCGACCGCTCGCCCGGCCGCGTCCAGCCCGGCGCCGGTGATGGCCGCGCTCTCGGCCAGAAAGGCCATCTCCGCCGGCGACTTGACCACCCGGATGCGATCCAGCAGTTCGCCCGTATCCATGAAACGGGCGCCGTCCAGCTGCGTTTCGAGCGCTTCCAGCAGCCCCGGCCGCAGCGAGCCGCTCCAGCGGGCGACAGCGATGCGCGGCGCCGGACCGGCGGTCAGCCGCACGATCTCGGCGGCCAACTGCGCCGCGACCGACCGCGGCGACTCCCAGGCATAGCCGATCACCGCGTCCACCCGCGACAGATACACCGCCGGCCCGATCTCGATCGCCGGCACGAACAGCACGCACTCCTGCGCCGAGACCAGCAGCGCACACTGCACCGAGACCTCGAAGGTGGTGTAGCCGGTCAGATAGCACAGCTCGGCCGGGTCGGTGACCATCAGCAGATCGAGACCGCGCTCGGCCATCGCCCGCCGCACGGCCGCCAGGCGACTCTCGTACTCGGCCACCGGAAAGGCCAGCTCCGGCTCGGGCAGCCGGGCCAGCAGCTGCTCGCGATAGGTGTCGTAGTCCATGGTCTCGCCTCCTGCCGATCGGCCCGCAGCGCCGGGCCCGCACCCATCGAACGCCAGAACGCCGAGGCTTGCAACAGCCGTCACCGCGGGTGCCGCGTCTGGCCCGTCTATTGCAACGAATCGTCGACGGACCATAACGGTCCGGCCCATCCGCGACTACAGGAGACAGGCATGGACGACATTGCACGGACCGAGGGCACCGACCACCCGCTGACGCCGCTGAGCGCCGAGGAGCTGGCCGCGGTGGTGGCCGTGATCCGCGAGGACGGCGGCTTCGGCGATGCGCCGATCTTTCATACCGTCACCCTCTACGAGCCGCACAAACGCGACGTGCTGGGCTGGTCCCCGGGCGCGGCGCTGGCCCGCGAGGCCTTCTGCATCCTCATGGTCGACGGCCAGACCTGGGAGGCCGTGGTGAGCCTGGACACCGCCAGCGTGACCCGGCGCGAGCACAAGGCCGGCGTGCAGCCGGGTATTCTGCTCGAGGAATTCGTCGACTGCGAGAAGGCGGTCAAGGCCGATCCCGCCTGGCAGGCTGCACTGAAAAAACGCGGTATTACCGATTTCGATCGCGCCATCGTCGACCCCTGGTCGGCCGGCTTCTACGGTGACGAGCGCTGGCCGGACAGGCGGCTGGCGCGCGCCTACACCTGGCTGCGCGGCAGCGACGACGACGTCGGCTACGGCCGCCCGGTCGACGGCGTGCATGCCGTGGTCGACCTCGAGCGCATGGCGGTGCTCGAAGTCGAGGACCACGGCGAGGTCGCGCTGCCGCCTCTGAGCGGCCACTATACCGCCGACTCGGTCGGCCCGCTGCGCGACGACATCAAGGCGCTCGAAATCGTGCAGCCGGACGGGCCGAGCTTTCATGTCGACGGCCAGCACGTCGAATGGCTCGGCTGGTCGTTTCGCGTTGGCTTCACCCCGCGCGAGGGGCTGGTGCTGCACCAGCTCGCTTACAACGATCAGGGCCGCGAGCGCCCGGTGATGTATCGCGCCGCCCTGTCGGAAATGGTCGTGCCCTACGGCGACCCGACGCCGGTGCACAACCGCAAGAACGCCTTCGACGTGGGCGAATACGGCGTCGGCCGGCTGGCGAACACGCTCACCCTGGGCTGCGACTGTCTCGGCACGATCCATTATTTCGACGTCGACCAGGTCACCGCGACCGGCGAGGTCGTGCACATGAACCGCGTGATCTGCCTGCACGAAGAGGATTACGGCACGCTCTGGAAACATACCGACTGGCGCACCGAACACAGCGAAGTACGCCGCTCGCGCCGGCTGGTGATCTCGTTCTTCGCCACCGTGGGCAACTACGACTACGGCTTCTACTGGAGCCTGTATCAGGACGGCACCGTCGAGATGGATATAAAGCTCACCGGCTGTCTGTCGGTGGGCGCCTTTCCACCCGGCGAGACGCCGCAGTACGGCACGCTGGTCGCGCCGCAGCTCTATGCGCCCATCCACCAGCATTTCTTCAATTTCCGCCTGGACATGACCGTGGACGGCGTCGACAACTCGGTCCGCGAGATCGATACCGTCGCCGCACCGCACGACACCGCCGTCAACCCGCATCTGAACGCCTATCATCCGGTGTCGACGCTGATCGCCAACGAGCGCGACGGCGCTCGCCAGGCCGATCCGCTCGCCGGCCGCCAGTGGAAGATCGTCAACCCGTCGGTGACCAACGCGCTCGGCCAGGCCGTCGGCTACGCGCTCGTACCCGGCGAGACGGTCCGCCCGTTCGCCTATCCCGACGCCCCGGTGAGCCGGCGCGCAGCGTTCATCCATCATCCGGTCTGGATCACCGCCTACGACCGCGACGAACTGTTCGCCGCCGGCGACTACATCAACCAGAACCCGGCCGACACCGGCCTGACCGCCTATGCGCGCCGGCAGCGCGATCTCGACGACACCGACATCGTGCTCTGGCACACCGTCGGCCACCATCACATCCCGCGGCCGGAGGACTGGCCGGTCATGCCCGTCGCCCACGCCGGCTTCGCCCTGCGCGCGTCGGGCTTTTTCGACCGCAACCCGACCATGAACGTGCCGCCGTCGGCGTCGAGTCACAGCCGCCACGCGGGCTGCTGCAACGAGCCGTCTTCGACGTAGCCGCCCGTCGAATGACGGCTGTCGGGCGGCATCTGCCCGGCGGATTGCGGCACGGGACCGGGACAACCCCCGGCCGGCGGTTAGTCAGGCAAGAGCTTGCCGGGATTCATGATCCCGTTCGGGTCGAGCGCCTGCTTGATCGCGCGCATCACGTCCACGCCGGCCCCGTGCTCATCGCGCAGATAGTCGCGCTTGCCGACGCCGATGCCGTGTTCGCCGGTGCAGGTGCCCCCGACGGCGAGCGCCCGCGAGATCAGGCGCGCGTTGAGCGTGTCCAGTGCCGCGACCTCGGCCGGGTCGTGGCGATCGAGCACCACCACCAGATGGAAATTGCCGTCGCCGACGTGACCGAACAGCGGCGCGGTGAGGCCGAGTTCGGCCACGTCCGCCTGCGCGGCTTCGATGGCCTCGGCCAGCCGCGAGATCGGCACGCAGATATCGGTGGCATGGAAGTCCCGGCCGGGGCGTAGCTGCTTCGACGCATAGGCCGCGGCGTGCCGCGCGGCCCAGAGCGCACTGCGCTCCTCCTCCCGCGTCGCCCAGGCGAAGTCGCTGCCGCCGAACTCGCGACAGAGCTCGCCCATGGTCGCGACCTGTGCCTCGACCGCGGCGGCGCTGCCGTGGAATTCGAGAAACAACGTCGGTTTCTCGGCGTGGGCCAGGCCGTTGTGGCGATTGACCGCCTGCATCGAGAGCTCGTCGAGCAGCTCGATGCGAGCCATCGGAAGACCGTGCTGGATGGAGGCGATCACCGCGTCCACGGCACCAGCGACATCGGCGAAGACCACGGTGGCCGCGCAGACCGCCTCCGGCAGGCCGTGCAGGCGCACGGTCAGCTCCGTGATGATGCCGAGCGTGCCCTCGGCACCGATCAGCAGATGCGTCAGATCGTAGCCTGCAGCGGACTTGCGTGCCCGCCCGCCGGTACGCACGACCGTGCCGTCGGGCATGACCGCGGTCAGGGACAGAACGTTGTCGCGGATGGTGCCGTAGCGGACCGTATTGGTGCCGCTGGCGCGGGTCGAGGCCATGCCGCCGAGGCTGGCGTCCGCCCCGGGGTCGACCGAAAAGAACAGCCCCGTGTCGCGCAGATGCGCGTTGAGGGCGGTGCGCGTGACGCCCGCCTCGACGGTGACGTCCATGTCGTCCGGGCGCACCGCACGGATCGCGTCCATTCGCGACAGGTCGACGCACAGACCACCGCGCTCGGCGATCACCTGGCCCTCGATCGAGGTGCCCACGCCGTAGGCGAGCACCGGCACGCCGTGCGCATTGCAGCAACGCAGTATGGCGGCGACCTCGTCGGCGGTCTGCGCGAAACACACGGCATCCGGCAGTGCCGGGCGATGCCAGGATTCGTCGTGGCCGTGCTGTTCCCGCACCGCCGTATGGGTCGTCAGCCGCTCGCCCAGCAGCGGGCGGAGCGTCTCGAGGACGGCCGTCACGGCGGCGGGCGCCGCGGCCGGTTCCGGATGGGCGGTCGTACCGGCCATTAAGTCTCCCTATCGTCGGGATCACGGCGCGTGCATCCGACCGCGATCCGATATCCGCGCGTCATTCTATCGGGTATGCGATGCGCTGGCGCACCGGCCGCCTCGCGGCATCGCCGCGTCCGGCCATACGCCCGCGAGCGACGCCGTGGCCGGCGGGCGATCGTCGCCTGCATCCTCGGGTACGATGACGCCATTATTCAATATGGGAGCGCCCGGCGGTCCGGGCGACAACAGTCATGGATCGAGAACGCATACTCTGGGCGGCGCTGGCCGCCGGGGCCACGATCGGCGCCGGCATGGCGGCACGGCAGGGCGCCACCGCCGTTTGGCGCCGCACGCGTGACGAGGAGCCGCCGCAGGACGTGGCCGATCGCCGCAACAGCTGGCAGGGCCTTCTGGCCTGGGCCGCGGTCAGCGGTTTCTGCGTGGCCTTCGCGCGGGTCGTCGGCCAGGGCGCGGTCAGCGGCGCCTGGCGCAAGGCGATCGGCCGCCAACCCCCGGTCTGAGGCGCGGCCACGCTCGGGGTTCGGGCGGGCCGAGCGTCTCGCGGCCCGGCCCGGTGGCCGAACAGGGCACGAGAACGAAAAAAGCCGGCAGCCTCTCGGCCGCCGGCTCTTTCATGCGCCGAGCGTAACGGCGATCAGCCGATACGGCCGTCGCGGCGCTGACGAGCGACCAGACCGGTCGCGATCAGCATCAGCCCCAGCAGGCCGATCAGCTTCGGCTCGGGCACGTCCATCGGCGAGGCGTCGTTGAGCAGACTCAAACTCGCCTGCACGGTCGCACCCGCACCTCGACCTTCATCCAGGCCGAAAAGCCCGGTGTTGAAGTCCTCGTCCGAGAGCGCGACTTCGATCAGGCCGTCACCGTTGGCCCCGTACGAAAAGGTCTGCGGGCCGTCCCAGCGCAGCTCACCCTCCTGAGAGATCAGGGCGTCGAAGTCGCCCTGGGTCGTGCCCGTGACGGTGCTCTGACCGTTTTCCGGCATCAGAAAGCCGAAGCTCACACTGATCGGCTTGGGATCGCAGTCGGCACCACAGCCCGAGAACAGGCCGAAATCGAGACTGTTCTCATTGGTCCAGATATCGAACAGATCAAAGGTGACGGACTGACCGGCCAACAGGTTGTAAGTGAACGGATTAGCGGCGTTTTCGGCCGTCTGGATCTGCAACCCGGGATCCACCGCGTTGGCGTCGACGCTGTACGTCGACTGGATCGTCACGGCATGCGCACCGGCCTAAACGAACATGAGGGCGGCAAAGCCACCGATCGCACCTAGCATTTTCATTACAGAACCCCTGTTTCATTGGTTGAAGAAACAGCGCGCCGAATATGGATGACGGCCCCTCGCTGTCCGGGGTGGCTAGAGCAATCGATGTGCCAGAAAACGGCCAAAGCGATGCCATTCATGCAGAACTACGGGCCGCTCAGCAGAATACTAGAAATTAAGCGAGTTCAATCCGTCAGTTATCGACGTTTCTGTATCGTCGACAAGTCATGGAAATCGTGTCGCCGGCCGCATCGGCGCTTCGTCATCGGACCGATTCGGGCTCGCATCGACCCGGGCTGTCATGTTTCTCGACGAGGGCCGTCCGGATTGACGCGTATTTCCGAAAAACAGGCCTTTACGATGTAAGAATTGCTGACGGGATTTTTATCCCACCATCAAAGATGCCAAAAATCAGAAACTTGCGAACAAACCAACGCGATTCACGCGGAGGACACCGACCCCGGCAACGCCGCGCCCCGATCCACGGATCGCGGCCGGGGCGTGCGTGAACGGAAACGCCGTGACGGCGTATACGCTACCCGGCCCTCAGCACTCGAGGTTATCGACCCGCACGTCGAGCTGCTCCAGGCGCTGGGCCAGCAGGCCCGGAAAGCGCTTGTACCAGGTCGCGTTCAGCGGCGACGGATGCGGCAGCGGATGAATATCGAACGTCCGGGCCGGCCCCTCGGGTGCGGCCAGGGTGACCGCGATGGCCGATTCGAACCGATCCGGTCGCTGCCAGAACGCCTCGATGCGCGCACGCTCGGCCTTCGACTGGCCGATGCCGAACCATAGAAACGCCTCGCGGCCCAGAGTGATCAACGCCCGGCCCTGCCACTGCGTCACCAGCAGCGCGGTCATCAACGGCTGGAAACGCCGCTTGACCCGCATCGACCACGCCTTGTTACCGGCCGGCTTGTACGGCACCGTGTTGATCCAGAAAAACGGCTGCCCGACGACGCGCGAGGCCTCGAAATCCGGCATTTCCTCGCCGTGCAGATGCCGGTACAGCGCCTTGCGCACCAGCTGACCGCCGGCACCGATGAACGGCTCGTCGTATCGCACCTCCTCGCGCCCCGGGTCGCGGCCGAAAAAGCCGACGCGGGCATTCGCGCGGCCGAGACCGATGATCGGCTCCAGCGGATCCTTGTCGTAACGGGCGTAGGTCTCGACATCGATGCCCGCCGTATCTGCGGCGAGCTCGCGAAAGGCTTCGTGCTGTCGGGTATTCAGCGGCATCGGCGACACGAACTTGTATGGGGGACGCGAAAGGGTACGCCTTCAGCACGCATGCGGCACGCCGCCGCACGCAGAGCCCGCGGCACCGCAGGGACCGATCCACGTTGCCCTTCGATCGACGCAATAGAGCTGGCGATCACGAGTTTCGCGTCTCGCGGTCACGGCGACGGCCCGCGCGTGTCATCGACACCTCAGCGGACCGCGCCGAATCGATCGTCGATTCCAGCCCGACCGCTCGTACCATGCGCGGGCGGGACACCAGAGTCACGGCGGATGTCGTAGCCTCGCCGGCGGGTAACCGGGGTGAGACCGGCCCATGGGTATCGGCGCCCTCCCGGTGCATCGCCCCTACTCGCGCTCCCATGTTTCGCAACGTCGGCCACGCCATCGACGCTACATGGCTTCGGCCTGAACTGAGTCCCGGTGTCGCCGTTCACAGCGACGGGTTGGCGAGCGACCGCATCGTCCCGCGCGGCTCGCCAACAACGCTCAACTGGAACGGGTCGTCAGCCGGTCATCGCCGTTCAGGATATCCAGCAGTGCCCGCTGCGCGCCAAGGATATGGGCCTCGACGGTATCGGCCACCGACGCCTGCCCGGCCAGCAACTGCTGGAGAATCCGCTCGTGCTCGTCCCAGACCGTATCGCCGCGGCCGGCGTGCAGCAGCACACTGATCATCACGCGGCGCAGGAAATTCCAGTGCGGCTCCGCCGCCGTGGAGATCAGCGGGTTACCGGAATACTCGTAGATGAGCGTGTGAAACTGCATATCGAGCGCGACCGCAGCCGCCGCCCCTGCCTCACGGTTGGCTCGACGCCCCTGATCGATCAGGCGCTGGCCGTTGATCTCCAGATCGCGCCGGAAGGCCGATGCATCCGCGTGGGCCGACCGGTGGGCCACGAGACAGGCTGCCAGACGATCCATCTGGGTTCGGATCTGATAATGGAAGACGATGCTGTCCGGGTCCATGGGGGCGACATAGAGCCCGCGACCACCGGTTTCGATGACGAGGCCATCGGCCTTGAGCAGCAGCATGGCCTGCTGGATGGGCTGGCGCGAGACGCCGATGTCCGCGGCGAGGTCCTCCTGCACGAGATGGGTACCCGGCTCGAGCGTACAGTCGCAGATACTGTCGCGAATGATCTCGTAGGCCTGCTCGACCCGCCGCGTCACGTTGGCCACTTTGCGCATCAGTTTGCTACTCCGAATCCTTCCTTCATAAGCCTTCATCCCGCTTCGACCTCACCGCTCACGAACCGACGTGGCGCTGCACGAACGGTCGTGTCACGGCGCACGCCGCAGTGATCACCGGCCCGAAATCGATCGTCCACTCGACTTCATTCGACACGGCAACGCGTCGTCAGGGCCCGGCTTCGCGGCTACATGATGCAGCAACACCACGACGATGGTCGTACTTGACGCTTCCGAACTCTGAATTCAGAGTGCATGAAAAGCATAAGTCAGGAGTCCACATGCGGCAAGCGATCCAGAATCTCGCGCAGATCGTCGAAGGCCAGGCACGCATGAATCCGGGCAAGCGGGCCGTCCGGGACCTCGATCGCGCCCTGACGTTCCGGGAATGGGACGTACGGGCCAACCGTCTGGCGAATGCGCTCGGCGCCCTCGATGCCGTCAAGGGCGACCGCATCGCGGTACTGGCGTACAACTGCATCGAGTGGGCCGAGATCTATATCGCTGCGGCAAAGTGCGGTGTGATCGTAGTGCCGATCAACTTCCGTCTCGCACCGACGGAGATGCAATACATCATCGAGAGTGCCGGGGCGACGATGCTGATCGTCCAGAACGGGTTGCACGAAGACGTCGAGGCCATCCGCGCCGATCTCGACATCCCCGTGGCGCGCTTCATACTGTTCGGCAGCGACGCACCGCCGAGTGGCTGGACGGGCTACGAGACCATCATCGCCTCGGCACGGGCAACGCGCCCGTCGGTGGTCGTACTGCCGGATGATCCGTGGACGCTCATGTTCACCTCGGGCACGACCGGAAATCCCAAGGGGGTCATCCGCAGCCACCACGGCATGGCGATGCTCGCACTCGTCACCGATATCGAACTAAGCGTGAACGACAGCGACGAGGCCCTGCTGGTCATGCCGATGTCGCACGCCAATTCCCTGAACTTCTTCTGCGCCTTCGTCTACTGCGGCGGCGCGATCACGATCTACTCGCGCCGTAGCTTCGACCCCGCGCACGTGTTGAAGACCATGCAGGCCCTGCCCTGCAGCTTCACCTCACTCGTGCCCACCCAGTTCATCATGCTGCTATCTCTGCCCCAGGCCGAGCGCCCCGCCGGCGGCGATCTGGGACGCATGGAGAAGATGATGATTTCGTCGGCCCCCGCGCGGGCCGACACCAAGCGAGAGATCATGGAGATGTTTCCCAATTCGGGGCTGTTCGAGCTGTATGGGTCGAGCGAGGCCGGCTGGGTCACGATGCTCCACCCCGCCGAGCAGTTCAGCCATCTCGGCACGGTCGGTCGAGAGTGTGTGGGTTCCGGTCCGATCCGCCTACTCGATGAGCATGGCGACGAAGTACCGGACGGCACGCCGGGGGAACTGTACTCGCTGACGCCCTACACCTTCGACGGCTACTGGAATCAGCCGGAGCTCACGCGCGAGGCCTTCGACGGCGATCATTGCTCGGTGGGCGACATGGGCGTACGCGACGAGAACGGATTCATCCAGCTGGTGGACCGGAAGAAGAACATGATCATCTCGGGGGGCGAGAACATCTATCCCTCGGAAGTGGAGGCCGTCGTCGGCGCCCTGCCCGGGGTCAAGGACGTCGCTGTAGTCGGCGTACCCGACGCCAAATGGGGCGAGCGCGTACACGCCGTGGTCGTGCCGCAGCGCGGGCAGACGCTGGACAGCCAGACGCTCATCGAAGCCTGTCGCGGCCGGCTCGCCGGCTACAAACGCCCCCGGGCGGTGACCTTTCTGACGGATGACGAAATGCCCCGAACCGCCACCGGCAAGCTGCTGCACCGCGTCCTCAAGGAGCGCATCGCCGAGGCACAAACCACCGTCACCGACGGCTCCGGGCCGGGAGGTACGTCATGAGCGAGGCGCTGACCGCTGCAACACTGATCGCGAAGAGCCTCAAGGCCCGCGGCACGACGCGCGTCTACGCGCTGTGCGGCGGCCACATCATGCCGATATGGATGGCCCTCGTGAACGCCGGCATCGAGATCATCGACGTGCGCGACGAACGCTCGGCCGTCTACATGGCCCATGCGTCGGCGGCCGTGAGCGGCGGGCTCGGCGTCGCGCTCGTCACCGCGGGCCCCGGGGTGACCAATGCGATGACGGGGATCGCGAACGCGCACAAGTCGCGCATCCCGGTGCTCATCCTTTCGGGGCTGCCCCCGCGCACCCAGGAGAATCGCGGCGCACTGCAGGACATGTCGCATATCGATCTAGTGCGCTCGATCACCCGCTACGCGCACACCATCGGTCACGCCCATGCCGTGGCCCGGGAACTTGACGCGGCCATCGCCGCCGCCCTCGGCCATGGCGACGAGCCCGGCCCGGCCTTCATCGATCTGCCGGTCGACATCCAGCGCGAGACGGTACCCGCGGCGCTGTGCGCGACCGAACACGTCGCCGGCGTCGCTCGCCCGAAGACGCGCCCGGGCGACGACGACCTCGCAGCGGCGGTCAAGCTGATCGCCCAGGCCCAACGTCCCGTGGTCATCAGCGGTCGCGGGGCCAACACGGCGCCCCGGGAACTGGCCGCCTTTCTGACCGCCGCCCGGGCCGGCTATCTGGACACCGGAGAGACGAAGGGAATCGTCCCCGAAAGCCATGCGGCCCACATCGGTGCGGTGCGCGGCGCGGCCATGCAGCAGGCGGATCTGATCATCACCGTCGGCCGCCGGCTCGATTTCCAGCTCGCCTACGGATCGCCCGCCGTTTTCGGACAGGCCAGCTTGCTGCGTATCGCCGATACCGCCGCCGAGTTGTCGGATAACCGGCTCGGCGACGTGTCGCTGCTCGGCGACCTCGGACTCACACTGGCCGAGCTGGCGCGGCGCCTCGACGCGCAGCCCCACCCGAGCGACGAGGCCTGGCTGGCCGGGCTGCGCGGCAAGCACGCCGAACGCGTCGCCGGCCTGCTCGAGACGCTCGAGTCCGCGCCTTCGGACGCGGCGGGCCGCATGGCGCCGAATCGATTGCTCGCCGAATTGAAGAAACGCCTCGACCCCCAGGCCGTGATCATTGCCGACGGCGGCGATTCGCTGAGCTTCGCCCGCGTGGCGCTCAACGGCCGCACCTATCTCGACCCAGGGCCTCTGGGCTGCATCGGTATCGGCCCCGCCTTCGCCATCGGCGCGGCCAAGGCGGCGCCCGGCCGGCAAGTCGTTGCCGTCACCGGAGACGGCTCGTTCGGCTTTACCGCCATGGAGCTGGATACCGCGGTCCGGCACAAGGCAGCCTGCATGATCGTCGTCAGCAACAACGGATCGTGGGCCATCGAGGTGCGCGACCAGATGGACCGGTTCGGCCGAGCGGTGGGCACGCAGCTGCAATACGCCGATTATGCGGCGATGGCGCGCGCCTTCGGCATGAAGGCCTGGCGCCTGGAGACGGCGGCGGAGATCGCACCGGCACTCGACGAAGCCTTTGCGGCCCTGGCCGACGGCGAGCCGGTGCTCATCGACGCCGTCACCTCGCCCGAGCCACCGTCCTCCGACAGCAAGTCGGGGCTGGCGTGGGTACCCGATCACCAGGCGCTGGAGGCCTGGGATGCGGCGGAAAGAAACTGGTTGGGGCTGTCATGACGCCCCGATGAGTAGGCTGAACCTCAGCCGGTGATCCAAGAAATAGAAATGGAGGAGACACCATGAAGACCAAACTTGCCATCATCGCGGCTGCGGCCGCCCTAATGCTCGTGCCGATCCAAGGCATGGCCCAGGACGTCCGGCTGCGGCTGGCCCACGTCTTTCCCGAGCAGAGCTCGGTGGGCGAAGCCGCTGACATGTTCGCCGAACTCGCGGCCGAGCGTTCGGACGGCCGGATCGACGTCAAGGTCTATCCCGCCGGCCAGCTCGGCGGTGACGAAGCGATCGGCCGTGGGCTGTCCCGCGGCACGATCCAGCTCGCTTTCCTGAACCCGAACTCGCTGGTCGGGATCGATCCGCTGTTCGATTTCCACATCCTGCCCTACATCGCGACGGACTACGAAGCGGTCGATCGCATCTTCTACGGTGAGCGCAACATCATCCACGAGACGCTCGACAGCACGCTGGAAAAGCACGACATGAAAACGCTGGCGTATTTCGAGAACGGCTTCCGTGACATCTCGAATTCGCAGCGTCCCGTTCGCACGGTCGACGATCTCGACGGTCTGAAGCTGCGCGTCGTGCCTTCGCAGTCGCTCAAGCTGTTCTTCGACAAGGCCGGTAGTCAGGTCGTGATCATGCCTTTCCCGGAGCTGTTCACCGCATTGCAGCAGGGCACGGTCGACGGGCAGGAGAACGGCGTCATTCTCATCGAGCAGGCGCGCTTCTTCGAGGCCCAGAAGTACGTGACTCTGACTCATCATTCCTACGTCATGTCGACGATCACAGCCAGCCAGCGCGCGTTCGAAGGTCTCGACGAGAAGGACCGCGAGCTGCTCACCGACATTGCCGAAGAGGTCAGCGACTGGCAGATCGAGCGCAATCGCGAGAACGCCGAAAAAGCCCTCAAGGCGATCAAGGATGCCGGCCTGGAGGTCATCGAGCCGTCGGCCGAGGCGCAGGAAGGCTTCCGGGCGGTGGCCGACGAGGTCTGGAGCGAGCTGACCTCGGTTTACGGACAGGACCGCGTCGACGCGCTGCGCGACGTCATGACGGCGGACTGATCGGCGACGGTCCCAGGCCATGGCCATTCTCAGTCAGACCCCCTGGCTTCGCGGACTCCGGCAGATCGAGAGCGGTATCTGTGCCGTGGAAAAGATCGTGTGCGGGTTGTCGCTGGCCGTGATGGCGATCTCGATCGCCGTCACGGTCGCCGTGCGCAATCTCGATCTACCGCTGCCGAACGTCGGCGAACTCGGGCTGGCCGCGATGGTGCCCCTGACTCTGGTCGGGGGCGCCCTGTGCACCTGCCTTGGTTCGCACGTGACCATTGACCTCGTCCGCCACGCACCATGGCGAGCCGTGCGAACGCTCGCCGAGGTGGCCGTCGCGATCGCGACCACGATCTTCGCCTACCTGTATATGCGAAGCGGCATTCATCTCGTCGAGGATTTTCTCGCCAGCGGCGACAAGCTGCTCGACCTCGGCACACCGCTCTGGATGCTGGCACTGTGCTTTCCCCTGGGCACGGCGCTGATGATGTTTCATGCCGTCATGCGCGTGCTCGCCATGCTGGCAGGCGAAGCGGCGGTACCCGACCGGACCCGCAACCCATGATCGTTCTGCTCGCCGTTCTGCTCCTACTCGGCGCGCCCATCGGCATCGCCTTTTCACTGGCGATACTGCTGGAAGCCGACGACTGGTTCATCAATCTCGACTACGTCGCCCAGACGACGCTCGACACGCTACTGAACTATCCGCTGCTGGCGATCCCGCTGTTCATACTCAGCGGCGAGCTGATGAATCGCGGCGGCCTCACCCGGCGGCTGATACGTATCAGCCGGCGCATATTCGGCTGGAGCAGCGCTCCGCTCGGCCATATCATGATTGGCTCCAGCGCGCTCATGGGGGCGATCACCGGCTCGTCCGTGGCCACTGTCGCCGCCATCGGTCGCGCGATGGGCCCGGACATGCTCGAGGCCGGGTATCGTCCGGGCTATGTCGGTGCGCTCAACGCCTCCGCGGGGCTGCTCGGGGTCCTTCTACCGCCGTCGATCCCGCTCATTCTCTACGGCTCCGCCGTCGGCGTTTCGATCACGCAACTGTTTCTGGCGACGCTGGTACCGGGCTTCGTGTTCATCGTCGTGTTCATGAGCGTACACGCGCTGCGTTCAGCCACCGTCATCACGGACGGCCGCGAAGCAGCGGCCGACCATCAGTCACATACCGGCATTTCGCTGGCCGGCGCAGCCAGCTCGCTACCGGCACTGCTGATGCCATTGCTCGTGCTCGGCGGCATCTACTCCGGCATCTTCACACCCACCGAGGCCGCGTCCGTCGCCGCGATATACGCGTTCGTCTATCTGCTGCTCGGCCGGGTGGCCAGGTTCGCCGACGCGCTGACCGGTTTCACTCAGGCGGCGGCCAGCGCCGCGGCGATCATGTTCGTCATCGGCTTCACCGCGATCTTCAACCAAGCGTTGACTCTGGAACAGATCCCGCAGCAGATCGCCGCATACGCCCTGTCGCTGACCGACAGTACGCTGCTGTTTCTATTGCTGGTGAACCTGACGCTGCTGCTGGTCGGCATGTTCATGGAAACGAGCGCGGCGACCTTGCTACTCGGCCCGCTGCTGGCGCCGGCGGCCGCCGAATACGGTATCGACCCGGTCCACTTCGGCATCATCGTGGTGGTCAACATCGAGATCGGCCTGCTGACCCCGCCACTGGCCGCCAATCTGTATGTCGCCGCCCTGACCAACCGGCTGCCGTTGATGCCGTTGCTCAAGGAAGTGCTGTGGTTTCTCGCCGCGGGCCTGATCTGTTTGCTGCTGACCACCTACATCCCGCAGCTTTCACTATGGTATCGATACCTGACCTAACGATCCTCCCGTGGACCGGCCGGCACCCACCCGGCCGGACGCCGCATCGCTTCGCGTGTACGGTCAGTACCCGGACGCAAGACACCAGACCAGCGCAACCTGGAACTCTCGTTGCACTGGCGGCGAAACGCCCTGCTTCGGCCTCGCCACGAGACCTCGGCAAGGCGGGCCACGGCCACGATCGCCTGCCATCGTCACAGTATCTGCGCCAGGCGCCCCGAGCGCATGCGATCGACACTCGCCGACATCCATCGCGGCGCATCACAGGCGGTTATCCATCCGGAACATCGCCCATGGCATCCCGGGAATACACCGATAGAGTGGTGTCGTTTCGACACGGCCCCTGCGCCGCACAAACCCGGTAAGTCACACCATGCCGCTGACTCTTTACGCCCACCGCCTGTCGCAGCCCTGCCGTGCGGTCGAGATCCTGTTGCGCGAACTCGGCGTCGACTATGACTGGCAGGAGATCGATTTCGCCGGCGGCGAGACCCGCCAGCCGTGGTTCGCTCGTGAGATCAATCCGATGCAGACGGTGCCGGCACTCGCGGTTTCGGACGCGGCCGGCGCATCAGGGGCGTTCATGCTCGCCGAGAGCCACGCGATCATACGCTATCTGTGCCGAACCGCGGCCTCGGAAGCGGCACCGCACTGGTACCCGGATCGAGACGACGCGGCGCGGGCTGCGCGCATCGATCAGTGGATGGCCTGGCATCACAACAACGTGCGGCGCCACGACATGTTCCACCACATCATGAACCTGCATCGGACGCTGCCGATGCTCAAGTACGAAATCCAGGACACCCTGCTGCGCCCGCTTCAGGCCGGCCTGAACGCCGGCCTGGCACAGCTCGAGGCGCATCTCGCGCGGCCGACGGGTCAGGAGGCGCCGGCCATGCTCTGCGGCCACGAACAGCCCACCCTGGCCGATCTCACGATCGCTTGCGAGCTGTACCAGATCGTCGCCGTGGGCTATCGCTTTAACCGCTATCCGCGGGTGGCAAGCTGGCTGGACACGCTGGCCGCCCGCCCGCATTTCCGGGACATCTCTGCCGAAATCCGAGATCAGGGACGGATCATCCACGACGAAAGCGGTGGCTATCTGGAACTGGAGCAGGCCTTCACCTGACCGTGGTCGTCGCCGACGCCCCCGGGCGACCGGCGCGCGGCCGATTCAGCCCGCCGAATAATCGCGCACGTTCTGCAGGACCCAGATGTCATCGGCCGTCGGTTCAGCATGGCTGTGCAGGACGTTGATACGCCCCGTTCCCTCCATGACGACGGCCTGGACATTGCGGTGATCGAGCACGTTCGCATTCCGCAGCTGACAGCGCAGATCGTCCTCGGTGACCCGCGCGACCCGCATGTTCTCGGGCAACATGCGCCCGCCGTGGGTCATCAGCAGGATCGGCGTGTTGTCGACGGCCGTTTCCGCCGCCCTCGAACGAGAACGCCAGCGCGACACGCCGAGCTGTAGGGCATACAGCATCAGAACCGCCAACACGCCCTGCAGCAGCGCCGGCGTCTTGGCGGCGATCGTCGTCGCCATGGTCGAGCCGATGCCGATCGTGACCGCGATGTCGAACGCCGACATCTCGGCGAAACTGCGTACGCCCGCGGACCGCGCGAAAATCAGCACCGCCGCATACATGGCCGCCGTACTCGCCACGACCGCGAGCAACGCCTGCGGCGACGCGAGAAACCAATCTGCCCACATGAAAAATCCGTCCTCTGCTGGAATGGCGGCCACGGTACCCGCGCCGTCCGACTTGCGAAACATTCGATGACGCCCAACCGATTCGTCGGACGGGCGCAGCTCCCGCGCGACGCTCTGATGGGCCGGCAATCGACGACACGGCCCATCGCGGCTGCCTTGGCCAGGTCAACACGATGCCATGCCTTCCCCGGCGCACGGCGGTCGACGCACACAGCGCTCGATGCCGGAGCCGGCCCGTGCGCTCGTCGGGACGCGCCGGGCCGGCCGTCGCGTGGTGCCTCGACACCGTCGTCCGACGCGCTGCGAGCCGGATTCGGCCCGCGAGGTTCGTGCCGGCGTTAGCGCCCGGAAACCACGCGCCGCCGTCGCAACACCCGATCTCGGTTGATGCGCGATGCTGCGACGACGACCGGGCATCGGGGTGACGGCGAGTGCGCGGCGCCGAGGCCTAAGGGTTGATACGCCGGTAGAGGGCGTTGACCCAGCAATAGATGCCGTAGCACAGCAGACCGAGGCCGACGACGCCCAGCAGCACCAGCCCATAGCTCTGCTGCGCGAGGGTGTCCAGCGCCCCGTTCAGGCCGGTGGCCTTGCTCGGATCGGTCTGCAACGCGGCCACGATCAGAAAGCCGCCGATGATGAAGAACACCAGCCCGCGCGCCGAGAGCCCCCACTTCGCGATGCGCGAGGCCCAGCGGGTCTGGGTGGCGCCCATCTGGGCGAGCGACCATTTCTTCTTGTATTTCTCCTTGTAGGCGCGCACGAACTGCATCACGCCCATCAGCACGATGATCGCGCCGATGACGCCCACGGCCCAGACGCCGCCTTCATAGGACATCAGGCGGGCGGTCATGCTGTCCTTGGAATTACCGCCGCCACCGCCGCCGGATCCCAGGAGCAGGCTGATCGTATAGATCGCCAACGACCCGTAGATGAGACCGCTGATGAAGAACGAAGCACGCTTGATCAGGCCCTTGAAATCGGTGCCCTCGCGCTCCGGGTCCTTGATCGCCTGCGTGAAGCGCCACACGACGTAGCCGAACAGGCCGACTGCAACCGCCAGCAGCATCGCCTGACCGTGGGTCTCACTGCCGATCTGGCTGACCGCGCCTTTCGTGCCCGTGGTCTGACCGCCCATGCCGAAGGCCACCATGGCTGCCAGCACGCCGACGATCGCGTAGACGACGCCCTTTGCGGCGTAGCCGAACCGGGCCAGCCATTCCACGCCCTTGCCCGCCGCATCGGCAGCTTCCCGCGTCTTATCATTCATATCGTATCCGTAAAAGTGACTAGAAATTTTGAAAATTTTTCGATTATTACGGCCCGTCGGGCCTAATGAGCAGATACCTTGACGCTTCCACGCTCGATCGTAAACCTTCAATGACGTTTTTTTGCGAGCAAGGTCGAACGGCAACCCCGTGCCGCCCGGCAATCAAGACAAGTCACTGAACCGCAGCGGGCTTGCGCTACAACCACTCGGAAAGGCTTTACTCGCTGAGCCCGCACTTTTCGAGTACTCGTTAAAATTATTATTTTTAATTTTTCCGCTTCCGGACTCGTGTCCCACCGTTACCCTTTGGGATGACAACGGTACCCTCAATGAGCAGAGTTCAACCCGCGCCCAAAAGCGATCTCCGGGGCGCATGCCGGGTGATCACACCGGAGGCCGCGTGCGGGCCGTGAACAGCCCGCGCGGTGCCCGCTCGTGCCCGCGACTGATATCGCAGTCAACACGAGGCCGACGAGCACCCGAATCGTTGCCGCCGTCCGCCCCCCAGCGGCCAAGTCACGCCTCACTCGGACGCCGGCCTCATGATCCATGCGCCTCGCCAGTTCGACAACGCCAGCCCCGATCGCGCCGAGACGAGCGGGTGACGCCAATGGCCGCTCGGGTCACCGCCGATGCCACCGCGGCGCGACATCCTCACGCCGCCGGCCCGGAGCGATCGACGCGATCGGACCTCGATGAGGAGCAGGAAACACACGGCGCAGTACGGGCCTTGGCACCCGGGCTCTGCAAGTCACGCGGGCCATCGTCAGCCTCGTGTCGGGTGGTTTAACGCCTCCGGGGCGACGGCGTCCGTCGAGCCGGCCAGCCGCGTCGAGAAAGCTTACATGTCACGGTTCGGGCATTCCTTGACGAAAACGTTACTTCAAATTGTTATATTTAAAAACAAATATTTATATAAAAATACTCGAAACGCTCTCCGCTTGGAACGGTAGTTGCTCCCTCGTCGGGCAGGTCGGTATCGCAACGGTGCGGCCGGCTCGGTCAACAACATTCCAGGAGTATTGATGCAGTTCAAACATATCGCCGTGACTTCGGCTGCCGCCATCGCCTTCGGCGTGAGCTTTTCCGCCTCCGCCGCCGTGGTCAATTTCGATCAGGCCAACGCGCAGGCGCCGGAAGGCAGCGTGAGCTATGACGGCAACGGCGGCGCGCTCACCGGTTCCGGCATTTCCTTCGACCAGATCAGCCTCAACGGCGGCGACGCGCCGGCGGGCAACGACAGTCAGCTGGCCTGCGTCTCCTGCTCGATCGACTTCGAGACCGGTGGCAACGTCGAGGAAGGCCCGAACGTCTGGAGCTTCGGCGGCGGCGGCAACCTGACGCTGAGTGGCGAAGCGCAGGACGGCCAGGGCGAGACGGTCGCCGACGGCACGCTGTTCAGCGGTACGTTCGACGGCCGTCCGGACGAAGCCGCGCAGCTGGTGACCGGCGACGGCGAGGACAGCCTGTCCGCCCAGCTGTCCGGCACCGACGACTTCAACGATGATCTGGCCAGCTACTTCGGCATCTCCGAAGACACCAGCTTCGACTTCACGAACACCGTGATCGCGCTGGGCAGCGCCAGCTTCGACGGCGAAGGCGGCTTCAGCAGCGATAACCTGCAGAACGCCGACGTCACGGCCCGGCCCACGCAGAGCGTCCCGGAACCCTCCGAGCTCGGCATCTTCGCGGCCGGCCTCGCGCTGGTGGTCGGCGCCATGGGCTTCCGTCGCCGTCAGAACGGCTCGGACGTCTAAGCACGACGGCATCACCCGCCGGGCCCTCGCGGTCCGGCTCGACCGTCGAGAGGCGGCCCCAATATTCGGGGCCGCCTTTTTTTGGTCGCACCACAGGCCGAGATCACCGTCGGATCGACGAGTTTTCCCAGGCCCTTAGCGGCCAGGCCAGGGTACGCCGCTGTCTCGGTCCCGGTCCCGCCCGCGCCGAGCCCGTCGGCCCGCTTTACGACGCCCTGTCGCGGCGCCAGACCTCGATGTTGTCCGAGCGACCGACACGATAGTCACGACCCGTGGGCACCGCGCGCTCGAGCCCCCGCCGGCGAAGCTCGCCACGCACCCGCTGCGCCTCGGCGTCGCTGAGCGCATCGAGTGTATCCACCGCCCGCTGCAGCACATAGAGCAGATACGGCTCCGCCCCCACCTCGATCGGCACGCCGCGGTAGGCCGTGTGCACGGCGCCGAGCTGGCGGCGATGGGGTTTGTCGGCCACCGGCGTGCCGTCGGCAGGCTCCTGCGCTGCGACCCACTCGTCGAAGAAGGCGAGCTTGTCGGCAAGCTCGGGAAACATGTCCTCGGCCATGTAGGCCAGAAACGGCTCGAGTGACGCCGGGATCGCATCGTCGGCCACGAAAGCCGGCGTGCTGTCCGGATATTCCACCACGTCCAGCCCCGGCGCGTTCATGCGTTCGACCCAGCGATGAACCCGCGGCGCCCGCGTCTTCATGATCGCGGCCGGCACCGGGTCCCGGCCCAGATGCGCGAACAGCGGCGCGATGAGGCCGTAATCCGCGATCGACGGCCGGCCGCCCAGCAGATATGGCATGACCGCGAAATGCGCGTCGAGCGTATCGAGCAGGGTCTCGAAGGAGCGCTCGATGTGCGGCACGGTCTCGTCGTTCACGCCGAGCATCGGCAGATAAGCGTTCATGCGGCCCATCACCTTCTCGGCGACCGCCGGCCCCGCGCCGCTGGCGAACGCATGCCACATGAAGGGCCGCTGGCGCTCCAGATAGGACCAGCGATAATGCATCGCATGCTTGCGCATGGCCTGACAGCCGAAGTATTCGATGATGACGGCGAGCACGCGCTGCAGCGGCGTGGCCGGATACGCCGGATAAGGCACGCCGCGGTGCTCGAAATGATCGATGATGTCGATCGTGTCCTGCACGATCGCGCCGTCGGGCGTCTGCAGCACGGGGATGATGCTGCGCCCCAGACGGGGCGCGATATGGGTGGCGAACTCCGGGTGCGACGGCGGACGCTCGATATACGCAATGCCCTGGTTGCGCAGATAGCTGCGGGCCTTGCCGGTGTAGAGCGAATGGGGCACCCCGTAGAGCACGGGCGGGCTTGATTCCTCGGGCATCGGTCTTCCTTGCGATTGCGCCAGCGCGCCACTCTGCCACGCCGGCACCGGTTCCCGTCTTCCCGGCTGCGGCCGAACGCACCGGCCCGCTCGGCCAGGGCAGCAGGCCGGGCGCGCCTCACGCCCCGACGGTCGCGCACGGCGCCGATCGGCGCGATCCGATCGCGCCTGGCATCGCCCGGTGGACAGTCAGGCTAGCCCCGCCGGCCGGCGACCTCGACGACCGCGTCGGCGAACGTCTCCGGCGCTTCCTGGGGCGGATTGTGCCCCACCTCGGCGAGCACGCGATGCGCAACCAGGCGCGGAAACCGACGCCGCAGAGCCGACGTGCCGGCGGCCGCGAACAGGCCGCTGTCGGCGCCCTCGAGCACGATGCTCGGCACCGCGATCGCCGGTTGCGCGACCAGCCGCGCCTCGGTCGCCTCGAAGCGCGGGTCACCGGCCACGCGAGCGTAGCGGTGGCGATAGGAGTGGATCACCACATCCACGAAATCCGGGTTGTCGAAGGCAGGCGCCGAGGCCGCGAACGTCTCGCGCGAGACCGGCCACGTCGGCGACCACTGCCGCCAGAGCAACCAGGCCAGCTCGCGCCGGTTCGCGGTGAGTCCGGCGCGCCCGCGCTCGCCGTGGAAATAGAACTGGTACCACAGGCGGGCTTCCATCGCCGGCGAGAGCGGCGTCTGCGCCGAGGGAATGTCCTGGATGTTATAGCCGCCGCAGCTCACCAGCCCCGCGACGCGCTCCGGCCAGAGTGCGGCCACGATGCAGGCCGCCCGACCGCCCCAGTCGAAACCGGCGACCACCGGCCGCACCAGAGCCAACGCATCGATGAACGCGCGCAGATCGTGCCCCAGCGCGGCCTGCTGTCCGGAACGCCGCGTGGCCGCGTCGATGAAACGCGTCGGCCCGAAACCGCGCAGATACGGCGCCACCACGTGCAGACCGCGCGCGGCCAGCCGCTCGGCCGCCGCGCGCACCGCCGCGACATCGTAGGGAAAGCCATGCAGCAGCACGGCGGCGGGCGCCCCGGGCGGACCGAAGGCTTCGTAGGCGACCACCAGGTCCCCGGCTTCGACATGTTGCAGCGGCATCGCAATCCGTGGCGCAGGTCGGTCGTCGATTCACGTTACCCGGGCTCGGCCGTTCCCACCAATACCGAAACCGGCGCCGGCCAGGCCGCGATGCCCTCGCGCCGAGAGTCTGATGCCCGCGGGCCCGGCGGCGCACAGATCCTCGGTGCCGAATCGAGCGTTCCTAAAAATGGACGCTCCAGCCCCGCGCTCACGCGCGGTTGTTTAGACTCGATCGGATCGGCGGCACCGTTCAAAAGAACACACAACACGCCGAGCACCGCGATTCACAAAGGCCAGGACCGACGCATGAAACCCGAAACCATCGCCTTGCACGGCGGCTACACGCCGGACGAACAACACGCCGTGGCCGTGCCGCTGCATCAGACCACGTCGTATGCATTCGACGACGCCCAGCACGCCGCCGACCTGTTCGACCTGAAAGTCCCCGGCAACATCTACAGCCGGATCATGAACCCGACCTGCGGCGTGCTCGAACAGCGCGTCAACGCGCTCGAAGGCGGCGTCGGGGCGCTGGCCATGGCGTCGGGCATGGCCGCGATCACCGCGGCGATCCAGACGATCGCCGAGGCCGGCGACAACATCGTCTCGATCAGCGAGCTCTACGGCGGCACCTACAACCTGTTCGCGCACACGCTGCCACGCCAGGGCATGAGTGTGCGCTTTGCCGACAAGGACGATCTGGACGCCATGGCCGCGCTCATCGACCAGCGCACCAAGGCCCTCTACTGCGAGTCGATCGGCAACCCCTCCGGCAATATCGCAGACGTCGCCCGTTTGGCCGAGATCGCCCACGCCCACGGCGTGCCCCTGATCGTGGACAACACCGTGCCCTCGCCCACGCTGCTGCGCCCGATCGAGCACGGCGCGGATATCGTCGTGCATTCGGCCACCAAGTACATCGGCGGCCACGGCACGACCATCGGCGGGATTCTCGTCGATTCCGGCCGCTTTCCCTGGCTGAAAAACGCCGAGCGCTTCCCGCTGCTCACCGAGCCGGACCCGTCCTACCACGGCATCAACTATGCAAATGACGCCGGCGAAGCCGCTTTCATCACCCGTGCGCGGGTGGTGCCGCTGCGCAACATGGGCGGCGCGATGAGCCCCTTCAACGCCTGGATGTTCCTGCAGGGGCTGGAAACGCTGGCCCTACGCATGGAGCGCGTCTGCGACAACACCCAGCGCATCGCCGAGTATCTGGAAGCCCACCCGCGCGTCACCTGGGTCAACTACGCCGGGCTGGCCCGCCACCGCGACAACCACCTGGCACGGCGCTACATGAACGGGCGGGCCTCGGGGATCCTGTCCTTCGGCATCGAGGGCGGGCTGGACGCCGGGGTGCGCTTCTACAACGCGCTCGAGCTGTTCATCCGGCTGGTCAACATCGGCGATGCAAAAAGCTGTGCGGCGATGCCGGCGGCCACCACCCACAGCCAGCTCAACGAAGCCGAACTGGAAAGCGCCGGCGTCACGGCGGATATGGTGCGGCTGTCCGTCGGCATCGAGCACGTCGACGATCTGATCGCCGATCTGGAGCAGGCACTCGCGGTGGCAGGCTGACGCGTTGAACGGAACGCGACCAACCGATCACGGAGCCCGCCAACCTTGGCGGGCTCCTTTGAATCCACGAGCAGACCGTGATGCGCCGCTCCCGAAAGCAAGGCGCTGAAACGGGGATCATCGACGCCCCTTATACTCGTCGACCCGAGCCGCCGGGCGCCGTCACGTGATCGTGATAGCGCGCCCCGACGAATTCGAACGCAGGGATCGCGCAGTATCGCCTGACATGCTGCGGCTTGACCGCGAGCCGGCCGGCCTCGCTTGCGTCAGACGATCATGCCGGCGGTCTTGGTCTCCAGATATTCGGCGATTCCTTCCTGGGCGCCCTCGCGGCCCATGCCGCTGTCCTTCATGCCGCCGAAGGGCGCGGCCGCGCTCGTCGGGTTGATATCGTTGATCCCGATGATGCCGAAATCCAGGCCCTCAAAGGCACGCATTGTGGTCGAGAGATTGTCGCTGTAGACATAGGCCGCCAGGCCGTACTCGGTATCGTTGGCCAGCGCGATCAGATCGTCCTCGTCGCGATAGCTGATCACCGGCGCGACCGGGCCGAAGGTTTCCTCGCGATAGATCTTCATCTCGGGGGTGACGCCCGACAGAATCGTGGGCGCATAGAAATGCCCGGCCGCCAGCGCGCCTTCGCGCAGGCGCTCGCCGCCGTGGTGCAGCTGCGCGCCCTGGGCGACGGCGTCCTGGACCTGGGCATCGATCTTGTCGATGGCTGCTTCGTTGATCAGCGGGCCGATCCCGATGCCCTCGTCAATGCCGTTGCCGACCTGCAGACGGGCCACGCGTCGGGTGAGCTCGCCCAGAAACGTATCAATATGGTCTTCGTGCACATAGATCCGGTTGGGGCTGATACAGGCCTGGCCCATGTTGAGAAACTTGACCAGCGACAGCCCCTTGGCCGCGTAGACCGGGTCGGCGTCGGGAAACACCAGGGCCGGCGCATGGCCGCCCAGCTCCATAGAGACGCGCTTGAGGTGAAGTGCGGCCTCGGCGTTGAGCTTGCGCCCGACCGCAGTGGAGCCGGTGAACGTGAGCTTGCGCACGCGCGCATCGCTACAGAACGCCCGGCCGGTGGCGGTCGGGTCGGAGACGGTCAGCAGGTTGACCACGCCCTTGGGAAAGCCGGCCGCCTCGAAAATTTCGCACATGGCACGGGCGCACAGCGGCGTGCTCTCTGCCGGCTTGAGCACCACCGTGCAGCCGGCCGCCAGCGCCGGCCCCAGCTTGCGCGTGATCATGGAGATCGGATAGTTCCAGGGCGTGATCGCGCCCACCACGCCGACCGGGTCACGACGCACCATGAAGCGCTGATTCTCACGCGCCGACGGCACCATCTGGCCATAGACCCGCTTGGCTTCCTCTGCGAACCAGAGCAGAAAATCCGCCCCGTAGCCCACCTCGGCGAGCGAGGCCCTGAGCGGCTTGCCCTGTTCACGGGTCATCAACTCGGCCAGCTCGCGCTTGCGCTGGCTCATCAGCTCCCAGGCGCGATAGAGCAGCCGGGCGCGGTGATAGGCAGTGGTCGCACGCCACTCGGCGAACGCCGTGTGCGCCGCGCCGATCGCGGTATCGATATCGGCGGCGTTGCAGTCGGGCACCGTATCGATCGTCTCGCCGGTCGCCGGATTGGTGACCGCGAACGTCGGCCGGCCGGTCACCCATTCGCCATTGATGAACATCGTCTACTCCAGAACATCGGGTCGCCGCCCCGGGCGAGCGCGCCCCTCACGGCTTGATCGGATACGTGCAGGGCCGCTCGAAAGCGGCCCCGGCACTCGGACATACGAACGGCACCGACGCAGCCGGGCGCCGGGCCCATCGCGCGGCTAGTAGATGCCCCGTGTGTCCGGCGCCTCCAGATTGCCGGCATCCGCGATCAGATTGATCGTGGCGAGCTCGTCGCCGGCGATCGTGTCCATGCCATCCACCGCCTGGATGAAGCGGGCGCGTTCGGCGTCCGAGACCAGTTCCTTGGTGTAGTCGGCCAGCTTGGCCTCATAGTCCGGGCGCTGCCAGGGCGTGTCACCGCCGGGGTGGGCGTTGGCGCGGGTCTTCTCGTCGGCCACCTCTGCGCCGTCGGCCAGGGTCACGATCATGCGGCCGCCGTAGGCCTGCACGTTCGGATCCTGGTCGTGGTAGAGGTCTTCCCAGCGCTGATCGAACTGGGTTTCGATCCGGGCCATCAGCGCGCGCAGTTCGTCCTTCTCGGCCGGCGTCATCTGGTAGGCGCGATCCTTGTGGAACTCGCCGGTCTGGATGCAGCGGGCGATGGCGAACATGATGCTGTGATCCAGCGTGCCGCGCGGCGAATCCGGGTCGATCTTCTGCGGGTCCTGGGCGTCGGTGCCGATCACGTGGTGCGTGTGATGGCTGGTTTCCAGCACGATCTTGTCGATCTGGTCGAGATCGACGCTGTCACCCTTCTTCGGCAGCTGCGCGCGCAGCTGCAGCGCCAGGTCGATGATCGCCTGGCCCTGATACTCGAAGGCGTACTGCTTCGGATAGGTCTTCATGATGTTGCGCAGCGCGTCAACGCCCGGCTCGGCCAGCTCCACCTTGTAGACGGCGTTTTCGTCGTCGCGGCCGTTGAGGAAACGGCGGATGATGGAGTCCACGCCTTCATACACCGGGTTCGGCCCCTTGAGCCCGTGCAGGGCGTGATTGACGGCCTTGATGGAAATCTCCGCCGAAAAGCCCGGCACGAATTCCTTCTGCGCGCCGATATCGCCCTTGCGCGACTGGCGCGAGGAGATCGCGTTGTGCACCGCGAAGTTGATCGCGTGATACGTCTGCTCGGTGCTCAGCCCCAGCATGGAGGAAATGCCCGCCGCCGTGCCCGCGGCGATATGGGTCATGTGGTCGACCTTGTGCTTGTGCAGGCAGATGCCGGTGCCGTCGCCCGTGCCCACGAGTGCCACGTGCACCTCGTACGCGACGACAATACCGCGCAGGATGTCCGCGCCGCTCACGCCTAGATGCTGGCCGACGGCGATGATCGGCGAGATGTTGTCGTCCGGGTGCGAATACTCGGCGGCCAGATAGCAGTCGTCGTTGTCCAGAAAACGCACGGCCACCGCGTTGGCGAACGCGGCCTGAACGGGCGCGAACGTGTCCTCGAGCCCCCAGATGGTCGCCTTGCCCGTGCCCTTCGAGCCCATCGCATCGGAGCGCGCCACTTTCACCGCCGATTCGTTCGCGGCACCCAGGGCAATCGCGGCGTTGTCGATGATCCGGTTCTTGGCCATCGCCACCGCGTCGTCATCCTGCGGCGCCTCCTTCGCGCGGGTCGCCAGCTCGGCCAGCTTCCAGGCCAGTTGCTGATCGCGGGCAAGCTCGCCGCTGGCTTTCTCGGCGGCAACGGTGTGGATCGTAGCGGACATACAACACATTCCTCTTCTCGAACGGGCGACCCGCCAGGGGCGGTTATTTGTTGAGGCCGGGATTTTAAACGATTTGGCGCACTGGCCGATTCAAGCCCTCGCACCTCTGACACCGAACAACGTGAGAACCGGCGCGTATCGCTTACGTGGGGCGACCCAACCGCCGCTCGACAGATAAGCGGCACCGCGGTTGGTAACGCACACCCAACCACGGCGCCTGCGAGACGGCGACCGCTGCCCCGCTGAACGCGACCAGACCGTGGCACCCTGGGCTTACGTCGCCATGCCAACGCTTTCCGCCCGATGCCCACGCGCCGCGCCTGGACCCGAACCGAACTGCTTGCCGCGGGCCGGCTCTACTGTCGCCTGCCCTTCGGCCGATTTGATCACCGCAACCCGGATGTGATCCGGTTCGCCGAGACGATCGGCCGCACGCCGTCCGCCGTCGCCATGAAGCTGTGCAATCTCGCCAGTCTCGATCCGGTCATCACCGAGTCCGGACGATCCGGATTGCAAGGCGCGTCCGCAGCGGATCGTTCCATATGGCAAGAGATGCAATCCGATTGGCCCGCATTCGCGCTGGCGTCGAAACGAGCAACCGAGGCACTGGGTTACGACGCGAACGACAGCGAAGACGCCGACTACACCGGGCACGAGCATCAGGTGACGCGCGCCCAGCGCATCGGCCAGCGTCTGTTTCGAGACGCGGTGTTGAATGCGTATCACGCTCGCTGCTGCGTTACCGGCCTGGCGGCCCCCTGCCTCCTGGTGGCCAGCCACATCGTGCCGTGGCGCGAAGACCCGAGCCAGCGGCTGAACCCCGCCAACGGCCTGTGTCTCTCCGCGCTGCATGATCGGGCCTTCGATATCGGCCTGATCACGGTCCGCGCGGACTGGACCATCGCCGTATCGTCCGCCGTCGACGACACGGCCGGCGACTTCTGGCGTCAAACGGTTGCCGACTACGAAGGCCGCGAAATCTCGTTGCCCGACCGCTTCCAACCGGACCCGGCGTTTCTCGCCCACCATCGCGCCGAGATATTCCGCCAATAGCGCGGCGTCGCAACAGCATTCCCGCCTATCATCGTCTTCGAAAACGCTTGATCGACGAACGACCTTGCCGCAGCGTAGCCATCCGTTTCCCGGCGTTTGGACAAGGTAGTGCTCGACGACATTTCGGCGCGCGGGCTGGCCGGACAGCTCTTCGGCCTGATCGCGCTGGCCTTGTGCGTGGCCGGGTTCGCCAGCAAGCGCGACGACCGGCTCTTCTTCCTCCTGCTGTTCGCCAATGTGGCGTTCGCGCTGCAGTTTGTCATGTTTCGCAGCTGGACGGCTGCGGCGATTGCCGCGCTGATCGTGCTGCGTATTCACCTGGTTCGCCGCTACAAGGGCCACGCCGCAGTGATGCTCGCCATGTGTGCGGCCACGCTCGTCGCAGCGGCGCTGACCTGGAGCGCGCCGCGCGATGCCTGGGCGCTCGCCGCCGGGCTGATCGGCACCTATGGCATGTTCATGCTCGCCGGCATTCCCATGCGCTGGCTGCTCGCCGTCGCCGCTTTCTGCTGGGTGGTGAGCAATCTACTGGTGGGCTCGCTCGGTGGCACCCTAGCCGAATTACTCATTCTCGTGACCAATCTCGTCACGATCGCGCGCCTGTATCACGCATCGCGGGCGATCTAAGACGACCGGCCCAACACCCGGATCATCCAGCTTTAGCCCGCAAGAGCATGGCCAAGCGCTAATCGCCCTTGATCATGATTCCAGACAGTCATCGTGATCGCCTCTGCCCAGCCCCACGATCGATCGCTGCCGGTTTTCATGTGCGAACAACTCGGCTGACGGTCGAGTAACGCACGCCGAAGGTGGCCAATGGCTTACGCAACCGGCATATCGTGCGCGGCGCTTCTCTGCCCGGATCTTCGAGATGGGAGAAAGACGGCGATGGCCGCCAGGTACTTCAAATTGCCGATGCCTAGGTGGTGCTATGATGTATGTGTGTTAAATCACCAACGCTGCGAATCATGCCCCGACTCACCATCACACTCTCGGACGAGCGTCGGACCGCACTAAAGGAAGCTGCCGCGAGCAGCGGCAAGACCATCACTCAGTTGATCGATGAAAGCCTCGACGCGTACGGCATTAAAACCCGTGCGCGAGCAGAGGACTTACTCGCCCAGGCGCGTCAACGCGCCGGTTTGGACGAAGACCGGGCACTGGCACTGGCTATAGAAGAAACCGACGACGCCCGCCGTAGGAAATGATCATCGTCGACACGAACGTCATCGTGGCGGGCCTTATCACCCACAACCCGGCAGCGCCGACTGCCCGATTGCTGGATGCCGTAGTGAGTGGTCAGGTGCGACCTTTATTGTCTGCCGCGCTACTCGACGAATATCGCGCCGCGCTGTTGCGGCCGAAGATACGCAAACTCCACGGTCTCGGCGAAGCTCAGATCGACGAGCTACTGGCCCGCATCGTCCACCATGCGATGTGGCGCGAACCGGCGGCCAGCGGCTCCAGTGCGCCCGATAAGGGCGACAATCACCTCTGGGATATGTTGTACGCAGAGCCCGCTGCCACGCTTGTCACAGGCGATCTGCGCCTACTCGATACACCGCCGTTCGAAGCCCGAGTCGTTCGAGTTCAAGATTACGATCCCGACCCTCACTAATCTTCAGAACACTTTCGACTTTGTACGCTTTTGACGCCGTTGCACGGGAATTGGGCGTTGCGACGGGCGTCTACGAAACGCGTTCGGCGGCCCGCACGACTCGGCTGACGGTCGAGTAGTGCACACCGAAATGCGTGCCGATCTCGGCCATGCTGTAACCGCCGGACGCATAGGCCGCCGCGATGGCTTCGTTGCGCGTATTGCTCCGGGCGGCGTACTCGGCCAGCGACCGGGCGCGACCGGCGCGTTGTGCGCGCGGCACTTCGGCAAGCGAACGATTGGACTGCTCGAGCTTCGACCGCATGCGATCCACGAACGCGTCGTCGCCCAGCAGCACCTGATTGACCAACGCGGCCCACGGCGCCGGCTGGCCGCGGCCTTCGCTCACGAAGCGTCGATACGCGAGCTGCGATTCCTTCAGCCGCTCGCCGAAGGCCGACAGAATCCACTCGGTCGTCAGAAAACGCGGCACGCCCGCGCGCCCCGCCGTCGCGCGGTAGCTGCTCCAGGGCCAGTCGCCGGCGCTACGCGTCATGTCCGCGCGTACCGGGTTGAGCACGATATAGCGCGCCACCTCCAGCAAATACGCCTCCTTCTGCACGAGGATCGCCTTGTAGCGCCCCTGGAGCAGATGCCCGACCCGGCCGTGCCGGCGGTTGCTGTACTGGGTATACACACCGTTCAACTGCCGCATGCCCTTCGACAGATTGCCGTCCGGCGTCTCGATGAGCAGGTGGTAGTGGTTGGTCATCTCGCAATAGGCGTGCACCAACCAGTTGAAGCGGCCGGCCACGTCGGCGAGCACATCGAGAAACGCCTGGCGGTCCTCGTCGTCCTCGTAGATCGGCTCGCGTCGATCGCCGCGGGCGGTGACGTGGTAGAGCGCACCGGCGAATTCGAGGCGTAAGGGTCTAGCCATATCGGGTTAAAGGCCTCTGCCCGATTCCGGGCGCCGCCTAATGGCCCAGTCGGCGCTACGCGGCAATGCATGCAAGCGCGCCACGGCGCTACAGCCGCTGATTGCCGTCACGGCGAATGATCTCCAGCGCATGTCGCACCGCATAGTAGAACGCTTCATTACGGAGTGTGTGCAACATCAGAATATTACGATCGACTCTGCCCCTGCGGCGGCCCAGTGCTGTCGCGGCAAGCTCCCGCAAGGTACCTGTCACAGTGCCGTCGGTAGGAAACTTCGACGAGCAGCGCGCCAGACGCTGAGCCATACGGCCGTGATAGGTTTTCAAACTCATCGCTTCGTGACGCGCTTCGTATTCCCCGGGCTCGAGCTTGCGGTTCAACGCATCGAGATCGATACGCTCCGAAGCTGACGAGAGCTCCACGACGCCGTTTTCGGTGTGGTGAAACACGGGCTCGAACGTCATCGGTCGATCGCGCTGCAAGCGCAGCTTCACGGCATAGCTGTGGTGACTCTGGCCCGTCGCCGGTCGTTTCCTGTTGAACTGGAAATTGCCCAGGCTGTAAACGATCAGCGAGTCGCCCCACCATTCCCACCCCTGGGGCACGTGTGGGTGACAACCCAGGACCGCGTCCGCACCCAGCGCGCAGAGATGGCGATACCGTTCCCGCCATTCCTTCTGCGGAATGGGCCATTTCTCCAGCCCGGCATGGCTGAAAACCAACACGAAATCGCAATCGCGCTTCAACTCCAGCACCGTGCGATCAAGCCGGGGATGATTGATCCACCCATAGCCGGCTGCGCCTTTGGGCGCATTCAGGTCGAGCACACCGAACTGCGCCTCGCACGCGTTCACCATACCGATCCGGACGCCGTCGATCTCCTGCACGACGGGACGATACGCGGCGTCGGCGTCCTCGCCCGCACCGATAGCGCCCAAACCCTGCTCACCGACCGCTTCCAGGGTCGCGCCAAGCGCCGCCTCGCCGTAATCCATGATGTGATTATTGGCGAGCAGCAGCAGATCGAAACCTTCCTCGCGAAGCTGCGAGATCACTTCCCTGGGCTGGCTCAGATGCGGTCCCGCCTTGATGATCGGCCGACCATGACCCTGGATAGGCGCCTCGAAATTGCAGACGGATAGATCGGCCGCCTGGATCTCGCGCACCAACGACGCACCGCACAACGCACCGCCCCTGTATTCGGTATGGACGACGTCACCACAAACAAAGATATCGGGCATCGGTACCGAGTCCTCTCCGCACTAGGGATATGGCGCAACGCGTTGCAGCCAAGCTCACACGTCGCGATAACCGTGTGTATTGCCAAATCGCTACGCGAATGTCTTCCGGCAGAGATGGATGTGCGGCCTCATTTGGCCTCGCTCTTTTGCGCTCGACGACGCGTATGAACAAACCAGCTCTCTTGATCTGCAGACCGTTGGCTGCGGCGCTAGCGACAAGACTTGACTATACGCCATTTTGATAAATGCACAATGCAAGACCTGACCCCGAGCGCGTCTTCACACCTAGCGAAGCGGGGTCCGATTTTTGGCAACGTCCCTACACCGCGCATCCAATTGATGCGCGATTTGCTGAATCAACTTTTCGGTTAGAGGTGCGCTTGGAGTTTTGGGAACCATGCCCTCGACCTCGCGAGCACTGACCACATTGACGTCAGACTTGCCGGTGCGCGTAACGTACCAGCCGGGTAACGCTACGACTGCCTTTGTGGTAACTCGCTCGCCGACCGCAGACGCAAGCCATTTAGACAACCAAGCGGCGTTTCGCCGCGCCTGCTCAATAGGCGCATCCGTTGAATATCCCGCAAAATCAATTTGCTCGCCGTTGTACGTCGCCCGCCACATATCTTCAACGCCCTCACGACGCTGCTTCATCCGCGCCTTCGTTTCTATCGCATAGACTCCACCTGGACCAACAGCAACATGGTCAATATTAAACTTCTCGCCTTCCAGATCGTGGAAAACGGCGTAGCCGCGGCGCATAAGGTGGTTGAGTTCTTCGCCGGTCGCGAGCTCCCCCTCCCAGCCAAGTCGCTTACGTCGCAACTCGCCTAGCAGGCGAAGCCAACGAACTGTCTGGTATAGGGAATAAGCGCCTAGCGCAATCAGGCTAACGACCAACGAAACGCCGAACGACAAACCGAGAGTGGCGAGCGCCACAAGACCAATAACTAAAATGCCGACGCCAAAGATAACCACTTCGAAGAGAAGGTAAGCGCCATCGATCTGAAGCCGCGCCACCTCTTGCCCAAGCGTATAACCAGGCGGGCGTAAAAGACCTTGGGTAAGTGGATGACGCCGCTGAAGCCGTTTAATCTCCCGATAGTTCCAGCGCTCTCGGAGCCATAACGCCACAACCAGCGGCAACATCGGAAGCAACGGCGCAAATCCGACGAGGTAAAGATATTGAGTCATTTGTCACTCGCGCTACGGCCACCTCTCAACGCTAGCGCGCAACGCAAGAGAATGCAAAACACAAGACCTGACCCCATTGCTCTGGTCGATTCTACCGATGTGGCAACGCAAGACCTGAACCCATTGCTCCCTCATGGTTCGCCTCGCTGTTTTCTTGAACTTGAAAGCCGGAATCAGGCCTTGCACGGTGCCGAAGCACCAGCTTACTTAGGCTCAACAGACCGCACCAACTCAATATCCTTCCTAAGCATCTCGTTAGCCAAGTCACGCAACGGAATGCCTAGCGCCGCCGCGCGCGCCCTGAGAAACACCGTAACCTCCAGGTCGAGATATAGCGGCACATTGTCCGACGTTCCGGGCCGATAGAATTTGCCGCGCTCGGCACGGCTCCAATTCCTCACCTCAGGAATATCCGACGTATCGATATCGTCGCCCGACATGGCGGCCAACCGACCTAGCTCTCGGTCCGCGGAATCAGGCTTGTTGGTATTATTTTCGCTCATGGCGTGTAGCACTGAGATGACGCGAATAATCTCATCATCTTGACGCTCGCGGATTACGTGGGCAACCAGGACGAACGCAAAGCCGGCGACTCCGTCTATCGCTTCTCGGTTCACGAGCCACGTCACCGACCGGAACGATCTACCACCCTACTTAACTTACTTCGATTTTGGTGATGTGGCAGTGCAAGATCTGACCCCATTGCTCTGGCAGTGCAAGATCTGACCCCATTGCTGGTTCCGGTTTCCGGGTCTTCTTCGCACGGCCTCATTCGCCTTGGCAGCGCGGTTGTAACGAGAACGCAAATGGTCTTTTACGACAATTCTTTCCGAAACGTCGCTCGCTCGACCCGGTTCATCAATCTGAACTCGACAAAGCCGTCGAATTACTCAATCATCGACCTAGAAAACGGCTCAGCTATCGAACGCCCCACGAAGTGCTCACGCAGAATGGCCGCGTTGCGATTGGAACGTGAATCCACCTTGAGGAAGCGTCCGAATCCGACGCTTAATTTACCCAACCGTGACAACCGGACCAGCTCAGTCTGTCCCCTATTACGCAATGACGCATGCGACAAGAATCAGGAATCTTTTATTTCCAGCTCTCTATGAAGCATTTTATGTATTTTTAGCTGGTTCGATCTTTTAACTTCAGACTTTCCGATGTATGGCTGGTCTATATGGGACCAAGAGAACGTATCTAAAGAGCTAACCTTAATTCCGATCGCGCCTATTCTGTAGAAACAAGCGATTAACTCGTAGACTAGGTCAAATTGTTTTATTTTAGAATCAGGCGAATAGAATCTATCCATGCACGCAACACAGGGATCCGAGCTTCCTGATCCACATACCACTTCTGCAACCGACTCAATACGATCCTCATTCAAATCGGAACGGGTAAAACTCGACTTTAGACCGCGCAACACTTCGAGCGTATCGATAAGATTTGGATATATTTCTTCCCACTCTTCTTTGAGAGAGTTCATGCGCTTGCGGGAATATACGGCTTCTGCGCCACGGATAACGCGCCAAGAAATCCCCCCTCTATCAGCGGCTAACTCAAAACACTCATTGACGTATTGAAGAGCGTCTCTCGGCCTGAACAAGGTGCGCTCGATAATATAATCTTCGGGCTTCTGCCCGCCACCTTTCTTAGGGCTAGGGAAAATATCTGAAAAACTTAGGGAACGACCAGTGTATTGATCTTCGAAAATTTTATTCAGACGCTTTTCTATCAATGCCTTAATTTCGCCTTCGCCCCAACGCAACGAGCAAATCAAAGACTCATACTTTTCTTGCTGAAAGCCCGATCCCCTGGTCTTATCGAAAATAATCTGCAAAAGATCAACACGCAAAGCAATTATGATCTTTATCTGACCAATATTGCGGAAATATTTTATTTCTTCAATGAGCGCTCGTATAAATTGAAGACGCGTCTGCGTATCGGCCCAATCTTCATCCAGTTTGTCGATTAGAATGTAGTAACGTTTTTGCCGATCGCGGAAGGCATAGTCGCCAAGTAACTGCACAACTTGATCAAGCTTCTGAATTTGAATTTTATTTACAGCTTCTGAAGCTCTCTGTTTCAGCTCAGTCCTAGTTTCTTCTGATAAACGGCGCGCGCCGTTTGCGGAGAGATCTAACGCTTCGCCATTCGCCTTTAAATTGGCTTGAACATCCTTTGAGAACTTTTTAGTCAACTCTTTTAGATGCTCATCTGTATTTATCCAGAAGCGATCACCCCACTCAGAAAAATAATCCAAAGCTTTTTTCTTTGCCTGATCTTTGCCCGCCCAGGCTTTTATAGAATTCCAGAACCCACGACTATCGCTTTCACTCTTTAGTTCATACCTTAATTTGACAAGCTCAACAGTCAGAACATGTCGCCAAAGCACGCGGTAAAATAAATCAAGCTTGATTCCGAGTTCGTTCAAAAACTGGATTATATTTGAATTCTCCAGAAACCTTACCGAAACATCGTGTGGATCGAGCATCGATGCATGTTCGGCTTGACGCTGGAGTCGGAGCAGCAGAGCGGTTTTGCCGCTCCCGGTTCGTCCAGCTATAACGGCCTTGGGATCTTCGACGTCGGCTAGAAGATCGATATCCCCCTTATCGTAAAAGCAAGCCTGCATGAGCTGTTCATCAGCTTCAGCATCTAACTCCCCAGCTTTGAGGTTTTTACGAATTGCGAATTGCTCTTGTTTTCTTGCCATAAAAAAAGCGGGCTAGAAGCCCGCTCCTAATTTGATGGGTTAATCCCAGCTCAAAGCCCCACCACTTTGATACTCAATAACCCGAGTCTCAAAGAAGTTCTTCTCCTTATTGAGGTCCATCATTTCGCTCATCCACGGGAACGGGTTCTCCGCACCGGGATACAGCTCGGCGAGGCCGATCTGCGAGCAGCGACGGTTGGCGATGAACTTCATGTACTCGTCGAACATGGAGGCGTTCAGGCCGAGCACGCCGCGGGGCATGGTGTCGTGGGCGGATTCGATCTCGAGGTGCATGGCCTCGTCGATCTTGGCCCGCATTTCCTCCTGGAAGCTCTCGGTCCAGAGGTGCGGGTTCTCGATCTTGATCTGGTTGATGACGTCGATGCCGAAGTTCAGGTGCATGGACTCGTCGCGCATGATGTACTGGATCTGCTCGGCGGTGCCGGTCATCTTGTTGCGACGGCCGAACGACAGGAACTGGACGAAGCCGGCGTAGAACCAGATGCCTTCGAAGATGACGTAGAAGGCGATGAGGTCGCGCAGGAACTTCTGGTCGTTCTCGGGTGTGCCGGTGGTGAAGTCCGGGTCGTTCAGGCTCTGGGTGAACTGCATGGCCCAGGCGGCCTTGTTGTGCACGCTGGGCAGCTCGCGGTACATGTTGAAGATCTCGCCCTCGTCGAGGTTGAGGCTCTCCACGATGTACTGGAAGCAGTGGCCGTGCACGGCTTCCTCGAACGCCTGGCGCAGCAGGTACTGGCGGCATTCGGGGTTGGTGAGGTGCTTGTAGATGCCCAGCACCAGGTTGTTGGCCACCAGCGATTCGGAGGACGAGAAGAAGCCGAAGCCGCGCTTGAGGATCATGCGCTCGTCGTCGGTCAGGCCATTCGGGTCCTGCCAGGTGGCGATGTCCGCGGCCATGTTCACTTCCTGCGGCATCCAGTGGTTGGCGCAGGCGTTGAGGTACTTCTCCCAGGCCCAGGTGTACTTGAAGGGCACGAGCTGGTTGACGTCGGCGCGGCAGTTGATGATCTGCTTTTCGTCGACGGAGACGCGGTCGCCGCCGAGCTCGACCTGTTCCAGCCCGGTGACGGACTCGCCGGTCTCGTCTTCCGGCGCCGCCTCGGCGGTCTTGTCGAGCGCGAACGGGTCGGGCGATTCCCCGGCCGGATTGGGGTGGGTGGACGTGCCGGGGCGCGGGGCCGGCGTGCCCTGGCGCGGGGTGTCTTCGAAGTCGAGCATGGCGTTATCCCTTGCGTGTAACTGGCGGTTCGCTGTGCGTGAGGCGCGCCCGGGCGCGCCGTGATCTGTCCGGAGCCGGGGCCATCGGCCGCGTGTCGGCGCAGCCGATGCCCCTCGTCGATGGGCGGCGCGGCCCGGCCGTCGTCATGTGGTGTCCGCGTGTCATGGCGATCGGCCGGTCCGCTGCCCGCGCCCGCCTACTGGCAGGCCTCGCAGTCCGGGTCGTCGATGGCGCAGGCCATGGGCGCGGTCGGCTGGGCTGCCGGGGCGGCGGTGGCCCCGGCCGGCGCGTGCTGCACGCCGTTGCTGGCCGAGCCGTTGCTCCCGCCCTGACCGGTCGCCGAGGCCGTGGGCCACTCGCCGCCGCCGGCACCCGAGGCCGAGCCGCCGCCCGCGGCGGGCGCCCCGCCGCTGCCGTGGCCGCCGTGGTTGACGGCGTTCAGGCGATGGTCGGTGACCGTGGATTTCTCCACGTGGGTCGCGCCCATGGTGCGCAGGTAGTAGGTGGTCTTCAGGCCCTTTTTCCAGGCCAGCTTGTAGAGCTCGTCGAGCTTGCGGCCCGATGGTTCGGCCATGTAGAGGTTCAGGCTCTGGGCCTGGTCGATCCACTTCTGCCGGCGCGAGCCGGACTCGACCAGCCAGCGCGGGTCGATCTCGAAGGCGCATTTGTAGAGCACCTTGAGCTCGTCCGGGATGCGGTCGATGGCCTGTACGGAACCGTCGTAGTACTTCAGGTCGTTGGCCATGACCTCGTCCCACAGCTCGAGGGCCTTGAGGTCCTCGACCAGGTACGGGTTGGCCACAGTGAACTCGCCCGACAGGTTCGATTTGACGTACAGGTTCTGGTACGTCGGCTCGATGGACTGCGACACGCCGGTGATGTTGGCGATCGTCGCGGTCGGGGCGATGGCCATGGTGTTGGAGTTGCGCATGCCGACCTGTCCGATGCGGCTGCGCAGGGCCTCCCAGTCCAGCGTCGCGCTGTCGTCCTGCTCCAGATATGGTTCTCCGCTCGGGGCTTCACCCCGGTTCTCGCGCAGCAGGCGGATGGAGTCGATCGGCAGGATGCCCTGGTCCCAGAGGCTGCCCTTGAAGGAGCTGTAGGCGCCGCGCTCCTCGGCCAGGTTGGTCGAGGCCTTGATCGCGAAGTAGCTGATCTGCTCCATGGAGCGATCGGCGAACTCGACGGCCTGTTCCGACTCGTAGGGCAGCTTGAGCTTGTACAGCGCGTCCTGGAAGCCCATCAGGCCCATGCCCACCGGGCGATGCCGCAGGTTGGAGTCGCGCGCGGTCTTGACGCTGTAGTAGTTGTACTCGATGACGTTGTCGAGCATGCGCATCGCGGTGTTGATGGTGCGCTCGAGCTTGTCGACGTCCAGCACGCCGTTGTCGATGTGCTGCGGCAGGTTAACCGAGCCCAGGTTGCAGACCGCGATCTCCTTGCCCGGCGAGGTGTTGAGCGTGATCTCCGTGCACAGGTTGGAGCTGTGCACCACGCCGCGGTGCTGCTGGGGGCTGCGCAGGTTACACGGGTCCTTGAAGGTGAACCACGGATGGCCCGTTTCGAACAGCAGGCTCAGCATCTTGCGCCACAGATTGACCGCGGAGATCTTCTTGAAGTTGGTGATCTCGCCGCGGGCGGCCTTGGCCTCGTAGCCCGCATAGGCCGCCTCGAAGGCCGCGCCGGTCAGATCGTGCAGGTCGGGCACGTCGTTGGGCGAGAACAGCGTCCATTCCTCGTCATTGAGCACGCGCTTGACGAACAGATCCGGGATCCAGTTCGCGGTGTTCATGTCGTGCGTCCGGCGCCGGTCGTCACCGGTGTTCTTGCGCAGGTCGAGGAACTCCTCGATGTCCTTGTGCCAGGTCTCGAGATACGCGCACACCGCGCCCTTGCGCTTGCCGCCCTGGTTGACCGCCACGGCGGTGTCGTTGACGACCTTGAGGAACGGCACCACGCCCTGCGACTTGCCGTTGGTGCCCTTGATGTGGGCGCCCATGGCGCGGACGTTGGTCCAGTCGTTGCCCAGGCCGCCGGCGAACTTGGATAGCAGGGCGTTGTCCTGCACCGCCTCGTAGATGCCGTGCAGGTCGTCGGCGACGCTGGTCAGATAGCAGGACGAGAGCTGCGGGCGCAGCGTGCCGGAGTTGAACAGCGTCGGCGTCGAGGACATGAAGTCGAAGCTCGACAGCAGCTTGTAGAACTCGATCGCCTTTTCCTCGCGCTCGATCTCGTTGATCGCCAGGCCCATGGCCACGCGCATGAAAAACGCCTGCGGCAGCTCGAAGCGGCGCGATTCGTAGTGGATGAAATAGCGGTCGTAGAGCGTCTGCAGGCCGAGATAGGTGAAGCCCAGATCGCGGTCGGCGATCAGCGCGCGGCCGAGCCGGTCCAGATCGTACTCGCCCAGGCGCGGGTCGAGCAGTTCGTGCTTCACGCCGCGGGCGATGAAGTCCTTGAAGTACTCGGGATAGCGCTCGCGCATCTCGGCGTGGGTGGCGTACTCCACCGCGTCGTCGGCGAGGAAGGTCAGCGCCTCGTGGCGCAGCTTGTCCATGAGCAGGCGCGCGGCCACCGTGCCGTAGTTGGGCTCGGCCTCGAGGCGCTGGCGCGCGGACAGGATGAGCGCGGTCGACAGCTCGTCCTCGGTGATGCCGTCGTAGGCGTTCTTGAGTGTGTCGGCCAGCACCTTCTCGTCGGAGACGCCGGCCACGTCCGCACAGGCCTCGTCGATGACGCGCGTCAGCCGGTCGCGGTCCAGCGGCGTGACGGTGCCGTCGTTGAAGGAGACGTTGATCTCGTTGGACACGGCCTCGCCGGCGCCGGTCTCGGCCTGCTTGGCCGCGCGCTCGCGGGCGCGCTCCTCGCGATAGAGCACGTAGGAGCGGGCGACCTTGTGCTCTCCGAAGCGCATCAGCGCCAGCTCGACGTAGTCCTGGATGTCCTCGATGTGGACCGCGCCGCCGCCGGGCAGGCTGCGGGTCACACCCGAGACGACCTGCTCGGTGATGTCCTTGACGGTCTGGCGGATGCGGCTGGAGGCCGCGCCCTGCCGGCCCTCGACGTCGATGAACGCCTTGGTGACGGCGAGCTCGATCTTGGAGGCGTCGAACGGCGTGACCTTGCCGTTGCGCCGGATGACCTTGTGGCCGCCCGGCGCAGTCGCCTCGATGCTCGCCCCGTCCGACGCCGCCGGCTGCTGCGTGTGCGCCGTCGGGCGCTCGGAAACCTCTGTCTGCTCCATGATGACTCCGCGCTGGTGGCGGCGCGCGCCTGATCGCGCGCCGCTGGAAAACTGGCTGTGCCCGGGCCGCGGCGTCTGGCGCACGGCGACCGTTGCATGAAACTCTACCCCACTAGATACTGTGGTCAAGTCGCGGTTTTGGCCCCTTCAGTCACTATATGTTGTGCCGGGCCGGTGGACAAGGCGGGCACAAGGCTGTGGATAACCTGGGTGCGAACGCGCGCCAGCGCAGGCCCGACAAGGCCTCCCGCCGTTGGTGAACGTTTCGCCGCCGGCGGTGCGATCTCGTTTCGCGTGGGCTGCGGACACGCGGGCGAAGCGAGCGGCCGCCGGCCGCGATCACGCCCCGGCCGGCTCGCGTTCGCCCCGCGTTTTCAGATACTTGCCCAGCACCGCCGGCGTGACGGCGGGCGTCATTGTTATTTTTGAGCGTCGGCGCGGTCGCAATAGTGTCATCCCGCGATTCCAGGCTGGCGGCGCGGCGACCATCCGGGCGACAATCACGGCATGGAAATCATCGTCATTCGCCACGGCATCGCGCTGGACGGCGACGAAGCACACGCCATGGGGCTGTCCGACGCCGAGCGACCGCTCACCGCCAAGGGCCAGCGGCGCACGCGGGCGGCCGCGGCGGGGCTGTACGCGGTCCTCGGCAGTACGCCGATCGACGCGCTCATCACCAGCCCGCTGCTGCGCGCCCGCGAAACCGCGGAACTGCTGGCCGGCGGGCTGGGCGATCCGCCCGTGGACGAGACCGATGCCCTCGCCCCGCCCGTGGACATGGCCGCGCTCGACACCTTCCTGCACAGCCATTTCGGCGACCGCCGCCTGGTGCTCGTCGGCCACGAGCCGGATCTGGCGACCTGGGTGTCCTGGAGCCTGACCCGTCGCCGCGACCGGCTCATGGCCTTCAAGAAGGCCGGCGCCGCCCTGCTGGAGTTCCCGGGCTCGCCGGAGGGCGGCACAGGCACGCTGCGCTGGCTGCTCACCGCCGGCCAGCTGCGGGCGCTCGGTTGAGGCGGCAGCGGATTCGTCGATGCTCGACTGGCTGATTGTCGGCGGCGGCCCGCAGGGGCGCCATGTCGGCGCCTGCCTGCGCCGCGCGGCCCCCGCGGCCGCGATCGCGGTGCTCGACGATCGGCCCGCACTCGCGGCCTGGCGCCGGCGGGCCGATGCCTGCGGCATGCGCTTTCTGCGGTCCTCCGGGGCGCACCATCTGGGCCGGCGCGCGGACGCGCTGCGCCGCTTCGCCGCGGACCACGGCTTCGACGACAGCCATCATCTGGGCTACTACCGGCGCCCGTCGCGCGCGCTGTTCGAAGCCCACGCCGAACAGGCCACCGCCGGCCTGGACCATATCGCCACACGTGCGCAGGCGATCGAACCCGCGGCCGGCCACTGGCGCATCGCCGCCGCCGACGAGCCGCCGCTGCGCGCCCGACGCGTGGTCCTGGCCCTGGGCCCGAATGCGCCCGACCGACCGGCCTGGGGCGGCGCGGCCGAGCACGTCTTCGATGCCGGCTTCCGGGCCGATACCGGCCCGGCCGGGGCGCGCGTGGCCGTGGTCGGCGGCGGCATCACCGGCGCCCAGCTCGCCCTGTCGCTGGCCGCGACCGGCCGCGACGTCTGCTGGGTGACGCGCAGCGCGCCGCGGGCCGCGGATTTCGACAGCGACCCCTGCTATGCCGGCGCCAAGTGCCTGGCCCCGTTCGCACGACTGCCGATCGCCGACCGCAGCGCCGCGCTCGCCGCGGCCCGGCTGCCGGGCACCCTGCCCCCGGACGTCATGGCCCGCATCACCGCGGCCCTCGCCGCCGGCGAGATCGCCTGGCGCCGCGGCGAAGTCACCGCGCAGGACGACGCCGGCCTGCGTCTGGCCGACGGCCGCCGCATCGACGCCGACCGCGTGATCCTGGCCACCGGCTTCGAGCCGCGGCCGCGTGCCAACAGTCTCCCGGGGGCGACGATCGCGCGTCTGGGGCTGTCGAGCGACGCCACCGGCCATCTGCATCTCGACGACACGCTCGAGGCCGCGCCCGGGCTGCACGTCGTCGGCCGGCCGGCCAGCCTTCAGCTCGGGCCGATGGCGGGCAATATTCGCGGCGCCCGGCTGGCCGGGCCACGGCTCGCCGCGATCGCCGCCGCCGAAGACGGGCCGCTGGCGCGGCGCGCCTGACACGGCCCGTGCCTGAATCCTGAATACTTGCGTGTCACCGCGGCGCGGCGGCCCGCCTATCGAAAACGCGAGACGCGGCGGCCGTCCGGGCAAGGCGCCGGCATCGCGCCCGGTCGTCGCAGCGGCCCTGTGCCCGGGCCCATCGCAGCGCCCCTTCCGCTCGCATGGAGCGTCGGCGCAGACGCCGCGCGCCGTTCACCCGACGATCGTCACCGCCCCGAGCCCAGCTGGAAAAACCGACTGGAAACAAACGCTGCATCGATCGGCCGGCGGCGCGGCCCCGGCCGCAGCGCGTGACCCGCGGGCCACGGCGCGCATCGGCGACACCGCCCGAGCCGGCGACTCCGCTTACGGACGTGCGACGCGCCTCGACGAGGCTGGCGGATCCTGGCTCGCGTCCGTACCCCGGGCGTCTGCAAGCACGACGCCGGCCCCTCCCTGGCGCGCCAACGCAACCTTCCGTTCCGGCCGAAAGCAGACACGCCGACGGCGATCGTGATCGGCAGCGAGGGGGCAACACCGGCCGCGTCGGGCGTCAGTCCATCAACGGCGGCGCTTCCTTGAGATAGTCGCGGCGCTTGTTCGTCGCCTCGCCGGTCAGGGCGAAGCCCTGCAGCGCGCCCTCCTCGTCGACGAAACGCGCCTCGAGATCGGTGCCGCTGCCCTCGACGGCCCATTCGCCGTGCCGGTCGACCGGCGGGTAGACGATCACCGGGCAGACATGGGTCTTCACGATGATCGGCAGGGTCGGATACTTAACCTGGCCGGCGGTGTCGCCCTCGGCCGCGGCCAGGGTCTTGCCCAGCGTGCGGGCGCACTGCATGAGGGGCCCGACGTAGGGCCGCCAGTGGCCGTCGACCTCGGCGCAGTCGCCGAGCGCGTAGATGTCCGGATCGCTGGTGACCAGCGTGCGGTCGACCAGGACGCCGCGGTCGACCGCCAGGCCGGCGGCCTCGGCGAGCTCGGTGTCGGCGCGCAGGCCGACGGCCGAAAGCACCACGTCGGCGTGCACGCTGTCGTCGTCGTCGAGCACGACCTGGCGCTGGCCGCTGGCATCGTGCACGCCGACCGCGGCCCGGCCCAGATACCAGCTCACCCCGGCGCGCCCCAGCGCCTGCTTGACCGCACGACCGCAGTCCTTGGGCAGCAGCTGCGACAAGGGCCAGCCGGCCGGGTCGATCACCGAGACGTCGTAGCCGGCGCCGATCAGGTCGTTGGCGAACTCGCAGCCGATCAGGCCGGCGCCGATGATCGCCACGTGGCCGCCTTCGACGAGGTTGCCGCGGAAGACACGATAGTCGGCCAGCGTGTTGACCTTGTGGATGGACTGCACGGCGTCGCCGCCGAGGTTGAGCACGATCGGCTCGGCGCCGTTGGCCAGCACCAGCTTGCGATAGGTCCGCCTCTCGCCGTTGAGGCTGACCGTGTGCGCGGCCGGATCGATGGCCTCCACCTGGCGGTGGGTCATGATCTCGGCGTCCAGGTCGGCGGCCATGGCCTCGGCGTCGCGCTTGACCAGATCCTCCGGCGCGGCGTCCTTGGCGTGGGCCTCGGACAGATCCGGCTTGTAGTAGCTGGCGCCGTCGTCGCGGGTGATGAGCACGAGCGGCGTCTCGCTGTCGTGCTTGCGTAGTTCACGCGCGGTGCCGTAACCGGCCAGTCCCGTACCGAGAATGATGATCGGATCCATGCAGCTGTCCTGGTGAAATCGCCTGATTGAATGAGGGCTCGGCGGCGCCGCCAGGGGCGCCCCTGTCGCGGGCCGGCCCGTCGCGCCGCCGGGCCGTCGAACGGTCTGCCGTCAGCATACGACAGCGCGCGGCGGGGCGAGGCGGCCGGCGATCGCGGGCCGACCATTGATCCCGTCGACACCGGCCGGTCGCCACGCCGGCCCCGCCTCGCTGCGACCGACATCAGCGGGTGTGCGGGCGCCGCGCCGCCTGTCCGGACATCCGGACGCGCACCGCCAGTCTAAGGCCCGTGGGAAAGCGCCGGCGGCGCCGTCGAGCGCGCTTGCACGCGGGCGACGATCGCGAGCCGGCACGATTGCGCGCCCGCGGCGCCGTAGCGTGCGCACCTTTCCGCCCCGGCCCGGCGAGCGGTGCCGCGAGCGACGCCCGCAATGGCCCGACCCGGCGCGATGCGCCTCCGCGCGAGGCCGCCGCTCAACGCCGGTTTCATCGCCCGCGACGGCTGGACGCTGCGGCCGCTCGCCGCGGCTTGGGCGGCCATCGACGCGGCGGCCGTCGACGTGGTCGACCGGCGCTAGTCGACCTCCATCATCTCGAAGTCGTCCTTGGGCGCGCCGCAGTCGGGGCAGGTCCAGTCGTCGGGAATGTCCTCCCACTTGGTGCCCGGCTCGATGCCTTCGTCGGGCATGCCCTCGGCCTCGTCGTACTCGAAGCCGCAGACGATGCATTGCCACTTCTTCATCGGTGTCCCTTCGTGTTGTCCGTGCCAAAAAACGGGCGCTGCCTCGGCAGCGCCCCGTCGTGGCCGCCAAGGCTACCAAAAGCCCCGGCCGGCGGCGATATGACGCGCCGGGCGTCACGCCGGCGGCGGGTATTCGGACAGCAGGCGGGCACGGGCGCCGGGCTGCAGATTGGCGCGGCGCAGATCGCCCTGGTAGTGGGCGAGCACGCGCGGATCCATGACCCGGTACCAGAGCGGCGGGAAATAGGCGAGCACGATCATGCCGGCGTAGCCGGTGGGCAGTTCCGGGGCCTCGTCGAAGTGGCGCAGGGACTGGTAGCGCCGGGTCGGATGCGCGTGGTGATCGGAATGGCGCTGCAGGTGGAACAGGAAGATGTTGGTCACGATGTGATCGTTGTTCCAGGAATGCTCCGGCCGGCAGCGCCCGTAGCGGCCGTTCGCACGCCGGGCGCGCAGCAGGCCGTAGTGCTCGGCATAGTTCACCGCCTCCAGCAGCGAGGCGCCCAGCATCGCCTGCACGATCAGAAACGGCAGCAGTGCGAGGCCGAACACGAGCATGAGCGTGCCCCAGAGCAGCGCCGTCATCGCCCAGGCCTGCAGCACCTCGTTGTGGAGCGACCACACGGGCCGGCCCCGGCGCGCCAGCCGGCGGGCCTCGATGTGCCAGGCCGAACGCACGCTGCCCACGACCGTGCGCGGCAGAAACGCCCAGAAGGACTCGCCCATGCGCGCGCTCGCCGGATCCTCCGGCGTGGCCACGCGCCGGTGATGGCCGTAATTGTGCTCGACGTAGAAATGGCCGTAGGCCACCGGCGCGAGCGCGATCTTGGCCAGCCAGCTCTCCACGACGGTGTTCTTGTGGCCGAGCTCGTGGGCGGTATTGATGGAGATGCCCGAGAGCATGCCGATCGTGCTCACGAAACCGAGCCACTGCCAACCGGTGAGATCCTGGGTGCCGACAATCGTACAGACGCCGATGAACAGCGCCATCTGCACGAGCACGTAGATGTAGGTCGAGTAACGATAGAAGGGATCGTCCTCGAGGATGTCGAGCACCCGCTCCGGCGGGTTCGTGCTGTCCTTGCCAATGGCCAGATCCAGCAGCGGCACCAGTAAGTAGACCGTGATCGGCCCCGCGAACATCAGCGGCGTGAGCCCGGTCAGCCAGCCGGTGAGCGCGACCGCAGCGACGATCAGGATGATGCCGAAGCCCATCGGCCACAGCCAGCGCTTGCGATCGTGGGCCCGGGCCTGGGCGAGGGTGAAGTCCGCCGTGTCCATAACGCGTCTCCCGCGCGGCCTGCCACCGGCCACCGCGCTTTGTTACATTACTCAATGTCAAAGACTAGAACCCGACCGACCGGTAAGTCAATTTGCTGTGCTAGCCTTCGCGACAACGCTTTTCATGCCCCTTGCCATGGCGCAGCCGGCCGCCGAGCGCAGCAGCACCCGCGAGCGCGTGCGCGCCACCGCATTCCGTCTGTTCGGCCGCTTCGGCTACGACGGCGTGTCCATGCTGGCGGTGGCCCGCGGCGCGGGCGTGACCAAGGCCGCGCTCTACTGGCACTACGAGAACAAGGCCGACCTCTACGCGGCCTGCATGCGCCAGCTCGTGGGCCTGTTCGAGGAACGCGTGTTCGAGGCGGCGGCGGCCGAGCCGGACCCGGTCGAGCGCATCTTCGCGCTGTTCGCGGGGCTGCAGCAGCTCGTCGACGACGAGCGCGTGGTCGACGGCGTGGCCGGCTACTGGCTCCGGCCCGCCAGCGCGGACGTGAGCGCCGCACGCGCGGTGCAGGCGGAGTTCGAGGCCGGCGCCAGCGCCGCGATCGAGGCCGTGCTCGAGGAGGCCCGCGCCGCCGACGCCCTGCAGATCGAGGGCTCGGCCGAGGACTTCGCGCGCGCCTTCATCGCGATCATGGAGGCCATCGTGCTGCCGATGGGCAACCGCGGCGCGCCCGAACATCGCCGCGTGGTGGCCGTGCTCGCCCGTACCTTCTTCCAGGCCCACGCCCGCACGCCCGGGCTGGCCGAACGCGCGGCCCGGGGGCTCGGTGCCCCGGCGGCCGCCCCCGCCGAGCCCAGCGAGGACCGCTCATGAATCGTGCCGCCCCCGACCTCGCCGACGAGACCGATGCGGACACCATCCGCCGGCTGTTCGAGGCCCAGCGTCCGCGCGCGCTGGCGCTGCGCACGTCCACCGCCGCCGAGCGCATCGACAAGCTCAAGCGGCTGCGCCGGCTGATGTACGCGCGCTGGGACGATATCCGCGCCGCCTGCCACGCCGACTTCGCCAAGCCGGCCGCGGAGGTCGACATCAGCGAGATCCTGCCGGTGGTGGCCGAAGCCAACCACGCCATCCGGCATCTGAAGCGCTGGATGAAGCCCGAACGCAAGCGCCCGACGCTGCTCATGTTCGGCACCCGGGCCGAGGTGCGCTTCGAGCCGCGCGGGCGCTGTCTGATCATCTCGCCCTGGAACTATCCGATCAATCTGTCCTTCGGGCCGCTGGTCTCGGCGATCGCGGCCGGCAACACCGTGATCCTCAAGCCCTCGGAAATGACGCCGCACTGCGCGGCACTCATGCAGGACATGCTCGGCGAACTCTTCGACGAGGACGAGATCACGACCGTGCAGGGCGCGGTCGAGACCTCGCAGCACCTGCTCGAACTGCCCTTCGACCACATCTTCTTCACCGGCTCGCCGGCGGTCGGGCGGATCGTGATGGCCGCGGCCGCCCAGCATCTGACCTCGGTCACGCTCGAACTCGGCGGCAAGTCGCCGGTGATCGTCGACAAGACCGCGGACATCGCCAAGACCGCGCAGAACGTGGCCTGGGGCAAGTTCGCCAACAGCGGCCAGACCTGCATCGCGCCGGACCATGTCCACGTCCACGCCGACGTGGCCGATGCCTTCGTCGAAGCGATGCGCAAGGCGGTGACGAAGTTCTACGGCGAACGCCGGGACATTCCCGACAACCCCGACTACTGCCGCATCGTCAACGAGCGCCACCACGACCGCGTGCGCGGCCTGGCCGACGACGCCACCGAGCGCGGCGCGCACACGCCGCTGGGCGATACCGCGGCCGGGGGCGACAACTACATCGCGCCGACGCTGCTCACCGACATCGACCCCGAGTCGCGCGTGCTCGACGAGGAGATCTTCGGCCCGCTGCTGCCGGTGCTGACCTTCACCGACGTCGACCAGCCGATCGCACGCATCAACGCGGCGCCGAAGCCGCTGGCGCTGTACGTCTTCGCGCGCGACGACGCCTTCATCGAACGCGTGATCGGGGCGACCAGCGCGGGCGGCACCTGCATCAATCAGTCGGTGGTGCACTTCCTGCACACCCACCTGCCGTTCGGCGGCGTCAACAACTCGGGCCTCGGCAATTCGCACGGCCATTACGGCTTCCGGGCGTTCTCGCACGAGCGCGCGGTGCTGCGCGAGCGCTTCTCGCTGGCCTTTCTGTTCCTGCCGCCCTACACGCGCTTCACGCGCTGGGTGATCCGGCTGGCGGTCAAGTACATGAACTGATCGGGTATGGTATGAGCCCGAATCGTCCGCGGGCGCCGGTCGCGCCGGAACCCGCGCCCCGTCCACCCGTTCGACACGACAGGATCCGCCGATGACCGCAGCCCAACGCTTCAAGGAGGCGCTCGCCGCCGAACAGCCGCTCCAGATCGCCGGTGCGATCAACGCCTATTCCGCCATGCTCGCCGAGCACAGCGGCTTCAGGGCGATCTATCTGTCCGGCGGCGGCGTGGCCAACTGGTCCTACGGCCTGCCCGATCTGGGCATGACCACGATGAACGACGTCCTCGAGGACGTGCGCCGGATCACCTACGCCACCGACGTGCCGCTGCTGGTCGACATCGACACCGGCTGGGGCAGCGCCTTCAACATCGCGCGCACGATCAAGCTGTTCGAGGGCGCCGGCGCGGCCTGCGTGCACATCGAGGACCAGGTCGCGGCCAAGCGCTGCGGCCACCGGCCGGGCAAGGAGATCATCAGCCAGGACGAGATGGTCGAGCGCGTGACCGCGGCGGCCGACGCCCGCGACGACATGCTGATCATGGCCCGCACCGACGCGCTCGCCGTCGAGGGTCTGGACTCGGCGGTCGAACGCGCGGCGGCCTGCATCGAGGCCGGCGCGGACTTCATCTTCGCCGAGGCGATGACCGATCTGGCGATGTACAAGCGCTTCACCGACCTCGGCGTGCCGGTGCTGGCCAACATCACCGAATTCGGCACCACCGATCTCTACACCACCGAGGAACTGGCCGGCCAGGGCGTGGCGATGGTGCTGTATCCGCTGTCGGCCTCGCGCGCGATGGCCAACGCGGCGCTCGACGTCTATGCCGCCATCCGCCGCGACGGCACGCAGAAGCAGGTCGTCGACCGCATGCAGACCCGCAGCGAGCTCTACGAGCATCTGGGTTATCACGCCTACGAGGACAAGCTCGACGCCCTGTTCGGCGACGGCAAGGGACGCTAGCGCCGCGACGGCGCCCCGGCGAGGACAACGCGCATGAACCGGAACACCGTGCTCGCCCTGATGATCGTCCTGGCCATGGTCGTGGTCGGCGTCTACTGGGTCACGCAGCCGCCCGCCCCCACGGGCGGGCCCGATCCGGCGACCGGCACCGCCACATCGGACGGGGAGACGGCCTCGAAGCCCGACACGGCGTCGGCCGACGCCCCGGCCGAAGAGTCGTCCGACGCCGAGCAGCCGCCGGACGAGACCCAGGCCGACGCCGAACCGGTCGAGGCCGGCTTCTGCGAACGCGACTTCGACGCCACCGAGGCGCGGTCGGCGGACGTCGAGGCCCTGCGGGCCGCCGGCGGCCTCGTCTACATCTTCGAACGCGAGGCCGCGCTCGACGACCCCTACGGCTGCGCGGACTACTATCTGGAGCGCGGCCTCGACGTCGATGCCGTCGACACGCGCGAGGATACCGAGCCGCTGACGCCGCTGTTCTTCGCCATCAAGCGCAACGACCCGAAGATGCTGCGCTTCATGCTCGATCATGGTGCTGATCTAAACAAACGCGCGGGGGTCGCAAACGCCGACGGCGAACGGCTCAAACCGCTCGGCTACGCCTACAACCTCGCCTTCGACGACACCCGCATCGACCGCAACGAAGTGATCGGCATCCTCGACTCGGCGCTGACCGAGCAGAGTGCGACCGGCGGATTGACAAACGACGGTTCATAGCCGGCATCGGGCCGGATACATACCCATCGCCCAAGCTCAGTTGCCACCGGAGTGGCCCAGGAACACGGAGGGAATCCTTAGCGCGGCAGCGCTTTGGGCGGTCAACTGCAGCGACTTGTTGACAATCATTCCAGTGCCTCAGCAACTAAAGCTGATGGATCAGTATTCGGTGCCGTCCAATTCGCGATACTGGGATGAGTAGCGACAACAACCGTTTGCGAGGAGGTATTTTTGAACGCTCTGCTTTTCCAGCGCCGGTTATTGCGTTCTACGAACTCACCCGCCAATTCAGTAGCGTCTAATTTGCCGCAAACATATTTCCCAACGGTGGCACCAAAACACAGAATGAGCGAGGGCTCCTGATTTTCAATGACATGAGCGTGAAATGGCCAACACTGATCAGCGAGCAATTGCTTATGTTGTTTTATATCCTGCTCTCTACGGGTGCGTTTAAAAATAAGGTTGCTACACGGAACCTGGCCAGAATCTAAGCTCAATTTATCAAATAGATGCAATATCCGTGGGGCCATTCCGTACGAGCCGGGCTTTTTACCCCTCCAGGATTCGTCTCGATACGCGGACCAATTGCGAGGATATTCTTTGAGCACCCTGTTTGTATGCCATCGAATTGTTTCTTCAGACTGAGCTATTGGATCTCCTCCGGGATTTAACCCAAGAACGTAAAGTGGGCTAGAAGATGAAAAAGCCTCGGTCCCTGAGTAAAAAACGCTTCCAGATGTATGTTCTAGCTCGGCAGGAATCAGCTCTACGAGTCTTTGCATGAGCGATGAGGTGCTCTTCATGATGCCCAATGCTCGATATCAGCGTCCCGTGATTCGCTCGGCGGCTTCGCGGTACTTGGCGGCGGTGTTGGCGATAACGTCGGCCGGCAGCCGCGGCCCCGGGGCGGTCTTGTCCCAGTCCAGCGTTTCCAGATAATCGCGCACGTACTGCTTGTCGAAGCTGGGCGGGCTCATGCCTGTCGCGTACTCGGACACCGGCCAGAAGCGCGAGGAATCCGGCGTGAGGACCTCGTCGATGAGCACCAGATCGCCGTTACCGTCGACGCCGAACTCGAACTTGGTGTCGGCGATGATGATGCCGCGTTCGCGCGCATAGGCGGCGGCTCGCTTGTAGATCGACAGCGTCGCATGGCGGATGCGCGTGGCCCGGTCCTCGCCCACCAGCGCGACCACGCGATCGAAGTCGATGGCCTCGTCGTGGTCGCCGGCCTCGGCCTTGGTCGAGGGCGTGAAGATCGGCTGCGGCAACTGCTCGGCCTGGCGCAGACCGGCGGGCAGCTCGATGCCGGAGACGGCGCCGGTGGTCTGATAGTCCTTCCAGCCGGAACCGATGATGTAGCCGCGGGCGACGGCCTCGACCGGCAGCGCGGCCAGCCGCCGCACGAGCATGGCGCGGGTCTCGACCTGGGCGATCTCGTCGGCGGTGAGCACATCCGCCAGCGCGAGATCCGCGCGATGGTTGGGAATATCGTCGGCGAACCGGTCGAACCAGAAGTTCGACACCGCGGTGAGGACCGCCCCCTTGCCCGGAATCGGATCGGGCAGGATCACGTCGAAGGCCGACAGCCGGTCGGTGGCGACGATCAACAGATGGTCGTCGCCGACCGCGTAGATGTCGCGCACCTTGCCGCGCATGAGCAGCGGCACGCTGTGCAGGTCGGATTCGTAGAGCGTATCGGGCATCGGGGACGGCGGCTGCGTTGTCGCGGTCTCAGTCTAGCAGCCGTCGGCGGCGCTCAGATCAGCCCGTAGCGGCCACCGCTGCCGACGACGACCACGATCAGCCCCAGCGCCAGATTGACGCCGGCCAGCACCCGCAGCTGGTTCATCGCCCGGCCGGCGTCGGCCAGCGTCCCCGCGGCCAGGGCCACGCGCATCCGCCGCCAGGGCGCGAAGAACATGTGTGCGAACAGCGCGAACATCACCCAGCCGAGGCCCTGCATCACGTGCACGTAGACCGGCGCGGCGGCCATACCCCCGGTCATGAACACCACGGTGTTGCCGGTGACCAGGAGCACGATGATGGCGATCCACACGCACAGGAAGAAGCGCCCCATCGCGTTCGAGAGCAGCGGCAGTCGCTCGGCCAGCGGCATCGCCGCGGCGGCGGGCCGCAGGATGCAGACCATGAAGAACAGCCCGCCGACCCAGATCACGGCAGCGAGGGTGTGCAGCGCGACGAGATAGGCCATGGACAACGCTCGGTGTCGAATCGGATGGCGCAGAGCGTAAACTACGCCGTGCCACCGATCCACGGATTTCTCGCATGCCCGCCACGTCCCGCACGCCACTCATCGCGCCCTCGATTCTCGCCGCCGATCTCGCCGCGCTCGGCGACGAATGCGAAGCCGTGATCGCTGCCGGCGCGGACTGGATCCATTTCGATGTGATGGACAATCATTACGTGCCCAACCTCACCTTCGGCCCGCCGGTCTGCGCCGCCCTCGCCAGGCGCCTGAAGGCCAGCCACCCGGACACGCCGATCGACGTCCACCTGATGGTCAAGCCGGTGGACGCGCTGATCTCGGCGTTCGCCGACGCCGACGCGGATTCGATCACCTTCCACCCGGAGGCCAGCGAGCATATCGACCGCAGCCTGCAGCTGGCGCGCGATGCCGGCTGCAAGACCGGGCTCGTATTCAACCCGGCCACGCCGCTGGAATACCTCAAGTACGTGCTCGACAAGATCGACATCGTGCTGATCATGTCGGTCAACCCGGGCTTCGGCGGCCAGGCGTTCATCGAGGAATCGATCGGCAAGATCGCCGAGGCGCGCGAGATCATCGACGCCAGCGGGCGCGAGATTCGCCTGGAGGTCGACGGCGGCATCAAGACCGACAACATCGCCCGGGTGGCCGCCGCCGGCGCCGACACCTTCGTGGCCGGCTCGGCGATCTTCGGCCAGCCCGACTACGCCGGCGTCATCCGCGACATGCGCGCCCGGATCGGCTGATCTGGCGGCCGGGGCGTCTGCGCCTCAGGGCACGCCCAGCACACGTAGTCCCGCGGTAACCGCCGCTGCCGCGATCACCAGCCACGGCAGTGACAGGCCACGCCAGGCCGCGGCACAGGCAAGTACCACACCGGCAATGCGGGCAGCGCTCGGGCCCGTATCGGCCCCGGCGTCCACGGTCGACGTGGCCACGAGCGCAGCCAGCATGACCGTCGCCGCCATCGCCAGCCCCGACTCAAGCCGCCGGCCGGGCCGCCAGACGCCTCCGATGAGCGGCCCCGCCAGCCGGAAGGCCAGCGTGCCGACCGTCAATCCGACCACGATCGGAATCCACATCAACGCTGCGCCGGCGGCAGACCCACCGCCAGACCAGCGAGCGACAGCAGCACCGGTGCGCCCGCAGGCAGCCACGGCAGCGTCAGCACCGCGAGCGAAGCGCCGGCCAGACAGGCCCGGGCGGTCGGACCGTCGTTTAGCGCCGGCCGGATCAGGCCGAAGAGGATCGCCGGCAGCACCGCGTCCAAACCCAGCGCCTGCGTATCGGCGATTCGGCCGCCGAACGCCACGCCCGCCGCGACCGCGATATTCCACACCGCAAAGACGGCAATACCGGCTCGCCAGAACAACGCCTGCGGACGCTCGGGATCGCGGGCGCCCAGCACCAACGCGGTGTTGACGTCAGTGATGAGGTGCGCGCCGGCCAGCCGTGTGGCGCTCCCCGCCCCGAGCGCGTCGCGCACCGCGAAACTGTAGGCGATCAGGCGGGCGTTGATGACCAGCCCGACCGCCACCGCCGCCAGCGCGCCGCCACCCCCCAGCACCACGCCGAGGGCCGCGAACTGGGCGCTGCCCGCGAACACCAGTAGCGACAGTAGAATCGGTACCGCGGGCGGCAGCCCCGCCGAGATCGCGAGTGTGCCGAATGACAGACCAACGAGCGCGTAGGCGAACATGACCGGCAACAACGTTCGCGTCAGGGATACGCTTTTCGTATTTTTTGTAATACTCATGATCGATATATAAAACGATTCGACCCGAACCAGTCAAACGCCGCCCCGCAGAGGAGCCGATCGTGAACGACGACGCCGAACACGCCGCCACCGCCGCCGCCCTGATCACTGGCATCGCCGACCGGTTGCGCCGCGAGCGCGAACGCGCACAGCTGTCGGCCTCCGAACTGGCACGCCGCGCCGGTCTCGCCAAGTCCACGCTCACGCAGCTGGAAGCCGGGCAGGGCAACCCGGGCGTAGAGACGCTATGGGCACTCGCGGTGGCGCTGGGCGTGCCGTTCGCACAGCTGATCGCCGAACCTGCGCCGGTCACGCAGATCGTTCGCGCCGGCGAAGGGCCGACCACACGGGCCGAACAAACCGACTTCGCCGCCACGCTACTGGCGAGCTGCCCGCCCGGACCGCGCCATAGCCTCTACCGGCTCACGCTGGGCGCCGGCGCCAGCCGCCATTCGGCTCCCCACATTCCCGGCACGGTCGAGCATCTGACGGTGACGGCGGGCCGGATGAACGCGGGCCCGGCGGATGCACCGGTCGATCTCGCTACCGGCGATTACATGCGCTTCCCCGGCGATATCGCCCATGTCTACACTGCCGTCACCGAGCCGGCCCATGCGGTGCTCGTCATGGCCTACCCGTGATTGCAGCCCGCGAGCACGCCGTAGACGCAAGCGCCCGGCAGCTACTTGGCAAGGCCGGCGCGATACGTCAGCATTACGCTAATAGTGCGCCGAGAGGCGCCGGTACAACGCGATATCCCATGGCATCGAATCGATCCAAAAACGCCGTCAGCCGCGCGTTTGATGCGGCCTGGCGATGGCAGGCCAACGACTGGCGCGGCTGAAAGACCGCCGCGCGTCGCCGCGGCGCGTGCACGCGCCGCCCGTTGACCGTTGTCCGATCGAGTTCCGCCATGACCCATCCCGCTGATCCCCATGCCCCGCGCGTACCGCTCGTCGTCGAAGCGCTCGCCGATCTCGACACGCCGCTGTCGACCTATCTCAAGCTCGCCGACGCGCCCTATTCCTTCCTGCTGGAATCGGTCCAGGGCGGCGAACGCTGGGGCCGGTATTCCATCATCGGCCTGCCCTGCGCCGAGCGCATCCGCGTACGCGGGCGCACGCTGGTGCACGAACGCGACGACGAGATTCTCGAGACCGTCGACACCGACGATCCGCTCGCCTGGATCCAGGCCTTCAACGACGCCCGCCCGCTGCCGCGTCTGCCCGAGCTGCCGCGCCTGACCGGCGGGCTGGTCGGCTATTTCGGCTACGACACCATCCGCTATATCGAACCCCGACTGGCCGGCGGCGCCGACGACAAGGACGACCCGCTCGATCTGCCCGACATCCTGCTGCTCGTCGCCGAGGAGCTGGTCATCTTCGACAACCTCTCGGGCAAGCTCTACTGCGTGGCCCACTACGTGGAGGGCGACACCGCCGACCGCGAGCGCGTGGCCGCGCGCCTGGACACCCTGCTCGATGCCCTCGAACGCCCGCTCAGCGAAAGCGCGGCCCGCGGCAGCACCCGCGCGCCGGGTGCCGGCGAGCCCGCGCTGGACGACGACGCCTTCGTCTCCGGGCTGACCCAGGCCGGCTACGAGGATGCGGTGCGCCGTATCCGCGACTACACCCAGGCCGGCGACGTGATGCAGGTGGTGCCCAGCCAGCGCCTGTCTGCGCCGTTCAATGCGGAACCGATGTCGCTGTACCGGGCCCTGCGCAGCCTGAACCCGTCGCCGTACATGTACTACTTCAACTTCGGCGATCATCACGTGGTGGGCGCGTCGCCGGAGATTCTGGTGCGGGCGATGGACGGCGAGGTCACGGTCCGCCCGATCGCGGGTACGCGCAAACGCGGCGCCACCGAGAACGAGGACCAGGCCCTCGCCGACGACCTGCTGGCCGACCCGAAAGAGATCGCCGAGCACCTGATGCTCATCGATCTCGGGCGCAACGACGTGGGCCGGGTCAGCCGCCCGGGCAGCGTGAAGCTGACCGAGCGCATGGCCATCGAGCGCTATTCCCACGTCATGCACATCGTGTCCAACGTCACCGGCCGGCTCAAGGACGGCCTGACACCGATGGACGCGCTGCGCGCCGCGTTTCCGGCCGGCACGCTCTCCGGCGCGCCCAAGATCCGCGCGATGGAGATCATCGACGAGATCGAGCCGGTCCGGCGCGGCGTCTACGGCGGTGCGGTGGGTTATCTGGCCGGCAATGGCAGTATGGACCTGGCGATCGCCATCCGGACCGCGGTGCTCGCGAAGGGCGAGATCCACGTGCAGGCCGGCGGCGGCATCGTCGCGGACTCGGAGCCGACCACCGAGTGGGAGGAGACCATGAACAAGGCGAAGGCGGTGATGAAGGCCGCGGCGATCGCAGAGCGCGGGCTGACCACCCGCCGGCCGACCGTACACGACGGCCGCGACACACCGGGGGGTGCGGCATGATCCTCATGCTCGACAACTACGACTCGTTCACCTACAACCTCGTGCAGTATCTCGGCGAGCTCGAGGCCGAGGTGCACGTGGTCCGCAACGACCAGATCTCGGTCGCCGAGATCGAAGCGCTGGGCCCGGCCGGTGTGGTGGTCTCGCCCGGGCCCTGCAGCCCCGACGAGGCCGGGGTCTCGGTGGAACTGATCCAGCGCATGGCGCATCGCCTGCCGATTCTCGGCGTCTGTCTCGGCCATCAGGCCCTGGGCCAGGCCTTTGGCGGCACGGTCACGCGCGCGCGGCAGGTGATGCACGGCAAGACCTCGGTCATCCACCACGGCGGGCGCGGTGTGTTCGAGCGGCTGGCCAACCCGCTGACCGCCACCCGCTATCATTCGCTGATCGTGGCCCGCGAGGCGCTGCCGCGCGATTTCGAGATCACCGCCTGGACGGAGACCGACGACGGCGAGATGGACGAGATCATGGGCCTGATCCACACGCCCACCGGCGCCGAGGGCGTGCAGTTCCACCCCGAATCCATCCTCTCCGAGCACGGCCACGCCATGCTGCGCACCTTCCTCGCCCGCTGCGGCGAGCCCGTCGGCGAAGGAGCCGTTCGATGATCGACCGCGAGCTGATGAACCACATCGTCGCCGGGCGCGACCTGTCGCCCGAGCGCATGCACGCGGCGATGCGGGCGATCATGACCGGCCAGGCGACCGAGGCCCAGATCGGCGGCTTTCTCGTGGCCATGCGCATGAAGGGCGAGACCGTGCCCGAGATCGCGGCCGCCACCGCGGTCATGCGCGAACTGGCCACCGACGTGCCGGTCGACGCCGACCTGGCGGAACAGCTCGTCGATACCTGCGGCACCGGCGGCGACGCGGCCGAGCTGTTCAACGTCTCGACCGCGGCGGCCTTCGCCGTGGCCGCGGCCGGCGGCCACGTCGCCAAGCACGGCAACCGCTCGGTCTCGGGGAAATCCGGCAGCGCGGATCTGCTGGACGTCGCCGGCATCGCCATCGACACCACCCCGGAGCAGGTGGCCGAGTGCATCCGCCGGCTGGGCGTGGGCTTCATGTTCGCGCCGGCCCACCACGGCGCGATGAAATACGCCATCGGCCCGCGCCGGGAGCTGGGCGTGCGCACCATCTTCAACATCATCGGCCCGCTGACCAATCCGGCCGGGGCCGCCAATCAGGTCATGGGCGTGTTCAACGGCCATCTCTGCGAACCGCTGGCCGAGGTGCTGTCCAAGCTCGGCAGCCGCCATGTGATGGTCGTGCACGGCGAGGACGGGCTCGACGAACTCTCGATCAACGCGCCGACGCGCGTGGCCGAGCTCCGGGACGGCCGTATCGAGAGCTACAAGCTCGCGCCCGAGGACGTCGGCCTCGAGCGCGGCTCCCTGGACGCGCTGCGCGTGGAATCCGCCGCCGAGAGCTTCGCCATCGTGCGCGACGTGCTGGCCGGCAAGCCGGGCATCGCCGCCGACATGGTCGCCTTCAACGCCGGCGCGGCCCTGTACGTCGCCGGACATGCGCCCGACCTGCGGGCCGGAGTGACGCGCGCGAGCGAGGTTCTGGCCAGTGGCGCGGCCGGCGAACGCATGGCCGCATTGGCCGAACTCACCCAGCAGATGACCGGGCGCAGCGGCGTGGTCGCGCCGTGAGCATGCAGGCCACCGGCACCATCCTCGACCGCATCCTCGACCGCAAGCGCGAGGAGATCGAGACCTTCAGGGCGGCCACCTCGGCCGAGGCGCTCGCCGCGGCCGTGGCCGCGGCCCCCGCCCCGCGCGGCTTCGCCGCCGCGCTCCGGGCCCGCGCGCCGCGCGCCGTCATCGCCGAAATCAAGAAGGCCTCACCCAGCAAGGGACTGATCCGCGAGGATTTCGACGTCGCCTGGCTGGCGGCGCGCTACGCCGCGGGCGGCGCGGCCTGCCTGTCGGTACTCACCGATCGCGACCATTTCCAGGGCGACGACGACTTCCTTGCCGTCGCCCGCGAGGCCTGCGATCTGCCGGTGCTGCGCAAGGACTTCATCGTCGACCCGATCCAGGTCGACCAGTCACGGGCGCTGGGCGCCGACTGCATCCTGCTCATCGCCGCCGCCCTGTCCGGCGATCGGATGGCCGCGCTCGCCGACCGCGCCTTTGCGCTCGGTATGGACGTGCTGGCCGAAGTGCACGACGCCGCAGAGCTGGAACGCGCCCTCGCCCTGCCCGAGGCCACCATCCTCGGCATCAACAACCGCGACCTCAAGACCTTCGACACCACCCTGGAGACGAGCGTCGCACTGCGCGCAAGAATCCCTGCGGATCGACTTCTCGTGAGTGAAAGCGGCATTCATGTCCGAAACGACCTGAACCGCCTTGCAGAACATGATTTCGCTGCATTCTTGATCGGCGAATCCTTCATGCGTGCCCCCGACCCCGGCCGGGCACTGGCCGACCTCATCGGCTGAACCGGTTCGCCAGCCGACCGCGCGACGCCCGCGCTCGATCGCGTCGTCCCATGACCGCCCCAATCCGCAAGTAAACGCCGTCGAGCGCGCCGAGCGCTTTGACTCGATCACCGTAACCGCCGTGCGGGTTGATCCCGGCACCGACCGTCCCGATGCTGACATAATCCTTTAAAACGCTTGAGCGGACGGATTCAATGAAGGCGACCATCGACTGGCAGAACGCGCTGCAGTTTCGCGGCACGGCCGACAGCGGCCATGTCGTGACCATCGACGGCCCCCCGGACATCGGCGGCGAGAACGCCGGTTTCCGCCCCATGGAGATGATGCTGCTGTCGATCGGCGGCTGCAGCGCGATGGACGTGATGCACATCCTCAAGAAATCGCGCCAGGACGTCACCGACTGCCGAATCGAGGTGGAGGGCCAGCGCGCCGAGACCGAGCCGAAGGTGTTCACCGACATCCACCTGCGTTTCATCGTCTCCGGCCATGATCTCAGCGAAAAACACGTGGCACGGGCGGTCCAACTCTCGGCCGAGAAATACTGCTCCGCGTCGATCATGCTCGCGGCCAGCGTGAACATCACCCACGAGCACGTCGTCGAGCCCGCCTAGCGCTTGACGCACACCCATGGGCGCGGATACTGCGCCCTCCCGGAAAATGCCGATCGGCTGGCTCGCCATGGACAAACTTCGCCTGCACGGCTTCAACAACCTCACGAAGTCGTTGTCGTTCAATATCTACGACATCTGTTACGCGCGCACGCGCGAACAGAAAAAGGCCTATGTCGCCTATCTGGACGAAGTCTTCAACGCCGACCGCCTGACCCAGATCCTCACCGAGGTCTCGGAGATCATCGGCGCGCACATCCTCAACATCGCGCGCCAGGACTACGAGCCGGAGGGCGCGAGCGTGACCATCCTCATCGCCGAGGAGGCCGCCTACGACGGCCCCGTGCCGGATGCGGTGGTCGGGCATCTGGACAAGAGCCACATCACGGTCCACACCTATCCGGAGTTCCACCCGGACGACGGCATCTCCACCTTCCGGGCCGACATCGACGTCTCGACCTGCGGCCGCATCTCGCCGCTGCGGGCGCTGGATCATCTCATCCGCAGCTTCGAGTCGGACGTGGTGTCGATGGATTACCGGGTGCGCGGTTTCACGCGCGACGTCGACGGCGTCAAGCACTTCATCGACCACGAGATCAACTCCATCCAGGACTATATCCCCGACGACATCGGCAACCGCTACCAGATGATCGACGTCAACGTCCTGGCCGAGCGCATCTTCCACACCAAGATGCGCCTGACCGAACTCTCGCTCGACGACTATCTGTTCGCCGAACGCGCCGCGGACCTGAGCGAGGCCGAGGCCGAGACGCTGACCGAGCGCATCGAGGGCGAAGTCATGGAGATCTTCTACGGCCGCAACTTTCCGGACGAATAGCATCGACCATGGAAGTCCGGCCCGACCAGCTGCCACGCCAGCTCGAAGCCCAGCCGCTGGCCCGCTGCTACCTGCTGGCCGGCGACGAACCGCTGCAGGTGCTGGAGGCCGCCGACGCGGTGCGCGCCCGCGCCCGACGCGAGGGTTTCGACGAGCGTGAGGTGCTGCACGCCGAGCCCGGCTTCGACTGGGGCCGACTGGCGGCCGCGGGCGCGAGCCTGTCGCTGTTCTCGGACAAACGCATCCTGGAACTGCATCTGCCGGACAAGGGGCCGGGCAAACCGGGCAGCGCGGCGATCGTGGACTATGCGAAGAACGCCCCCGACACGACGCTGCTCATCGTGGTCGCCACGCCGATGGCCGCGAGCGCGCGCAAGAGCGCCTGGTACAAGGCGATGGCCAAGGCCGGCGTCGCCCTCTACGCCTGGCCCCTGCCCGGCAACCGCATGGCCGAATGGCTGCGCCGGCGCGCCGAGGCGCGTGGGGTGACCCTCGACGCCGAGGCCAACACGCTGCTGGCAACGCAGACGGAGGGCAACCTGCTCGCCGCCGCCCAGGAGGTCGACCGACTGGCCCTGCTGCATCCGGGCCAGCGCATCGGCGCGGCGGAGGTCGCCGCGGCCGCCAGCGACCATGCACGCTACGCGATCTTCGATCTGCCCGCCAAGGCGCTGGCCGGCGATGCGGCCGGCGCGCTCAAGACCCTGGCGCGCCTGCGCACCGAGGGCGTCGACGCGGTGCCGATCGCCTGGGCGCTGACGCGCGAGACCCGTCTGCTCTATCAAGCGGCCCTGGCCGCCCGCTCGAATCGTCTGGACGCGATGCTGTCCAAGGTGTTCATGCCGCCGGCACGCAAGCGCCAGATCGGCGCGGCCGCGAAGCGGGCCGACCCGGCGCGTCTCGCCCGGCTTCTGCAGCAGGCCGCCGCCCTCGACGCGGTCAACAAGGGCGCCCACGCCGGCCGCGCCTGGGACGACCTGATAACATTGACGCTCGGTCTGTGCGGCCGTCCGCCGCGCACGCCATCGATCCACCGCAGACCCGACCCGAGATGAGCGCCAACCTCAGCGACACGCAGGCCCCCGACGATTCCCGCATCCAGCGCCAGATCCGGCGCATGGGCGAGCGCGCGCGCAGTGCGGCCCGCACCATGGCCGCGGCCGAGCCGGGCGACAAGAACGCGGCGCTGTTCGCCATCGCCGAGGCGCTGATCGATCGCCGCGACACCATCCTCGCCGCCAACGCGAAGGATCTGCGCGAGGGCCGCGACAATCTGGACGCGGCGCTGCTCGAGCGCCTCGAGCTCACCGGTGCCCGTATCGAGCAGATGGCCGAGGGCCTGCGTCAGGTCGCCGCCCTGGCCGACCCGATCGGCAGCATCACCGACCTGAACTACCGACCCTCGGGGATCCAGGTCGGACGCATGCGCGTGCCGCTGGGTGTGATCGGCATCATCTACGAGTCGCGCCCGAACGTGACCGCCGACGCCGCCGCGCTGTGCCTGAAATCGGGCAACGCCGCACTGCTTCGCGGCGGCTCGGAGGCCGCGCTGTCCAATCAGGCGATCGCGGCCTGCATCCGCCGCGGGCTGACCGACGCCGGCCTGCCCGGCGATGCCGTACAGGTCATCGAGACCACCGACCGGGCCGCGGTCGGCGCCATGCTGGCGATGCCCGAGTACGTGGACGTGATCGTGCCGCGCGGCGGCAAGGGGCTGATCGAGTTCGTCTCAAAAAACGCGCGCATGCCGGTGATCAAGCATCTCGACGGCGTCTGCCATGTCTACATCGACGCGGCCGCGGACCTGGACAAGGCGATCGCGATCGCGATGAACGCCAAGACGCACCGCTTCGGCACCTGCAACACGATGGAGACCCTGCTGGTCGCCGAACCCATCGCCGAGCGCGTGCTGCGGCCGCTGGCGCAGAATCTGCGCCAGGCCGGCATCGAACTGCGCGGCTGCGAGCGCACCCGCCAGCTCGTCGGCGAGGAGGTCAAGCCGGCCACCGAGGACGACTGGGCGGCCGAGTATCTGGCGCCGATCCTGGCCATCCGGGTGGTCGACGACATGGCGGCAGCGATGGCGCACATCGAGACCTGGGGCTCGCGCCACACCGATGCCATCGTCACCGAGAACGTCACCGCCGCACGCGCCTTCCTGCGCGGCGTGGATTCGTCCTCGGTGATGGTCAACGCCTCCACCCGCTTCGCCGACGGTTTCGAATACGGTCTGGGTGCCGAGATCGGCATCTCGACGGACAAGCTGCACGCCCGCGGCCCGGTCGGCCTGGAGGGGCTGACCTCGCTGAAGTACGTCGTCTACGGCGACGGTCACGTCCGCTGAGACGGCCTCGGTGCCGCCCATCTTCGAGGGGAGTTCATGAGCCACGATCCGGTCGGTGTCCTCGGGGGCACCTTCGATCCCGTGCACAACGGCCATCTGCGGCTGGCGATGGAGATCGCCA
>NZ_AYKF01000063.1 GCF_003732545.1 Salinisphaera orenii subsp. halophila YIM 95161 | reverse complement strand
GATTCCACGGATGATTCCACGGATGATTCCACGGATGATTCCTCGGATGATTCCTCGGATGATTCCTCGGACGATTCCTCGGACGATTCCTCGGACGATTCCTCGGACGATTCCTCAAACGACTCCTCGGATGACTCCTCGGACGATTCCACGGACGATTCCTCGGACGATTCCTCGGACGATTCCTCGGACGATTCCTCGGATGATTCCTCGGATGAGGACGCTATTGAAGACGACCCGAGCGAAGAGCCGGCGTCTGAACCGGGCGACGACGTTGGCGAGGCGCCCGAGGACGGCGGTGATGCGTTGCCGGACGAGGCAACACGTGTCGTCGATGTCGGACTCACGGCGGCTGCGGATGCCCGTTCGGCCCGCGCTTCCTCCGCGGCAGCCACGACACCGGTCACCTTCGGTCAGGTTTTTCGCGAGGGCGACGTGCCGGCGGGGCACACCCTGATTGCCGAGATCGACGGACAGGCGCTGCCGACGCAGATCGACGCCAAGGCAACCTGGTCCGACGGATCACTGCGCCATGCGGTCATCACCGTTGCCGCCGGTAGTGCGTCGGAGTTCGCCCTGTACAGCGTGGATTCCGATCGCAGTTCGTCGGATGGCGGTGATTCTGCGGTGCAGATCGGCGATCTGCTCGCGACGGGCTTCAATGCACGGCTGGAGATCAAGCAGAACGGCTTGACCTACACCGCCGATGCGAGTCATGCGCTGGCGACGGCTTCTCAGGTGGGGATGTGCCCCGAATGGGGGGCAAAGCAATGCAAGCAATGGTTGTCGGGCCCGCTGGTCTCCGAATGGATCGTGCCGGCGGCGCTGGTATCCGGTTCGCAGACGAACGACGGGCTCCAGGTCTATTTTCATGTTCGCGCCTACCGCAGCGACGGGCGCATCGACAATGTGCGGGTGGATACCGTGGTGGAGAATGCGCTTGCCTACGGCGTCACGCCGCAGAACCGTGATTACGATGCCGAGATCACCGTGGGCGCGAATCGCTATTCGGTAGCGGATCTGACCCAGTACCGGCAGTCGCGCTGGCACAGAACTCTCTGGACTGCGAACGCGCCCCCCCGCACCGCTCGGATCGACACCGATTACCTCCAGAGCACGCGGGCCATTTCCAATTACGCGACGTTGACGCCCAGTGATGACCTGCTCGATAGCGTGCGTCAGGACATCGAGCCGATGACTCACGGCGATCAGACGAAGTCGATGGGCAACACGGGTGCGCAGGCCGCCATCGGTCCGCTGCCTCGGTGGACATCGGCGTACGTGGTGTCTTCCGATCCGCGGGCCTATCGCTGGATGTTGGCCAATGACGACGCGGCCGGTAGTTATTCCTTTCACTATCGGGACGGTGAAACGGGACGCCCGCTCGAGATCACCCGCCACCCCTACGTGACTCTCGCTAACCGGAGCTATGCATCCAATGCAGGAGGCCAGTTTCAAGACGATTTGCTGCCCGGCTGCCCATCGGATTGCGGCTCGCCCTTGAGTTTCGACATCGCGCATCATCCGTCCATCGGGTATGTGCCCTATCTCGTGTCGGGTGACTACTACTATCTGGAGGAGCTGCAGTTCACGGCCTCCTATGTTCAGCTGTGGGCCAATCAGCGTTATCGCGATTACGACAAAGGGCAGCTGCTGGGCGCTCAAGGGCAGGTGCGCGGGCAGGCATGGGCGATACGCTCGATTTCGGACGCCGCATTCGCGACGCCCGACACGGATCCTTTGAAGTCGTATTTCACGGATCAGATCGAGTGGATTATTAACGATTACATCAAATCCTTCGTCAACGATGACGAAGGCAATCCGTTCCATGTCATCGACAACTGGGGTGCTGTCATTTATCCCGCGAACGGCCAGAGTCGGGTCGGCGTCGGCCCCTGGCAGGCCGACTTTCTGACCTGGGCCGTGGGCCACGTGGCGGACCAGCGGGTCGAGGGTGCCGCGACTCTGCTCGCCTGGCTGTCCCGTTTTCAGGTGGACCGCATGACCGATTGGCAGTCGGATCCCGAGGAGGGCTACTGCTGGATCGTGGCGCCGACGTACTCTCTGCAGATTCGACCCTCTAAAGGCGCCGAGAACTTTCCCGATATCGCGACGGCGTACAAGGCCGCCTATCCGGAACTGAGCGGCCTGCCCTGCGGGGGACAGGAAATGGCCAATGTGTTGAGTCGCGATGGCAGCCGCCGCTATGCCGTGGGAGAGATGGTCGGTTACGCGAATTCAGCAACCGGCTTTGCATCGAATCTGCAGATCGGTCTGGCCATGGCGGCCGGAAGCGGTATAACCAAGGCGACCGAAGCATGGCGCGTCTTCGATGAGCGGTCGGTCAAGCCCGACTATGACGACTATCCGAATTTCGCGGTCGTTCCTCGGTGATCGTCGAGCCGCGTTGCCATTGTGACTTCATGCAAAGTCGTTAGACTTGCGGCTGAATCAAATCTCTGAAGAAGCGAATGAGTGCAAAGGTTCTGGTCGATGTGATCGCAGCGGCGCGTCCGAATTTCATGAAGGTCGCGCCGCTCTATCACGCGCTTTCCAAGGTGTCCTGGTGTCGAGTGCGTCTGGTGCATACCGGCCAGCACTACGACGCCAATATGTCGGATTCCTTCTTTCGCGATTTCGGTCTGCCGAAACCGGACGTCCATCTGGAGGTGGGCAGTGGCAGTCACGCAGAGCAGACGGGCCGGGTGATGATGGCCTATGAGAACGTGTGTCTCGAAGAGCGGCCCGATTGGGTCATCGTCGTCGGGGACGTCAATTCGACGGCGGCCTGCGCGCTGGCTGCGGTGAAACTCGGGATTCGTGTCGCGCATCTGGAAGCCGGGCTTCGAAGCCGTGATCGCAGCATGCCGGAAGAGATCAATCGGCTGGTGACCGACGCCATCGTCGATCTGCTCTGGACACCTTCCCGTGACGCCGATGCGAATCTGCTCGCGGAGGGGATTCCGCCGGAGAAGATCGACTTCGTCGGCAACATCATGCTGGATTCCTTCGAGCTGGTGCGTCCGCGGATTGCCGAAGCGGATACGCTGGCCAAGCTGGGCCTCGACCTCGATCGCTACGCCATCGTCACGCTGCACCGGCCTTCGAACGTCGACGATCCGGCCACATTGGCACTGCTTGTCGACCAGCTGGTCGAGTCGAGCGAACGGGTGCCGCTTGTTTTTGCCGTTCACCCGCGTACGCGCGCACGCCTGGAGAGCAGCGGTCTTCTGGAGCGTCTGGAATCGGCGCCGGCGGTGCATCTGATCGAGCCCCAGGGCTACATCGATTTCATGCATCTGGTGACCTCCGCGCAGATCGCGATCACCGACTCGGGCGGAATCCAGGAAGAGACGACCTATCTCGGCATCCCGTGTCTCACGCTTCGGGAGAATACCGAACGGCCGGTGACGCTGACAGAAGGGTCGAACCGGCTGCTCAAGCCCGCGGAGCTCGTTGCGACCGTCGACCAGGTGCTCGGGGATGAGACCCGTCGTCGCACGCCGCCCGAACTCTGGGACGGCCAGGCGGCAGGTCGTATCGTCGCGAGTCTGGCGCAGCGTATCGGCTGAGCGTCCGGGCATGACTGGAAACCTTTAGTGGCTTCGATGTCGACGTTCCTTACAGGTAACGGCAAGACGAGCGGTGACGCATGCGTGGCCGGGGCTAGCGTCCTGGAGAGGAGCTGTTAAAATCAGGCTTGTAGATGGACTTCAATTTTCAGGCACGAGTGTTGCATCTGTTCATGTCGGCAGACTCGTGAGTCGAGCGACCACGGCATGGAGGCTTTGTAGGATATGCGTAATCGTTTGATCAAAATGCTCGCGGGCGGTATCGCCATCGCGGCGATGACGGCCTTCGCCGGCCCGGCCTGGACACAGGGTTCCGGAAATGCTGCGCCAACTGGGGCGGCCTATCTGACATGGAATGGAAATGCGTCGCATGCGGGCAATCACTCCGGCGGCAACGGTATTCCCGGCCCTCGCCAGACTTGGCACGATATCCCCGAGCCGTCCTCGTGGGCGCTGTTCGGGATCGGGCTCGGCATGGTCGGGTTGATGCGGTTCGCCGCCAGTAGAAACCGCGGATAACCCGCACAAGCCGATCGCTGACGCGGTTCGAGAAATCGCGCCAGCGTCGATGACCTGAAAGCCATGGCCGTTTCGCGGTCATGGCTTTTTTGCGTGTGGGCGTCGCGTCGGTTCTCGCTTCAGCCCGCCGTTTTCGCGGTAACCGATTATGTCGCTTTATCTTACACAATGCTGAAGACGATATTTTCGCGACGGACGGACAGGAAAAAAACAAAGTCATAACAACGTTTTGAGCTGTTATCGAAGATTGGCACCCGAATTGCATCACTGTTCGACAGCCGTATGGCACGAGGAGCCTCGACGGCATTCTCAGCATCCCCAAGGAGCAGTTCTGATGACATTTGGTAAATACATAAGCCGCAGCGTCGCGATCGCGGCCCTTTCGACGTTCGCCTGTGCCGGCGCTTCTGCGGCCACGATCAATTTCGATCAGGATTCCAGCGCCGCAACCGGCAGCTTCAGCTATGACGGTCAGGGCGGCGGCCTGGTAGGCCAGGGCATTTCCTTCAGCTTCGTCTCCGCCGATACCGGTACGGGTTCGAAAGTCAACTGCGTGAACTGCGCACTGAATTTCGTTACCGGTGACAACATTTCCGAGGGTGACAGTGTCGGTACCAACTACGCGTTCGGTAGCGGTGGCTCGTTCACGCTGACGGGTGAGGTCGTCAACGGCGGTTCCTCGATCGCCAGTGGCACGTTGCTCGACGGCGAGTTCACCGGCACCCCGAATCTCACGCGCGCCTCGAATCGCACCGGCCTGTTCAGCGCCATTGGCGTGAATACGGTCAATGATGAACTCGCAAGCTTCTTCGGCATCGAGTCCGGGGCGGATTTCACCTTCGCCACGACCGAGTTCAGCTTCGGCGAGCTCGCCTTCAATGGCGACAACGGCTTTTCCGGTAACGTGACCGCGGCGGACCTGCAGACGGGCACCGACGTTCCGGAGCCGCAGGAACTCGCGATCTTCGGTCTCGGCCTGGTGCTGCTCGTCGGCGGTATCGCGGCGCGTCGCCGCAGCACCGATGGCGATCTGATCGGCTGATCGATCGTGTGAATGCGGCCCGGTCACAGGGCCGTCGACCCATCAGGGTCGAAAGGGGCGGCGTCTTCGGATGCCGCCCCTTTTTTGTCGAAAACTCTTACAGCCTGCGCACAGCCATGCATTCGATGGTATAAATGCCCGCGTTGTTACTCGTGCGTGGCCCTGGGGCGGCCGGCTTGTCAGCATGCGGACCCTGGCGAGTTGGCCGGTGGCCCTAATGGATGCGCGAGATCAGCCGATGTGGTGATACGTGGGGTGGAGCGCCACACGCCGCATCTCGCCAAGACATGCATTCCCGGCTGCGGCACCGAATGAATACGCTACGTATATTCAATCACCACATCCACATCAAGTTCGTCATTCTCGGTATCGTGCATTTCGCGCTGGCCGCGGCCTCCGTGTATGCGGCTACGGAGATCCGCTACGTCGGAGACGACGCGGCGATGATGCGCGACTACGCGGTGTTGATGTGGCGTGCCGTGTTCTTCGCGGTCGTGGTGGTGGCCTGCCTGAGTGCGATGGGCGTGTACCGTCCGCAGCGTCAGAATCGCCATGTGCCGGTTCTGGTGCGGGTCGTGGCGGCCATGGTCATGGCCTCGCTGGTCGCCGCATTCGCGTTCTACGTCCTCCCGGGTCTGTTTCTCGGGCGGGGCATCCTGTTGATGGCGCTCGTGCTGTCGCTGATTGGTTTGAGCATCGTTCAGCTGGGCTTTTATGCGTTGATCGACCAGCGCTCCGCGCCGTGGCGCGTGCTGTTCTACGGCGCCGGACACAATGCTGCCGAGACGCTGGCCTATATGCGCCGTCGCAGCGATCATTCATTGTTCAATCTCGTGGGCTGTATCCTCGCACCGGGGGAGACGCCGCAGGTGGATTCGCAGCTGGTCCTGCATGCTGACTGTTCGCTTGCCGAGTACGCGCGGCGTCACCGCATCGACGAGATCGTGGTGACCATGGACGATCGTCGGCACCAGTTTCCGTCGGACGATCTCATCGACTGCCGTATCGCCGGCGTCAATATTGTCGACACGCTGACGTTTTACGAGCGCCAGACCGGCAAGGTGAAGACCGAGCTGCTGCAGCCGAGCTGGATCATCTTCTCGCACGGTTTCCGGCGCAGTTTCGCGCAGGATGCGGTCAAGCGTCTGCTCGATCTGGCCGTCGCCTCGGTGCTGCTCGCGATCGTCTGGCCGATCATGCTCGCTACCGCAATCGCGATTCTCGTCGAGGACGGGCTGCGCCAGCCCGTGTTGTTTCGGCAACGACGCGTCGGCCTGAACGGCGGGATCTACTGGATATACAAATTCCGGAGCATGCGCACCGATGCCGAGACGCCCGGCGTGGCCCAATGGGCCAGCGTCGACGACCCGCGGGTGACGCGCGTCGGCTTCTACATTCGCAAATATCGGCTCGACGAACTGCCGCAGCTGTGGAACGTCTTCAAGGGCGACATGAGCCTGGTGGGCCCGCGGCCGGAGCGCCCCGAGTTCGTCGATCAGCTGGCCGATACGCTGCCTTACTATCGAGTGCGCGAATGCGTCAAACCGGGCATTACCGGGTGGGCGCAGCTCGGTTATCCCTACGGCGCCTCGGAAGAGGATGCCAACGGCAAGCTCCAGCACGATCTCTACTACGTCAAGAATCGCAGCTTCTTCCTCGACCTGCTCATCCTGATGAACACGGTCGAAGTCGTGCTTTTCCGCAAGGGCGGACGCTAGCGTCCGCCGGCGGCCCCGATCGCGCTGCCTACATCCGTGTTTCCCGAGCTGACCTCGATCGAGCTGTGGGTGGTATCCAACGGTATCGGGGCCGTTGCCTTCGCCCTGCTCACGCTGTTTCTGGTGCTTATCGAGCCGCATCATTCGGCCGTGCGGCCGCTGGCGGCGGCCTGCGGCGTCAACACACTGTGGCTCGGCCTGCTCGCCGCGGCGCCGCTCATCGGTGCCGGCGGGCCGGTGCTCGATCTGGCGGAGACGACCCGCAACGGCATGTGGCTGGTGCTGGCCTCCTCGCTGCTGCCGAGCTTTCCGGGGCGGGCGACGCGGCCGCTGCTGATCGGTGTCGCGCTCGGGTTACCCCTGCTTCTGCTGGTCTACCTCGCCTGGCGCCTTGCCTCGACGAGTGTCGTGGGCTCGCCGATGTCCGGCCACAGCTTCCTCTTCGCAGTCGGTGCCACGCTCACGAGTTTCTGGGCGCTGGTGCTCGTGGAGCAGACCTGGCGCGTCGGCGGCACGGATCGGCGCTGGGCCATCAAGTATCTGTGTCTGGCGCTGATGACCTTGTTCGTCTACGACTTTCTGATGTATTCGTTCGCGCTAGTCTACGCGCATATCGATATCAACGTCTGGGACGCGCGCGGTGCGGTCAACGCGCTCGCCGCGCCCATGATCGCGATCGCGGCGATGCGCCATGCGAGCTGGTCGGCTCGCGTGGGCATGTCGCACCAGGCGGTCTTTCGCTCGGGCACGGTGCTCGCGGTCGGGGTCTATCTCGTGATCGTCGCACTCGGCAGCTATTACATCCGTCGATTCGGCGGCAGCTGGGGTTCGGTGGCCGCGGTCTTCTTTCTCGCGGCCACCACGATCGGCCTGTTCGTACTGCTCGCCTCCGCCCAGATCCGCGCACACCTGCGCGTGTTCATCAACAAGCATCTGTTCAGCTACAAGTACGATTATCGCGAGGAATGGCTGGCACTCACGCGACGCCTGAGCCACCAGGAGGCGGGCGTGGACCCTTACGGGCGCGCGATCCGCGCGGTGGCCCAGCTCCTCGATAGTCCGGCGGGGGCGCTATGGCTCGATCGCGATGACCGTTTCGTGGTCGTCGCCGAGTGGAACCTGCTCAAGGCGACGGAGATCGAACTGCCGGTGGATTCGGAACTCGCGACCTTTTTGCATGAAAGTGGCTGGATCGTCGATTTCCGGGAGTCGGGCGACGTCTCCGCAGCCGCGTCGGCGCTGGCTCTGACGCGGCCGTTCCGAGAGCTGCCGCGGGCACGGCTGCTGCTGCCGTTGTTCGCCGAAGAGCGCCTGCTCGGATTCATGGTGCTGGCCGAGCCCCGCGCGCAGTATCGTCTGGGCTGGGAGGAGCTGGATCTGCTCAAGACGCTCGGACGCCAGGTCGGCGTGTTCCTGGATCAGCAGGAGAGCAATCAGGCATTGACCCAGGCCCGTCAGTTCGAGGCGTTCAATCAGCTCACGGCGTTTCTCATGCACGATCTGAAGAACATCGCGGGCCAGCAGTCCCTGATTCTCCAGAACGCCGAACGCCACAAGCACAATCCCGCATTCGTCGACGACATGATTCTCACGGTCGACAATTCCGTTGCGCGGATGCAGGAGGTTCTGCGCCAGCTCGAGCGCGTCTCCGCCGGACCGCGCCAGGGCGGACGCGTGGCCATCGACGCGCTGGTGGCGGAGGTCCTGGACAACCTCGCCGGGACGTCGCCCGTGCCCGAGCGCCAGGACGACGGCTGCGAAGCGATCGTGATCGCCGATCGCGAACGCTTTGCCATGGTGCTGCGGCACGTCATAAAGAACGCGCAGGATGCGACGGGGCGTGACGGCTGGGTGGGGGTGCGCGCGACCGTCGAGGTCGGAACGGTGGCGATCGCTGTCAGCGACAACGGCGAGGGAATGACGCCCGCGTTCATTCGTGATTCTCTGTTCAAACCGTTCTTCAGCACGAAGTCGGCGCGGGGCATGGGGATCGGCGCGTATCAGGCCCGGGATTTCGCGCGGGGGGCCGGCGGCGATGTCGCCGTCGACAGTACGCCGGGCGTCGGCACGGTGTTTACACTGCGTCTACCGGTGGCCGAATCGGAGCATGGACCAAACGGCGAGTTGAACGGGGATACGGGGGGAGCGCAGCAGCCATGAAGACTCAAACCGAGCGTCTGCTCGTCGTGGAGGACGATCCGGGGCTGGCACGTCAGCTCCGCTGGTCGTTCGACCGCTACGAGCTGCTTTTCGCCGAGGACAGGGAGGGCGCCATAACGCACCTGCGCCGCAACGAACCGCAGGTGGTGCTGCTCGATCTCGGCCTGCCGCCGGAGGCCGACGGCGTCGGCGAGGGCATGAACGCGCTGGCCGAGATCCAGCGGCTGGCGCCGGGCACGAAAGTCATCGTGGTCACCGGGAACGGCGACGAAGACAATGCCCTCCGCGCCATCGGCATGGGCGCCTACGATTTCTATCAGAAACCGGTCGACACCGAGATTCTCGGTCTGATCATCGATCGCGCGTTTCACATCTGGCGTCTCGAGGCGCAGAACCGCGCCCTGCGACAGGACATCGCGCGCCCCCTCGAGGGGGTCATCGCGACCAGCGAACCGATGCTTCGCGTGGTCCGCCAGATCGAGAAGGTCGCCCCCACGAACGCGACCACGCTGCTGCTGGGCGACACCGGTTCCGGCAAGGAGGTCATGGCGCGCGCGCTCCACGGTCTGAGCAGTCGCGCCGAGGCGCGCTTCGTGGCGATCAACTGCGCCGCGATCCCCGAGCAGCTGCTCGAAAGCGAGCTGTTCGGCTACGAGAAGGGCGCCTTCACCGGCGCCAATCGCCAGACGCCGGGCAAGATCGAACTCGCCGAAGGCGGCACGCTCTTCCTCGACGAGATCGGCGACATGCCCGGCCAGCTCCAGGCCAAGCTTCTGCGTTTCCTCCAGGAACGGGTGATCGAGCGCGTCGGCGGACGCCAGGAGATTCCGGTCGACGTACGCGTGATATGCGCCACCCATCGGAATCTGCGGGAGCTGATCGATGCCGGCGATTTCCGTGAGGATCTCTATTACCGAATCGCCGAAATCACGATTCTCATCCCCTCGCTGCGCGAGCGTCCGGGGGACGCCACCGCCATGGCCAAGGTCTTTTTCGAGCGCGCGGTGACCGAGCATCAGAGTGGCCTTCGGGGGCTCGCGCCCGAGACGCTGGCCGCGATCGAGGCCCACGACTGGCCCGGCAACGTCCGCGAACTGGAGCACCGTGTCAACCGGGCGGTGATCATGGCGGATGGCAAACTGCTTACGCCCGAGGATCTCGGTCTGGTCGCCGTCGAAGACGGCGGGGAACAGCTCGAACTCAACCTGCGAAAAGTTCGCGACGACGCGGAACGCGGCGCACTCGAAAAGAGTCTCAAGGCCGCCGACGGCAACATCTCGCAGGCGGCACGCCTGCTCGGCGTGTCGCGTCCGGCCATCTACGATCTGATGCGAAAACATCACATGGCGTCGGACTCGGCCTAGGAGATACGGTGGATACCACGGACATGGCCGAGGGGGCCGAATAACGATAATGAAACATCATGCGTCCAGACGCCGTCTTGCGGCGATCATTGCAGCGGGCCTGGTGGGCCTGTCGGTCACCGCCTGCGGCCCCGGTACGACGACGGGTGAACGGATCGATCGTGCCGAGCAGAACCTCGCCGGCGGCGAATACCGCGAAGCCGAGGTCCGGCTCAAGCAGGTGTTGAGAGATAATCGAGATAACGGCAGGGCATGGCGCATGCTTGGTCGTGCCTCGTTGGCCCAGGGTCGCTACGAGGACGCGGTGCACCAGTTCGAGCGTGCGCGAGACAACGGTGAGCCGCTGGATACGTTCGCGCTCGCACTCGCGCAGGCTCATCTGGGCAGCGGCGAGGACGCGCAGGCACTGCAGGTGCTCGAGTCGTTTTCGCCGGACGAGAACGATGAACGCCTCCGGGCGCTCGTGGTCGAGGGCAACGCGCTCTCTCGTCTGGAGCGCAGTGATGAGGCCGGTGCCGCCTACGCCCGGGCGCTCGAAATCGATTCCGGCCATGCGCCGGCGCTCATCGGCCAGGCAGAGCTCGCCTCGGCCGCGGGCGACGATGATCGAGCCCGCAGTCTGCTCGAGCGCGCGGTCGAGGCGCAGCCGGACTACGCGCCCGCACTGGCCGCACTGGCCCGGCTGGAATACAGCGAGAATCGGTGTGATCAGGCAATTGCCGGCTTCAAAAAGGCGCTTGATCAGAGTGGTCCGGACGCGTTGCATGCGGGTCAGCAGTTTCAGCTGCGCACCTTTCTCGCCGACTGCCAGCTGCGCACCGGTCAGTCGGAGGCCGCCGCAGAGGTGATCGCCGGTCTGGTCAAGGCCGCGCCGGACAACCCCTACGCGAATTATCTGCAGGCCATCGTCGATCTGCGTTCCGAGCGCATCGACGATGCCGCCTCGCACCTGCAGCGCGTACTCAACGCCGACTCGAACAACGTCCGCAGTCTGATGCTGATGGCCTCGGTCAAGATCGCCCAGGGCGATCCTCAGACTGCGCAGACCTATCTCGACCGCGTCATCGCGCGCACGCCGGACAACACGGACGCGCTGCGCATGCGGGCGAACATCTATCTGCGTCAGGGCGAAGAGCAGAAGGCGCTCGACAGCGTTCGTAGCGCCTATGAGGAGAACGAGGATGCGCCGGGTGTACGCTCGCTACTGGCCGAGATCATGGCCGGGCTCGACGCCGAACGGGATTCCGCGGATGCCTCGGACGAGGGCAGTGATACCGCGCTTCAGATCGATCTGGCCGCCGCCCTGGCGCGGCAGGGCAACGATGCCGCCGCGCGCGCGGTGATGGAGGGGGTCACGCCCGGAACCGCAGACGAACGCGCCCGGCTGGCGCTGGTGCGCATCGGAACCGATCTGGCGGCTGGCCGGACCGCGGAGGCGGTCTCCGAAGCCGAGTCGCTGGTCGAGCAGAGTCCGGATAACACGCGGGCCTACCGTGCCCTCGCGCGCGCCTATGTGGCCGATGGCCAGGACGCGAGGGCGGCCGAGGCCCTGGGGCGCGCCGAGGAGCTGGCACCGGACGATGCCGGCGTCGCCCGTGACCAGGTTCGACTGGCCGTCCAGCAGGAACGCTATGACGATGCCGCACAGCGGCTGGAGGCGTTGCGGGCGGCCTCGCCGGACGACATACAGTTGACGCTGGACCTGGCCGGCGTCTATGCGGCGGCGGGCCGTACCGATGAACTCGTGTCGATGCTCACCCGGGCGCATGAAGACAAGCCCGACGAGCTGCGTATCGCGGTCGCGTTGACGAACGCTTATCTTGCTGCCGCGGACCCCGGACGTGCGGTCGCGCTCGCGGACGAACTGGTCGAGGCGCACGCCGACAACGCCGATCTGCGTCGCGTGCAGGGGGTGGCACGGCTGGCCGCCGAGCAGACCGATGCCGGGCTCGAGAGCCTGGCTCGGGCGGTGGAACTGGCCGATGACGGCCAGCCGGCCTATCGGTTCGACCTGGCCCAGGCGCAGCTTGGCGCGGGCCGTGTTGACGCCGCGGTGGAGACGTTGCGGGCCTTGCGCGAGCACGCGCCAGATTTCATGCCGGCCGTGCGGCTGCTGGCCGCGACCCTCGCGAGTCAGGGCCGCACGGACGACGCGTTGCCGCTGGTCGAGGTGCTGCGCGACAACGGCAATCCGGTTGCGGCGTCGATACTCGAAGGTGATGTCCGGCGGGCGGCCGGCCAGCACCGGGAGGCGGCCGCCGCCTACGAAACCGCCTATGCGGAGAGCCCCAGCGCGGAACTGGCGATCGGCCTGTTCGAGGTTCGCCGCCAGGCCGGCATCGACGCGCCACAGCGATCGCTCGAGGACTGGAACGATCGCCACCCGGGCAATACCGCGATCGCGCTGCGTCTCGGCCAGTGGTATCAGTCGAATGACGAGGACGAGGCCGCTGCCGAGCAGTATCGGCAGGTTCTGGACGCGCGGCCGGACAATGCGATCGCGTTGAACAACTTGGCCGTCATCTACCAGTCGCAGGACGACGAGCGTGCCCTCTCGGTGGCACGCCGTGCCCACGAGGCGGCGCCCGACAGTACGGCGGTCGCCGACACCCTGGGCTGGATCCTGGTGCAGGCAGGGCAGCTGGCCGAGGGGATCGACCTGCTCGAAACCGCCACGGAGGCCACCGAGCCGCCCGCCGGCATCCGTTATCATCTGGCCTACGCCCTGGCGCAGCGGGGCGATGCCGGCGACGAAGAGCGCGCGATCGATATCCTGCAGGATCTCGGCGACTCACAAGCGGCGTTCGAGGAACGGGACGAGGCGCGTCAGCTGCTGGAAAGACTCGCCGGCGACGGGACGCAGTAGATGGCGTCGGCTGGCACCGTTTACCGGCTGTTCATGGAAAACGGATACAATGCGCTGTTCGTCGTATGGAAGTGCCGTGCTGTTTCATGTTTGCGCGGCTGGGTATTCGAAGAATCGGCCGCGTCCCTGGCGCAGCCTGGCGTGGCGGGTGGGCCGCCACGAACACGAATCGATAACAAGGGGTGTTCACGTGCAACGTCATAATCCAATACCGGCGCTTCTGGCCGGCCTGATCTCGCTCGTCCTGCTCGCCGGCTGCGCGGCTTCGCCGCCCCCGGCAGCCGGTGATTCGCCCATCGAGAGCAGCTACCGCATCGGGCCGGGGGACGGCCTTCAGATCTATGTGCGCAACAATCCGGACCTCACGATGCAGGTACCGGTCCGCCCCGATGGCAATATCTCGATCCCGCTGGTCGAGAGCATGGCCGCAGCCGGCAAGACGCCGCAGGTGCTCGCGGACGATCTCGAGGAGTCGCTGGGGACCTATATTCGCGATCCGATCGTCACCGTGATCGTGACCAACTTCGTCGGCACCTATGCGGATCAGGTGCGCGTGGTAGGTGAGGCCGCACGGCCCCAGTCGATGCCGTACCGCGAGGGCATGACGCTGCTGGACGTGATGATCAATGTCGGTGGCCTCACGCAGTTCGCCGCGGGCAATCGAGCGAAACTCGTGCGCGAGACGGGCGAGGAGGGCGAGACTTCCTACGGCGTGAATCTCCAGGATCTGCTCAACGGCGAGATCGACAACAACGTGCCGGTCCATCCGGGGGACGTGATCATCATCCCGAGAACCTACTTCTAGCACGGCTACCGTGGGGCCGCACCTGACGTGCGGTGTTCGAATCCGACGAGCGACCGACCATGCAGGAACTCTTCTCCCTAGTCCTCGAGCAGTTGCGCAATATCTGGCGCTTCCGCTGGCTTGCGCTGGCCATCGCCTGGGTGATTGCCATCGTCGGTTGGGTGTATGTCTACAGCATGCCGAACGAGTATCGTTCGGAGGCACGCGTGCACATCGACACCAAGTCCGCCATCCGGCCGCTGTTGAGCGGCATGACCGTCATGCCGGACGTATCGCGCCAAGTCGAGTTGCTGATCGGTACCGTGCTCAGCCGGCCCCACCTGCGGGATATCGCCCGTCGTACCGGGCTGGATCTACAGGCCACCACGCCGGAGGAGGAGCAGGCGTTGCTCGATCAACTCGACCAGCGGATCCAGCTCACGAGCACCAATCGCAACACGGACGTCTACCGGGTTGCCTATACCGGGGGTGATGCCGAGGTGGCACAGGCCGTGGTCCAGCAGGTGCTCAACATCATGACCGACATGGCGGTATCGGATAACGCCAACGGCGAGGATTCGGCGAATGCCACGGCCTTTCTGAGCGAGGAGGTCGACAATTACGAGGAGCGACTCGCCGAGAGTGAACGTAAGCTCGCCGAGTTCAAGAAAGAAAACCCCGAACTGATCCCCGGTAGCGACGACTACGTCTCGCGCGTCAAGCGTGCGAACGCGCGGATTGACGAACTCAACGATCAGCTCGCCATGGCGCGCCAGCGCCGGTCGAGTCTGCAGCAGCAGCTCAGCGGCCGGGGCGGGTCGACTTCCGTCACCCCCGAGCGCAGCCAGCAGGTGCAGAGCATCGACGCCCGGATCACCGAGCAGCAGCGCAAGATCGAACAGCTGCTGACCAAGTACACCCCGGAGCATCCCGACGTCGCCTCGGCTCGGCGCGAGATCGAACGCCTGCGTCAAAGCCGTTCGGATACGATTGCGGAACTCAGGGCGAACCCGGGCCAGGCCGTTTCCGCATCAGCCGCAGGGGACAATACCAGCGTTCTGAGCCAGCAGCTGGATGCCGCGAATGTCGAAATCGAGACGCTGCAGTCGTCGATCGAGCGACAGCGTTCCCAGTTAGAGGGGCTGCGTTCGGGTGCCGACGAGATGACCGACGCCCAGGCGCAGCTGGCCAAGATGACGCGTAACTACAACGTCACTCAGGACCAGTATCAGAAACTGCTGACGCGTCTGTACTCGGCGCGGCTGTCGACCGATGTCCGTCAACACAATGACCCGCTCGAGTTCCGGGTGATCGATCCGCCGGAAGTGCCAGCTGAGCCGTTCGGCCCGCAGCGTGTGATTCTGCTGACCATGGCGCTGTTCGCCGCCGCCGCGGCTGGTATTGCCTTTGCGTTCTTCCTGGGCCAGATCCGTCCGGTGTTCATCAACCGCAAGTCGCTCACCGACGCCACCGGACTGCCTGTGGTCGGCTCCGTCTCCATGGCATGGAGCACGGGCCAGCGTGCCCAGCGTCATACCGGTCTCCTTCTGTTTCTTGTCTGCGCGGGCACGCTCATCGTGGGCTATGTCGGCGCGGTCGTGCTGGCCCCTGTCGGCGCGCGTCTGGTGCCGGCACTGTTCACAGGCCAATTGCTATGAGTATCGTCGAGAAAGCCGCGGAACGATTGCAGCGCGAGAAGGGGCGAGAGCAGCCGACGAATCGTACGTCGAACACGGAGCAAGCGCCGGAGGCCAGCGAGCGTCGCCCGACGGCCGTCGAACGTAGCGTGAGCCGAAAGACGCCGGAGTCGGCGCGTGCGGAGCATGCTGGCGAGCCGACTGCCGGCGGCGCCGTATCGTTGGACTGGGCTTCACTGCGCCGTAGCGGGGTGGTGCCGCCGAAATCGATGAGTGCCCAGCTGGGCCGTGAATTCCAGCGCATCAAACGCCCGATCCTCGCCGCCCTGAATCCGAACGACGGCGCGGCGCTGCCCAACGCGAATCGCCTGATGGTCACCAGCGCGCATCCCGGTGACGGCAAGACGTTCATGTCGATGAATCTGGCGATGAGCCTGGCGCGCGAGATGGATCACTCGGTTCTGCTCGTCGACGGCGACGTGGCCAAACCCGGCGTCAGTCGCAGCCTCGGCGTGTCGGACCGACCCGGCCTCATGGATCTTCTCGAGGACAGCGATGCGGTCGTTGAGGACGCGATCGTCGCCACCGACGTCCCCAATCTCTACGTGCTGCCGTCCGGCCAGCGCAGCGAGGAGGCGGCGGAGCGGCTGGCGAGTCGTCGCATGGCGTCGATCGTCGCCGAGCTGGCGGCCGATCCGGCGCGCATCGTCATATTCGATTCGCCACCGCTGCTGGCCACGGCCGAAGCCCAGTCGCTGGCGTTGTCGATGGGCCAGATTCTACTGGTCGTGCGCGCCGGCCGAACCGAGCGGCGCGCACTGGATTCCGCGCTGTCGCTTATCGAGCCGGCGAACGCGGCCATCAGCCTGGTGCTGAATCAGACCCGCAAGGGCTTCGGGGAGGACTACGATGGCTACTACGGCGTCTATTCGGGCGAGGGTGAGAAGTTTGGTTGAAGATCAGGCGATCGGTGCGGGCGTCGATAACGGCCCGTCGGCGTCGGCAATGACGTCGCGCTGCAGTGAGGCCATGCGCCTGCGCGCGGCCTCTGCGCTGCTGGCCGTTCCGGCATTCTGCTTCCCGCTGGCCCTGCACGCGCAGGACGGCGATGGCGGCTCGACCGCCGGCACGAACTCGGGCGCGAGCGGTGCACAGGGCGGCGACAGCGAGAGCGCTGCGGCTGCGTCGGGCGGCGCCAATCCGTTCACGCGTCTGTTCGGCGGCGGCGACGCCTCGGGTCTCCTGGGCATGAGCGGGCTGGCGTTCCGGCCAGGTTTCGGTGGGGGGTGCGTTGCGGCAGCCGGGTTCAGTGATGTCGGGGAACCGGGCGTCTACGACTCGCTGGAGTTGACGAGCGCGACCGCCGGCAACGACGGACGCTACGCGCAGTTGTCGGTTTCGGCCTCGGAGACCTACACCGACAACCTGAACCAGGAGCCCGACGATGAGGCGATGAGCGACTACATCACCGCGGTCTCGCCCCGTCTGGATGCCTGTTCGCAGACCGGCCGTATCCGCGGCCAGCTCAGCTATCAGCTCGAAGGGCTGATCTACGCCAACAACAGCCAGTACAACGACGTCTACAACGATATCCAGGCGGAGACCACGATCGAGCTGGTCCCGGGCCGGTTCTATCTCGACGCCGACACGCGTTACGGTCAGACGGTGGTCGATCCGTCGATCAATTTCTCGGCGTCGAACAGCATTCGCCCCGACCAGAACAAGACCACGGCCTGGGTCAGCAACGTCAGCCCGTATCTGGTGCAGTCGCTGGGGCCGGTCGGGCAGGCGATGCTGCGCTACCGCTACGGCTACTCGGACTACGGCGACCGCGACGTGCCGGACAGCACCGTCCAGGGCGTTTTTCTGAATATAACCAGCCCCGAGACACGGGAGCCCCTGAGCTACCAGTTCAGTGCATTGACGCAGCGCGTGGAACGCAGCGGCGGCGACGAGTCGCGTTTTCTCGACCGTTTTCCGGATGAGCTGCAGGATTCGCCGCTGCTGCCCGACGAGGAGGCGCTGGAGCGGGACCGGACGACGTATTTCGACCGTGTCATGCTCGATCTGGGCTATCGGCTCACGCCGACACTGCAGCTGGTGGGCGCCGGTGGTCTGGAGAACCGCTACAACCGCGACGGCACCACTGACCGTCTGGAGGAGCCGTTCTGGAATGGCGGGTTCCGCTGGGATTCGGCGCGTAATTCGCTTGAAGCCCGCGTCGGCGACCGCTACTACGGCACTTCGTACGAATTCAGCGCCTCGCATGATGGGCGCCTTTTCGACACCCAGGTCGGCTACGATGAAGAGACCACCAATCAGGCGCTGAACACACTCAACGGTGGCGGTTCCATCGGCTCCTCGGGTGGTGGCTTCGGCGGCTTCGGCGGCTTTGGCGGCACGACGTCGTCGCAGTTCGATCGCGGCGTGTTCGTGCAGAAGCAGCTGTCGGCCTCGGTGGACTTCGACACGGCGCTGACGGAGACAAGGCTGACCGCCTCCCAACAGGAGCGCGAATATCAGGACAGCGACGAACCCGACGAGACGTACAAGCGGCTGGATCTGGAGACGCGTTACAACGTCACCCGCCGCATGACGTTCGTGCCGCGCGCGCGCTGGCAGAACCGCGAGGGTTCGTCCCGTGGCGGCGAGTACGACACCTACGCGGTGGGCACGTCGCTGATCCGTTCGCTGACCCCGACCTCCCAGGGCGCGGTCGGCTATGTGCGCAGTTGGCGCGACGACGACTCGGACGCGTCCGAGTACGAGGAAAATCGGATCGTCGTGCAGTTCCGCAAGAGTTTCTAGCCGCATGTACGAACGTTTCTACAAGCTGAAGGGGCGCCCCTTCCAGCTCATGCCCGATCCGCGGCTGCTGTTCGAGAGCCGCAATCACACGCGGGGCCTGTCGTATCTGATCTACGGCGTGGAGCGCAACGAGGGGTTCGTCGTCATCACCGGCGATGTCGGCACCGGCAAGACCCTGCTGCTGCAGACGCTGCTCAATCAGCTGCAGACCCAGCATCTGTCGATTGCACGCGTGGCCATGGCCAACGTGGACGGCGATGCGGTGCTGCCGGCGGTGGCCGGCGCGTTCGGCGTGGCGTACAAGGCGCGCTCCAAGTTCGAACTGCTGGACGCCCTGGTGGCGAAACTGGCGCCGAATCGGTCGCGGGGATCGCTGCTGATCGTCGACGAGGCCCAGACCTGCAGCCCCGAGGCGCTCGAGGAGCTGCGGGTGATCTCCAATCTGCAGGCCGATGGCCAGGCGCTGCTGCAGGTGATTCTGATCGGCCAGACCGAATTGCGCAGCGTGCTCTCGCGCCCGTCGATGGCGCATCTGCGTCAACGCATCGTGGCCTCGTACCATCTCACGCCGCTGGATGCCGACGAGATCGCCGGCTATATCGAGCATCGTCTGGAGAAGGTCGGCTGGCGGTCCGGGCAGCCGTCGTTCGAGCAGGGCGTCTATGCCCGGGTGCACGAGTGGGCGGGCGGCATTCCGCGCCGCATCAATCTGATCATGGATCGACTGCTGCTCTACGGCTATCTCGACGAGCGGATGATGCTCACGGTCGAGGACCTCGAGGTCGTCATCCAGGAGTTCGAGGACGAGTTCGCCAGCGACGATCTGGCACTCGACGATGCGCCCGCGCCGAGCGGCACCAACAGCGTGGTATCGACGGGCACGAACACATCGGTCACCGCGCTGACCGACCGCGTCGCGGGGCTCGAGCGGGCCTTGCGTCGCCAGTACGGCGATGCGCGCGCCGATACCCTGCTGGCCGAGCATGCGGCCAGCGCGGAACAGCGGGCACTGGTGGATGCGCTGTTGCGGGTCGAGCGTCTGGAGACGCTGCTGTCACACGCGCCCGATGCCTCGCAGACGCCTCGAACCGATGACGACGCGGCGCAGCCGGCGGATGCCGAAACCCCGGCCGAGCCCGATGCGTCGGCGGCGCCGGCCGCCGAGATCGACGACGAGAAGCTGTCCTGGTCGTCGCAGTCGCGCTTCAGCGAGACCGAGGATTCGGCACTCACCCGCTATTTCCGCTGGGGGCGTCGCTATGAGTGACGCATTCGTCCCCGAGCCGTTGGCCGCGACGGACGCCAATCCGGTCAATGCCATGAGCGTCGACGTGGAGGAGTACTTCCAGGTATCGGCGTTCGAGTCGCATGTGCCCTTCGAACGCTGGGAAACCATTCCGGGGCGCGTGGAAGCGGCGATGGATCGTATTCTGGCGATGTTCGAGCTCGCCGGCGTGCGCGCGACGTTCTTCACGCTCGGCTGGATCGCCGAGCGCCATCCCGGGATGCTGCGGCGCGTGGTCGATGCCGGTCACGAGATTGCCAGTCACGGCATGCATCATGTCCGCGTGATCAACCAGGATCGCGCGACCTTCGCTGCCGACATCCGGCGGGCGAAGGGCGTGCTGGAGGACGTCACCGGGCAGCGTGTCCGGGGGTATCGCGCCCCCAGCTACTCCATCGGCCGCACCAATCTCTGGGCGCTTGACGAGCTGGCCGAAGCCGGTCACGTCTACAGTTCGAGCATCTTTCCGGGTGCGCACGACGCCTACGGCATGGCCGAGGCGCCGCGGTTCGCGTTCCGGGTCCAGGACAGCGGCCTCCTGGAGATCCCGGTGACCACGGTCGAGGCCGGCGGCAAACGTTTCCCCTGCGCGGGCGGCGGGTTCTTCCGGCTCTACCCGTATGCGCTGACCCGCGCGGCCCTGCGCCGCGTGAACCGGCGCGACGGCCGGGCGGCGCTGTTCTATTTCCACCCCTGGGAGCTGGACCCGGCCCAGCCGCGGGTGCCGGGCGTGAGCCTGAAGACGCGTTTTCGTCATTATCTCAACCTGCACCGCGTCGAGCCGCGCTTGGCGCGGCTGCTGGCCGACTTCCGCTGGGATCGCATGGATCGCGTGTTTCCGGTCGAGGGCGCTGCCTCGACCCATCGCGACGTGTTCGACAACCCGCCGTACAAGACTGCGAGAGCCTCATGACCGCCAGCACGCCCGTCGTTCACGTGCTCGATACGGATACCCATCGCTGGGATGCGTTCGTGGCCGAAGCGCCCGACGCCACCTTCTTTCACCAGGCCGGCTGGAAGCGCGTCATCGAGGGCGCGTTCGGCCACCGCTGCCACTTCCTGTACGCGGAAACGGACGGACGGATCGAGGGCGTGCTGCCGTTGGTGCACGTCAAGAGTCGTTTGTTCGCGAACGCGCTGATCTCGACCCCGTTCTGCGTCTATGGGGGCGCGCTGGCGGCCACCGAGCGTGCCGAGGCCGCGCTCTATGCCCATGCCTGCGAGCTGGCGCGTCGTCTCGGCGTGGACTATCTGGAGGCCCGCGAGCGCACACCGCGCCACGCCGACTGGCACGGCAAGGATCTGTATTACACGTTCCGGCGCGAGATCGCGGCCGACGACGAGGCCAATCTCCAGGTGATTCCGCGCAAGCAGCGGGCGGTCGTGCGCAAGGCGATGAAGCTCGGGATGGCGGCCGAGATCGACAGCGACGTCGAGCGCCTGTATCCGCTCTACGCCTACAGCCTGCGCAATCTCGGCACGCCGGTGTTCTCCAAGAAATACATGACGCTGCTGCTGGAGACCTTCGGCGACGCCGTCGAAGTGCTGACCATCACCCACGAGGGTGAGCCGGTGGCCAGCGTGCTGAGCTTCTATTTCCGCGACGAGGTGTTGCCCTACTATGCGGGCGCCGGCGAGCGCGCCCGCGAGCTCAAGGCCAACGACTATCTCTACTGGGCGCTGATGTCGCATGCCGCGGCTCGCGGCGTGCGGGTCTTCGACTTCGGGCGCAGCAAGCGCGAGACGGGCCCGTTTCACTTCAAGCGCCACTGGGGTTTCGAGCCGCAGCCGCTGGCCTACGAGTATTATCTGGTCGAGGCCGACAGCCTGCCCGACCTGAGCCCGGCCAATCCGCGCTACCAGCGTGTGATCCGGGCATGGCAGAAACTGCCGATCCCGGTCACACGCGTGATCGGGCCGTTGCTGTCACGCAATCTGGGCTGAGACTCCCGCCATGGGCGACATCCTCTTTCTCTGCCACCGCATTCCGTACCCGCCGAACAAGGGCGACAAGATTCGTGCCTATCACTGGCTGCGCGCGCTTGTGGCACACCACCGCGTGCACCTGGGCACCTTCGTGGACGATCCCGCGGACTGGTCGCATCGCGAGGCGCTGGATGGACTGTGCGCGGAGCAGTGCTATCGGCCGCTGCCGGGGCTGCGTGCCAAGGCGAGAAGCCTGAATGGTCTCTGGCGCGGCGAGGCCCTGAGTTTCGGCTACTACCGCGACCGTGCCATGACCCGCTGGGTGCGCCGCGTACTCGGCCAGCATCCCATCGACGCGGTGTTCGTGTTCTCGTCGACGATGGCGCCCTATGCCCTGGACGCGGGGAGCGATGTGCGCCGCGTGCTCGACTTCGTCGACGTCGATTCCGACAAGTGGCAGCAGTATGCCGGCAGCAGCCGCCTGCCGATGCGCTGGGTCTATGCGCGTGAGGCGAAGCGGCTGTTCCAGGGCGAGCGCGCGCTCGCGGCCCGGTTCGACGCCAGTGTTTTCGTTTCCGAGGCCGAGGCCGACTTCTTTCGCCGTGCCGCGCCCGAAGTCGCCGGGCGCGTGCATGCCCTCGGCAACGGCGTGGATGCGGACTATTTCGATCCCGGTCTCGGGTACGACAACCCGTACGGGAACGAGACGGGCTCGCAACTCGTGTTCACCGGCGCCATGGACTACGGTGCCAACGCCGATGCGATGGTCTGGTTCGTGGAGGCCGTGCTGCCCCGGATTCGGGAGACGCGGCCCGAGGCCCGTCTGAGCATCGTCGGCACCCGCCCGACAGCGCGTGTTCGTGCGCTGGCGTCGCACCCCGGGGTGCAGGTCACCGGCGCGGTGCCGGACGTGCGGCCGTATCTCGCGCATGCCGACGCCGCGATCGCCCCCATGCGGATCGCGCGCGGCATCCAGAACAAGGTGCTCGAGGCGCTGGCGATGGGGCGGCCGACGGTGATGACCGAGCAGGCCGCCGCCGGGCTGGTACCGGCGCCGGCTCAGGTGGCCCCGGTTGCCGGCACGGCAGACGACTTCGCCAGCGCGGTCGTCGAGATTCTCGGCCGCGAGACCGGCCGCGCCGAAACCGCCGGCCGCGCTCGGGATTACGTGCTGCGCCACTACGGCTGGGAAGCGCGCTTCGCCGAGTTGCGGTCGCTGGTCGGTGTCGGTGAGTCGGCCGGTGCGGCGATATCGGGCGCGACCGCGGGGTTGTCGGCATGAGCCGCGCCGGGACGACGGCGGGCACGATGTCGGGTACGACCGCGGCCGGTGCATCGGTCAACCGGGCCGTGCACGCGGGTTTCGTGCTGACCATGGCGGTCTATGTCGCGGCGTTCGCCTCGACCTATGCCTCGCTCGTCGCGACCTGGGGGCGTACCGGTACGTTCGAATACGCCTATCTCATCTTTCCGGTCTGTGCGGTCCTGGTCTGGGGGCGCCGCGCCTGGCTGGCGCGCGTGGCGGCCGAGCCGCGGCCGCGGGCATTGGTGCTCGCCCTGGGCCTCGGCGGGCTGTGGCTGGTCGGCGCGGCGTCGCGCATCAACCTGTTCCAGCACGTTGCCGTGGTGGCGATCTGGCCGGTGCTGATCTATGTCTTCTACGGGCGGGCCGTCGCGCGCGTGCTGGCGTTTCCGATGGGCTATGTGCTGTTCGCGATTCCGTTCGGCAATTTCATGGTCGAGCCGCTGCAGACGGTGACCGCGCATCTGTCGGTGTTCGCGCTCGGGTTCACCGATGTGCCGGTATTCATGAGCGGGCACATGATCGATACGCCGGTGTCGGCCTGGCATGTCGCCGAAGCCTGCAGCGGGATCAAGTTCTTCGTCGCCACGACCGCCTTCGGCGTGCTCTACGCCTATCTGTTCTATCAGAGCCTGCACCGGCGTCTGATCTTCATCGCGGCCTCGATGATCGTGCCGATCATCGCCAACGGTCTGCGCGTGTTCTTCACGATCCTCATCGGCGAATACTTCGGTCTCGAATACGCCACCGGAACCGATCACGCCATCTTCGGCTGGCAGTTCTTCGGCACGGTTCTGGTGTTGCTGTTCCTCGCGGGCTGGCCGTGGCACGAGCCGCCGCCCCGACCGCCGGCCGCGGCAGCCGCCGACCGGCCGGTGGCCGGCCGGCGGGCGATCGTGGTCACCGCTCTGGCGATGGTCGTGATCATCGTCCCCGCGGTCTGGTTCGGCGTCGCCAGCGCCATGGCGCATGCCGCGGACCGGACCGCGCCGACGCTGCCGCAGACGCTGGCCGGAAAGAAGGCTAACGACACCGGCCCGTGGGACGGGCCGGGAATGCCGCTGGCCTCCGAGCGCCCACATGTCAGCCGTGTCTATGGTGAGAGTCAGGGCGCGATTCGCGTCGACTATGTCCGCCTGGCGCCGGACGATGCTGCGGATCGCGTCCATGACGAGCAACGCTGGCAGGTGCTGCGGCAGGGCAGTGCGGCGTTGAAGGGCGACGCCGCGCCGACGTTCCGGCGGCTCGAACTTCAGCGGCGCAACGCCAGCCAGCGCTGGGAGATCTGGTCCGTGGCGCGCATCGGTGACCGCTGGCTCAACCCCGGGCCCATGCTGCGCGCATGGCAGGCGCTGTATATGCTCTTCGGCCAGTCCGGCGATGTGGCCGTGTTGCGTCTGGCACAGGCCTCCGCGGCGGCCGCGGATGACGACGCAGCGCTCGTGGATATGGCCCGGGCCGCGGTCGAAGCCGTCGAGCGCGAACGGTCGTGACCGGCATGCCGCGGACCCAGGCCCACGCCGAGCATCCGACCGCCGCGGCGCGACCGGTGATCGTGCATGTGCTGGACGAATTCGGTGTCGGCGGCATGGAGACGGTGGCGCTCACCGTCATTGCGCGAACCTGTGATCGCTATGCGCATCGCATCCTCTGCCTGCGTGGCCGGGGCGTGCGCGCCGATCGGGCCGAAGCCCTCGGCGTGCCGGTCGAGGCGCTGGGCAAGCGGCCGGGCAAGGACGTGGCCGCCTATCTGCGCCTGACGCGCCGGCTGCGTGCGCTGCGTCCGGCCATCGTGCACACCTACAATATCGGAGCGCTGGACGTGGCCTTCTGGGCCCGGCTCGCCGGGGTTCGACGGATCGTGCACGCCGAGCACGGGCGCGATGTCTCGGATCCTCAGGGCAGCAATCCCAGATATCGCTGGATGCGGCGGGTGCTGGCGCCGGCCATCAGCCGTTTCGTGCCGGTCTCCGCGGATCTGGAACGCTGGCTCGTGGACGAGGTACGGGTGGGGCGCGCGCGCACGCAGCTCATCTATAACGGGATCGATACCGCGCGCTACGCGCCGGCCGACACCGGGATCGGGACCGACCGCGCCGTACCGGATCTGGTTGCGTGCGATATATTGTTCGGTACCGTGGGGCGCCTCGACCCGGTGAAGGGCTTCGATACGCTGATCGACGCCTTCGCCGAAGCCTGCGCGGCCGAGGGCGATCAGCGGCTGGGACTCGTCATCGTCGGCGACGGCCCGGCGCGGGCCGCACTCGAGGCGCGGGTGGCCGAATACGGTCTCGCGGACCGGGTCCGGCTGCCGGGTTCGCGCGATGACGTCGAGGCGGTGCTGCGCGACCTGGACATCTACGTCTGCTCGTCGGTGGCCGAAGGCGTGGCGCTGACGATCCTCGAAGCCATGGCCAGCGGCCTGCCGGTGGTGGCCACGGCGGTGGGCGGCAACCCGGAGCTGGTGGCCCCGGAATGCACCGGCATGCTCGTGCCGTCCGGCAACGCCTCGGCGCTGGCCGAAGCGATGCGGTCGCTCGCCGCGGCACCGGAGACCCGGCGCGCCTACGGCGAGGCCGGTCGGGCCCGCGTGTGCGAGGCGTTCAGCGTGGCGGCCATGACCGACGGCTACATACGCCTCTACGACCAGTTGCTCGGAGACTAGCACTCGACGCTATGTGTGGATTGACAGGCATCATCACCGCCGACGGACGCGCGCCCGAACGGGCGACCCTGGAGGCGATGAACACGGCGCAGGCTCACCGTGGGCCGGATCAGCACGACTGCGCGCTGCTGGCCGGGGCGGGGCTCGGTCATCGTCGGTTGACCATCATCGACCCGGCCAGCGGCGAGCAGCCGATGCGCAGCGATGACGGCCGCTACACGCTCGTCTACAACGGCGAAATCTACAACTACCGAGCGCTCAACGCCGAGCTCGAACAGGCGGGTTATCATTTCGACGGCCACTGTGACACGGAAACGCTGCTGCGGGCCTGGCAGCACTGGGGCGAGTCCTGCGTCGATCATCTGCGCGGCATGTTCGCCTTCGCGATCTGGGACGCGCAGACGCAGCGCGTTTTTCTCGCCCGCGACCGGCTCGGCATCAAGCCCCTGTACTACGGGCTGACGGCCGACGGCGATCTCGTCTTCGGCTCCGAACTCAAGACCTTGATGGCGCACCCGCGGGTCGGGCGCAGCGTCGCGCCGCGGGCACTGGAATGCTATCTCGCGCTCGGCTACGTGCCCGAGCCGTACGCGATCTTCCGCGACACCTTCAAGCTGGCCGCCGGGCACACGCTGTCATGGCAGCCCGGTGCGGCGCCGTCGCCGACGGCCTACTGGGATCTGGACTTCGAGACCCGGCAGAGCGACGCGCCCGAGGCCACGGCCACCGAGCTGCACGAGCGGCTGGACGAGGCGGTGCGCATGCGTCTGGTCGCGGACGTGCCGCTCGGGGCGTTTCTGTCCGGGGGCGTCGATTCCAGCGCGGTGGTCTCGCTCATGGCCGATGCCTCCGACGAGCCGGTCAAGACCTGCGCGATCGGCTTCGACCATGCCGACTTCGACGAATCCGACCACGCCCGTCAGGTCGCGCGTCAGTTCGGCACCGATCATCGTGAGCATCGGATCGCGAGTCAGGAATTCGGCCTCATCGATACGCTGGTCGACGTCTACGACGAACCCTTTGCCGACAGCTCCGCGCTGCCGACCTATCGCGTCTGCGAGCTCGCCCGGCAGCAGGTGAAGGTCGCACTGTCCGGCGACGGCGGCGACGAGAACTTCGCCGGCTATCGTCGCTATCGGCTGCACTGGAACGAATCGCGTGCGCGCGCCAGGCTGCCGGCCTCGATCCGCAAACCGGTGTTTGGCGTTCTTGGCGCGCTCTATCCGAAAATGGATTGGGCGCCGCGCGTGTTCCGGGCCAAGACCACCTTCCAGTCGCTGGCCATGGACACGGCGGAGGCCTACTGCCACAGCGTCTCCGTGATTCCGCAGGATCTGCGCGAGCGCCTGTACAGCACGGCGTTCAAGTCCGAACTCGACGGTTATCGCGCGCGGGATCTGTTCCGCGCGCACGGCGATAACGCCGGCACCGAGCACGCGCTCTCGGTCGCCCAATATCTGGATTTCAAGACCTGGCTGCCGGGCGACATTCTCACCAAGGTCGATCGGGCCAGCATGGCGCACGGTCTCGAGGTGCGCGTGCCGCTGCTGGATCACGAGTTCGTGGGGTGGTCCGCGAGCCTGCGCCCCGACCTCAAACTGCATCGGGGACAAGGCAAGTACGTGCTCAAGAAGGCCTTTGAGGGGCACCTGTCGGACGACATCCTGTACCGCCGCAAGCAGGGGTTCTCCGCGCCGATCGCGGACTGGTTCCGCGGGCCGCTGCGCGACGCCGGCGAAGGCGCGCTCACGGCGGGGCCGCTGGTCGACTGCGGCGTGTTCGACCGCAGCGCACTCGCCGACCTGTGGGAACAGCACGTCTCCGGGCGGCGTGATCACGGCCCCGCGATCTGGTCGCTGCTGATGCTCTCGCGCTTTCTCGCGCGTCAGCTCGGTGGAGCGACGCACGACGTCACGACGACGGCGGAACCGGCTCATGCCTGATCGGGATACCGTGACGGGCGATGGCTGCATCCTGTTGTTCGGCATGCCCCGGTCGGGCACGACCTGGATCGGCAAGCTGTTCGACAGCCATCCGGACGTGCTGTATCGGCACGAGCCGGACAGCTGGTCGCCGCTTGCGATGCCGCGCGATCCGTCTCTCGATGATGCCGCGGACCATGCCCGGGAGCTGCAGGAGTTCGTGGCGCGCCTGCCCGATATCCGCGCGCAGCGGGTGGCCGGCAAGCGCCCCCTGTTCGCCAAGGCCTATATGTCGACGCCGCGCGCACGGCTGATGGATGTCGGCGTCGAGTTCGCGCGCGTGGTCAGCCGCTTCTACCCGGATTTCCCCGTCCTGTTTCACGTCAACGCCCGTCGGTACGCCGATCGCCGGATCGTGTGGAAGTCGATCAACTCCCTGGGCCGTCTGGGCACCGCGCTCACGGTGCTACCGGAGGCCCGGGGTGTGCATCTCTTGCGTCACCCCTGCGGCTATATCGCATCCGTGAACCGCGGTCTGGCGGGTAACAGCTTTTCGAGCGCGAACTCCAACAGCGAGGACTACGGGATCTTTGCCGCGGTCGAGGGCACGCCGCTCGGTGAGCGCTACGGCATTGCCATCGATCGCATGAAGACGCTGACGCCGGTCGAGCGTCTCGCCTGGCGCTGGGTGCTGATCAATGAGAAGGCGTGGCGTGACAGCCGTGATACCGGACGCTATCACTGCGTCTATTACGAGGACGTCTGTCGCGCGCCGGAAACGCGGTTGCGCGCCTTGTTCGACGCATGCGGCCTGTCCTGGAACGAGCAGACGGCCGATTTCGTCGCGCAGAGTACGCGCAGTGCGCGCTCCGGGTACTACAGCGTGTACAAGGACCCGGAAATCTCCGCCTGGCGCTGGCGTGAGGAACTCGATGCGGACACGGTCGAGAAGGTCATGGCGATCGTCTCCCGCAGCGAGATCGGCGCGCCGTACATGACGATGCAGCCGCCGGCCGAGCACGCCCGATGACGCGTGCGGAGAGGCGCCCGACGCGGGTTGCGGTGGTCACCGGTCTGTATCCGAACAGTCGGCAGCCGCGCCACGGCATTTTCGTGGAGGAGCGCCTGCGTCAGCTGGCGGCTACCGGCGAGGTCGAGGCGCGCGTGGTCGCGCCGGTGCCGTGGTTCTTTTCCACGCACGAACGTTTCGGCCGCTATGCGCGCATGGCGGCGGTGCCGAAACGGGAAGTGCGCCACGGCATCCTCGTCGAACATCCGCGCTATCTCGTCGTGCCGAAGGTCGGCATGATGCTGTCGCCATTGACGATGGCCCGATCGGTCCGCGCGACGCTGAAACGCTGGCGGCGCGAGGGGTTCGATTTCGATCTCATCGACAGCCACTATTTCTATCCCGACGGCGTGGCCGCGGCCTGGCTTGCCGGCTGGTTTCGCCGGCCGTTCGTCGTCACGGCCCGGGGTGCGGACCTGAACCAGATCGCCGGCATGCGAGGCCCCGGGCATCAGATCCGGCGCGCCGCACGCCGGGCGAGCGGTCTGGTGACGGTTTCACGCTCGCTGGCGGCTCGGCTCGAAGCGTTGGGCATCGACCGTGATCGCATCAGCGTGCTGCGCAACGGCGTCGATCTGACGCGTTTCGCCCCGCGGGATCGCGACGCCGACCGTGCAGCGCTTGGTGTGGACGGCCCCGTGTGGCTGTGTGTCGGCCACTTGATCGAGCGCAAGGGCGTGGATGTCGCGATCGACGCGCTCGTGCACGTGCCGACGGTCACGCTGCTGATCGCCGGCGACGGGCCGCTGGAAGACCGTCTGCGCGATCAGGCGAGCCGGCTGGGCGTTGTCGACCGCGTACGTTTTCTGGGTGCGATCGAGCACGACGACCTGCCGATGTATTACAGCGCCGCCGACGCGCTGGTGCTGGCGGCGCGTTCGGAAGGTATGCCGAATGTGGTGCTCGAGGCGATCGCCTGCGGTACCGCGGTCATCGCGACCGACGTCGACGGCATTCCGGAGGTCATCACCGGTGCGCCGGCCGGCGTATTGATCGAGGCTCGAACGGGTGCTGCCGTGGCTCGCGCCTGGGCCGAGCTCGACGGCGAGGCGATCATGCCCGAGGGTCGGCGACGGCGGCGGCGTTACGCCGAGGACTTCGGCTGGGACACCACGACGCGCGGTCAACTGCGCATGTTTCGGAACATTCTCGATCACGGCGCGGCCTCGAAGACGAGCCGCGCGACCAACGGAGCGGCGGACTGACGCATGCGGATAGTGCACGTACTCGATCATTCCGCGCCGCTGCACAGCGGTTACACCTTTCGCACGCTGGCGCTGATGCGCGAGCAGGTCGCGCTGGGATGGGAGCCGGTGCTCATGACCGGTCCCAAGCAGGACAGCGGCGATTGTCTGGAGGCGGATGCCGATGGTTGGCATTTCCATCGAACGCCGTCGCCGCGTGGCCGCCTCGCGCAGGCACCGATCGCAGGGGAGCTGGCCGTCATGCGCGCCATCGAGCGCCGGCTGGAGCGGCTGGTCGAAACCACCCGGCCCGCGCTCATCCACGCCCATTCGCCGGTGCTCAACGCACTGCCGGCCTGGCGCGTGGCGCGGCGTCACGGCCTGCCGCTGGTCTACGAGATCCGTGCGTTCTGGGAGGACGCCGCGGTGGAACATGGCAGCTGCCGCGAGGGCGATGCGCGCTATCGCGCGACACGAGCGGCCGAGACCTTTGCCATGCGGCGCGCCGATGCGGTCACGACGATCTGTGACGGGCTGCGCGGCGCGATCGCCGAGCGCGGCGTGGCAGAGGATCGCATCACCGTGATTCCCAACGCGGTCGATGTCGAGCGATTCACCACGCACCTGCCCGAAGATGCCGAGCTGGCGTCGTCGCTGGGTCTGTCGGACGACTATGTCCTCGGTTTCGCCGGTTCGTTCTATCGCTACGAGGGCCTCGATATCGCGGTGCGGGCCATGGCGCAGCCGCCGCTGCGCGACGGGCGCTTCAAGCTGCTTCTGGTCGGTGGCGGCCCGGACGAGGCGGCACTGCGCTCGCTCGTGTCGGCGCAGGGTCTCGAGGACCGCGTGATCTTCACGGGCCGCGTCCCGCACGACCAAATCGAGCGCTATTACGGGCTCATGGATCTGCTGGTCTTCCCGCGGCTGCGGCATCGGCTCACCGAGCTCGTCACCCCGCTCAAGCCGCTGGAGGCCATGGCGCAGGCGCGTCTCGTCGCCGCCTCCGACGTGGGCGGGCATCGGGAACTGATCCGCGATCGTGAGACCGGATTCCTGTTCGAGCCCGAATCTCCGGCGGCGCTGGCCGAATGCGTGGCACAGCTGGCTGCCGCACCCGAGGCGCAGCTGGATGACGTCCGCGCCGCGGGGCGCCGGTTCGTCGAACAGGAGCGTACCTGGCGCGCCAGCGCGGCGCGCTACGCGCCGTTGTACGAGTCGTTGCTGGGCGAGAATCGTCGCGATACGGCGCGCTCGTGAGCAGGGCAAGCCACAACGTGCCGGCGGTGATCGTCGGGGCCGGCTTGAACGGTCTGGGCGTGCTGCGAAGTCTGGCGGCCGCCGGCGTACCCAGCGTCGTCGTCGGCACGCATGGCGATGAGCCCGCGATGCGCAGCCGTCACGGTCGCAAGGTGTTTTATGACGCCGCCGGTGGCGGCGAGGCGCTGCTCGCAACGCTGGAGCGTGTGGCGGCCGGCGCGGCGGACCGGCCGGTGCTGATACTGACGATGGAGGAAAGCGTCGTCCACGTCATGGCGTATTACGCCCGTCTGGCGACGCGTTTTCGAATGACGCTGTCGGCGCCCGACACGCTGGCGCCCCTGTTGAACAAGGATGGCGTGCGCGCTGCCGCCGAGGCCGCGGGACTGGCGATACCCAGAACGCTGAGAATCCAGAGCGCGGCGGATGTGAGCGGACTCGACGCGCTGACGCCGCCGCTGATCGTCAAACCCGCCCGACGGGATGCGGGCTACGAGGCGGCCTTCAGCAAGGCGTATCGCTTCGACACGCACGCCCCGGCCCGTGAGCTGGTCGAGCGCATACTGCCGGTGCTGCCCGATGTGATCGTTCAGGAGTGGATCGAGGGGACCGATTCGGATCTATACTTCTGTCTTCAACACCTGCCGGCCGATGGGGCGGCGCCGACGAGCTTCGTCGGGCGCAAGATCCGTTCCTGGCCGCCGCGGGTGGGGGGCACGGCCAGTTGCGGGCCGGCGCCGGAGGCGGTCGAAATCATCGAATCGACCACCGCGTTCTTCCGGCAGGCCGGTGTGCATGGGCTGGCGAGCATGGAGTACAAGCGAGATCCGCGCAGCGGCCGATATGTGGTCGTGGAGCCGACGGTGGGACGCACGGATTTCCAGGAGGAGGTGGCCACGCTCAACGGCGTGAATCTGCCGCTCGCCGCCTATCGGAGCGCCTGTGGTCTGGCCTCGCCGCCGGGCGGCGGCAGTGCGGCGGGGCGAATCTGGCGCGAGCGGATGTCGGACACCCAGTCGGCCGAGCGTACGCCGGCCGAGGAAACCCGGACGATCGAGGGTGCGCGCAGTGTGGATGCCCTGTGGCGCATCGACGATCCGGGGCCGGAACTCGCTCGGCTGGCCTCGCGTGTTCGGGTACGCTTGAAGCGACTATTGCGGAGTGATCGTTGATGGGTCTTGTATCCGGTTTGATCCGACGGATGGGCGGTGGCCGCCCGGTGCTGGCGTCGTTGCGGCCGGGGCTGGACGCGGCCGCGGAATGGCTGGCGCGAGCGCAGGATGCGACGCCTGACGACGGCGTGGCGGCCTACTATGACGTGCTAAAAAAGCAGTGGGCGGCGTCGTATCCGGAAACCACGGGCTACATCATCCCGACGCTCTACGATTACGCTCATCTCACCGGCCGGGCGGAATTCGCCGAACGTGCGACTCGCATGGCGGTGTGGGAATCGGAGATCCAGCTGGCCGATGGCGGCGTGCGTGCAGGGAACATGGACGCGCCCAAGGTCGTGCCCACGATCTTCAATACCGGGCAGGTGCTGTTCGGCTGGGCGGCCGCCTACGAGCAGACGGGCGAGGCGCGATTCGCCGAATCGCTGCGTGCCGCCAGCGACTGGCTCGTCGCCGCCCAGGACGACGACGGTGCGTGGCGGCGGTTCGGATCGCCGTTCTCCCATGCGGGCGTCAACGTCTATAACACGCGCGTGGCCTACGGCCTGGCGCTGGCCGGGCGCACGCTCGGTGAGCCGCGTTACATCGACGCCGCCTGCGCGAACGTCGACTGGGCGTTGACGCAGCAGCAGCCCAACGGTTGGTTCGCACACAACGATCTCGAGCACAACGATCGCCCGCTGACCCATACCATCGCCTATGCCACACGCGGTGTTCTGGAAGTCGGGGCGATCGCCGGGGTCGAGGCCTACGTCGATCGGGCGCGTACGGTCGCGGCTGCGGTCGCCGCAGGTCAGCGGCGCGACGGCGCGCTGCCCGGCCGACTCGATGCCGACTGGCGTTCGGCCGCTCGCTGGTCCTGCCTGACCGGCAATGTCCAGATGGCGATCGTCTGGCTGCGTCTGGTGGAACTGGGTGCGTCGGCGGACGAGCCCGACTGGCTCGAGCATGCCCGTGGCTGCATCGCCTTCGACCAGAGTCGTCAGTCGCTGGAGCATGCCTGCGGCGCGCGGCGCGGCGCCATCGCGGGATCGGCGCCGATGCGGGGCGAGTACATGCGCCATCGCTATCCGAACTGGGCCGCCAAGTTCTACATGGATGCCGTCATGCGCTACATGGCCGCGACCGGGGCCGACTGATGCGTGCGCTCGCGCTGCTGATGTTCGTTGCCGCCACCGTGCCCATGGCGTTCATGCGGCCGGTGATCGGTCTGATGCTGTGGATTCTGTTCAGTTACATGAATCCGCACCGCATCGCCTACGGCTTCGCCACCGCCTTTCCCTGGGTGATGATCGTCGCCGTGGTCACCATGGTCAGCACGATGGCCCATTCGCAGCAGCGCCAGGCGCTGCGCATGACGCCGTTGATGATTCTGATGACGCTGTTTCTGCTCTGGACCGGGTTGTCGACACTGGATGCGGTCGTGCCTGACCAGGCCGAGATCGAGTGGGTGCGCTTCTTCAAGATCATGCTGATGGTCTATTTCACGGCGATCCTGGTGACCGACAAGCAACGCCTGCACTGGGTGCTGTGGACCATCGTGCTCTCGTTCGGCTTCTGGGGGTTCAAGGGCGGCTTCTTCACGCTGATCACCGGTGGCGGGTACAACGTCATGGGGCCGATCAAGAGCTTCTACCGTGACACCAACGGTTTCGCGCTCGTGATGTGCATGTGCCTGCCGCTCATGCGCTATCTGCAGTTGCAGGATCATCGCAAGTGGGTTCGGCTCGGACTCTGGGGGCTCATGGGTCTGACCGCCGTCGCCATCGTCGGTACTTATTCGCGTGGCGGTCTGCTGGCGCTGGGCATCACGGTGCTGATGCTGATCTACAAGAGCCCGCGTCGGGCCTCGCTTTTCCTGGTCATTCCGATCATGGCTGTGCTGGTCGCGTCGTTCATGCCGCAGGAGTGGTACAGCCGCATGAACACGATCGACGAGTACCAGCAGGACAAATCCGCTCAGGGGCGTATCAATTCATGGACATTCGCCGTGAATGTCGCACTGGACGATCCGCTGCTCGGCGGCGGGATGCGGGTCTGGTCCAGCGACGCCATGTGGGACACGCACGGGCCGCCGGATGCGGTGCATCGTGCGATCCACAGCATTTTCTTCCAGGTGCTCGGCGAAGCCGGCTTCGTGGGGTTGGCGTTGTTCGTCGCCATGCTCGCGGGGGGCTGGTTCGGGCTCGCCCGCATTCGGCGCAAGGCGCGGGCGGGTCCCGATACCGCCTGGATGGCGGATCTGGCGAGCATGATGCAGGTGAGCCTCGTCGCGTATGCGGCGGCGGGATCACTTTTGCCGATGCCGTATTTCGATCTGTTCTATCAGATCCTGGCGATGACGACCGTACTCCATATGCTGTTGCTGCGTGCCGAAGCGGGCGGCGAGCAGCGGACCGTGGCGGAGAGTCCCTCGGCGGCGGCGACCCATCGTCACCCCGTGGGTCGGCGAAGGCCGGCGATCGGACGACCGCTGCGCCCGGACACGCAGGGTGGCGGTCAGCAGGATCTGCCGTGGTACTGATCCGGATGAGGAACCTCGCTCGTGAGTGACGAACACGATGATGCCGCGGCCCCCAACGGGGGCGATCGAAGGGTTCTGCTGATCGCGTTCCATTTTCCGCCGGATGCGTCGTCCACGGGTCGTCTGCGCACGCTCGCCTTCGCCCGGCATCTGCGCGGATGCCACTGGAACCCGTGGGTTCTCGCCCCCCATCCCCGGGTTTACGAGCGGCTCGATACGCAGGGACTGGAAGACATACCCGCCGATGTCCACGTCGAGCGCAGCCAGGCGTTGGACGCGCGTCGGCATTTGGGCTGGCGCGGGCGCTATCTTTCGGCGACCGCCATTCCGGATCGCTGGATATCGTGGTACCCGAGCGCGCTGCGGGCAGGTCTGCGATTGATTCGCCGACAACGCATCGACGCGCTCTGGTCGACCTATCCCATCTCGACGACCCATCTCGTCGGCGCTTCTCTGGCTCGATTGTCCGGTTTGCCGTGGATCGCCGATTTTCGTGACCCGGTGGTGCCGGCTGGAACATCCGCGCAGAAGCGCGCCACGCGTGCCATGGAACGCTGGACGATCGAGCGTGCGGATCGGATCGTATTCACGACGCCGGGGGCGCGCTCGCGCTACGCGGAGCGGTTTCCGGATGCGGCGAGCCGAATGCATGTCATTCCCAATGGATTCGAAGGGGAAACGGTGGCAACCGTTCCCTCTCCGAGCCGTGGAGCCGGCGGCCCGGTGAGGCTGGTCCACAGTGGCCTGCTGTATCGTGAAGGTCGAAACCCGGTGCCTTTTTTCGAAGCCCTCGCACGGCTTCGCGAAGCCTCGGTCATAACGCCGGACACGCTGGAAGTCGTCCTGAGAGCCAGTGGTCACGAAGCGGCGTACGCCGAGGAACTGACTCGCCTCGGGATCGACGATATCGTCACGCTGGCGCCCCCGGTGGGCTACAGGGAAGCGCTAGCGGAACAAGCCGGCGCACACGGCCTGCTCCTGTTTCAGGGCGGCGAGTTCAACGCGCAGATTCCGGCCAAGGTATTCGAATACCTCCGGATCGGGCGCCCCGTCATTGCGCTGACGCCGACTGACAGCGATACGGCTGAGCTTCTGCGCACCACCGGCGGGGCGCTGCGTGCGCCCATCGACGACGTGGACAAGATCGCAGCCGTACTCCGCGATTTCATGATTCGGCTGGACGGTGACGACATGCCCGCGATCGATGTCGAAGCCCTGAGCGGCTACACGCGCAAGGCCGGCGCCATGAAACTGGCCCGATTGCTGGACGAACTGACGGGGACAGAACGATGATAAGAACTTCCGTGACGTGGCGGCGTCTACCGTCGGGCCTGAATACCGTGACGCGCGTTGCTGTACTCGCCTTCGCCGTGGTCCTGCTGGGAGCTTGTGCGGGGAGCGTGGCGCCGGCACGAGCACAAGCGGCTTTCGCAGCGCCGGCCGATGCGCCGCCCGGCACGATTACGTGGATACATCTCGAGAAACTGACCGGGCAGGACTGCGACACCGCCCCCGTAACGTTTGGACAGGTGTTTCGTCCCGGCGATCTGCCCGGTGAAGCCATGCTCGTGGCCAAGTACGAGGGCCGCGCGCTCCCTACTCAGGTTGACGCCCGTGCGACGAACGACGACGGCTCGATCCGGCACGCTGTCGTGACCGTTCGCGCCCCCTGTGATGCCGACGGTGCACCGATCGCCCTGGTCAAGACGGAAGACGGGAGCAGCGGGGATGATCCCAAGGCCGTGGGGCTGAACGATGTCGCGGCAACCGAGTTCGACGCCCGGTTAAGTCTCGATCGCTCGGGTCAGACGTGGAGTGCCTCGGCGCGGGATCTCGTGCAGCGCGTGCACGAAGCCGGCGGCTGCGACGGCGTCGATTTCTTCTGCCGGCGGCGGCTTTCCGGCCCGCTGGTCTCCGAATGGATCGTCGGCGAACCGGTGTCGGGCCCCGATGGAGAGGCGCACCCGCACCTGGCGAGCTATTTCGCCATACGCGCCTATGGTCCGACGCCGGTACGGCGGGTCCGCGTTGATGTGGTCACCGAAAACGCCTGGGCGTACGTCGACGGCGTGCGCAACTACGACTACGATGCCCGTATCGATGTGCCCGGCCAGGCGCCGACCGTTCACGAAGACGTGAGGCACTATCGACAGGCACGCTGGCACGAGGTCCGGTGGTGGGGCGCCAGCGATCGTGCGCCGTTCCATGCAGCTCAGGAGCCCGCGTATCTCCAGTCGACCCCCGCCGTGCCCTCGTACGGTGAGTTCGAACTGTCGAAAAAGATGCTCGCCGATGTCAGGCAGGATTGCCCGCCCATGCGCGCCTGCGACATCTACAAGCAGATGCAGACGACGGGGGCGCAACCGCAGATCGGCCCGTTGCCGCGATGGAGCAGTGCCTACGCGATCGACACGGGCCATCGTGTCTTTCGCTGGATGCTGGCCAACAGCGATGCGATGGGCGCATACGGCGTTCACTATCGTGACAAGAAAACCGGAAACGCCCTGTCACTGAAAGCCCACCCCTGCGCGACAACGCTTTGGCCGGCTCGTACCGCCGACTGTCCGGTGGAACCGCATGGCGATGATCGTTTACCCAGTTGCGGCGGCGAAGGCAAGGCGGCCTGCAAGAGCCCGCTGAACGCGGACGCAGCGCACCACCCCGCGCCGACGTATATGGCCTATCTCGCCACCGGCGATTGGTTCTACGAGAGCGAGATGCGGTTCTGGGCCAACTGGGCGTTGTTGTGGCAGAACCCGAAGTACCGCGACTATGCCGACGGGCTGGTGCACAACACCCAGCTCAGGGGGCAGGCTTGGATGCTGCGTTCGCTGGCCTATGCCGCCTATCTGTTGCCGGACGAGGCCTCGCACAAGGCATATTTCAACGACGTCGTGCGCCGCAATATCGACTGGTACAACGAGAAGTACACGCATAATCCGAAAGCGAACAAGCTGGGCGCTGTGGCGAGCTACCATTCGGTGATCTACCCGAGCGGCGGCCAGCAGCGGACGGGCTACGCTACGTGGCAGCATTCCTTCTTCGCGTGGTCCGCGGGCAATATGGCTGACTTGGGATTCGACGGCGCCGAGGCGCTGCGCGACTGGGTCAGTCAGTTCCAGATCGGGCTGATGACGGCACCGGGTTTCTGCTGGGAGCTGGCGTCGTCTTACCACGTTCGTCTACGCGACAAGCGCAAGTCGCCTTACTACACCAGTTTCGCCGAAGTCTATCGGAACTCGTTTCCCGATCTGGCGGATGCGGGATGCGAGCCGCAGGCGCTCAATCGTGCCCTGACACAAAGCAAGGGCAAGAAGCGGTTCAATTTTCCGCCGCGTACGATGGTCGGCTATCCGAAGTCGGCGACTGGTTTCGTCGCCAACTTTCAGCCCGGCCTTGCCGCTTCGGCGCGCGCGGATCGGCCCGGTGCGGAACAGGCCTGGCGCCGATTCATGGGTCGTACCCTGCCCATCGATTACGGTTCGAACCCACAGTTCGGGGTGGTGCCGACGGAGCCGAACAAGCCGTGAGCGAGTCGGGTATCGAGGGCGCACAGAGTCCTCGTCACGAAGGCCCTGAGCTGGCCGTGATCGTGCGGACGATGGCCGATGCGCATCGCGCGGATGCATTGCTGCGGGCCCTGGATACCATCGACAACCTCGAGAGCGTAGCCGCTTATCCGATCATCGTAGTCAACGGGCGGCGCTATGATCCCGATCTCGTCGATAGGCTTCGACGCCGCGACGGCAGCGTCTTCCATTACATGTCGCGCGCCTCGGCGGGTGCCGCGGTCGTTCAGGGCCGAAGGCTCGTCGAGAGCGAGTTCTTCATGTATCTGGATGACGATGATGAATTGCTGGCCGACGGCGTCGGTCCGGTACTGACGGAGCATGCGGCATCGCGCGACTGGGATCTGCTCGTCCTGAATGGAGAGCGGCGGTCTGCCTCGGGCGGTGCCCCGTGGGTGGAACAGTGGGCGGCACATACTGCCGATCCATTGCGCAGTCTGGTCGAAGAGAACTGGCTATCGCCCGGCAATACGATCTTTCGAGCCGCGACGGTGAACGGCGACGTGCTGGATGTCGATCGCGATCACCACGAGTGGACGTATATTGCGTATCGGCTGATGTTGGAAGGCTACAGGGTGACGTTTCACGACAAGAGCGTGACGCTCTACAACGATACCGAGGGCTCGTTATCGAAACGCGATACGCACGATCCTGGAGAGACAAGACTGCTCGAAGAGTTGCGGCGTGAAGCACGGCTGCCCAGTGATCTTCGTGCGTCCCTGGAAGCCAAGTACCGAAACCATCTTCACGTAATGGCGGAACGGAGTCGTTGCCAGAGGCGTTTCGCAGCGGCATGGCGTTATCATCTGCGCAGCCTGAAACCGCCGTTCACGCTTCGCTATCTGCCCTATACGCGAAAGCTGTTCGGCTTTTGAGCGGTGGCCGCGACGGATCGGGCCCGGAAACCGAACGACACGGGGCCCGGCTTGGCCTCGGCCGTCGGATGAGCAAAAGGCAGGGCGCGGCCGCATGGTGCCCGAAATGCCTTTCGCGAAGTTGTGAAAACCGGCGGCGTGGTTCAGACCGAATTCTATTTGCAAGATCGGTGATATAGATCACCGACTATTCCGTCTCTTGGTAGAGGCGCGCTGGACTGCGCCGACCGGCATACCCGCGATCAGGAGGCTCAATCGCTGGATGATACGAGCCACATTGATCATCTCGCCTGCGTGCCATTCGCGATGTGCGGTCCAGTAGAGGCCTCGGACCATGGCTGTCAGCGCGGCGCGGTCAAATCCCGTGCCGCCGCCGAGTCTGTAGAAGAACGTCGATGGCTTGGGAAGCGTCATATCCTCGATCTGGGTCATGCGCGCGATGAGTTCTCTCTCGCGCACCGTAAGCGGCCGGCTCCCACGCAGCGCATTCCACATCAGGAAATCATTCAGCGCTTCCTGGTATAGATTGTTGGAAGCCATGATCAGGCCTCTCTGGAGCGTGGCCTGTCGATGGAGCAGGGGTGTCAGCTGTCTCCCGGCTTGTTGTAGCGGCAAGTAGTCGCCGAGCGTTAGTTCGTCGTAAAGCCGGGAAAATATCTGTCGGCGGTAGCGCGCCCAGACCAAAGCACGTTCGGATTCGTCATGTCGATCGGCTCCGGCGCCACGCTCGCCGGCGTGGATTCGAAGCGCAAAAGTCGGCTGCTTCAAGTGTCCTGCCCGATACTGGTGTGCAAGCCGGAGAATCATGTCGTGATCCTGGGAGCGGCGCAGACTTTCGTCGAACGGTCCGACGGCCGTCAGGCACGCCTTGGGAATGAGCATGCCCTGCAGCATCGTGTGCATCGATTCCATCGTGCGGATGAAGAACTCATCCGATGGAATATCCGGTAGTTCAGGTACGGGCTGTGAATCGATGGCGCGCATCGAGAACTCACCACTGAACACGTATTTCGGGCTGTAGGTGAAATCGCATTCCGGATGGGCCCGGAGAAAAGACAGGTGTTGCTCCAGCGCCTCGGGCAGGGCGATGTCGTCGTCGTCGAATATCAGCACGTAATCGCAGTGAATGTCTTCGAGACCGCGGTTGAGCGCGCTCGCCTTGCCGCCGTTGGCCTGCGCCAGCAGACGAACGCGATCGCCGAAGGAGTGCACGATCTCGGCGGTATTGTCGGTGGCGCCGTCGCTTACCACGAGGATGTCATCGGGCAGGCGTGTCTGGTTGCAGAGGCTAGTAAGAGCCTGCTCCAGATAATCGGCTCGGTTATAGGTGGCGATGAGCACCGCCACCGTCGGTTCGGAAGGCATGACGGGTCGTTGAGTCGGCTTCATGAGTGCGCGCTTGTGCTATTTCTGATGACAGGCGCCCAGGGCGAGGAACGCCAGGCGCTGTAGGGACATGCGAAGGCTGTGTGGATCCCGCCTGCGCCAGAGGTCACGGCGAGCGCTCCAGTACAGGCCGCGCAGCAGCGGCGGCGCGATGGCCGGGTGTCTGCGGCATCGATGCCCGACCGCCCGATAATAGACCGTCGGTAGTGCGAGATCGGGCGCTTGCAGATAGGTGAGTTTCGAGATGAGCATCTGTTCCGCCCCGCTGGTCGCACGCTGATCGTCATCGCGTAGACGCAGATATGTATCGAGATCCGCCAGCGCGAGTTGATGCAGGCCGTGGATTGCCATGATGACACCGCGCTGCAGATAGCCGTAGCGCTCGATTGCCCGGGGCTCCGTGACCAGGGTGGCGGCAATATCCGTAGGCACATATTCGGCGATGTCGACACTTGCTCTGAGTTTCGTGAACACATGTTGCTTGTGCGCAGTCCATGCGGCGTAGCGTTCGTCGGCGTTGTGGCTATCGAAGCCTGGTCCACGCCGGCCCGAATGTTCACGAAGCGCCCAGAGCGCGTGCGGGATGCGGCGGGGCCGGAAACGACGTGCCAGACGCATCACCATGTCCCGATCCTGACTGCGGGTGAGCTCGACGTCGAACAGGCCGGTTCGTTCAAGACAGGCGCGGCGGATCAACATGCCCTGCATCGGCGTCGGCAGGAAGGGCGATTCCATTATCCAGTTGAAGAAACGGGGCGCGGATACGTCCGGAAGCGTCTTGACCGGTGTCCTGTCGACGGCGTCCGGGGACGTCGTATCGTCGAATACGTGATGCAGACAGTAGGTGAAGTCGACCTCGGGATGTGCGTCCAGTACCTCCATGTGAGTCGCCAGATTATTCGCCAACATGATGTCGTCATCGTCGAAGATGCAGACGTTGTGACTCCGGCTTTGGGGAATGGCGCAGTTCAATGCGGACGATTTGCCGCCGTTGCGCTGGGTTATGACGCGGATGCGGTCGCCGTAACGACGCAGCACGGCGGCCGTATCGTCGGTGGAGCCGTCATTGACCACGATCAGTTCGTCGGCGGGTCGGGTCTGGGCGAGTACGCTGTCGAGCGTCTCGCCAATGAGATGAGATCGGTTGTAGGTGGCGATAATGACCGCAATGCCGGGCGTGTCGTGTTGCGCCCCGTCAACGGCGGATCCGTTCTGCCTTCCTGTAACCATTGCTCTGGCTCCTGTTGCGCGTCAGCAACGGGCGCTTTAGTGGAACGGGTCCGTAGCGGCGTACGGTGATCATCGATGGCCGAGTCGTCAGCCGCCGGCGGCAGCGGCCTTGGTATCGCGTATTATAAGGCGCTTCGATTGGCCGCAGGCTGCGCCGGGGGCACGCGTTGCTTGCGATATCCTCGTAGAATACCGCGCTCGCGCGTGCCGCGTGGCACGTTCGTCATTGCCGATACAAGACGCGCCGAATGAAAAAAGCCAGTACCGAAAAGGGGAGTGGGGCGATGCCCTCCATTCGCCGCTCGCTCGTGCTCTCGTTCGCGCAGAAGTACACGACTCTGCTGATCTCGTTGCCGACCATCATGGTGCTGAGTCGCCTGCTCACACCCGCGCAGGTTGGCGTGTATTCCGTAGCCGTCGCGTTCGTGAATATCGTCCAGATGCTGCGCGACTTCGGCACCTCCGAGTATCTGGTTCAGGTGCGCGAGCTTGACGACGCGACGGCGCGATCGGCGTTCACCGTCACCTTCGTGATCGCCTGGGCCTTGGGCGTCGCTCTTTTCCTGTGCAGTCCGTTGATCGCCTCTTTCTTTAACGAGGAAGGGCTGCGGCTGGTGCTGGAAGTGATGAGCATCAACTTTTTCCTGTTGCCATTCGGTTCGACCATCAACGCGTTGTTGATGCGTTCGATGCAGTTCGGCATCCGCTACCGGATCGCCACGACCGCGCAGCTCGCCCAGAGCGCGGTGACGTTGACCTTGGCGTGGCTCGGTTACGGCTACATGAGTCCTGCGTGGGGTTCGGTGGCCGGTATGGTGGTCAACGTTCTGGGTTGTCTGAGCTGGGGCCGCGACTATCGAATCCGTGGTGTGGGCCTGGCCCACTGGCGACCCGTGGCCAGTTTCGGCGTTCAGAAGACGTTCGGCAGCATCGTCAACCGCGTCGGCATGAGTGCGCCGGATTTCATCATCGGCCGCATGCTCGGTTTCGCCGAGGCCGGGCTCTTCAGTCGTGGCAACGGGCTCGTGCGCATGTTCCGCGAGAACATTATCGGGGCGATCGGCAGCGTGGCCTTCTCCGCGTTCTCGCAACGGCATCGCGACGACGAGAGACCCGGGGATCTTTTCCTCAAGTCGATCACCTTCGTGACCTGTATAAGCTGGCCGTTCTTCGCATTTTCGGCGCTCATGGCATTCCCCGTGATGCGAATCATGTTCGGCGACCAGTGGGATGCCACCGTTCCGATCCTGCAGTTTCTTGCCATTGCGGGGCTGATCAATACAAGTCTTTCGCACAATAGCGAGCTGTTGACCGCCACGGGCCGAATCGGCGTGGCAACGACCCGCATCACTGTCCTGCAATCGGTTCGGGTCGCCGCGATGATCGCTGCCGCGTTCTACAGCTTGAATGCGGTCGCCGCGGTCCAGGTTCCGGTGGCGTTGTTCGGATTCGTCTACACGGCGAATGCCCTGGTTCGATATTCGGGGATCACCTGGCGTGACCTGTTCCGTGCCCTGGCACCGACGATCCCGGTCACGATCGCGACAATGATCATTCCGGCCCTGGTGTATCTGCTCGATACGCCATCCGGTGATAATCTCTGGTCGCCGCTGCTCGGCAGTATGGCGGGTGCGGCGTTCGGGTGGCTGTTGGGAATCTGGCTCGCCAAGCATCCGGTCTGGTTCGAACTCCGTGATTTTCTGTCGGTCCGGCTCAATGCGCGATTAGGTCGAGCTTAGTCGTGCCTTGTCGGGGCGATCGTCGATGCGAGCGCTGATGAACAGGGCGTGACGCCGGCCTTGGTTCGGCAGAGATGGCTTGAACCGTTGTAGGCAATCTGATGCCAGCGGCGCATAATGCTGGCGTTTGAGGCCCCGGGTGTTTCTGCTGAACGCTGCAAACGCTCGTGGCCTGCAGGTAGGAACGAGAGGTTTCGTGAGGCCGTGACGCTGAACGGCATGGTGCGACTGTGCTGGCACGCGGTCCTGGATTATCGAGCATCCGGCTGTTGCTGCTCGCAACGAGCGTTTCTGTTGCAGCAATGCGGTCACGCCGTCCCGGTGTTCCGCGCCAGGGCGGGCGGCCTAATCTGCCGGCGAAGGCGCCATCGGTGCCTGCCGCAGAGCTGTGCGCTATGCGGGGCCCGTTGTGGAATGGAGCCAGTGCCCGGGGCATGACTGGCGGCCGATTTGAATTGGAGATTGTGGGCATTTGATTTTATTGATTCAGATCCTGGTGCTCGGCGCGTTGGCTTTGGCGCTCACGCAGTGGTTGCGCCACCTGCCTTATCCATCGCCTCTGGTGCGCCCATTGCTACCGTCGCGGCAGCGTTGGCCCGAGCTACAGATTCGGGAATGGCTGGAAACGACACGTTTCCATCCCGGTTACCTGCGTTTTTTCTACCGCGATCCGCCACGGATGCTGCCCGAAGAGAGCGGCATAATCGCGCCGGCGGACGGCCTGGTCACCAGTTACGATGCGCGCGCCGGTGTGCGTTATATCGTGATCGCGCTGTCTTTCTGGGACATGCACGTGCAGCGCAGTCCGCTGGACGGACGCGTGACGGACGTGACGCCGAGTGGCGATGCGCATATGGATGGAGAGGGGCGAGATTTCGCGTTTCTGCGAGACAAGTATTGCCCGGTCCAGACCCGTATCGCCTTGGAGACCGACATCGGCCCCGTCGCGATCCGGTTGATCACCAGCGTGGCCGCGCGGCGGATCGAGACCTGGGTCCAGTCCGGTGACCAGATCCGGCGCGGACAGCGCGTGGGGCGGATTCTTCTGGGCAGCACCGTCGTGCTTGAAGTGCCGGAGGAATATGTCTGTACGCGTGAACTCGGTAGCCACGTACGCGCCGGCGAAACGATCCTGGCTGCGAAGGCGATTGGGTGATCATGATGGATTGGTTCTGGCACGACGGGCACTTGAGCTGGCCGCTCTTCGCCGTCCTTGTTTACACGTCTCTGATCGTCCTTGGCGGCGATCTGGTGTGGCGGACGACCTCGGGCTCGACACGGAAACTCGCGCTGCTGGTGGCGTTGGTCTGGCTGCTTGGTGTGGTGTGCATATACGGATTGGCCGTTTTCTGACCCATCAGGCCTGGGGCAGGTGCGATGAAACCTGCGGTGCATCGACTGGCACATCCGGTCACCATCAAACGGGAGTGAGCGATGACCAGGTCGAACCGTATGGCGAGGGCGTCGGCTCGAACAAGCCGGCCGCCTCTGCGTTTCGATCTGCGGACGTTGCCGCGATTGATGTATCTGGCCACGCTCTGCCTCACGGTGATGGGGGCCGGGATCGTCGCCGCAAAGATGCTGTATCGTCCGGATGGCGTCTACGGGCTGTATGCGTTGGTGGATCTGAACGGCGACTCGAGCGTGCCGACCTGGTATGCCGCATTCACATTACTGCTTTGTGCGGGTTTGCTTGCGCTGCACGGGCATTACAGTCGCCAACGCGGGGATGCAAACGCGTTCCACTGGCGCCTCCTCGCATGGGTCTTCGCCTTGATGTCCGTGGACGAAGTCGCGCGGATACACGAAGTCGTCGGCTCCTTTCTGGGCGCCCAGATCAAGCCGGCGGTGGGCGAACTGAATGGGTTCTTTCATTTCGACTGGGTGGCCGCGGGCGTGGTATTCACGCTCATCGTTGCGTTGTTCTACATACCGTTCTTGCTGCGGTTGCCGCGCCGGGTCGCGGGCGGCCTGATGCTGGCCGGGGCCATTTTCGTCGGCGGCGCTTTGGTCGTCGAAATTTTCAATGCCAGAACCCAATATCTATTCGATGTGCACAGCGTCTACTATCAAATGGGGACCGTCGTCGAGGAATGCCTGGAGATGCTCGGAGTCGCGGTATTCGCCGATGTCCTCATTCGTCATCTCGCGGATTACACCAAAAACACTGATATAGAAGTGTTGTTTACGATTTCGGATTTCGACGGCCCGGGTGATTCACGACAAGCTGAAGACCGAGACGTTCGTGGTGAGTAGCCTTGGGCACGCTGCGTTCGATACGCATGTGTCCTGTAGCCGTCGAGCTACCCGACGGCCTCGCTATCCGATGAGTGCGGCCCTGGTGGCATGACGTACCGAGTTGCAATAGGGTTCGACTTCGAAAAATTCTGTCATTAGTGCCGATTGGTGGAATTGTTCCGTCTTTGCGCCTGGCTATGCGGTGGATTCCCTAGCGTTCAACATATGGAAGTACATGACGATCGCAACCAAAATCTCGAGCTTTACGACGCGTCTAGAGCACCTGTCACGACCGCGTATCAAGCGAATTCGCCAGCGCTTAGTCCGCCCGTTCAATGGCGATGCGCCGAAGCTGAATCTTTTCGTCGCGGGCGCACAGCGTTCGGGCACCAACATGGTCATGGATCTGCTCGAACGCTCTGCACAGACGGAGGTATTCCACGAGCGCGATCCGCGTGCTTTTGACAACTATGAGTTGCGGAGCGATGACGTCATTGAAAGCCTGGCACGGCGTTCACCGGCGCCGAAGGTCGTATTCAAAGCGTTGTGTGAGTCGCAGGACGTCGGCCGGCTGATACAGCGTTTTGCGCCGGCACAGGCGATATGGGTCTATCGAGACTATGAAGCCACGGTGCGTTCCCACGTTCGCAAGTGGACGGGCATGCCCTCGACGATGCGTATCATCGTCGAGGAGGGCGGTACCGATGGCTGGCGAGGCCGTGGGATGTCGGCTGAAACTCGAGAATTTATCGAAGGCTGCTACCACGACGACCTCAATAACGAATCCGCTTGTGCATTGTTCTGGTATATGCGCAACGTTCTATTCTTCGAACAGGCCCTGGAGCAAGACAGTCGGTGCCGCTTGGTTTCGTACAACAGACTCATGACTGAAACGAAAGCCAGCGCACGGGACATCTTCGATTTTGCTGGATTGCGCTTTCATCCCGGCTATTGTCGATTCGTGACGCCCGACCGTGCCGCCACTCGCGAGACAGATGCGTTACCCATCGATAGCCGTATACGCGAGGCATGCGACAATCTGCTTCTGCGGCTGGAGGCATCGCTCGTGCCATTGCGCGGCGATTAGGGCGATGAATTTCCGCTATCCCCGGCGGCGAGTTCGGGCACGGGCTTTTCGGATTTTCAGTATTACGGTTCTTGGCTCGGATGCAGGTGGACGAAGCCTTTGAACGGTGTTGCGCCGACATTCGGTTGCGACATGCCCGCGAAAAGGATCGGCTGACGACACTTTAGAATGCCGAGCCTCGGCCACGGACCAACGAACGATATCTCCGGATGACCGGACGGATGCATATGACGATTCTTCTCACCGGTGGTGCCGGCTTCATCGGCTCGCATACGGCTCTCGTGTTGCTCGAGGCGGGTCACGAGGTCGTGGTGTATGACAATCTATCCAATGCGTTCCGGGAGTCGCTCCTGCGGGTGGAGGCGCTGGCGGGGCGGTCGCTGGCGTTCGTTGAAGGCGATATTCGGGATACGGCCCGCCTGCGCGACACGCTGACGGGCCACGGTGTCGATGCCGTGATTCATTTCGCCGGCCTCAAGGCGGTCGGTGAAAGCGCGAGTCGGCCGGTCGCCTACTATGAGAACAACGTGGGCGGAACGCTGTCCCTGTGCAATGCCATGGACGCCGCGGGCGTGAAGACGCTCGTGTTCAGCTCCTCGGCGACCGTTTATGCGGAGTCGGGCACGATGCCGCTGGCCGAGTCGGCGCCGACCGGCCGCCCGACCAATCCCTACGGCAGTTCCAAGCTGATGATCGAGTGGCTGCTCGAGGATCTGCAGCGTGCCGATCCGGCGTGGTCCGTGGCACTGCTGCGCTATTTCAACCCGGGCGGCGCGCACGAGAGTGGAAAGATCGGGGAGGATCCGAATGGTCTGCCCAACAATCTGCTGCCGTTCATTACTCAGGTCGCGGTCGGTCGCCTCGAATCGCTATCCGTTTACGGCAACGACTATCCGACGGCGGACGGGACCGGCGTGCGCGACTATATTCACGTCATGGATCTGGCGGCGGGGCACCTGGACGCCCTGCGCGTGATCGCGGACACCCGCGGCCTGTACACCTGGAATCTCGGTACCGGCCGCGGGTACTCGGTGCTGGAAGTCATCGAATCCTTCGAGCGGGTGACCGGCACGACCGTGCCCTATGCCATCGCGCCCCGGCGCGCCGGGGATTTGGCCGAGTGCTGGGCGGACGCGAGCCGCGCGAACGACGAACTGGGTTGGCGGGCAACGCGCGGGCTGGACGACATCCTGGCCGACGCCTGGCGGTGGCAGCGCCGCAACCCGGCGGGCTACCGCGGCTGACCGGGCCGGGGCCCGATCTCGACGGGTGACGGCGTCGCCGATTGCGCGTCTTCGCGTGGCGTTGCCGGGTCCGCGGTGGCTCAGTGCATCTCCTCCGCATAATCGTCGACATCGATATCGTAGGTGCCCGGCTGCAGCACCCGGGCGATACGGAAGCTCGGAAATCGTGACAGATCGCGCACCCGCTGCGGATAGTAGCGGCGCTTACGGTGGTCGAGGACGATAAGCACGACCGGCTCATCCGCGCCGACCGAATCCGGCAGGATGAGCCCCACCTCGCCGGTATTGAGCTCCACGACGCTGCCGGGTGGATGCACGCCCATGGTCTGTTCGAACACGCGCAGCATACGGCCGTTGAATTCACGGTCATCGGTGCCGTGCATCAGCGTGAGCGCTTCGGCGGGCGTGCGGCCCTTCTGATAGACGCGGTCGCTGGTAACCGCGTCGTAGACATCCGCGATGGCCACGATCTGGGTATAGGTGGATAGTTGGGCCCCGGCCAGGCCGTTCGGATAACCACTGCCGTCGAGGCGTTCGTGATGGGACAGTACGATCTCAAGGCTGGCCGGCGTGAGATCGGGCGAGTCGCGCAGCATGTCCACACCGTATTCCGGATGTCTGCGCATGAGTGCGAATTCCTCATCGGTCAGCCGACCGGGCTTGTTGAGGATCGCCAGCGGGATGCGGATCTTGCCGACATCGCGCAGCAGGGCGCCGACACCCATCTCCTGGACATCGGCTTCGTCCAGATCGAGTGCCGAGGCCAGCGTGATCGAGAGCATGCAGACGTTCAGGCTGTGCAGCGCGGTGTAGGCGTCGCGGTTCTTGAGCTGCGTGAACCAGAGCAGGGCGTCCGGATGACGCGCCACGCTGTCGATCATCTCTGCGACGACCTCCCGCGCGCCGCGCACGTCGACCGTACGTCCGGATTCGATGTCCGCATGCACGGTCGTGATCAGGTCCCGCGCCTGCTCGCGCAGCATGCGCGCCCGCGGTAGCTCCTCGCGAAAACCGCGCGGCGTGCGCTCGCGTATCGCGTTATCACTGCTCGACTCACGGCCCGCGTACGCGCCCCTGAAAGTCGAGCGGCGGGCGTCTTCAGCGCCTGGCTGCGTCGGCTCGTCCAGTGTCGCCGGGCTGACATAGACATGTCGGCACAGCGCGCGCAGACGCTCGATTTCGTCGGCCGTGTCGACGCGCATGCCCTGGAAGGCGAAATCGGTCTCGGTCCACGGCCGATCCAGCGCCTCGACATACATGCCGGCGCGTAGCTCTTCGACCGCTATTTTTCTTCCATAACGTGACATCGCCACCTCGCCGCATGCCCGCTCGCCGCCCCGGCATGATTATGAGGCAGGTGCGTCCGCTGTGCGCACCTCGTTGGCATGGCGGGTAAAAAAATCGCGAGCGGGGTGGACCAAAGCCGCATTGTCGACGGTCGACCTTTCATGATTAGCTTACGCAACCTCTGGCTGAGGTCATTCAATCATCTGCGTCGGCGTGCCGGAGGAGGCAGTCGGCCGAGCCAATTCGGGATCCACAGGGAAGACGCTATGACTTCAATCTTGATGTCGCTTCTGGCATTCACACCGCTAGTGCTGGCCGGTGTGATGCTGATCGGCTTTCGAATGCAGGCACGCACGGCCATGCCGGTCGTGTTCATCGTGACCGTACTGATCGCACTCCTGGCGTGGGACATGACGTTCACGCGCGTGGTGGCCTCCAGTCTTCAGGGGCTGATGCTCACGATATCGATCCTCTGGATCATCTTCGGTGCTATCCTGCTGTTGAACACGCTCAAGCATTCGGGGGGTATCGCGGCGATTCGCAACGGCTTTTCCGGAATCAGCCCGGATCGGCGCATTCAGGCGATCATCGTGGCGTGGCTGTTCGGCTGCTTCATCGAGGGGGCTTCGGGTTTCGGCACGCCGGCGGCGGTCGCCGCGCCCCTCATGGTCGCGCTCGGTTTTCCCGCGCTGGCCGCCGTCGTGGTGGGCATGATGATCCAGTCCACGCCGGTGTCCTTCGGCGCGGTCGGCACGCCGATCATCGTGGGTGTCAGCGGTGGCCTGCACAAATCGGGCATCACCGAGGAGCTTGCGGCCAACGGTTCATCCTGGGATGCCTACTTCCAGCTCATCACCTCGCAGGTGGCGATCACGCACGCGATCTGCGGCTTCCTCATGCCGTTGATCATGGTGACCGTGATGGCGCGCTTCTTCGGTGAGCGCAAATCCTGGGGCGACGGGATGGCCGTGGCGCCGTTCGCGCTGTTCGCCGGGGTGAGTTTCGTGGTGCCCTACGCCCTGGCCGGCGTATTCCTCGGACCCGAGTTCCCGTCGATGATCGGCGCCATGGTGGGCCTGGCGATCGTCGTGCCGGCGGCGCGGCGCGGTTTTCTGATTCCGAAACAGCCCTGGGATTTCCCGCAGTCGAGCCAGTGGCCGGCGGAATGGGTCGGCAACATGGAGATCAAGGCCGATCACGTGGCCGGGCGTACGCCGCTCACGCCGCCCATGGGCTGGGCGCCGTACGTGCTGCTGGCCATTCTGCTGGTCATCTCGCGCACGATCGAACCGATCACCGACGCGCTCAAATCGGTCGCGATCAGCTGGAGTGACATCCTGGGGCAGACCGACGTCTCGGGTTCGTTCGAGCCGTTGTACCTGCCCGGCGGCATCATCTGCATCGCCGTGCTCATCACGTTCTTCCTGCATCGGATGCGCGCGAGTGCCATGGGCGCCGCGTTCAAGGAGTCGACCAACACGATTCTGGGTGCCGGCTTCGTGCTGATCTTCACGATCCCGATGGTGCGCATCCTGATCAACTCGGGTACGAACGAGTCCGATCTGGAGTCGATGCCGGTGGCCATGGCGCAGCTCGTCGCCGACGGCGTGGGCCATATCTACCCGCTGTTCGCGCCGGCCGTGGGTGCGCTGGGTGCGTTCATCGCCGGTTCCAACACGGTCTCGAACCTCATGCTGTCGGACTTCCAGTTCAACGTGGCCGCCACACTCGGCCTGTCGACCGCGATGATGGTCGCTCTGCAGGCTGTCGGCGCGGCTGCCGGCAACATGATCGCCATCCACAACGTGGTGGCGGCTTCGGCGACGGTCGGACTGCTGGGCCGTGAAGGCACGACCATGCGCAAGACGATCCTGCCGACGCTCTACTACTGCCTGTTGAGCGGCATCATCGGCCTGATCGCCTTCTACGGCATCGGTGTGGTCGATGGCCTGATGGCCGGCGGCGGATAACCGCCACTCCTTAGTATCCGGCGTTGACGGCGGCCCTCGCGGCCGCCGTTTTTCGTTCGTGAAACCGGTTCGGCCTTCGGTAGAATGCAGGTCGTTCCAGACACCGATTCCAAGGACTGTTCCCATGCAAGACAAGACCGTGCTCTCGCTCGCCGACGCCGAACGCATCCTCGATGCGGCCCAGAAAGAAGCCGAAAGCCAGGGCTGGAAGGTGGCCATCGCCGTAGTCGACGACGGCGGTCACGCGCTGGCCCTGCGGCGCCTGGACGGCTGTGCGCCGATGGGGGCCTACGTCGCGACCGAAAAGGCGCGCAGCGCGGCGCTCGGCGGCAAGGAAACCCAGGCGTTCGAGGACATGATCAACGGCGGCCGCGCGGCCTTCCTGTCGGTGCCCGAACTCAAGGCCACCATGACCGGCGGCGTGCCGGTCATGGTCGGCGGTGGGCTGGCCGGCGCCGTCGGCGTCTCCGGCGTCAAGCCGGAGCAGGACGCCCAGACGGCCAAGGCCGGCGTCGCCGCGATCTCGGACTGACCGAGGCCGCCTCGGTTTTCGGGCCTGGCAGGCCGGGGCGGCGCTCGCCGGGCTAGCGTTGCGTGTCCGCCGTATCCGTGCCGTAACCGAAACGTGCGGCGACCGGGGCCGTGAAGTCCCGGATCGTCGCGTATTCCGCGTCGCTGAAGCCGGGGCGATAGTAGCCCGGTAGCCGCAGGCGCGCCGCCGCGCGTGAAAGCTCGTCGTCGCTGATGTCCAGCGCGCAGTGTGCGTGCACGTGGCGCAGCGTGGCTTCGGCGTCGCCGCACAGATCCTCGTAGCGGACCACCAGACAGGCGTCGCGCAGTGCGGCGTCGGCGTCGAGTTGATCGGCCAGCGCGCCGTAGACCGTGGCCCAGTAGTGCGCCCAGCCCGCGACCTCGTGGCCGTCCGCCCAAAGCTGGCGTATGCGTTCGGCTGCCGCATCGTCCCCGGTATGAATCGCGCGTCGGTCGAGGCCGAACTCGAAATGGCCGACGCGACGCATGTGCTCGAGTGCCCGCGGATGGGCGGTCTCGCCCGCTTCGAACAGGGTCTGCTGCTTGATCAGCGAGGCGATGTGCCAGACCGGATCGCGGACCAGCACGATGAAGCGTGCATCGGGGAAAAGCGTCTGCAGGTAGGCCAGCCGCATCAGGTTGTAGTTGCCTTTCGAGGCATAGCGGCGGGCGCCGCGAATCGCCAGCAGCTTGCGGATGTGCTCGCGGTAGAAGCGCTCGAATTCGGGATTCGAACTCGTGCGATCGAGCACGTTGCTCCGCTGCGGGTCGTGGATGGCGTCGAAGAACGCCATCCAGACGACTTCCTCGAATGCCTCCGGGCTGCGCGACGTCACGGCGATGCCGTCGCCATGCGCCCGCTCGGCCGCGGTTTCGGCGCGCTGCGGCACCCGCGCGAGCCAGCGATGCCAGAGCCAGGGGATCATCACCGGCGGGAAGTCGCGGTATTGGTGGGTGCCCACGGCGGGGTGTGCCGCCAGCGTCTCGAGGACGATCGTGGTGCCGGCCCGGGCGATGCCGGCGATATAGATCGGCCGGTCGACCGATATCCGCGCGATGGCCTCGCCCGCGACACGGGTGTCGAAATTGCCGAGCCGGATCGCAGCCCGCGGATGACGATGCTGCCAGCCGCCGAGGCGATGCATCCAGGTCGGTACGGCGAACCCGGCAACCGCGCTTTCGTCGGGACGGGATCGGGGCGTGCGCGTTGTATCCGGTCGCGTGTTCATTCGATTTTCGCCCATCGGTAGATGGCCAGCGAGACGATGAACATCACCGGAATGAAGATCGCCAGCCAGCCGCGCATCCAGTCGGGGCCGAACGACAGATAGTGCCGCTCCGGCAGGTGGATGCGAATCTGCTCCACGGCGGCGTCGTCCGGCAGATAGCCGAGTGGATTGGCCGCCAGCCAGTGCCACCAGGGTTGTTTGGTGACCACGCCCACCGGCGCGATCATGGTGATATCGGCGACCGTCTCGCCGTTTCGGGTCACGCGCACATGCGGCGGCTCATCGGCGGCTTGCCATTCGCCGGTGAAGCCCTCCGCGGGCGTGATGATGATCGCCGGTGCCTGGCCGGGTTCGGGCAGCGCCTGGCCGTAATGCGTCTCGGCCCAGAGCAGCAGGCACAATAAAGGCAAAATGGCCAGCATCGTGCCCGGAACCACGAGGCCGACATGACGGAACGCGCTCGCGAACTGATCGCGGATCAAGGGCCCGGCATCGGCGAAATCGCCGTCGAAGGCGTTCAGCCGCTGGCGTGCCGCCTTCGCCCGGCGCTTGGCTTCGCCGATGCGAGCCTGCGGCGAGAGCATTTTGTAGAGCAGCATGGTTCCGATCGCGCCGATCGCGGCCCAGACCGCGAGGCGGACCGCGGCCGGCAGTACGCCTGCCATGCCGGCGTCGACGAAATTGAACAAGGGCGCGGGCAGATTGAACAGCCCCATCGGTATCTCCGAGTATGTCGGGCACGCGCCGCGTCGCCGTTTTGACCGTGGCGCGCGCTGGCGCGGCCCGATGTCGTTACGAGTGGTGCGACGACTTCGAACGGTCGTGCGGCTCCGCGCCGGGGGCCGTATCGTCGGGCCTCGACTGGCGTTCGGCCGTCTCCCGTCGGCGCTGCATCATGCGCCGCAGCGGCCAGAGGACGACGAACAGCAGCGCGGCGCCGATGGCTGCGATCACCCCCCAGAGCGCACCGAGCAGGCTCAGCCCGGCGCCAGGGCCGACATAGGCCTGCGCCGCCAGCGGCGCGAGCATGATGGCGAGGGTGAGCGGGGCGCGTAGATATCTGACGTGCTTGCCGTGGGAACGATTCTGATCCATGACATGCCTCCTAGGGAGTGTTGAGTCGGGCACGGAAGGCCGGGTCGAGCGCGTCGGGCTTGATGCGCTGGCCGGATGAAACCACCGGTATGTACTGATCCCGATCCCCCTCCCGGACCGGATTGACGAATTCCCAGACGATCTCGCCCTCGGGGGTCACCTCGAACAGCCGGCCGCCGTCGGATTCGGTGACCAGATGATTGCCGTTGGGCAGAATCGTGTTCGCGCCGCGCAGCCGGCTTTCGAAGGGTTGATCGCGGGTGCCCTGATAGCGCCATGCGATTTCATCGTTGCCCGGATCGACCTCGAGCAGGCGGGTGGTATTGCCCGGCTCGAAGTTGCCGATGTTGTCGAATAGCGTGAAGTTGCCGTTCGGCAGGGCGCGAGCGAAGTGCTGGCCCAGCCACGAGCCGCGTGTCGCCCAGGTCATCTGCCCGCTGTCCAGATCCACGAGCCCCGGCGCGCCGGGATGACGGAAGGACAGCAGCACCTGGTTGCCGCGACCCTTGGCCGGGCCGAAGCGGTCGGCCAGACCCTGGTCGATGTACTGCACGCTGTTGGTGTGCAGCGGGTCCTCGACCGCGAAGCTGGGAATCGCGGTCACCAGCGGCCGAAAGCGGGAGTCGTAGAACGCGTCGAACAGCGAGATCCTGCGCTGCTCCTCGCCGGTGTCGCCGTCGAGGACGACCAGGAAATCGTTCAGCCACGGTCGGGCCAGCGTCGGGAAATCGGGGAATTCGCGGTAGCTGAACTCGTGCGTCAGGGTGATCACGCGGCCGTCCGGCGCGATGTCGATATCGTGATGAGTCGCGCCCTTGTAGCGCCAGATCACGTTGGAATCGGCATCGAGCCTGACGAGGCCGTAGCCCCAGGGCGTGTCGCCGGCGGCGATGTACATCGCCAGCAGATCGCCGTCGGGGTACATGATGGCCTTGCGCCAGTAGATCAGGTCGTCGGACCGGGCCGCCCGGCCGCTCGGGTTCGTGTCCCAGACCTGGCTGAACGGTAGCGCCCAGCGATGCACTTCGCGCCCGTCCATGTCGATCAGCGAGGCGTAGGCGCCGCCGCCCGAGGTGTATAGCGTGTAGCCGTTATAGGCGCGTTCGGGATCGTGGATGGTCGTGCCGCGCTCGGTCGTGCGGGCGAGGCGCCACTGGTCGGTCTGCGTGTAGCGATCATCGATCGCGCCTTGGGCGATCAGCGCGTGGGCCGCCTTGTAGGCGTCGTTGATGTGCTGATAGGGGAATACTTGCGTCAGCACGATCAGCGTGCCGCCGATAAACGCCAGGAAAAGGCACGCCAGAAAGAACCCAGCGAATCCGACGCGATCGATTGTATTCATGCTGCGACCCGTTCCGGGTCCCCCACAAGCCGACGCCGATGGTTCGGCGTCAGTGCGCTCGGCCTTACAGAGACACGATCATACGATAAAAGTTTCGATCGCGTAGTGGTGGCGACAAGAAAAGATTACGGGGCGCCAGCGCCGCTATCCAGGCTGTGCCGCGGATCGATACGCCCCGGGCCGCGTTGCCGAAGTGCCCCTAACCCCGGCCCTCAACGCGGTAGTGCCAAAGCGCTCGGGCCGCGATCGTCGGTCCAGGCGAGGATGCGGCGGGCCAGCACGCGCAGCAGAACGCCGTACAACGGCACGAACAACCCCAGGCTGATGACGAGCTTGAACGCATAGTCGACGCAGGCGATCTCGAACCAGTGCTCGGCCATGAAGGGGTTGCGGCTGCCCATGAAGGCGATCGAGAAGAACAGCAGCGTGTCCAGCATGTTGCCGAACACGGTGGAGGCGGCCGGGGCGACCCACCAGCGTTTGAGCCGGCGCAGACGGCTGAATACGACGATATCCAGGAGTTGCCCGTACAGATAGGCGGCGAAGCTGGCGATGGCGATGCGGGCCACGGGGACGTCGAATACGGTGAGCGCCGCCCAGCCCGCGAAACGCGCGTCCACGAACAGCACCGACAGCAGATACGACACCGCCAGGGCGGGCAGCATCACCCAGAAGATGATGCGGCGGGCGAGCCCGGCGCCGAACAGGCGAACGGTGAGGTCGGTCGCGAGGAATATGAACGGGAAGGTGAACGCGCCCCAGGTGGTGTGGAAACCGGCCAGCGTGAACGGCAGCTGCACGAGGTAATTGCTGGAGGCGATCACCGCAACGTGAAACGCCGCCACCACGGCGAGAACGCGCCGCGCCTGACGTGTGGACAGATCGAGCATGACGGGCCTTTTTTCTGGCGGGGTGAGGGAACCCGCATCGCCGCGCGAGCCGCGCCGAGCGATACAGCATGAACCGGCGAAAGTATAACAATCCGCCGGCGGGTCCGATCAGGCGTCGGCGTCGTCCGGCGGATCGTAGGCGCCCGCCGCGATCGCCTCCAGCTCGGCGATCAGCGGGGCCTGGCCCTTCATGCTGCGCAGGATCCAGTACAGACCGCTGAGGGTGCGCATCAGAAAGACCAGCTCCGGTGCGGCGTTGAAGCGTTTCCAGTGACGCAGCGACTCGCGGATCTCGGCGTGGATCGACTGGATCAACCCGTCGTCGTCGAAGACATAGTCGGGCTGGGCGCGCAGCGGTTCGAGCGTGGCCTCGGCATGCCGTCGATAGATCTCGGCGTAGGTGCGGCCGTGGTCCGCCCAGCTGTCCGCCGGGACCACGCCGAGACGCTCCAGGGCGTCGTGCACGCCGTGCCAGTCCGCGATCAGGGCGGCAGCGACCACATCGCGCAGCGCGTCGCGGGTCGCCCGGTCGAAGTATTTCACGCAGCCGAAATCGAACAGGGCGATGCGTTCGTCGTCGGTCACGCCGAAATTGCCGGGGTGCGGGTCGGCGTGCAGGGCGCCGAAGGTGAACACCTGGCGGCAGATCGACGACACCACGGCCGCGCCCAGCCTCGGCGGCGCTTCGGCGATCGGACGCGACGCCACGTGCGTTGTCACGAGCACCGCCTCGGTACACAGCTCGGATACCGGTTCGGGCAGCACGTAGCCCGGCAGCGTCATCGCCCGAAGCGTCTGAAGATTGGCGAGCTCGTGGCGGTAATCGGTCTCCTCGATGAAGCGCAGCCGCAGTTCCTCGAGCACGGCGTCGATGTCGCTGCCGCGCACGGGCAGAAAACGCGAGAGCTTGAGCAGGCGGGCGAGGTTGTCGATGTCGGCGTCGACCGCGTCGGCCACGCCGGGGTAGCGAATCTTGACGACGACGTCGCGGTCGTCGTCCAGCCGGCCGCGGTGGACCTGGCCGATCGACGCCGCGGCGATGGCCTCGGTGTCGATCTCGACCAGGCGGGCGCGCTGGGCTTCGCTCCAGGTCGCATCCAGCACCGGGGTGAGTCGCGCGTAGTCCCAAGGCTCGGCGTTGCGCTGCAGGCGCGAGAGCTGATCGACCAGCTGTTCCGGCAGGAAGTCGCGATACTGCGACGCGATCTGGCCGAGCTTCATCGCCGCGCCCTTGAGCGAGCCCAGCGTGTCGTACCAGTCCTGGCCGGTCTTCTGCCAGCTGCGGGCACGATCGTAGCCGGGCATCGTATGCAGCATGCTGCGGCCGAGCGTGCGTACGCCGGCGCCGAACATGCGCCGGCGCCGACGGCGTTGTTCGCTGTTATCCGACGCCATGGCCGTCCATTCCGGTGGCGTTGCGCAGCCAGCCGTGGAGTTGCTGGGCCTCGCTCGGCCGTACTCGCGTGTTGGGCAACACGGCCGTGGGATGCGGCCGGCGGTCGAAGAAGAACTCGCCATTGATTCGACCCGCGGCCCGCGATGCCCCCAGCCACACGGCGGTATCCGCGCCCATTCGGGCATCCCGCAGGAAGCGGCCCAGCGCGCGGTTGAAGCCCGGCAGCGACTGGGCCACGCCTGCGGTCGCGACCCAGCCGGGATGCATGGCGTTGAAGGTCACGCCGGTCTCGGCGTAGCGCCGTGCCCAGTGTCGGGTCAGCGCGACCAGGCCGCGCTTGGCGCGGGCGTAGGCCTTGGTCCCGTCGAAGCGGCCCTCGGCGAAATTCAGGTCCGCCAGGACCAGCGGCTGAAGATACATGCCGCCGCTGGACATGTTCACCACGCGGCCGCGGGCCGCGCCGAGCGCCGGCATCAGGCCCTCCGTCAGCACGAACGGCGCGACCAGGTTGATCGCGAGCGTGCGCTCGAAGCCGTCCGCCGTGGTCGCGCGTTCGACGAACAGGGCGCCCGCGTTGTTGACGAGCACGTCGATGCGCGGATGCGCGGCCACGAGTGCGTCCGCGGCCGCGCGGGTCTGGGCGAGATCCAGCAGATCGGCTTCGACGGTGGTCACGCGCTCGGCCGCGCAGCCGGCGAAATCGCGCACGCGCGTCGCGGCCGCCGCCAGACGCTGCGCGTCCCGGCCCACGATCACCGTGGTCGCGCCCAGGCGGGCGTACTCCGCGGCGATGGCTTCGCCGATCCCACCGGTGGCGCCGGTGACCACCACCACGCGGTCGTCCATGAACTCGCTGTGGGCCTTGTCGTCCAGCGCCAGATAACCGCGTTCGGTGAAGCTCGGTGCGGCGGCGATCAAGCTGCGGTCGGCGATGTAGTCTCGCCACCCCTGGCGCGGCGGGGTCGTGTCGATTTCGAGCGCGTCGCGCAGACCCGCGAGCGCCGCCCCGGTCATGCGCTCGACCAGCGCCCGGGCGGCCGGCTTAGACCAGCCGAGCAGGCCCGTCAGCGTGAAGTCGGCCCGGTATTCGACGGTCGTCGCATCGCCATCGGCGACCAGTTCGATCCGCTCCTCGGAGACCATGCCGGCACCGGTGCCGCAGAGCACGATGGCCGTGCCGGGCGCCAGGGATTCGATGCGATAGCGTAGCTCGCGCCGACGGCCGAACAGCGAGACCGTGACGTCGAATTCGGTGCCGACGCCGGGCGCGCCGGGGGTGCGCTTGGCGGCCCGGTAGACCGCGGGGTCCCATTGCTCGCTGGTCGAAAAATCAACGAGATAGCGATAACAGTCGGCGACGCCGCGGGCGACGCGGATACTCTTCCGGATACGGATCATGGGGACAGGCGTGTGTCGTGTACCCAGTATGACACCAGTTTGTGCAGTGCAGTGCCCGGCTGCAAGGCGCGTTTTTCGGCAGGCGGTTCGGCGCCGCGCTGCAGGCTGGTTACACTGGCGGACATGAATGTGTTCGACCGCATCTACGCGCTGCATCGCCAGCTGGCCGGCGCGCGCCGGCCGATCCCGAAGGCCACGCTGGAAGAGCGCCTCGAATGCTCGCCGGCCACGGTCAAGCGCATCATCCGCGACATGCGGCTGTATCTCGATGCGCCGATCGAATACGACCGCGAGTATAACGGCTACTACTACGCGCTGGCCGACGGCGCCTCGCCGGACGCGCATTTCGAACTGCCGGGGCTGTGGTTCAACGCTTCCGAGCTGGTCTCGCTGCTGGCCATGGATCAGCTGCTGGAGACCGTTCAGCCCGGTCTGCTCGCCGCCGATCTCGACCCGATCCGCAAGCGCCTCGAGCGGATTCTGGAAAGCCGGGCCATGGGCACCGGCGAACTGGCGCGCCGGACCCGCATCCTGCGCGCCAGCGCCCGCCGGCCCGGCGCCGCCTTCGCGGACGTCGCGGGGGCGCTGGCGATGCGGCGCCGGCTGGATATCCGCTATCACGGCCGCGCCCGCGACACCGAGAGCCGGCGCACCGTCTCACCCCAGCGGCTCGTCTACTATCGCGACAACTGGTATCTGGACGCCTGGTGCCACGACGCCGAGGGCCTTCGCAGCTTCTCGCTGGACCGGATCCGTCGGGCGGAGATCACGGAGGCGACGGCGATCGACATGGACGCCGCGGCGCTGGACCGCGAACTGGGCAGCGGCTACGGCATCATCTCCGGCGCGGCCACGCAGATCGCCGTGGTCCGGTTCTCGGCCCGCGCGGCCCGCTGGGTGGCCGACGAACAGTGGCATCCGGATCAGAGCGGCCACTGGCACGACGACGGCGGCTACGAGCTGCGCGTGCCGTATGCGGCCGCCGAGGAACTGCTGCAGGACGTGCTCGCCTATGGTCCGGAGGCCGAGATCATCGCGCCTGCGGCGCTGCGCGAAGCCGCCGCCGATCGGCTGCGGCGCGCCGCGGTGCGCTATGCCGATACGGCGGTGAATATCGAAAAATTGTAGATTCATACAGCGGCGGGTCGCCGATTGACCCACCGCCGCGGCCACCCTGTGCTCGACGCCAACACAGGGAGTCGAGCATGACCACATCGAATACCGCCGGCACGCTGATTCACCCCGCCCACGGCACGCTGTACCGGGCGGCCCGCGACGAACGCCGTCGTCTGGCCCGCGCGCTGTCGATCGAGGCGGACTGGCGCTTCCACGACGGCCCCGAGTGGGCGGCGCGCTACTGGGCCGCCTTCGGCGACCTGCGCCGCGACCGCGCCAGCGCGCCGGAAATGCGCATGGCCGCCGCCCAGGCCGAACGCGAGCACTGGTCGACACTGACGGCGACCGAGGCCGCCGTGGCCCGCGACAGTTTCCGTGCGCTGCTCGCGCTGCTGCATCCGCGGGTGGTGCCGCAGGCCGCCGCCGCGGACGGCGACGGTCTCTGGCCCCGCGCGATGGCGGCCTATCGCCACGGCGACCGCGAAACGCTGGCCCGGCTGCTGCCCGAGGCCCGACCGCTGGCGCGTCACGCGCGCCTGCCGCAGGCCGTGGTGGCCCTGCGCCGGGAGCATGACCGGCTGCGCGCGGCGCGTGAACACGCGGACCGGCGTCTGGCCGAGCTCAGCCAGCAGTTTCCCTTCTGTCTGCGCGACCGGCTGGCGGATGCCGACTGGATTCGTCGGCAGCGCCTGGCCCTGCGGCAGGCGCTCGCACTGACGGCCGCGCCGCAGTCTGGGGTGGTCCCGCGCAAACGGGTATCCTGAGGCGCCCGCCCACGAAGCCAACGGTACGCATGGCCGGAGCCGAACAGCAGCGACTCGATCTCGACGACGACGATCCGCAGGCCCGAGCCGTCGAGGCCACCGCGCACTGGATCATGCGAGCGCGCGAGATCACCGGCGCCAGCGCCGCGCGGCTGCCGGTACCGGCGGTGCGTTTCGATCTGCGCGGCCGGGCCGCGGGCCAGGCGATTCTCGCGCGTCGCCGCGGCGACTGCGCCATCCGCATCAACGCCGCGCTGCTGGCCTCCCACCCGAGCGAGATGCTCGCCGAGACCGTGCCCCACGAGGTGGCGCACGTCGTGATCCATCGGCTGTGCGGCCGTCGCGCAAAGCCGCATGGCGCGGAATGGAAAGCGCTCATGCGAGCCTTCGGCGTCGAGCCGGCGCCGTGCCATACGCTGCCCGCCGAGCCGACACGGCGGCTGACGCGTCATCGCTATCGATGTCGCTGCGATGAACCCGCCTGGTTGACCAGTATCCGCCACAAGCGGGCGCAGGCGGGCACGACCTACCTGTGCCGCCGGTGCGGTGAGACGCTCGTCGCCGCGCCCGAGGCCGGCTGAGCGATCCCGATTTTCAGACGGTCCTGCGGCCCCTGTTGGTTCCTCTGTCCGATGAACGGATTCATGCCAACTACGAGACGCTCGCCGCACGCGCCGGGCATTTCGAACTTTCGGAAGACGAAAGGGCGGCAATGCTGCCGAGCGGTCAGCAGTCGGTATTCGTGAATCGTGTGGTGCGGGCCCAGGTGCATCTCAAGGCGTGGGGCGGCCTGATCGATTTGCCGGCGCGCGCCGGCTATCGCATCACGCCGGCGGGCCGGGCGGCCTCGTCGAGGAAAAGAACGAATCGATCTTGGATACCGCAAGCGCTTTGAGCCGTATCGGCACTTCCGCGGGCCGAGTGAAAGAAACAGCCGTCGACGAACCAAAACGGAAAACGGCGACGCTGTAGCCGAGTCAACGACCCGTGCGATTAGATCGAGCAGCGCGATCCACGCATGCGAGACGCGCTCGAAGTCGAACTTCTGGACAAAGTGCTGGCTGGCTCGCCGGCCCTTTTCGAACGGCTGGTCGTCGAGCTGCTGGTCGCGATGGGCTACGGCGGCTCGCGCCGCAGCGCCGGTCAGACGTTCGGCCAGTCGGGTGACGGTCGCGTGGACGGCGTGATCAAGGAGGATCGGCTCGCGCGGGACGCGATCCATGTCCAGGCCAAGCGCTGGTCGAGCGTGGTGGGGCGGCCCGAGATACAGAAGTTCGCTGGCGCCCTGCAGGGCAGACGCGTACGCAAGGGCGTCTTGATCACCGCTTCGGATTTCAGCGGTGAAGCGCGGGCGTACGCCGGGGCGATCGATACGCGGATCATCCTCGTGAACGGCGCGGAACGGGCCGGCTACATGATCGATTTCGGCGTTTGTGTGGCGCGCGTCGCGACCTGAAGGTCAGCGACTCAATCACGACGACTTCGAATTCTAGAGTGCGTCGTCGGCTGAAAATCGCCCCGCCCAGTCGCGGGCGAACTGTTCTGCGGTGCGCCCGGAACGATTGCCCCGCGCCAGCGCCCACTGCAGCGCTTCGCGCTCCCAGGGCTGGTCGATGCCGACTTCGGCTTCGATGCCGTGGGCGGCGAGATGGCGGGCCGCGATCGCCAGGTAATGGCTCTGATCAAAGGGGTAGAACGATAGCCACAGCCCGAATCGTTCGGACAGCGAGATCTTTTCCTCCACCGCCTCGCCGTGATGGATTTCGCCACTGGCCGCGTCGACCGTGCGCGAGGCCTGATTCTCGGACTGGTACTCCGGCAACAGGTGGCGTCGATTGGACGTCGCGTAGATCAGGACGTTCTCGGGGGCTGCGGCCAGCGACCCGTCGAGCACGGCCTTGAGCGCCTTGTAGCTGCCGTCGCCCGCTTCGAACGATAGATCGTCGGAGAAGACGAGAAAGCGCTCGCTGCGCCCGGCCAGCGTGGCCACGAGGTCGGGCAGATCGACCAGCCGGTGGGCCGGCACCTCGACGATGCGCAGGCCGTCGTCGGCGAATTCGGGCAGCAGCGCACGCACGAGCGACGATTTGCCGGTCCCGCGCGAGCCCCAGAGCAGGGCGTTGTTGGCGGGCCGGCCGGCGACGAACTGGCGCGTGTTCGCGAGCAGCCGCGCCTTCTGGCGGTCGATACCGTGCAGCCGGTCGAGTGGCATCGTGGCCGGCGCGGGAATCGCCTGCAGGCGGCCGTCGTCGCGCCAGCGGAACGCGCGCGCGGACCAGTCGATATCACCGCCGACCGCGCGCCGTTCGTCGGCGAGCCGGGCTTCGTCGATATCGGCCAGCCGGGTCAGCTGGGTGAGTATTCGTTCCAGGGTGTCTGTATTCTGCATCCGGCCAGTCTAGCCAATGCAGCGCCGGCCATGAAGCGCCGATCGTCTTGCTCCGGCGTGGTGACGGCATATGCCCGGGCTGTTGCAGCGTGAGGCGCGTGCGGTCGCCGAGCCTCGACGGTAGCCGGGCGTCGGCCATCGCCAGCCGGACACCGGGGCGCGATT
>NZ_AYKF01000062.1 GCF_003732545.1 Salinisphaera orenii subsp. halophila YIM 95161 | reverse complement strand
CCATGACGATTCCTTTTGCTGAACGGAACCATCAATATCCGACCGATCGCTCGTGATCAGGTAGCGACCCAGAGCGGACTAAGCATCGCTTGCGACTTTCTCGACAAATCCACAACGCGAGCCTTGCGCGCGGTGAGGTCTTGCCGGCTGATCGAGAAAAATGGCGCGCGTCTGACTCGTTACTGCTTGCTATCGTCTTCCGAGTAGAGCGTTTCCAGATCCTTGCCTTCGAGCTCGTAGTGCCGCTTATCCAGATACGAAAGAATTGCCCACATGGCTTCTTGGTTGAGCGTGTCCTGAAACGCGGGCATGTAGGTCACGCCATTGCGGTGAACCCCCTTGCGGACACGCCCAATGAAATAGTCGTCATAGTTCGTGCCTAGCTCGCGAAGATCGGGAGCGATACCGCCCGACTGCGCGTCAAGTCCGTGACAGCGGGCGCAGTTCTGGTTATAGGCTGAACTGCCGATTTCAATCGCTTTTTTATTGCCGCGATAGGGGTTGCTCGATAGCCAGTCGCCGTCGGGTAGAGCCTTCAGGCCCTTGGTATCGACAGGTTGGGGCGCGACGTCACCATGGGCATGCGCGGGCGCCGCGCTATATAGCGCGCTGGCGGCGAATGCGGCGGCAGCGACGATTAGCGGCATGCGACGAAAGCTATTCTTTTCGATCATGATCATTGTTTTCCTTGGTTGGTCTGAGTGGCCCCGCCGTCGGCGGGCAACGGGCGAATCCAGATCTTCCAGGCGCCGGTGGCCTTGACTTCGACGTAGAAGCGCCCGCCTTGGCGGACGGCGACCTCGCCCTCCCCGGGGCCGGCGCTATAGGACTTGGCCAACTCGCCCGTATCGGCGTCGAATACGTAGATCACGAAGATCACGTCTTCGTTGCGAAAGCCGAGCCGAAAGCCTGTCGGGCTTTCAAATTCAGGTGTGCTCTCACGCCCGGTGCCGGCAAAATCAAAGCTCAGGTAACGTTCCACGGCGGCGTCGTAGCAGGCTAGGCGAAGGGCTTCGTCATGCTGCGCCCGGCACGCACGCAGAGCGGTTATGCCCTTGTCGCCGAGCATGCCGTCGGTCGCCGCCGCGATGGTGGGCCCGGTGACCGTGAGCGAAAGCAGCGTGGTCGCCACGATTCGTGCGCTCACCAATCGAACGGACAGGCCGTACATCCTTCCATGAAAGTGCTCTGGAAGATGGCATAGGGATAGCGCGCGCCGGTCAGGTCGGCATTCTCCAGGTTTGCCAATGAGAGTTTGGCCTCCTGCAAGTTGGCGTTGACGAGCCTGGCGTTAGGCAGCTGTGCCTTGCTCATCCAAGCCATCTCCAGATTCGCTGCGGTGAGATTGGCGTTTGCCATCTTCGCCGCAGACAGTCTGGCGAAATTCAAATTGGCCCCGCGCAGGTTCGCATTCTCCAACGTGGCACCTTGCAGAAAAGTAGCGACCAGACGTGCCGATTCGAGATCGGCATCGGTGAGGTCGGCGCCTCGAAGGTCGGCGTGATGGAGATCGGCGCGAGCGAGTTTCGCTCCACGCAGATTGGCGCCTCGCAGGCTTGCGTTACCGAGACTTGCGTGGCGTAGGTCGGCTCCTGCGCAGTTGGTTTCGGGAACGATACGGCAACCGTTGATCACGTCGACCGAGGGCGCGGTGTCCGCTTCGTTCTTGTTCGATGGATCTTTCTGAGCGACCGCTTGGCCCATGGCGGCAGTCATCGCGAGCGCGACAACCCAGACCGTTGGCTTGAGCATGATGGGAAACCTCAAAAAAAACGGGTCCGGAGCCGCCCATCGTCCAAGGCAGGAGACAATGGGAGAAGGTGGCGACCCCGGACCCGTGCAAATGACCGGACGGGTTAGCTTTCCTGGGCCCATTCCGGAATCTTGAAGGCGATGAAGGAACCGCCCTGGCTGACCGGCTTGGTCAGGTCGGCAAGGTCGCCGCCCCACAGGGGCACAGCGCCGCCGTAGCCGGTTGCAATGCCGACGTACTGGTCGCCGTCCTGCTCCCACGTGATCGGTACGCCGACCACTCCAGAGCCTGTGTTGTAACGCCAGAGTTCCTCGCCTGTCTTGGCATTGAATGCTTTGAAGTAGCCGTCACTTGTCCCGGTGAATACCAGGTTGCCCGCGGTGGCCATGGTGCCGGCCCAGAGCGGCAGCTTTTCGTTATGCTTCCAGACAATCTCGCCGGTCGCCGGGTCCATCGCCCGCAACGTGCCGACATGGTCGTCGTACATCTTGTGAATGCGGAAACCTTGGCCGAGATAGGCCGCGCCCTTTTTGTACTGCACGTTCTCGGTCCAGTAATCCTCTTTCCAGTTATTGGCAGGGATATAGAACAGGCCGGTGTCCGGGCTATAGGACATCGGGTTCCAGTTCTTACCGCCCAGGAATGGAGGCGAGACCTCGATCGACTCGCCGCGATCCTTGCCTTCTGCAATCTGCGGCGGTCGCTGACCTTCGACCTCGTTGGGCTTGCCGGTCTCGAGGTCGTAGCCGTCAGCCCAAGTGATGTTGTCGACAAACGGATAGGCTGCGAGCAGTGCGGTCGGCTTGTTGATCTCGCCGCCGCGCTCGGCCAGCTTCTGGGTGTCGGTCAGGAAGAAGTAGCCGTTTCGGTCGGCGTGCGCACCGGCCTTGATCGTCTTTCCGTCCTTCTCGAAGTCGAACAGGATGATCTCGTTGTTGCCCGAGAAGTCCCACGCGTCATTCGGCGTGTGCTGGTAGAAGCCCACCAGTTCGCCGGTACTTGGTTCCACGTATGCCTGGCCGGAGGTGTACAGGCTGTCGTAGTCGCTCGGGTTGCCGGATTTGCCGGTGCGCATCCAAGTGTTCCACGGCGCTGGATTACCCGCGCCGATGACGATCGTGTTGGTGCTTACGTCGAACGACGCGCTTTGCCAGGGGGCTCCGCCGCCGTGGGTCCAGGCCTCCGCCTTGCCGGTGTCCTTATAGTCGCCTTCGGGCCATGACGGCGCTTCGGGATCGCCCGTGGGCGTGGATTGCTTCCCGTCCTTGCGGCCCAGATGTCCTTCGACCAGCGGGCGCATCCAAAGCTCTTCGCCCGTGTCCGGGTTGCGAGCATATAGCTTACCCAGCGCACCGAATTCGTCGCCGGAGTTGCCGTGGATGAGCATCACCGTACCGGTCTTCTGATCCTTGATGATGGTCGGCGCGCCGGTCATTGTGTAACCGGCCTTGTGATCGTCGAAGTTCTCGTTCCAGGCAACTTCGCCGTTGTCTTTATTGAGCGCGACGAGGTTCGCATCGAGCGTGCCGAAGAACACCTTGTCGCCGTAGATCGCCGGGCCGCGGTTGACTACGTCACAGCAGGGCCGGATGTCGTCGGGCAGGCGATGGCTGTAATCCCAGATTTTTTCGCCAGTGGCCGAATCCAGCGCGAACATGCGCGAATACGATGCGGTGAGATAGATCTTGCCGTCGAAGACCACGGGCTGGGTTTCTTGGCCGCGCTGCTTCTCGTCGCCGAAGGAAAACTGCCAGGCGGGCTTGAGCCGCTCTACGTTATCCACGTTGATGTGTTCCATCTGCGAGAAGCGCTGGGCCTTGGGCCCGAAACCGTACATGAGCACGTTCTCTGGGGTTTCGGCATCGTTGACGATGTCGTCCCAAGTCACTTCCTTGGCATATATCGGCGATGCAGCGATCGCCATCCCCAGTGCGAGCGCGCTGACCGCGCTGCGGCGTCGATCCAGAAAATGGGCAAAAGACATTTATTAGACTCCTCGTTTCGCTTCGGAGCGCGATATGCGCGCCGGCGCCGCTTTTTTGAATTCGCTTTTGCGACGTTGCGCCAAGCTAGCCCGCCGTCCATGAGAAAGGCCTGAGAGGCGAATGAGAGTCTTCTCAGAAAACCTACGTCTTAAGTCGTAAGCCGATACCCCATACCACGCACCGTCTGGATGCGTGGCTCACCGGCTCGCCTGCGTAGCTTGCGGCGCAGATAGCCGATGTAGACATCGATGGTGTTCTCGGTAACCTCGGCACCGGTACCCCATACGCGTTCGAGCAGTCGCGCGCGTGACAGCACGTTCGGCGCACCGCGCATCAGACACTGCAGCAGCGCGAACTCGCGCGCGCTGAGATCAAGCGGCTCGCCATCGAGACTGGCTTCGCGGGTGCCTGGGTCGAGACACAGGCCGCTGAATTGCAGGCGATTGTCAGTCGTGCCCCGTGTACGTCGACTCAAAGCATTGATGCGCGCCAGCAGTTCCTCGAAAGCGAACGGCTTGGTCAGGTAGTCGTCCGCGCCTGCATTGAGTCCGGCCACGCGATCGTCAACCTGCTCCCGCGCGGTCAACATCAGCACCGGCACGTCGTGGCCGTCCGCTCGGATACGCCGGCACAGTTCGAAGCCGTCGATATCGGGCAGCCGCACATCCAGCAGTATAAGATTGAAATCGAAACGCTCGATGTGAGCCAGCGCGTCGCTGCCGCAAGGTACCGGCGTGGGCGCAAAACCCTCCGCCGCAAGACCGCGTTCAAGCATGCGCGCCACCCGTGCGTCGTCCTCGACAATAAGAAGATTCATGCTCTCGCCTGTCGTGCTTCGCACAGTGGCAGCGATACCATCACGCACGTGCCAGTACTGCCCTCGGCGTCCGTGATTTCGATGCGACCGCCATGGGCATTGATCACGCGCCGCGCGATCGCAAGCCCGAGCCCCATGCCGCTACGCTGATCTGGATCGCCCTGGAAGAAGTCGTCGAACACGCGATTGCGGAGCGTCGACGGGATGCCCGGGCCACGATCGATAACCGCGACGTGATACACGCCAGCGGCAGGGCTCGCATCGAGGGTGGTCGTGACCGTGCTCCGTGCCGGCGCATGCTTGACCGCGTTGTCCACGAGGGTGAGAAACGCCTGTTGAAGCCGCTGGGTATCGCCCCGAAAATCGCTGCGTGCGGCGTTGTTCACAAATACCACGTCAACGCCGTGTGGCCTGCCCAGCGCACAGCCGGCGGATGTGGTTCGAGAGAGCAGCGAGCAAAGTTCGATTGGCTCGCGCACTAACAGCAGCTCTCGCGTCTGCGAACGGGCCAGCGCGACCAGATCGTCAATGCTGTTCTCCAGATCTGCGGCGAGCGCCACGATGTGGCGCAGCGATTCGAGCTGCCCGCGTGTGTCGTCAGGTTGGCGTAGCGAAACCTCGGCCTCGCCACGTAGCGCGGTCAACGGCGTGCGCAGTTCATGCGAAATTTCGCTGAAGAATTGTACGCGGTTGCTGTCGATCGCCTGCAGCTGACGATTTTTCTGCTCAAGTTCGGCAGTGCGCTGTGCGACACGCGCCTCAAGCTCGTACTGCAGCACCTCCAGGCGTGTGCGGCTGCGCCTGAGGCGCGCCGCCATGCGGTTAAACATCACCGCGAGCAGACCGAGATCGTCACGCGCGTTGCCTTGGAATCGATACGCAAGATCGCCGCCGCCAATTGCTGCCGCACCGGCCATGAGCGCACGCAGCCGGCGGCGCATGGCTCGCACGAGCAGAAGACTCATCAACCCGGCCATACCAAGTGCCGCCAGAGGTATGCCGATCACCAGTACGCCTATTTGTTGACCGGTGCGGGCAATCGCAGCCGTGGTTTGCTCGACCTCGTCGCGCTCGTCCTGCGTTGCCTCCTGTATCAGCACATCAATCTCGGTGCGGGTGACCCAAAGCGGTTCGCGGCGGGTCAGAAGCGCCTGCTCGCCCCGAGCAACCAGTTGCCGTATGCGCGCGATTCGCGCGTGCTCAACATGCGCCTCGTCATCGCTGTGCGGCGACTCCAGCATGTCCGACTCGCGCGTCACGCTGGATGACCAACGCGCCAGAATCGATGCGACCTGCGCTTTTCCGCTCGCCACGTCGCTAGGCAGCGCGGACCTTTCCACGAGATCCATATACCGGTCGATCGCACCAGACACCTCAGCAAGGATCTCGAGCTGTTGGTGCGTCATAGTGCCGCGCTGAACCAGCCATTCGGCTCGGGACCAGCCGTTGATCAGTACCGCCGCAGCGAAAATCAGAGAAGCACCATTGATCGCGAGCGCCGTACTCATCAGCGTTGGTAGGCCCATCGCAACGGCGCGTCGACTCCAAAATTTCTTTCTTATACCCATGCGGCTATAGAACTATCTGAAATCAAAGCATAGTCAAAGAGGCATTCTTCCCGGTAGCGGCCGCCACCCCGAATAGAGACCTAGTCCAGTCCCAGCCCGGCACCACCCCTGGGTAAACCCTTCACACAAACTCGCCGCACGAAACTTATGCGTCCGACTCCTTCGCCGCCTCGCGTCGCAAGCGTTTCGCATAGGCTTTGGCCAGTAGCGCACCGACCACGATCTGGACCTGGTTGTAGACAATGATGGGCAGCACGATCATGCCCAGCGCCGGATTCCCGGCAAACAGCACGTTCGCCATGGGTAGACCCGACGCCAAGCTCTTCTTCGAGCCGCAAAATACCGCTGCGGTCTCGTCCGCGAGGTTGAAGCCAAGTCTCCGCGACAATCCCATCGCGATACCGATCATTGCCGCGAGTAAGACTGCGCACAGACCAATTGCGAGCGCGATCGCAGCCAGCGGTAAGTCCTGCCAGAGATCGCTGGCCACCGACTTCGAAAACGCGGCTTAGACGATCAGCAGGATCACCGCCTGGTCGTAGCGTGACGACAGCGTCTGATGTCGGTTCATGAAAGCGGCCACCCAGGGCCTGATGGCCTGGCCCGCGGCAAATGGCAGGAGCAACTGCACGACGATATCCCGCAAGGCATCACCCACGGGGAATGCGTCGCCGCCGGCAGTTTGCGCAAGAAGTATCAACAGAAACGGCGTCATCATCATGCCGAAGACGTTCGAGGCCGCCGCACTGCTATCGATCGCCGTATTCAACCCCGCAGCTCTGCTGGTGTCGTTGGGTTCAGGTACATCCGGCGGCCTGCTGGCGCCCATGTTCATGGCCGGTACGGCGCTGGGTGCCCTGTTCACAATCGTGGGTAACGCGCTATTGCAAGGCGCTCCGCTGGAGCCGGCCGCGTTTGCGCTGGTTGGCATGGCGGCCTTTTTCGCTGCTGCTTTGCGCGCCACGTTCGCGCTTATCGTTTTCGCCTTCGAGATTACCCGCAACTACGACGCGATACCGACCATACCCCGCGATTAAGTAGCACGCTGATCTATAGTCTTAGCAGGCTATCTGAAGCGATCTGAATCATTAGCCACTACGGCCGCTTCTGGCCGATAGCTGACGCCCTGAAAGTCGAGTGATGGAAGACGTCTGAAAAAGCATATCGCTTGCCAGGCGGAGGCAATCAGACGTGCGGTTTCCGCTCTCGCCGGGAACGAGTCGCCGCCCAGACACGTTCCGCTAGTACGGCCAGCATCGCCGCGATGAACGGATTGACCGAGAAGCGGAAGCGCTGGTTTTCGTCGACTTCGAAAGCGTTGCCGATGACGCTGACGTACATGATGTTCAGCCACAGAAAGATGAGCGTGGCTTCGGCGGTGGAGATGCGCCGTCGCATGGCGCAGCGCACGAGCAGCGCCAGGCCGAAGCCGACGGCCAGCGCGTAGCCGAGGGCGATGAGGATGCCGATATGGCCGGGCTGCAGGTCGAAGCCGGGCTTTTCGGGATAGACCGGCTGGCCGGCGAGGAGGAGCGAGAAAGCGCGGCTGTAGGGCGCGATGTCGGCGCGGTTGTCGGCGAGGAACGGGTAGTCGCTGGAGGGCCGCAGGAACATCAGCCAGGCGGTGCCCATCGAACGCAGATAGGCCTCGGGATGCCGGCGTAGCGAGGCCATGGCGTCGTCGAGCGCCTGCTGGGAGACCTGTGCGTAACCGATGTGATTGAAGTTGACGTGGCCGGTGGACTTGCGCCGCTGGTCGAGCACCGTGATGCCGGTGGGCTCGAGGTCGTCGAATATCCACGGATAGGCTTCGGGCGGTTTGAACGGCGCGTCGTGCAGCGCCATTTGCGACAGCGCGCCGGCGGCGACCAGCCGTTCGCGTTCGTCGTGATCGATGGCCAGCGTCGTGAGCTTGGATAGGCTCATGCCCATCCAGTCGGAGGTCGCGAAATGCCCGGTGATCGCGAGGTTCTTGCCATAGAGCGCGAAGACTATCAGCAGCGGAATCGCGGCCGCGGCGAACACCTGGCGGCGGTGGCCCGGCAGCACCAGCGCACAGAAGAGCGCCAGCACCACGAACCACTGCCACTGGAACATCGAACGCAGATAGATCAGCGCCGCCATGGCCGCGAACAGGGCGCAGAGCCGGCCGAAGGCGGGACGTTCGATGCAGGCGTGGAACAGCCACGCGATCCCGCCGAGCAGGACGAGGATCGGCAGCGTGTAATAGGGAATGGCTTCGTAGAGCACGAGCGCCGGGGTCAGCATGAACACCAGCGCCGTCGAGAAGGCGATGGCCACGCGCACGCCCAGCCGCCGCATCAGCGCGTAGAGCAGCAGCACGGTGGCCAGCGCCATGGCGCTGTACAGACAGCGAAAGAGCAGCGCCAGTACCGTGTCGTTGCCGCCCGTCTTGAGCACCAGGCCGAGCATCAGGTTGTACAGCGGCGGCTGCCCCGGCATGTAGAACAGGCTTTCGAGCAGGTCGTGGCGCAGCAGGACCGGGTCGAGAATCTGCCAGGAGGTGTCCAGCGGCCGCAGGTCGAAGCGCACGCCCGCGGCGCGAAAGGCCAGCCGCGAGATCGCGTAGAGCGCGATCAGCCAGAGGACCGGGCGGGCCCCGGCCCGGCGCGCGGGTGCTGCCACGGCTACAACTGCGTGCGGTGGAAGACTGCTCGCGGCAGAGACTGGATGACGGTCATGATGAGCCACCAGAACCCGGGCGTGTAGCAGACCGCGCGGCGCTTGCCGATGGCCTTGTGTATGTCGCCGCCGACCTTTTCGGGGCTGGCGAACAGCGGGCCCTTGTCGAATTCGGCGGTCATGGGCGTGTCGACCATGCCGGGTCGGATCGTCAGCACCTGCACGCCGGAACCGAACAGTCGGTGCCGCAGGCCGTCGAGGAAGGCGTTCAGCCCGGCCTTGGCGCTGCCGTAGACATAGTTGCTGGCCCGGCCACGGTCGCCGGCCACCGAGGAGATCGCGGCGATCAGGCCGTGGCCCTGACGCTCGAAGCGGTTGGCGACGTCGGTGAGCAGGGCGATCTGGCTCACGGCGTTGGTGTGCCAGGCCGCGACCGCGGTCGCCGGTTCGGCGGCGCAGGCGGCCTGATCGGGCAGGGTGCCGTAGGCCACGAGCACCGTGTCCAGTCCGCCGAGGGCGGCCTCGGCGGCGTCGAGCATGGGCGCGTGGGCGGCGAGGTCGTCGGCGTCCATGACGTGGGTGCCGGTGGTGTGGGCGCCGCGCACCTTCAGGTCGTCGGCCACGGCCTCGAGTCGGTCGGCGCGGCGGCCGACCAGGAACAGGGCGTCGCCGTCGGCGGCGAAGCGGCGCGCGGCCTGTTCGGCGATGGCCGAGGTCGCGCCCACTATCAGGATCTTTCTCATTGCGCTTCTTCCATGACGCGGCGCCAGAAACTGGAGGATACGCCGGGGTCGACGTACGCCGAGAAACGGCGCCATTCGGGGAAATACTGGCGGAAGGCCGCGCCGGACATCCGGGCGTCCTTGGCCGGATAGACCGCACCGCCGGCGGCCATGACCACGCCGTCCAGCGCGTCGAGCAGCTCGAAGGTGGGCCGGCCCCGGTTGGGGAAATCCAGCGCCAGGGTCACGCCCGGGCGCGGAAACGACATCAGACCGGGCGAGGGGACGTCGCCGAAGACCTTGAGCACGGACAGGAACGAGCCGGCGCCGGCGGCGGCGATGCGTTCCAGCAGTTCGGTGATGCTGGCGCGGGCGTCGGTGTGCGGGACCACGCACTGATACTGCAGAAACCCCGTCGGCCCGTAGGCGCGGTTCCAGTGCCGGATACCGTCCAGGGGGTAGAAATAGGGCTGATAGTGCTGGGTGTCGCGCCAGGCGCTGCGCCAGCGGCGATGGAAATACAGCGTGTTCAGCGGCCGCAGCGTGGCGCGGTTGATCATCGACACCGGCGTCGTGAATGGGAACGCCGGCGCGCCGCGGCGGCGCGGATCGGGCTTCTGGCCCAGCGCCGGCTTGTGGTTGGCCTGCATGAACCAGCCGCGGCCGACGGCGCGGCCGCGGGCGGTGCAGTCCGTCCAGGCCACGGTGTATTCGTGGTCGGCGTCCGCCGCCGCGGACAGCTTCAGAAAGGTGTCGAGGTCGTCGAAGCGCCGCGTGTCGACGTCCATGTACGGGCCTTCGATCCGGCGCAGGCCGATGCGCGCGCGGGTGACGAGCCCGGTCAGCCCGAGCCCGCCCACGGTGGCCGCGAACCAGTCCGCGTTGAGCTGGCGGCTGCAGTGCAGGCAGTCGCCGTCGGTGCGCCGCAGTTCGAGTTCGTGCACGTGGCGGCCGAAGGTGCCCGCCACGTGGTGATTCTTGCCGTGCACGTCATTGGCGATGGCGCCGCCGACGGTCACGTACTGCGTGCCCGGGGTGACCGGCAAAAACCAGCCCTGCGGCACCGCGAGGGCGAGGATCTCGGCCAGCAGCACGCCGGCCTCGCAGTCGAGCACGCCGGTGGTCGGGTCGAAGGCGATGAAGCGGTCCAGGCCGCGCGTCTCGACGAGCGTGCCGCCGTTGTTCAGGCAGCTGTCGCCGTAGCTGCGGCCGTTACCGTAGGCCAGTACCGGCGTGGCCGCTTCCGGCACGGCGCGATGGCGGTCGGTGGCGCGGGTGACCGCCGCCGGGCGGCTGGCGGGGTAACGGCCCCAGGAGGCGTGGGCGGAATCGGGCATGGCGGGGCGCTACAGTGCCAGAACCATGATCGCCGCGCCCAACAGCAGGCAGACGCGGCTGCCGTTGTCGCGGGCGGCGTACACGATCGGGTCGTCGTGCATTTCTCCGCGCAGGGTCTTCAGCCAGATCCGGCTGATCCAATAGAGCACGACCGGGCACAGCAGCCAGATCCGGGCCGGATGCGTGTAGTGGTCGGTGATGTCGGGGCTGTTGATGTAGAGCGCGAGGATCACGACGGCGGTGTAGCCGGCCGCGGTGCCCAGGCTGCGCAGCGGCGCCAGATCGGTCGCCATGTAGCCGCGGCCGAGCGGGGCGTCGCCGGAATGATCGGCCATGACCTGCAGCTCGGTGCAGCGCTTGGCCATGGCCAGACTCAGAAACAGCGACATCGACAGCGCCAGCAGCCAGAACGACAGATCGATGCCGGTGGCGGCGCCGCCGGCGATGATGCGCAGCGTGTAGAGGCTGGCCAGCGTGATCACGTCGATCAGGGCGAGCTGCTTCAGGCCGAGCGAATAGGCCAGCGTCAGCGCGTAGTAGGCCGCGAGCACCAGCCAGAAGACGGGCGGCAGGAACACGGCGATGACCAGGGTCGCCAGCAGCAGCGCGGGAATCGCGAGCACGCCGTGCAGGATCGGCAGCCGGCCGGAGGCAAAGGGGCGCTCGCGCTTGCGCGGATGCTGGCGGTCGTCGCCGAGATCGACCAGATCGTTGAGCAGATAGACGCTGGAGGCCAGCAGGCTGTAGGCGATGAAGGCCAGCACGGCCATCACCAGCATGCTGGCGTCGGCGTACTGATGGGCGGCGAGCAGCGGCACGAAGATCAGCGCGTTCTTGGCCCACTGATGCACCCGGAGCGCGCGTGTCCAGGTCCGCCAGTCGGCGGGCTCGGCGTGGAAGGTCGCGCCGATCTCGAATTCGTCGCGGGTACGTGCGATCAGCCGGTCGTTGGCGTTGACCAGGATGGCCTGGCGCGCATGCCGCCAGATCACGGTGTCGACGTCATCGTCGGCCGCGTAGTCGAAGGCGCCGCCGTCCAGATGCGCCCGCAGCGCGTCCAGCTTGGCCTGACCGCTGAGATTGGTCTGGTCGTCGCTGGCCAGCACCGTGTCGAACAGGCCCAGATGATCGGCCACGGCCCGGGCGTAGCGCTCGTTGGCCGCGGTGGCGAGAATCAGCGTGCGGCCGGTTTCCTTCTGCCCGCGCAGATAGGCGATCAGCGCCTCGTTGTAGGGCAGCTCGGCGATACCGAGATCGGCGCGCCGGGCGATCTCGGCCTTCAGCCGGGCCTTGCCCCCGCGCAGCCAGCCCGGCAGCTTCAGCAGGCTCTGCGGCGAGCGCTTGGCGAGCACGAAGGCGGACTCCACCAGCAGATCGCTGTTGACCAGGGTGCCGTCGAGATCGACGACCAGCGGCGGCGCGGATTGCGAATCGGACATCAGCGTTTTCCTTCGGACGATATCGGCGCGGACTCCGGATGGCGGCGCCGGTCGATCTCCAGACCGAGCATTGCGATCAGCCCGAGCAGCACGGCGAACCACAGCGTGGCGATGCGCGCGATCAGGGTGATGGCGATGGCCAGGGCGCCGCCCGCGCCGGAGAGCTTGAGCAATAGCGCCATCACCGCTTCGGTGCCGCCCAGCCCGCCGGGCACGAACGACAGCGCGCCGACGAGCATGCTCACCGCGTAGATCCCGATGGCCGTCTCCACGGCCAGTTCCAGCCCGAGACCGTGGGCGATGACGTAGACGGACACGCCCTCCGCGGCCCAGGCCACCAGCCCGAGCGCCAGACCGACATACAGGGGCCGGTCGCCGAGCAGCGCGAAGGCCTGATCCCAGGCCGAGACCAGCCCGTGCATGAGCCGGGCGACACGGGTCTCGGGCGTGGCGTAGCGCCGTTTCATGGCCTCCAGCAGACGCCGCTGACGAATGGCCACGAGCAGGCCGGCGAGCACCGCGAGCGGCGCGATCACCCACAGCACGTAGCCCGAGAAGGCGATCAGCACCAGCATCGACAGCATCGCGATGGTGAGCAGGTCCAGAAAGCGTTCGGCGAAGAAGGCGGCGAGGCTGTGCGGGTAGGGCACGCCCAGACGCGCGAGATAGATCGAGCGCATGCCCTCGCCGGCCTTGCCGGGGGTCGTCGTGAGGGCGAATCCGGCGATGTAGATCAGCACGTGCCGGCCGGGATGAATACGGTTGCCCAGCCAGCGCAGATAGCCGTGCCAGCGCACGAAGCGCAGCGCATAGTTGATCAGCGACAGCGCGAGGATGAGCAGCCACCAGCGCCCGTCGAGCCGGCCCACGGCGGCGATTGTGCGTTCGGTGTCGATGCCGGCGACCACGGTCGCGTAGAGCAGGGCTGCCAGACAGAGCGAGAAAACGATGGTGCGTGGACGGGGCAATGCGACGCCTTCGGTTGGTTGACGAGGCCCCGCGCCGCAGGGCGCGTGACCGCCGGGGCTGACGGCCGATGCGGGCCGTCTCCACGATGTCACTCGACCGCGGCGTGCCACCCCATCCCGTGCCGTACACGCGCGCGTCGATAGCAGAGCATAGCGTAAACCGGGTCGGTCGCTGCAATACACGCATCCGGGCGTACCCCGGGTGCGCGCGACGCGGACCGGGGTCGGACGGCGCACGTCGACCGCTCGGGTAATTATCGTTACCCATATCATGAGGCGCCCGGCGCGCCGCGGTGCGGCGCCTTAACCGATGCATCCGAGGGCAGAGCCATGGCCGATTATCACGCGCCCACCCGCGATCTCATGTTCATGCTGACGGAGGTGCTGGACGCCGCGCACATCCGCGGCCTGCCCGACTGCGACGACTACGAGCCGGACACCATCTCGGCGATCGTCGACGAGGCCGGGCGGTTCGCCTCGTCGGTGCTGGCGCCGCTGAACGCCAGCGGCGACGCCGAGGGCGTGGACTGGTCGGCCGAAGGCGTGACCAGCGCGTCCGGCTTCGCCGATGCCTACGACCGGTTCGTCGAGGCCGGCTGGAACGGCCTGACCGGCGATCCCGAGCACGGCGGCATGGGCATGCCGCGGGTGCTGGGCGCGGCGACGACCGAGCTCTGGAACGCGGCCAACATGTCGTTCGCGCTGTGTCCGCTGCTCACCGCCAGCGCGGTCGATGCGCTCGCTCATCACGGAAGCGAGGATCTGAAAGCGGTTTATCTCGACAGGCTCGTTTCCGGCGAGTGGACCGGCTGCATGGACCTCACCGAGCCGCAGGCCGGCTCCGATCTCGCGCAGGTGCGCACCCGCGCCGAGCCGGACGGCGAGGCCTGGCGTCTGTTCGGCCAGAAGATCTACATCACCTGGGGCGAGCACGACATGGCCGGCAACATCGTGCATCTGGTGCTCGCGCGGCTGCCCGACGCACCCGCCGGCGTGAAGGGCATCTCGCTGTTTCTGGTGCCTAAGTATATTCCCGATGCAGACGGCAACCCCGACGAGCGCAACGACATGCGCTGCGCCTCGGTCGAGCACAAGCTCGGCATCCACGCCTGTCCGACCTGCACCATGACCTACGGCGAGGACGGCCGGGGCGCGCTCGGCTGGCTCGTCGGCGAGGCCAACCGCGGCCTGGCGCATATGTTCACGATGATGAACGCCGCGCGCCACAAGATGGGCGTGCAGGGCCTGGGCGTGGCCGACCGCGCCTATCAGCAGGCCCTGGCGCACGCGCGCGAGCGCGAGCAGGGCGGCGCCGCGATCGTCGAGCATGCCGACGTCAAGCGCATGCTGCTGTCGATGCGCAGCCGCATCGACGCCCTGCGCGCCCTGTGCCTGGATTCGGCCGCGGCCATGGACGTCGCCGAGCGCAGCGACGACGAGGCCGAACGTGCCGCCGCCCAGACCCGGGTCGACGTGCTCACGCCCATCGTCAAGGGCTGGGGCACCGAGGTCGGCGTGGCGCTGGCCGACACCGGCATCCAGATCCACGGCGGCATGGGCTATATCGAGGAGACCGGCGCCGCCCAGCCGCTGCGCGACGTGCGCATCGCGCCCATCTACGAAGGCACCAACGGCATCCAGGCGATCGATCTGGTCGGCCGCAAGCTCCTGCGCGACGAAGGCCGCGGCATGCGCGCGCTGATCGCCGACATGCGGGCGACCGCCGACGGCCGCGCCGACGGCGCCAACCCGCATCCCGCCCTGGCCGAGGGCCTCGATCTGATGGAACAGGCCACAGACACGCTGCTGGCCGCCGGTCGCGACGCGGCGATGGCCAACGCCTTCAACTACCTCATGCTCTGCGGGACCGTGGTCGGCGCCTGGTACGCCGCGCGCATCGCGGATGTGGCCAAGGCCGCCCTGGCTGCGGGCACCGACGAGGCCGACTTCTACGAAGCCCGCCAGGCCTGCGCGCGCTTCTACATGCGTCAGGTCCTGCCCGACGCCCGCGGCTATGCCGCCCGAATCGAGGGCGGTGCGGATGCGATCGACACGGTGGACGCCGCGCGGCATCTTTGACGGTGGAAACCCTCCGGGTGGTTCGAGCGGGTGCCGAAGGCGCTGATCGGTGCGTGGTACGCCAGGTCGCCGTTCGGCCGCTGCCGGTCTGTTGGCCGCGTCGCAGGTGAGGCGGATGGGCCCGCGCTGCGCGGGGTGCACGAAGGTTTCGGCACCGGCCCGTTCGCTGTCTCGTCCGGACCAGAGGCTTCGCCTTGCCTTGGGTGAGCGATGGGTACGCTCGCCTGGGCCGGCGTTCGGGGCCGACTCGACCTTGGAGGCCGTGGTGAGCGCGCCTTGGTGGTAGTACGCACCGGTGGCGGTGAGCACGTGCTGACTGCGCTCTCGGCAGATTGTTCATCCAAGCCACCGGCGATAATACCGCGGGCCGCGGATCGGTACGGTCGCGGTGCCGACGCCGATAAGCTGGCAGCGGCGCCTGCACGCCTCGCTGTGATCGTCGATCGTCCTATGGACAGGGCCGCGGCCGCATCCCCGAAACGCTCGGGCTGTCGGTCGCTGCTCGTGCGATGCCCGTGCCATTTGAAGCGGCGAGATCCGCGTGCGCACGACGTGCACGCCGAACACGGGGCAGGCGACGATCGGTCTCGTCCTCGACGCGATAGCCTCGCGAATCATTCTGGGCTGCACTTGGCTCGCGTCCGATGTCTGTGCTTTGTCAGCGGACGCAGGCGATCCCGGAGCCGATCGACCGATATCCCTCGAGGTGAGGGGTCGAACGCGCATCGCCGAGAATGTTCACAGCGCTGGCGCCTTGGGCTGCTGGCCTGCGAAAACGCGTCGACCCCGGATCAATCCCCTTTGGAAACCCGTGATCTACCATGAAGAATAAAGCCACCCCCGAGACTGTCCAGCGCATGCTCCGCCGTCGCGATTTGCTCAAGGGGTTCGCCGCCGGCGCGGCGGTATCCGTGCTCGGCACGCCGCCGCTGGCCGCACGAACGGCCGCCGAGACGTTTCGCGCCGAGATCGCCGACCTGGAGAAACGCCACGGCGGCCGCCTCGGCTTGGCTGTGCTGGATACGGCCGGCGGGCAGCGGGTCGCGCAGCGCGCCGACGAGCGTTTCCTGATGTGCAGTACGTTCAAATTGCCCCTTGTCGGGCTGATCCTTTCGCGCGTGGATGCCGGCAAGGAATCGCTGGACCGACACATCACCTACGACGCCGGCGATGTCGTGACTTACTCGCCGGAAACGGGGCAACACGTCGGCACCGGAATGACGCTCGGGGCGATCTGTCGTGCCGGGCTCACCCTCAGCGACAACACGGCGGCCAACCTCATGTTGCGCAGCGTCGGTGGGCCGGCGGCCGTGACCGCCTTCGTGCGTGCGCTCGGCGATACGGTCACGCGGTCCGATCGCTACGAGACCGCGCTCAATGCGTACACCCCCGGCAGCGATCGCGACACCACCTCGCCGTCGGCGATGGGCCACCTCATGCAGCGCCTGTTGCTCGACGACGTATTGGCCGTGCCCTCCAGAGAACAGCTGACGCGCTGGCTGATCGCCAACGAGACCGGCGACCATCGTCTGCGCGCCGGCATGCCGGGCCACTGGCGTATCGGTGACAAGACGGGGTCCGGCGGTAACAATACGGCCAACGACATCGCCATCGTCTGGCCGCAGCCCGACGCGCCGGTGATCGTGTCCGCCTATTACGCCGGTTCCGATGCCGGCCGTTCCCAGCGAGACCGTGTGCTGGCTGACGTCGGGCGGGCCACAGTGCGGTGGCTCGGCACAGGATAGACGCCGAGTGTCCAGGGGCGGCGTGCCCGGCGCGACCCGAGCGGGTCGAAAGCCGTCACGGCCTCCGGCCAGGGCCTGTCAGCACTTCAGGCGAACGCCGCCTTGGCGACCGCACGTCGTGTGCGGCAAGACACCAGTCGCCGATCGTGGCGTGCCACGATCCAGACTGGCGACGCCGCAACGCCTATAGTCGATTGTTTCATGGACGGCCCAATCCGAAGGGCCAAGCGCCCCATGCAACGACCAGGGTGCGACCTCCGGCGTCGTCGGACCCTAACGCGGAACGACTGCGCGGCGCGCACGACGCCTCGCCCCGGCGCCCGTAGCCGTTTTAAGCAAGCGCTAGATGCGGGCTCGCATGCAGTCTTGACGGACCCGACCCACCGCGCACGAAAAGGCCCGGCCGCCGTGGAGCGAGCCGGGCCCGGTGCCCGTGGGCGATCGCGCGTCTAGGCGGTGTCGAGCATCTGCTTGCGCAGGTCCAGCTTGCTGAACTTGCCGGTCGAGGTGCGCGGGATGGCGTCGATGAACACGTAGTCGTCGGGCACCATCCACTTGGCCATGCGCTCGAGCAGAAAGGCGCGCAGTGTGTCGGCGTCGAGCGTCTCGCCCTTGCGCAGTACGACCGCAGCCAGCGGCCGTTCACCCCACTTGTCGTCGGGCTGGGCGACCACCGCGGCCTCGGCGACCGCGTCGTGCGCCATGATCGCGTTCTCCAGTTGCACCGAGGAGATCCATTCGCCGCCGGACTTGATGACATCCTTGGTGCGGTCCGTGATGTCGATGTAGCCGTCGGCGTCGACGGTGGCGATGTCGCCGGTGCGCAGCCAGCCGTCGGTGGTGAACTTCTCGTCGCTGTTGTCGAGCCGGAAGTAGCTGCCGGTGATCCACGGACCGCGGATCTGGATTTCGCCCATATCCTCGCCGTTCCAGGGTTGCGGATTGCCGTCGTCGCCCACGATGCGCACCTCGACGAAGGGCACCGCCACGCCCGCGGTCGCCCGCTTGGCGTAGCGTTCGTCCTCGCTGCGTGCGGTGACCGCCGGCTTGAGCCGCGCCGCGGAACCCAGCGGCGAGGTCTCGGTCATGCCCCAGGCCTGGATCACGGTCAGGCCGTGGCCATCGAAGCGGCGGATCATCGACTCGGGGGCCGCCGAGCCGCCCACGATCATGCTCAAATCATCGCGCAGGGCCCAGCGGTCGGGTTCGGCGTCGAGGGCCTCCAGGATGCCCATCCAGATTGTCGGCACGCCGGCGGTGGTATTGACCCGCTCGGCGGCGTAGACGTCGAGCAGGCTCTCCGGATCCATGTGCGGGCCGGGGTAGACCTGCTTGGCGCCGGTCAACGTGGCCACGTAAGGAATGCCCCAGGCGTTGACGTGGAACATCGGCACGACCGGTAGCACCGTGTCGTTGAAGGACAGATTCAGCGTATCCGGCATGGCCGCGGTCATGGCGTGCAGCACGGTCGAGCGGTGCGAATAGACCACGCCCTTCGGTTTGCCGGTGGTGCCTGAGGTGTAGCACATGCCGCAGGCGTCGTTCTCGTCCTTGTCGGGATAGACGAACTCGCCCTCGGCCGAGGCCAGGAAGTCCTCGTAGCTCTCCATGCCCTCGGGAATCGGCTTGCCGGCGAGCGGCACGACGATGATGCGCTCGAAGTTCACCCGGTCGGCGAACTTCTCGTAGAGCGGCAGCAGCACGTCGTCGATGATCAGAATGCGATCCTCGGCGTGATTCACGATCCACGACACGTCGTCGGGCGGCAGGCGCAGGTTGAGCGTGTGCAGCACGGCGCCGGTGATCGGAATGCCGAAATAGGCCTCGAGATGGGCGTGCGTGTTCCAGGAGAACGTCGCGACGCGGTCGCCGGGCTTGATGCCGGCCTGGGTCAGGGCCTGTGCCAGCTGCTTGGCGCGCCGGACCATGTCGCCGTACGTCTGCCGGTGCAGGGTCTTGTCCGGCATGTTCGTGACGATTTCCACGTCGGGAAACTGTGCGCCCGCGCGCTCGAGGATGTCGTCGAGCAGCAGGGGGCGGTCCATCATGGTCGATCGCATGGCATCTCCTTCCGGCGTGGCCGTGTAATGTTGTTTTCGCGCTTCGCGGGCAGCATCGCATTGCCTGTTGCGGGGCGTCCATTGGCGCATACATTGATCGTCGCCGGGAGCTATGGTAAGAGAAATTACATCGTGTCCGGGCAGGGCGGCGGCGCGCGGGCGTTCAGCTCTCGTACGGTCGTCGGCGTATCCTCGGCCGCGGCGCGGACCATGCGCCCACATGCCGATTCGGAGGCATTGCACATGAAGATGAAGATCGGTTCTATACTGCTGTCCATGGCCGTTGTCATCGGTCATGCGGGCGGCGCCCTGGCCGGCGAGCTGTCGGTGGACGATGTGCAGGCGCGCATCGACACCGCCACGCCGGAGGAGCCCGCGGATTTCTCCGGCCGCGATCTCAGCCGGCTGGACCTGTCCGGACTCGATCTGTCCGGCGCCAATCTCGCCGGTGCGGATCTGACCAACGCACGCCTGGAGGACACGCGGTTGTCCGGCGCGAATCTGAGCGGCGCCAACCTCAACGGCACCTGGCTGATCGGGGCGGATTTCTCCAACGCCGATCTTAGCGGCGCGCAGCTGTTCGGGCCGGTGGTGGCCCAGGGGCTGGAGGCCTCGCGGGAGCAGTCGCCGCTGTTCGCCGGAGCCGACTTCAGCGGCGCCCGGGTGATCGCGCGTCTGTCGATGGGCGACGCGCACGGCGCGGATTTCTCGAATGCCCGGCTGGACGCGGACATGAAGAACCAGTCGATGGGGTTGATGCGCTTCGAGGCCGAGAACGCGGATCTGTCGAACGCGAACTTCGCCGGCGCGCATCTCAGCCATGCGCTGCTGCGTTTCGCCAATCTCCGACAGGCGGACTTCACGAACGCCGATATCCGCGACGCGGAGTTCGACGGGGCCGATCTGAGCGGGGCGCGGTTCGCCGGCGCCCGGGCCGAGGGCGCGCGTTTCGCCGGCGCGACGCTGACCGGCGCCACCGGCATTGACACCGCCGACGGCATGGTCGTGGCGCAGTGAATCGCGCCGCGGCTGCGCGCGCCGCGCGCGGCGACTTGCTATAGTCGCGCGCTGATCGGCCGTACCACTGCCGCGGGGCCATGCGTTACTGGGAAGACTTCGAGCCGGGTCGCGTCGAGACCTTCGGCGCCTATACCGTCACCGAGGACGAGATCGTCGCCTTCGGCCGCGCCTATGATCCGCTGCCATTCCACGTCGACCCCGAAGCCGCGGCCGACGGTCCGTACGGCGGCCTGACCGCGCCCGGCCTGCTGACCTGCGCGATCTTCATGCGCATTCTCGTTGACAACGTCCTGTCGCAGTCGGCCTCGATGGGGTCGCCGGGCGTGGACTCGGTACGCTGGCCGCGGCCGGTGTTCGCCGGCGACACGCTCTCGGTGCGGCAGGAGACGGTGGAGGCGCGCGTACTCAACAGTCGACCCGAGCTGGGGCTGGTCAAGAATCGTTTCACCGTGCTCAACCAGGACGGCGAGGCCGTGGCCGAACTGGCCTCGAACGCGCTGTTTCGCCGCCGCACGGCCCCGGCATGATCCACTACGAAGACATGCAGCCGGGTGACGTCGCCGACCTGGGCCCGACCGAGGCGATCACCGCTGAGGCGATCGTCGCCTTTGCCGAACGCTACGATCCGCAGCCGTTCCATCTCAGCGACGCGGGTGCCGCGGATACCTATTTCGAGACGCTGGCGGCATCGGGCTGGCACACGGCCGCGCTGACGATGAAGCTGCTGATGACCGGCCGCGACGAACCGCTGGCCAGCCTCGGCTCGCCGGGTTTCGACGATCTGCGCTGGCACCGCCCCGTGCACGTCGGCGACCGGCTGTCGGTGCGCTGCACGGTCACCGACAAGCGGGTGTCGAAGTCGCGCCCGGAGATGGGCCTCGTGCATTTCGCGGTCGAGACGCGTAACCAGGACGAGGTCACCGTGATGAGCTATCGCACCGTGTCCATGCTTGCGCGGCGCGAGGCCGGCTGAGGCGAGCGGTCGTCGCTAGCGCGCCGCCGCGCGCTGTTCGCTCTCGGCCGCGGGCAGGGCGCAGGCGCGGTGGTCGTCGGCGATCCGGCGCAGGGCCACGCACACGCCGTGGACCACCAGGGCGGGCTGTTCGAGCTGGATGTAGTGGCCGCTCTCGCCGGCCACGATATGCACCGCCTGCGGGTGGCGGGCCACGAATTCGCGCTGCAGACGCCGCCAGAGCGCTTCCGAGCGTCCGCGCCGGCTGTCCGGGTCGGCGATCGGCGCGCCGCGGCTGAGCACCACCAGCGGCAGATCGGGCAGCGTGGCGGCGGCGACCTCGCGCTCGCTGGCGCGAAAGCCGCGCCATTCGCTGTACACCGTGCGCATGGCGGCGGGGTTGGTGATCTGGGCCCGTGCCCGCTCCGCCGCGGCGGGCGGCAGATTCGAGGGAATCTGCGGCGTGAGCGTGAACACGGTGTTGTCGCGCGGGGCGATGAGCACGCCGAGCTCGCGCTCGTAGCGCTCGATTTCGTCGACCTGACTGCTGTCGACGAGCACCAGCGCGGCGACGTCGTCCGGGTTGCGCGCGGCGAACAGCTGCATGTTCCAGCCGCCGAAGGAATGCCCGACCGGCAGCCAGGGCGGCTCGATGTCGGCGCGCGCGAGCAGCGTTTCCAGTTCGTCGACGATGGTCGCGCTGGTGCGCGGCGGCGGGCCGAGCTCGCTGTCGCCGTAGCCGGCCCGGTCGTAGCGGCACACCCGCGTCATCGTCGCCAGCTCCGGCATCACGCGGGTCCACACCAGCGAACTGTCGCCCAGGCCGGCGTCGAGGATCACGGTCGGCTCGCCGTGACCGGCGCAGGCGATGTGCATGGTGCGGCCGTCGATGCGCAGCCATCGGCTGTCGCCGGCGGCAGGCTCCGCCGGAGCGTGGGTCATGGCAGCGATCAGCGCACAGGCCAGCGCCGCCTCGAGCAGGCGGCGGATGCGTCCGGATCCCCACAGTCGGTCCATGCGGAGGCCCCCGTGCGATCGGCCTGTAGCACACCCATGGAGTGTACGCCAGCCGCCGGCGGTGGATGCAGCCGCGCCGAAGCGAGGCGGCGCGGTGCTACTGGCGGTGTCCCTCGCCGAGGTAGTCGCTCGAACTCATCTCGTGCAGGCGGCTGGCGGTGCGCTCGAATTCGAAGGTCAGCCGGGTGCCGGCGTAGAGATCGTCGGGGCGCGCCTGGGCGGTGCAGAACAGTTTGACGCGGCGGTCGTAGAATTCGTCCACGGCGTTGATGAAGCGCCGGGCGGCGTTGTTGTCGTCGTCGTCGAACACCGGCACGCCGGAGAGCATGACGGTGTGGAACTCGCGCGCCAGCTCGATGTAGTCGTTGGCCGAACGGTTGCCGCGGCACAGATCCTCGAAGTCGAACCAGGCGACGCCGTCGGTGCGCCGGCGGACCGGGATCTTGCGTCCGAGCACCTCGACGTTGCCGCCGGTGGCGGTCGCGCCCGTGGCCAGCCGCTCGAAGTGGCGGTCGAGCACCGCATCGGCCGCCTCGCCGGGCGGCGTCTGGTAGGTCGCCGAGGCCTCGATGTGATCGAGCCGGTAGTCGGTGCCGTCGGCCAGGTGCAGGACCTCGCAATGCTGCTTGATGCCCTCGATGGCGGGCATGAAGCGCTCGCGCTGCAGACCGCCGGCGTAGAGATCGTCCGGGGCGATGTTGGAGGTCGTCACCAGCGTCACGCCGCGCTTGAACAGGGCCTCGGTCAGGCGCGCCAGGATCATGGCGTCGGCCACGTCGGAGACGAAGAACTCGTCGAAGCAGAGCACGCGGTCGGCCGACCATTCCTTGGCGATCAGCTTGAGCGGATCCGACTGGTTGGCGTAGCGCTTGCGCGCTTCGTGAACCTTGGCCATGAAGCGGTGGAAATGCAGCCGGCTCTTCTCCTCGAAGGGCAGCGACTCGTAGAAGCAGTCCATCAGCCAGGTCTTGCCGCGGCCGACACCGCCCCAGAGATAGAGGCCGGTAACCGGCTGCCGGCGGCTGCGGCCGAACAGGCTGCGCTGGGTCGGATGGGCGACCAGTTCGTCGTGAATGCGCTGGAGCGCGTCGACGGCCTGCGCCTGCGCGGGATCGCGGACGAGCTCGCCGCGCGCGACCTCGGCCTCGTAGCGCGCGCGCGGGCCGTCGGGGCTGGCTGCACCGTCTGCTGACATGGAGAATCTCGCGTGGAAATACCCCTCAGTATACGCTCGCGCCATGGCCGCCATCGACGCACTGCCGGAGCCCATCGCGGGCGAGATCGAACGCTTTCTCGACGGCCTGTGGGCCGAGCGCGGCCTGTCCGACGCGACGCTGGCGGCCTATCGCAACGACCTCGCGCGGCTGGCGGGCTGGCTCGTGGCGCAGGGCTATGACAGCCTGCTCGCGGCCGGCCGGGGCGATCTGCAGGCCTATCTCGCCGCCCGCAACACGCCGGGCTCGAGTCCGCGCAGCGCCGCGCGGCTGCTGTCGAGCCTGCGCCAGTTCTATCGCTACCAGCGCCGCGCCGGCGCCATCGATACCGACCCCACCGCGCTGATCCCCAGTCCCGCGCAGGGGCGGCGGCTGCCGACCACGCTCACCGAGGCCGATGTCGAGGCGCTGCTGGCCGCGCCGGCGACCGATACCGATCTCGGCCTGCGCGACCGCGCCATGCTGGAGCTGATGTATGCCGCCGGCCTGCGCGTGTCCGAGCTGGTCGGGGCGAGCCGCGCGCAGGTCAATCTGCGCCAGGGCGTGGTCCGGGTGACGGGCAAGGGCGGGCGCGAGCGGCTGGTGCCGATCGGCGAAGCCGCGGTCGACTGGATCGAGCGTTACCTGCGCCAGGCGCGGCCGCAGCTGTTGGACACGGCCCGCTCGGACGCCCTGTTCGTGACCGGCCGCGGGGGCGGCATGACGCGCCAGAACGTCTGGCACCGCATCCGCCGCCACGCCGCGAGCGCCGGCATCCGCGCCGACGTCTCGCCGCACGGTCTGCGGCACGCCTTCGCCACCCACCTGCTCAACCATGGCGCGGATCTGCGCGCGGTGCAGATGCTGCTGGGGCACGCCGATCTGTCGACCACGCAGATCTACACCCACGTCGCCCGGGCGCGGCTCGCCGCGCTGCACGCGTCGCATCATCCGCGAGGCTGAGGCATGGCCCGTAACATCGAGATCAAGGCGGCGGTGGCCGATGTCCGTGCCCTGCATCGGCGCGCCGCGGAATGCGCCGGATCCGCTGGCACCGTCATCGACCAGGACGACACCTTCTTCGCCTGTGCCCACGGTCGCCTGAAGCTGCGCGCCTTCGGCGACGGCACTGGCGAACTCATCGCCTACGAGCGCCCGGACGCCGCGGGACCGACGCTGTCGCACTACCGCCGCACGCCCACGACCGCGCCGGCCGCGCTGCGGGCCACGCTCGCCGAGGCTCTCGGTACGGCCGGCCGGGTGGTCAAGCGGCGCACGCTCTATTGGGTCGGGCGCACGCGCGTGCATGTCGATGCCGTGGCGGGGATCGGCGACTTCATGGAACTGGAGGTGGTTCTGGCCGAGGGCGATACCGCCGCCGACGGCGAGCGCGAAGCCGAAGCGCTCATGGCCGCGTCAGGGTCTATTGGCGTTTCGTACGAGCGCAGCGTTGGAGACCGCAAATCGTGTTCGGCAAGGCGCGAGCCGCCGGCTCTGGGCGTGCCACGACCCAGGCTCGCAACGCAGCCGGGCGCCCCTAGTCGATTTTTTATGGGCGACCCAACCCGAAGGGACAAGCGCCCGGAAATAAACAACACGACGGCAATCCAGCGTTGTAGCGCGCTGGTGCAGAATGACTGCACGTCGCGCACTACGCCTCGTCTTGCCGCCAAACAGCGCTTGGCGCGGACTCGTAAGAAACGTCAACAGCCCCTCGGGCCTGGCCGACGAGCCGCGCATCGACTGCGCCTACGTCGGCCTGCCCGCGCGGCGGGGCTGAGGGGGGGCTCAGCGTTCGAGCAGCTCCTTCTTGTTGGGCTTGTCGGCCCATTCGTCGGCGTCCGCGGGCGCGTCCTTGATCTCGGTGATCACCGGCCACTTCGCCGCGAGTTCGGCGTTGAGCTCGAGGAACTCGGCCTGGTCCTCGGGCAGGTCGTCCTCGGAGACGATGGCCTCGACCGGGCACTCGGGCTCGCAGAGGGTGCAGTCGATGCACTCCTCCGGGTCGATCGCCAGGAAGTTCGGGCCTTCATGGAAGCAATCGACCGGGCAGACCTCGACGCAGTCGGTGTATTTGCACTTGATGCAGTTTTCGGTGACGACGAAGGTCATCGCTGACGGCCTCGTAAGCAAGCTTTCGTTAGCCGCCTAGTCTAACACCCGCCGTCGTGCCCGGTCGGTTCGCGGTCGAGCGCCATGGCCCGCCAGTCCGCAGCGCCCAGGGACTCCACGTGCAGACTGAAGTGCCCGCGGGCGCGGTCCGCGAAGTAGCGTTCCAGCGTGCGGTGGATGGTGGGAAAGGCCAGCTGCGGCCAGTCGATCTCGTCTTCGCGCTGGAGGGTCACGTAGGCGCTCTCCGGGCCCGCGGCGAAGTGCTCGCCGACCAGTCGCGCGCGATAGAAGATGTGCACCTGACCGATGTGGGTGACGTCGAGCATGGCGAACAGCTCGACGTCGGCGACCTCGGCGCAGGCTTCCTCGCGGGTCTCGCGCGCCGCGCCATCGGGCGTGGTTTCGCCGAGTTCCAGAAAGCCGGCCGGCAGGGTCCAGAAGCCGAGCCGCGGCTCGATCGCGCGCCGGCACATGAGGATCGCGCCCTCGTGCTCGACGATGCAGCCGACCACGTTGCGCGGATTCTCGTAGAAGATGTCGCCGGTCGCGGTGCAGACGGCGCGCTCGCGGTCGTCGCCGGTCGGGATGCGGTACTCGACGGGGGCACCGCAGTCGGGGCAGAAGCGCATGGCCTTGGGCATCCGCACAGGTTAGCAGACCACGAACGGCGCGCCGGGCTTGCTATGCTTTCGGCACGACGCTTGCAAGCCTTGAAAATCCATGAATCCGGTCATCAACGAGAAGCATCCGGCCATGAGCGATACCGACCAGGCCGAGCACGATCAGGCCCTGCGGGCGCAGGTCCGGGCTGCCGGGGCGCTGCTCGGCGACGTCCTGCGCGCCCAGGCCACCGACGGCGTGTTCGACACCGTGGAGACCCTGCGCCGGGGCTACATCGACCTGCGCGAGGCCGAGGATCCCGAGCGGCGCGCCGAGCTGCAGCGGCTGGTGGAGTCGCTGCCGCCGGAGACCATGACCGAGGTCACCCGCGCCTTCGCGATCTACTTCAATCTGGCCAACCTGCTCGAGGAGCTGCACGCCCACCGCACGCGGCGGGCGCTGGCCGAGCGGGACAGTCCACAGTGGGTCGGGTCGTTCAACCGCAGCATCGGCGCGCTGGCCGAGGCCGGGCTGGATCGCGAGGCGGTGCTCGAGCGGCTGGCGCCGCTGTCGTTCGTGCCGGTGTTCACCGCGCACCCGACCGAGGCCAAGCCGCGGGCGGTGCTGGACGCGCTGCGGCGTCTGTTCGAGTGGTTCCACGAGCTGTCCTTCGGTCAGCCGGACGACGCCCGCCGGGCCGCGATCGAAGAGCACATCCGCCAGAACATCCAGGTGCTCTGGAAGACCGAGGAGGTGCGCGGCTCGCGGCCGACGGTGGCCGACGAGATCCGCAACGGGCTGTACTACTTCCGCGCCTCGCTGTTCGAGGCGGTGCCGCGGATCTATCGCAATCTGGAGCGGGCCCTGGCCAACCACTACGGCGACGGCCCCGAGCCGCCGCCGGTGCTGACGTTCGGCTCCTGGATCGGCGGCGACCGCGACGGCAATCCGTACGTGACCGCGCGCGAGACCCGCTACGCCCTGCGCATGCAGGCGCGCGAGGTGCTCTCCGAGTATCTACGCCGGATCGACACGCTGGCCAGCCGGCTGTCGTTCTCGGCGCGCTGGTGCACGCCCAGCGATGAATTCTGGGAACGGCTGGAGGCCGAGGAGCGCCTGATCGCCGCACACACCGGCGCCCGCGCCGAGCGCTTCGCCGCCGAGCCCTATCGCCGCAAGCTCTATCTCATGCGTCAGCGCATCGCCGCGATGGTGGATCAGCTCCAGACCGAGCTGCGCCTGCGCGCCGAACGCAGCGAACGCAGCGCGCTGGCCTATCCCGACGCGGCGGCGCTGCTCGACGAGATCCGGGTCATGCGCGAGTCGCTGATCGGCCACGGCGACCGCTCGATCGCGGACGACGGCATCAAGGATCTTCAGCGTCTGGTCGAGACGTTCGGCTTCCATCTCGCCCGGCTGGATCTGCGCGAGGAATCCACCCGCCACACCGAGTGCGTGGACGAGCTCCTGCGCGGGCTCGGCGTCGCCGACGACTACGCCGAGCGCGACGACGACGCGCGGGTGGCGCTGCTCACCGCCGAACTCGAGCGCGAGCGGGCGCCGCGCATCGACCGGGTGGACGTTTCCGGCCCGGTCTCGGACACGCTGGCCAGCCTCGCGGTGGTGCGCGAGTTCTCGCGCACGCTCGGCACGGACGTGTTCGGCAGCTATGTCATCTCCATGACCCACAGCGTGTCCGACGTGCTCGCCCTGCTGTGGCTGATGCGCGTGACCGGCGTCTACGAGCCCGGTCAGGAGACCCCGCCGCCCCTGGCGATCGCACCGCTGTTCGAGACCGTGGCCGATCTGGAACACATCGAGCCGGTGCTCGACGCGCTGCTCGCGCATCCGGCCTACCGCGATTTCCTCGCCGCGGGGACGCGCATGCGCCAGGAGGTCATGCTCGGCTACTCGGACTCCTGCAAGGACGGCGGCATCATGACCTCGCGCTGGCAGCTCTACCGTGCCCAGCAGCTGGCGGTCGCGGTCTGCGAGCGTCACGACGCCGATTGCGTGCTGTTCCACGGCCGCGGCGGCACCGTCGGCCGCGGCGGCGGGCCGACCCATCAGGCGATCGTCTCGCAGCCGCCGAACACGGTGCGCTCGCACATCAAGTTCACCGAGCAGGGCGAGATGATCTTCGCCAAATACAGCAACAAGGAGACCGCGGTCCACGAATTGACGCTCGGCATCACCGGCACGCTCGAGGCCAGCGGGCCGCAGACCGCCGACGCCGATCATTCGGAGGTGGCAGGACAGCTCGCCGATGCCGGCGAGCGCCGTTACCGGACACTCACCGAACGGACCGACGGCTTCTTCGACTACTTCCAGTCGGCCACGCCCACCGCCGAGATCAGCGCGTTGAACATCGGCTCGCGGCCGGGCTCGCGGCCGGCCTCCGGCACGCCCAGCAAGGATTCGATCCGGGCGATCTCCTGGGTGTTCGCCTGGGCGCAGTCGCGCCATACGCTGCCGGGCTGGCTCGGCATGGGCGCAGCACTCTCGGAGTCGGGCGTGGACGTCGAGACGCTGCGCTGGCTCTATCGCGAATGGCCGTATTTCGCGACCATCGTCGACAGCGTGCAGATGTCGCTGGCCAAGGCCGACATGCGCATCGCCGCGACCTATGCCGCGCTGGCGGGCCCGCATCAGTCGGTGTTCGACGCCATCCGGGCCGAATACGAGCGCGCGGTCGACGGCGTGCTCGCGATCACGGGCGAAGCCGACCTGCTGGACGACGACACCGTGCTCAAGCGCTCGCTCGACCGGCGGCGGCCGTATCTGGACCCGCTCAACCACATCCAGATCGTGGCGCTCAAGCGCTATCGCGAGGCCGGCGACCGCGTCTGGCTGGACCCGGTTCTGCGCTCGATCAACGCCATCGCGGCGGGCATGCGCAATACGGGCTGAGGCTTGGTGGAAGAAGCGATGCGACGAATCGGCTGAAACGGCGGAGTCGGTGCGCGTTGGCCGCGTCCCCGGGTGGGCTCAGCGGCAAGGCGCCGGCCGGCGCTGAGTCGGCCCGGCGCGCGCTGTTATCCTTGGCCGCATCAATCGAACAGCAAGGACGTATTCATGGCCGCCAACGACATGCCGGAAATCCAGATCGACGCCGACAATATGTACCGGGAGGAATCCTTCTCGGACCTGAAGGTCGGCAGCATCCGCAAGCTGATCCCGGTCACCCGCGAGGGCGAGGACGACAGCTCGCGCGATGTCCGTTACGAAGGCTCGGCCAGCCTGATGACGCCGGCCGGCAACCTGCCGCTGTCGTTCGAACTCGAGGCGGACAACCTCTCGGATGCGATCGACAAGTTCCCCGACGCCGTGAACGCCGCCGCCGAGCGCGCGATCGAGGAACTCAAGGAGATGCAGCGCCAGCAGAGCCAGCAGATCCAGGTGCCGGGCCAGGGCGGCTACGGTCAGGGTGGCGGCCAGGGCGGTGGCCAGATTCAGCTCTAACCGGTCGACGGGCCCGGCAACCGCGCCGGGCCGCCGATTCCCGGTTCGCTTGGGTCGAGGCGTCGCGCGGTGCTGCGTCGACAATGCCGGGCACTGTCCGGGACGCGGTCCGTCCGGCGCTCGGCCAGTCGCGTGACACGGCGGGTGTCGGGCGACGGCGCCATGCGCCCAGCCATCGCAGGCACGAATCGCGTGACGACCGTTCGCCCCGGGGGCGTGGTCATCGCTCAGCTTGTCGATATGTCTGCGAACGCCGCCTTGGGCATCGCACATCGTGTTCTTCAACGCGCGAGTCGCCCATCGTGGCGCGCCTTAATCGGGACTTGTGGCGCTAGAGGCCGCAGGGTGAATGGGTCGCAGGCGGCCCGATCTGTCGGGCCGAGTCCCATCGAGTCGATAACGTGCGTCGATCCGGCGTGGCCGCGCACTTGCGCCGCGTCTTGCCGTCAATCAGCGCCTGGTGTGGCTCGCATGACGCGTCGGCGTGCCCTGGTTGCTAGTTATCAACTCGGCATGAAAATACGTTCATGCCGAGTTGATAAAGCGAGCATGCGCTAGCGTGCTCGCCGCGGCCATCGGCCGCGAAGTGCTTGAAAATAGCTGATGATTCAGCTGTTTTGGCGCCGGGTTAATAGTCGGGCTCAGTAGTGCGGCGGCGGCTCGTCGTCGCCCTCGGGCCGCGCGCCGGCGTCTGCGAGGGCGGTCACGCGCGCTTCCAGCTCCCGGCAGCGTTCCTGCAGCGCCTCGATCTCGCGCGATTGGGCGTAGATCACGTCTCCGAGCCGCTCGATGGCCTGTTCCTGATAGGCCAGCCGGATCTCCAGCGACTCCTGTGTGTCGTCACTCATGTTCGGCCGCCCTCGATGAGGCCGAGTTGATCGGCGAGCGTGGCGCGCAGGGCGCTGATCTCGGTGCCCGCGTAATCCCGGTGCGTCGTCAGATGGCCCCAGACCGGTTTCGGCCAGCAGGGGTCGTGGTGATGGCGTGCGATGACGTGAATATGCATCTGGCGCACTTCGTTGCCGAGTGTGGCCACATTGAGCTTGTCGGCCCGGAAATGCGCCATGACCGCAGCCGACAGCGCCCGGATCTGGCCGCTGATGCGCGCGTGTTCGGCATCGTCCAGCGCGTGCCAGTCGACCGCTGCGGTCTCGGGGACCAGGATCAGCCAGCCCACGGCGGCGTTGCGGTTGAGCAGTACCGCCGCGTGGTCGATCCGGCCGAGGACGTGGCAGTCGCGCAGCAGGGTGTCGTCGATGGTCATCAGCGCCTCGCAGTGGTGCGGCGCGTAGTGTAATGCACCGTCGGCGGCACGCGCCGCCGACGGGTCTTGCGCCCGCTCCAGCGTGCGGGCGGCTTTGGGCGTGGTTGTGTCCGTTGCAAGCGCGGTGGCCGCCGCCTCGCGCGCGGAGCCGTACGTGGGTGCCGGTGTGGCTGGAACGACCCGAATGCCGCGTCGAGCCCGTGGATCGACCGGACCCCGGCGCCAGCCGGGCCGAGCGCAAAAAAAAACCGGCCGCAGCGTCCGCTGCGGCCGGTTTGGTTCCACGCGTCGCGATCGACTACTTATCGAGCTTGTCGCGCATCTTGTCCTTGGCCTGGCCCACCTTGTCCTGGGCCTTGCCCTTGTTCTTCTGGGCCTTGCCTTCGGCCTCCTTGTCCTCGTCGCCGGTCAGCTTGCCGACGCCCTCCTTGATGGAGCCCTTGACCTTGTCGGCGGTGCCCGCCTTGCGATCTTCATCAACCATGTCGAATCTCCGTTGAGTGCGCGTCAGGCCGTCGTCGCTCCTGCATGGAGCGTACGGCCCGCGCGTAACATCCTGTATACACCGAAATTGCTCTGCCCTGCCATCGCAAGCCGACGGTAGCGCGTTAATTGCTGGCGCGCAATTCGGTTGAATACGTCGGGTGTCCGGCGACACGGGCGGCTCGGACAGAGCGCGCGCCGGCGGCGCTGCGGCCGCCCAACGGGGCTCGACGCCCGTTCCAATGCGCTTGGCCGCGCTGTCGCGGCCCGCGCGATGCTTGTGGCCACCGCGGCCGGTCGCCTTGAACGTCTCGGCGCGGCCAGCGTCGGGCCGGGCGGCGGCCGCGCATCGTGACGGAGTCCGATGCGACGTGGCTCGACGTGTTTTCTCGCGGTCGTCCGCACGATCGATTGCCGGATACGCCCATGGCCGAAACGCGACAGAAAAAGGCCGGAATCCGAAAGACCGCGCCCTCCGCTCGGGATAAACACTAGGAGCGGTGGTCGACGCCGCGTCGATCAGCGCCAGCGGATGGAGCGGGCGTCGGTAGAGGAGCCGGCGGGCGCCTGGCGCGAGTGAGCCTTGGTACAAAACGATTAATAAGAGGTATCGGCATGAGGAGCATCAGGGGAGCGGGGACGGCGCGATGGCGACGCGTGGTGTGCGCCATCGGCTGCGCGCTGGCGCTGGGCGGCTGCAGCGACGACAACGACGTCGATGTGGCCGATGGGGACGGCGCCGATGGCGCTTCACGCACGGCGATCGTGGAGACCGCGAATGGCCCGGTGCAGGGCCTCATCGCCGACGGGGTAAGTCAGTTTCTGGGTATTCCGTTCGCCGCCTCGCCGGTGGGCGATCTGCGCTGGCGGCCACCGGAAAGTCCCGAGTCATGGACCGAAACCCTGGAGACGACTGCCTACGGCGACTTCTGCGCCCAGACCAACACGCTGGGTGTGTTCGCCTCGCCGAGCGCGAGCGAGGATTGCCTGTACCTCAACGTCTTCGCCCCACGGGACATGGATCCGGAGGCGGAGTTGCCGGTCATGGTCTGGATCTACGGTGGAGCGCTGTTCGCCGGCGAGAGCGACGATTACGACGGCAGCAAGCTGGTGGCGCAGGGCGACGTCGTGGTCGTGACCTTCAACTATCGCCTGAACGTCTTCGGGTTCCTGTCGCATCCGGCCCTCGATGACCGTGGTCAGGCGGTCAGCAACTACGGCTTGATGGATCAGCAGTTCGCCTTCCGATGGGTCAAGGACAACATCGCGGCCTTCGGCGGCGATCCGGATAACGTCACCATCTTCGGCGAGTCCGCGGGTGGCCGCAGCGTGCTGGCACATCTCGTCTCGCCGGCGGCGAGCGGCCTGTTCGAGCGCGCGATCATCCAGAGTGGCGCCGGTCTGCCGACCACGGATCTGGCGAGCGCGGAGGCCGAGGGCGTGGCCTTCGCCGAACAAGTGGGCTGCCAGAGCGATGCACCCGAGCAGACGACGCAGTGTCTGCGCGCGCTGTCAGTCGAGGAGATCCAGTCGATGGCGCTCGGCTATCAGAGCCGCCAGATCCTGCCGCTCGATGGCACGATCCTGACGCAGACGCTCGATCAGGCGCTGACCTCCGGCGACTTCAACCAGGTCCCGATCGTCTCCGGCACCAACAAGGACGAGAACACGCTGTTCATCGGTCTGGCCGAGCTCAACAGTGGCAGCGCGCTGACCGCGGATGAATACACGTCCCAGATCGAAAGCCGCTACGGCGACGATGCGGAGCAGGTGCTCGCGGCCTATCCGCTGACCGAGTACGACACGCCCGGAGCGGCATCGTCGGCGGTGACCACCGACAGCGACTATGTCTGTCCGGCGCTCGAGGAGGCGCGCCGGTTCTCGCAGTACGTGCCGCTGTACGCCTACGAGTTCATCGATCGCACGGCGCCGGCGTATGCGCCGCCCGTATCCTTCGATTACGGGGCATATCACACCAGCGAAATCCAGTATCTGTTCCCGCTCTACGCCGGCGGTCAGGGCACGCCGCAGGCACTCGACGATGCCCAGCAGGCGTTGTCCGACGACATGGTCGGCTACTGGACGCGTTTCGCCGACGTCGCGGATCCCAACAGCGACGGCACTCCGGATTGGCCGGCCTATGCCGGCGACGCGCCGCAGTACCAGTCGCTGGAGCTGCCGGAGCCGGTGACCCGCGACATTGCCGATCTCGCGGCTGCGCACTACTGCGATCTCTGGGACGCGCTGGCGGCGAACTAGCGCGACATCGCACTGCCGCGTGATCCGGAGCGTGCAATCGGCTGCGCCGGCTGCCCGGGTACGGGCGGCGCGGCTTGCGCGGTGCGCGGCAGTACGTCTTACCACAACACAAAAAGGGGAGATCCCATGAAGAGGAAGACAGGAATGATCCGCACGGCGTCGCCGTGGCTGACGGCGCTGCTGCTCGCAGGCGCGCTCGTGGGCTGCAGCGACGACGACGATAGCGATGCCGATATCGCCGACGGCGGCGACGGCGCCGATCGCACGGCGGTCATCGAGACGACGGCCGGCCCGGTCCGGGGCCGGGTCGAGAGTGACGTCGACGCGTTTCTGGGCATTCCCTATGCTGCCCCGCCGGTCGGCGAGCTGCGCTGGCGGCCGCCGGAGAGCCCCGACGCGTGGACGGATACGCTCGATGCCGTGGCCTTCGGCAACACCTGCGCCCAGACGCTGACGCTCGGCGTTTTCGCCGCGCCCAGCCAGGACGAGGACTGTCTGTTCCTGAACGTGTTCGCGCCGGCGGATCGGGCCGACGGCGCCGCGCTTCCGGTCATCGTGTGGATGCACGGCGGCGCGATCCTCGCTGGCGGGGGTAACGACTACGACGGAACCAAGCTGGCCCGCGACGGCGACGTGATCGTGGTCACGATCAACAATCGCATGAACGTGTTCGGTTTCCTCGCCCTGCCGGGTCTGGATTCCGACGATGAGCCATTCGGCAATTATGGCTTCATGGATCAGCAGTTCGCCTTCGAGTGGGTGCGCGACAACATCCCTGCCTTCGGCGGCGACCCCGACAACGTGACCCTGTCCGGCGAGTCGGCCGGCGGCAAGAGCGTCTGGGTCCATCTGTCGTCGCCGACCGCGGCCGGTCTGTTCGATCGCGCGATCATCCAGAGCGGGGCGGGGCCGGCGACCGTCGATCGCGCCACCGCGGAGGCCGATGCGCTCGCGCTGGCTGAGGCGACCGACTGCGACAGCGACGACGCCGCGCAGACTGTGGCCTGTCTGAGAAGCCTGTCGGTGGCGGAGATTCAGGCCGCGGGCTCGTTCGGAGGCAATCCCGTGATCGACGGCACGCTCATCACGCAGCCGCTGCTGGCCGCCTTTCAGTCCGGCGACTTCAATCAGGTTCCCGTCATCGGCGGTGCCACCCGCGACGAGAACCGGTTCTTCGTCGCGGTCAACGAGACTAGCAGCGGGCAGGCGGTGACGGCGGAGCAGTACCGGGGCCAGATCGAGAGCGGCTACGGCGACCGTGCCTCGGACGTGCTCGATGCCTATCCTCTGGACGCCTACGACTCGCCGAGCCTGGCGCTGTCGGCGGTGCAGACCGACTCCGGCATCGTCTGCCCGGGGCTGCAGCTCGACCGGGCCCTGGCGCAGCATGTGCCGGTCTATATCTACGAATTCGCCGATCGCACCGCACCGGTCTACGCGCCGCCGGTTTCCTTTGATTACGGCGCCTACCATACGGGCGAGATTCAGTATCTGTTCCCACTGTTTCGCGGTGCCACCGGGACGGCGAAGCCGCTCAACGAGGCCCAGGCGGCGCTGTCCGACGACATGGTCAGCTATTGGACGGCGTTTGCCGCGACCGCGGATCCGAATTCGTCGGCCACGCCGGATTGGCCGGCCTACAGCGAGGATTCGCCCCGCTATCAGTCGCTGGAGCTGCCGGAGCCGGTCACGCGTGACGTCTCCGAACTGTCGGACGATCACCACTGTGATCTCTGGGCCGCCGTGAACGGCTGAGACGGGACAGCGAGGCGGCACCACGGCCCGGTGGCGATAGGCGCCATCGGGCTCGCTGCCACGCCCGCAATCATCGGTCTGGTTTCGAGCCGTTTTGCAGTCGGTACTGGCGCGGTGTCACGCCGGTCGCCCGGCGAAACAGGTCCGTGAAATAACTCTGGCTACCGAAGCCTGCAGCCAGGGCCACGTCGCAGATGGCCGCCGAGCCGTCGCTGAGCAGGGCGCGGGCGCGGTCCAGTCGCAGTTCGCGAACGTACTGATGCGGCGACGCGCCGAATGTCGCCCGGAACAGGCGAGTGAAATGACGTGGGCTGAGCCCGGCGACAGCGGCCAGTTCCAGTATGCTGATTCCGCATGCCAGGTTGGCCTGAATGAACTCGCGGACACGCGCGCGCTGGCGTCCGGACAGCGTGCTGGACACGCTGTCCGCGGCGTGCCGAATGCCGTAGCGACCCATCACATAACTGGCCAGGGCCAGCGAGAGATGCTCGGAATGGAGTCGTCCGGCCGGACGCCGGTGCCGGAGATCGTGTGCCAGAGCCAGGATCAGGCGTGCCAGGCCCGGGTCTCGCACGTTGTGCAGCGGCTCCACATCGGCCGTGGTCGGCGAATCCCGACCCTGCGTCAGCGGGTGGACCAGAGGACCGCCTACCTCGACCAGCAGCATGCGGAAACCGCCGATCGGGCGGATTGTCGCGAGTTCGAAACCTGCGGGATAGATGAAGATGCTGCCGCGACCGATGTTGAACCGACGGCTGGCCAGTCCGGCCCGGTACGAGGTCGTGAAGCCATCGTTGACGATCAACGACACATGCATCCGGGGCCACTCGGCGTGTGTCACCACGGGCGGTGGGGCGTAGCTGCGCTCGTCCTCGAGTCGAAAGGCGTCACATGCCGGAAGCTCGGCGTCACCGGTGTCCAGTGCATTGTCACCCCAGGGCCAGGCGACCAGGCCTCGACCACTCAGGATGCGTAAACGATCCATGACCGCGTTCTCCTCCGCAGCGCCGAATCGATCCTACGCCGGCGGTAGACGATGGCCAGCGTACATCGCGCGAGATCATATTGCGCGCGCTATAAAGCGAACCGCTGTGACGAGCGCGAACTCACCGCGATCGGAGGGAAAATCGCGCCGACGGGGTGTGATGAGAGCGTTCATGAGCCCGTGGCGACAGGTGCCGCCGAGGCTTCGGCCTGGAGTTGGCGACTCATGGTGCCCGGGGTGGGACTCGAACCCACACTCTGTCGCCAGAATCGGATTTTGAGTCCGACGCGTCTACCAGTTCCGCCACCCGGGCCGGTGTGCGTCGCGCAGTATACGCGGCCTGCCCGGGACGACCAATGATCGCTTTCAGTAGGTGTCGAGGATCGCTTCCATGTCGGTCTGGTAGGCGGTGACCGTCTGACGATAGGTCAGCGCGGGATTGTCGGCGGTACCGTTGATGATGAAGGCGAAAGCGCCGAAGCCGCCGTCGGCGAGACGGAAGTAACCGGCCAGCGAGCGTACGGTGACCGGCTCGCTGAGGGTGCCGGTCTTGGCCGTCAGCCGGGTGAGCCAGTCGAAATTGCCCTGCTTGAGTGTGCGCGAGGGCGCGGACAGCGGCACCGGCAGGCTGCCGTAGAACGCCGGGAACAGTGCGTTCTGACGATACATATAGGCCAGCAGCGCCACGACGTCGCGAGCGGAGAGTTCGTTCGAGACCGCCAGGCCGCTGCCGCTGTCGAAGATCGGCCCGCGCCCACCGGCGTGATCCGGGTAGATCCGGCTCGTGGCGCGATCGGCCAGAGCCTCCAGCGACTGGGCCGCCAGCGGCAGCGTCAGCGGCCGGTTGTACTGGCTGTCCGCTGCCAGATCGAGAGTGAGCGTGTCGGCCATGTAGTTGTTGGAATAGGCCATCATCGGAATCAGTTGCTCGGCGAGCGTATCGCTGTCGATGCGGGCCAGCGGCTCGGCGTCGCGGCCGGCCTGTTCCTGCACACGCACGTCGCCGGCGACCTCGATCCCGGCGTCGGCGAGCATTGCCGCCAGCACGCGCGCGGTTTCGCCCGCCGGGCCGGTGACGGCGCGGTGTACTTCATACGGCCCCCCGCCGGCCGGCAGCTCGCCGCGCAGGTGCAGCGTGGAGCGTCCGTCGTCGTAGGTTCGCCATGCCTTCATGTGAGCCCGCGTATCCGGGCCGCCGGTGGTCACGCGATTGTCGATGTCGTAGCCGGACAGGCGGTCCGGATGGAGGACGACGCGCGTGGGCGCGTCGGCGCGGGACCCGGCGTAGACGCTGGCATGGACGGTGGCGAAGTTCACGCCGGCCGAGGACAGGGGGGCGCTGTAGGCGTGCCAGGCGCCGCTGCGGGCGTCGCAGCGGTCCTTGGTCAGGCACGGCACGCGGCCGAACAGGCTGTCGTCGATCACCAGGTCGCCGGCGACGCGGCGCACGCCCCGCCCCTGCAGACGGCCGATCAACGACCAGAGGCCGGCATTGTCCAGCGCCGGGTCGCCGCCGCCGACGAAGACGAGATCACCTTCGAGTACGCCCTCGGTCAGACTGGCCTCGCTGACGAAGCGGGTGCTGAAGCGGTGGTCGGGGCCGAACTGTTCCAGCGCCGCCGCGGCCGCATAGAGCTTGCTTACCGAAGCCGGCGTCAGGCGCCGATCCGGGTTGAGCCGGGCGATCGGCTGCATGTCGTCCAGGCGCACGACCAGCGCGCTGACGTCGGCCTGTTGAGACAGCGAGCGTAGCGAGGACAGTCTCTCCGCGGCCAGTCCCGCACTCACCGGCGCGAGCAGGCAGGCAACGGCGAGCAGTGCGACGACGCCTCGCCGGGCGACGCTTCGGGCAGTGGACATGGGGGCGCGCGGGCAGTGGGGCATCGGCCGCAGTGTATGTATCGGCCGTCGCGGACTCAATTGCTCTGCGTCGACGCCGGCGCCGGCCATGTCTAAACTGCGCGCCCATGCATCTCGAACCTCTGTGCCAATCCGGCGACGCGCGCCGGGCGCGCCTGCATCTGCCGCACGGCGTGGTGGATACGCCCGCATTCATGCCCGTGGGCACTTACGGTACGGTCAAGGGCATGACGCCGTCCGAGGTCGCCGAGCTCGGCGCCCAGATCGTGCTTGGCAACACCTATCACCTCATGCTGCGTCCGGGCACCGAAGTTATCGGCGAGCACGGCGGGCTGCACGATTTCATGGGCTGGCAGGGGCCGATACTCACCGACTCCGGCGGCTTCCAGGTCTGGAGCCTGGCCGGTATGCGCAAGCTCACCGAGGACGGCGTGGCCTTCCAGTCGCCGCTGGACGGGGCGCGCTGGTTTCTGTCGCCGGAGGACGCGGTGTCGGTCCAGCATGCGCTGAACTCCGATATCGTCATGTGTCTGGACGAATGCACCGACTATCCGGTCTCGCAGGCGGATGCCGCGGCCTCCATGCAGCGCTCCATGCGCTGGGCCGCGCGTTGTCGCGAGGCCCACGGTGACAGCGGCAATCTGTTGTTCGGCATCAATCAGGGCAGCGTCTACGCCGATCTGCGAGCCGAGTCCATGGCGGCGCTGGTTGATATCGGCTTCGACGGCTACGCGATCGGCGGCGTCTCGGTGGGCGAGGGCTGGGACGACAAGGCCGATGTCCTGGCCGGCGTGCTGCCGCTGGCGCCCCGCGACCGGCCGCGCTATCTGATGGGTGTCGGCACGCCCGCCGATCTGGTCGCCTCGGTCTACTTCGGCGTCGACATGTTCGACTGTGTGATGCCCACGCGCAACGCCCGCAACGGCTATCTTTTCACCAGCCGCGGCGTGGTCAAGATCAAGAACGCGGTGCACCGGCACGACACCGGGCCGCTGGATCCGGCCTGCGGCTGTCCGACGTGCCGGGGTTACAGCCGGGCGTATCTGCATCATCTGTACCGCTGTGGCGAGATCCTCGCCGCGCGGCTGCACACCTGGCACAACCTGTACTACTACCAGTCGCTCATGGCGCGCATCCGGACGGCGATCGAGGCCGACGACTATCCGCGCTTCATGGCCGATTTCTTCACCGGGCCCGAAGGCGCCGGCACGGCCCAGGCCGCCGGCTTCGGTCATAGCTAGGACCTATCAACGCACCACGTGAGTCCGCGCCAAGCGCTTCCCGAAAATGGGCTATGGGCGGCGGGACGAGGCGTCGTGCGGGCCGCGCAGTCACTCGGCGTCAGCGTGTGGCAACACGGGATTGCCGGACCGCGGAGTTTGGCCCTTCGGGGCGGGCCGCCCAGCAACAATCGACCAGGGGCGCGCGCCGCGGCGTTGCCAGTCTGGATCGTGACGCGCCATGATCGGCGACTCGCGCCTTGCCGCACACGATGTGCGGCCTCCAGCGCGGCGTTTGCATGAGGTGTTAACAGACCCTGGCGTAACGCAAGCGTGCGCCGGACACGGTGGAGGCTATGGCATACTACGCCGCCTGCCGGGCACGGCGCGCCGAGGCAGCGCCACGACAGCCAACGCAAAACCAAGGGGCACTCTATGGATTTTCTGATCTCTCCCGCCTATGCCCAGAGCGGTGCAGCGGGCGGGGGCATCATGCCGACGCTCATCATGGTCGGCCTGTTCTTCGTGTTCATGTACTTCATGATCATCCGGCCGCAGATGAAGCGCCAGAAGGAGCACAAGAAGCTGCTCGAAAGCCTGGAGAAGGGCAGCGAGGTGGTGACGTCCGGCGGTATCGCGGGACGCATTCGCCAGGTCGGCGAAAACTTTCTGGTGGTCGAGGTGTCCGAGGGCGTCGAGATCCGCATCCAGAAGAACGCCGTGACCAGCGTCGTGCCCAAGGGCACGCTGGAGTCGCTCTAGAGCACCGCCATTCCGGCCCGCGGCGCGCGCCGGACGGGCCCTCGATCGTCACCGGGCCGCTATGAATCGCTATCCGCTGTGGAAATACCTGTTGTTGCTGGCGGTGCTGGCCGCAGGCGTGCTCTACGCGCTGCCCAACGTCTTCGGCCAGCAACCCGCCGTTCAGGTCTCGCTGGAAAGCGGCGATGCACCGGATGCCCAGCTCGCGCAGCGCGTCGAGCGCATTCTCGACAACGCCGGCATGGCGCCCCAGAGCGTCAACCTCGAGGAAGGGCGTCTGCTCGCGCTCTACCAAGGTACGGGAACGCAGCTCAAGGCTGCCGGCGAGCTCAAGCGCGAGCTCGGTGACGACTACGTCGTGGCGCTGAACCTGGCGCCGAGCACCCCGGAATGGCTGCGGGCGATCGGTGCCGAGCCGATGGCGCTGGGTCTGGATCTGCGCGGTGGCGTGCACTTCCTCATGGAAGTGGACATGGAGACGGTGTTCAACAACACCTACGATCGCTATGCACGTGACGTGCCCCGCTTTCTGCGGGACGAGTCCATCCGCTACACCCGCGCCTCGCGCGACGGCGACGCCGTGCGCATCGAATTTCCCAGCGCCGAGGCGATGAACGAGGCCGAAGATGCGCTGGCGAGCCAGTTCGACGTGCTCGAGTTTAGCGAGGCGCCGGAGGCCGAGAATACGCTGGTGGGCACGCTCACCGAAACCGAAGCGCAGCGCATCAACGACTTCGCGCTGGAGCAGAATCTGACCACGCTGCGAAACCGCGTGAACGAGCTGGGCGTGGCGGAGCCGATCGTGCAGCGGCAGGGCGAGTCGCGCATCGTGGTCGAGCTGCCGGGCGTCCAGGATACGGCCGAGGCCAAGCGTCTGCTCGGCAAGACCGCGACGCTGGAATATCGCCTCGTGGCCCGCGGCCGGGACGCCCAGGCCGCCGAGCGCACCGGCAACGTCCCTGAGGGCACCGAGCTCTATCACACGCGCGACGGCCAGCCGATCCTGCTGCAGGAAGAGGTGATCGCCTCCGGCGACCAGCTCGTCGACGCCTCCTCGGGCATCGACCAGCAGTCCGGCAGCCCCGCGGTGTTCGTGACGCTGGACGGCCAGGCCGCCAGCAACATGTTCGACGTAACCTCGTCGCACGTCGGCGACCCGATGGCGGTCTTGTTCACCGAGAACAAGATCAACACCCGCTACGAGGACGGCGAGGAAATCCGCGAGCGGGAGAAGATCGAGGAGGTCATCAGCGTCGCGACCATCAACGGCGTGTTCGGCAAGCGCTTCCAGACCACGGGCCTGGGCCGCAACGAGGCGCACGACCTGGCGCTGCTACTGCGGGCCGGCGCGCTCGCGGCGCCCGTCAACATCGTCGAGGAGCGCACGATCGGTCCGAGCCTGGGCGCCGACAACATCGCCCAGGGCCGTAATGCGGTGATCGTGGGCTTTCTGCTCGTGATCGTGTTCATGGCGGTCTACTACCGCGGCTTCGGCCTGTTCGCCAATGCCGCGCTGATCATGAATCTGATTCTCGTGGTCGCACTGCTGTCGCTGCTCCAGGCCACGCTTACGTTGCCCGGCATTGCCGGCATCGTGCTGACCATCGGCATGGCAGTGGACGCCAACGTGCTGATCTTCGAGCGAATACGCGAGGAGCTGGATGGCGGCAACACGCCGCAGTCGGCGATCAAGTCCGGTTACGACAAGGCCTTTTCCTCGATCGCGGACGCCAACATCACCACGCTGATCGCGGCGGTGGTGCTGTTCGGCTTCGGCACCGGGCCGGTCAAGGGCTTCGCGGTGACGCTGTCGCTCGGCATCCTGACGTCGATGTTCACGGCCATCGTGGGCACGCGTGCGATCGCCAATCTCGTGTACGGCCGCAAGCGCCGGCTCCAAAGCCTTTCGATATAGGTCGCCCTCGATGCGTCTGATCAAGCCCGATACCTCGATCGACTTCGTCGCCTACGCCAAGTACGCGCTCGTGTTTTCGGCGTTGCTGATTGTCGTATCCATCGTGTCGTTCTCGATGGAGAAGCTCACTTTCGGCATCGATTTCACCGGCGGCGTGATCGTCGAGGTCGGCTATCCCGAAGCGGTGGAACTGCAGAACGTGCGTGACGCCCTGGCCGAGGGCGAATTTCCCGACGCCACGGTCCAGCATTTCGGGGCCTCGGACTCTGTGATGATCAGGCTGGCGCCCGAGGAGGGGGCAGACAGCTCCGATGTCAGCACGCGCGTGATGAACGCCCTTGACGTGGAAGATTCTGCCGCCGAACTGCGTCGCGTCGAATTCGTCGGCCCGCAGGTGGGCGACGAACTCGTCAACAAGGGCGGTCTGGCCCTGCTCTACACGGTGATCGCGATCCTGATCTACGTCATCGTGCGTTTCCACTGGAAGCTCGCCGCGGGGGCGGTGGCCGCGCTCGTGCACGACATCACCATCACGCTCGGCGTGTTCTCGCTGTTCCATCTCGACTTCGACCTGACCGTTTTGGCCGCGCTGCTGGCGGTGCTGGGCTATTCGCTCAACGACACCATCGTCGTCTTCGACCGCATCCGCGAGAACTTCCGACGCATGCGCAAGGCCACCCCTGTGGAGGTCGTCAACGCCTCGGTCAACCAGACGCTGGCGCGCACGCTGATGACCTCCGGCACCACAATCCTCACGCTGCTGGCGCTATTCTTCCTCGGCGGCGAAGTAATCCACGGCTTCGCCACCGCACTGCTGATCGGCATCGTCATCGGTACGTTCTCGTCGATCTTCGTGGCCAGCGTGCTGGCGCTCAAGCTGGAGGTGACCAGCCAGGATCTGTTCCCGCCCAGGGAAGAGGACGCCGAAAAGGCCTCCCGAGTCACCCGCTAGCGTCGCGGCGAGGCCGTAGCGCGGTCGACGGAACGATCCGCGACCGCGCCGGATCGGCCGCCGCGGCCACGCGACCCGGCTCGAAACGCCGGTGGCCGTCGTGCGGATCGCAGGGCGATTTCCGCGACCGGGCGGGCTTGCGACGCAGGCTGGGGCGACCGGCACAGCCGCTGCGCGGCGGCTCTATCGACGGCGTCAGCCGTGATCCGCGCGACTGTAATGGGTGCGATTCTCGGGGCGGCGTGACGCGACACTCGCCGGTCGGGTATTCCGACGTATTCGGATCGCCGGCTGGATTACCGGCCAGGCGAGGGTGACGCGAGCGCGGTTCGCGCCGGCCGGTTCAGACGCGGGGCGGCAGCGTCGAATCGATGGCAGTGGCCGGCCCCGCGATGCCAGCGGTCGGCTCAGCGCGACGGGGTCTTGGCGATACGGCCGGCGAGTACCGGATAGATCTTGGGGTTGGCCGCCACCACGCTGCCGGTCTCGAGGGGATCGCCGTCGTGCGGATCGCCGGCGATGCCGCCGGCGGCGCGCACCATGAGGATGCCGGCCGCCATGTCCCAGGGCGCCAGGCCCATTTCCCAGAAGCCGTCGAGACGGCCGGCGGCGACATAGGCCAGATCGAGCGCGGCCGAGCCGGCGCGGCGCACATCCGAGCTGGCCGAGACCAGGCGGTTGAACAGCGGCAAATGCGTGGCGACATCCATCTGCTTGCGATAGGCAAAGCCCGTGGCCAGCAAGGCCTGGCGCATGTGCAGGGTGCGCGAGACGCGGATGCGGCGGCCGTCCAGGGAGGCGCCGGCACCGCGATCGGCCGTGAACAGCTCGTCCTTGACCGGGTCGTAGATCACCGCGTGCTCGATCACGCCGTTGACTTGGGCCGCGATGGAGACACAGAAATGCGGAAAGCCGCGCATGAAATTGGCGGTGCCGTCGATCGGGTCGATGATCCACACCGTGTCGGCTTCGCCCTGTTCGCCGGACTCCTCGGCGAGGAAGGCGTGCTGCGGGTAGACGCGGCGGATCGTGTCGATGATCGTGGCCTCCGCGTACTGGTCGGCCTCGGTCACGTAGTCGTTGTGGCCCTTGCGGGAGATCTCGCCGGTCTCGCCGCGCCGGTAGTAGGACAGGATGACGTCGCCCGCGCGGCGGGCCGCGGTCACGGCGATGTTGGTCAACGGTTGCATGGAACGGATCCTGCTGCGCCGGATGGGCTGGAAAAGCGCGCTAGCGTACCATTTGCGCCCGGTGAAGGGCGCTTCGGGAGCTGCGATGAACGACGATGAGCCGGCCACGGCGGGCATGCCGCAGGCCGACGTGATGGCGCGCCTGCGGGTGGTGCTCGTGGGGCCCCAGCATCCGGGCAACATCGGCGCCGCGGCGCGGGCGATGAAGGTGATGGGGTTGTCCGACCTGGTGCTGGTCGACCCGGAGCGTTATCCGGACGCGGAGGCTACCGCGCGCGCCTCGGGCGCGGACGACGTGCTGGCCGGCGCGCGCGTCGTCGACACGCTGGAGGCCGCCATCGGCGACTGCGTGCTGGCGATCGGCACCAGTGCGCGCGCGCGCCGCACCAGTTGGCCGCTGGCCGACCCGCGCACCGCCGCCGAACGGGCGGTGGCCGCCGCGGCGCGCCAGCCGGTGGCGCTGGTCTTCGGCCGCGAGCGCAGCGGACTCACCAACGCCGAGCTCGATCGCTGCCAGCTGCATCTGCAGGTGCCGACCAATCCCGACTACGCCTCGCTCAATCTCGCCGCCGCGGTGCAGCTCGTGGCCTACGAGCTGCGCGTGGCCGCCGGGGCGCGCGTGGCCGCCGGGGAGGCGCCGCGCGAGCCGGTGACCGCGGCCGATATGGAAGGGCTCTACGGCCACTGGCAGGCGGTCCTCGAGGCCAGCGGATTCATCAACCACGAGCACCCACACATGCTCATGCGCCGGCTGCGGCGGCTGTTCAACCGGGCCGCGCCGGACCGCATCGAGCTCAACATCCTGCGCGGCGCGCTGCGGTCGCTGGACCCGCGGCGGCGCGGCGATGACTGACGCCGCTGCTTGATTGCGGCGCCGGCGCCCCGAGATATGCCGGATAACAACCACCGCGACGGCGCCCCGCGGCCCCGATGCTCTGCTACATTGGCGCAAACGGTCGGCCGCGGCGACAGCGAGAGGACAAGCCCATGATTGGCCGCATGCGCGAAGACGTGCAGACCATATTCGAGCGCGATCCGGCGGCGCGCAGCATCTGGGAAGTGGTGTTCGCCTATCCCGGACTGCACGCGGTCTGGTGGCACTACCTCGCCCACTGGTGCTGGACCCATCGCCTGAAATGGCTGGGCCGTTTCGTCTCCCACATCTCGCGCTGGGTCACCGGCATCGAGATCCATCCGGGCGCGACGATCGGCCGGCGGTTCTTCATCGATCACGGTTTCGGCGTGACCATCGGCGAGACCACCGTGATCGGCGACGATTGCACCGTCTACCAGGGCGTGACCCTGGGCGGGACCAGCTGGAACCCCGGCAAGCGGCACCCCACGCTGGAGAACGACGTCATCGTCGGTGCCGGCGCCAAGGTCCTCGGCCCGTTCACGGTTGGGCGGGGCGCGCGCATCGGCTCGAACGCAGTGGTCGTCAAGGAAGTGCCGCCCGGCTGCACGGCGGTCGGCGTACCGGCGAAGCTGGTCAAGTGCAAGGACGCCACGCCCGAGGACCGGCGCAAGGAGACCGCCGACCGGATCGGCTTCGAGATGTATGGTGTCACCCAGGACATGCCCGACCCGGTCGCGCGCGGCATCGATGCGATGCTGGATCACATCGACGCGCTCGAACGTCGCCAGGACCAGCTCGAATCGCTGACCGAGCGCCTGTCGGCGCGGCTCGACGAGCGCGCGACCGACACCGAGACCGACAAGGCCTGACCGGCCGTCCACGGTCGGCGGGCCGGGATTGCACAGCCCGATGACGATCTATTTCGATCACAACGCGACCACGCCGCTGCACCCGGAGGTCTTCGAGGCCATGCGGCCGTGGCTGACCGAGCGACACGCCAACGCCTCGTCGCTGCACCGCGGCGGACGCGAGGCCCGTGCCGCGGTCGACCACGCCCGCGCCCAGGTGGCCGCGCTGGCCGGGGCGCAGCCCGATCAGGTGGTGTTCACCGGCGGCGGAACCGAAGCCGACAACCTCGCGGTGCAGGGCATCGCCGGCCTGCGCGGCGACGCGGCCCTGGTGATCTCGCCGATCGAGCATCCCGCGGTCACCGAGGCCGCCGAGGCGCGCGCGGCCCGCGGCGCGCGCCTGGAGCGGGTGGCGGTCGATGGTGAGGGCCGGGTCGACCTCGTCGACCTGGAGCGGCGGCTTGCCGCCGGCGACGTGGCGCTCGTCTCGATCATGGCCGCCAACAACGAGACCGGTGTGATCCAGGACGTCGCCGCGATCGCCCGGCTCGCCCGTGCCGCCGGGGCGTGGTTCCATACCGATGCGGTGCAGGCGATCGGCAAGCACGGCTTCGATTTCGCGGCCAGCGGCGCGCACGCGGCGAGCCTGTCCTCGCACAAGATCCAGGGCCCCAAGGGGGTCGGCGCGCTGCTGGTCGACAAGCAGCTCGACATCGACGCCGTCACGCGCGGCGGCGGCCACGAGCAGGGCCTGCGTTCGGGCAGCTACAACGTCGCCGGCATCGTCGGCTTCGGCGCCGCCGCCGAGCGGCTGGCCGCCGCCCGTGACGCCGAGATCGCCCACATGCGTGCGCTGCGCGACGAGCTGGAGCTCGGGCTGGACGCGCTGTCGGGCATCACGCGGTTCTCCAGCGGCGCCGAGCGGTTGGCCAACACCTGCCAGTTCGCGGTGGCCGGCTACGACGGCGAGGGGCTGCTCATGCTCCTGGACCGCGAGGATATCGCGGTTTCCTCCGGCTCGGCCTGCGCCGCCGGCAGCGGTGAACCGAGCCCGGTGCTGCTGGCCATGGGCGTGGACCCCGCGGTGGCCCAGGGCGCGATCCGCGTGAGCCTGGGCCCGGACAACAGCCGCGAGGAGATCCAGCATTTTCTGCTCGTGCTCGGCCGGCTGGCCGGCGGGATCGGCGGCGCCGCCATGCCGGGCAGCATAAGCGCCTCGGTTCTCGGTTGAGCGCGCCCGCGACGATCCACCTGGACAATGCCGCCACGGCGCGGCTGGCGCCCGGCGTGGGCGCGGCGATGTGGCGGGTGCTGGACGGGGCCGACGCCAACCCGTCCTCCGCGCACGCGCCGGGCCGGGCGGCGGCCGCGGCGATCGACGACGCCGCCGAGGCGCTCGCGAGGCTGATCGGGGCGCCGCCCGAGGCGCTGGTCTGGACCTCGGGCGCGACCGAGTCGATCAATCTCGCGCTCAAGGGCGCCGTCGGTTTCGCCGGCGGCGGCCATGTCGTGAGCGTGGTCACCGAGCATCGCGCCACGCTCGATACGCTCGACGTGCTCGAGCGCGACGGCACGCGCGTCACCCGGCTGGGCGTGGACGGCGTGGGGCGCATCGATCTCGCGGCCCTCGAGGCGGCGATCGCGGACGAGGCCACGCTCGTCTCGGTCATGCACGTGAACAACGAGACCGGGGTGATCCAGGACATCGCGGCGATCGGGGCACTGTGTGCGGCCCGCGGGGTGCCGTTGCACGTCGATGCGGCCCAGAGTCTGGGTCGGGAGCCGATCGACGTGGCGGCCCTGAACATCGCGCTGCTGTCGATGTCCGCCCACAAGATCGGCGGTCCGAAGGGCATCGGCGCGCTCTATGTGCGCCGGCGGCCGCGTCTTGGACTGGCCGCGCAGATCCATGGCGGCGGCCAGCAGGGCGGGCTGCGCTCCGGCACGCTGGCCGGTCATCAGATCGCCGGCTTCGGCGCGGCCGCCGACCATGCGCGGGCCGTGCGCGAGGCCGAGCAGCCGCGCCTGGCCGCGCTGCGCGACCGGCTGGCGCAGCGGCTCGCGGCCATCGACGGGGTCACGCGCAACGGCAGCGGCGCGCATGTGGCCGCGCCGTTTCTCAACGTCAGCGTGGCCGGTGTTCACGGCGACGCCCTGTTGACCGGGCTCACCGAGGGCGTGCCCGCGCTGGCTGTGGCCTCGGGGGCCGCCTGCAGCGCCGCCAAGGGCCAGTCGTCGTACGTTCTCCGGGCCATGGGGCGCAGCCCGCGCGAGGCCGGTGCGAGCGTGCGCTTCTCGCTCGGCGCGGCCACGGACGTGGCGGCCGTCGACGCGGCGGCCGCCCGGTTTGCTGAGGAGGTGGCCCGCCTGCGCGCGCTGGCATCGGCGGCATGAGATCGACGGCCACGCCCGCCGAGGCGCCGTGGCTGGGGCGTTTTCTGCGCCCGCGACACGCGGCGTGCGAATGTGACATCATTCAATGGAAAGGTTCGGGCGAGGCGGACACGCCGGCCGCCGATGCGCATTGCCGGCTGTTCGTGGACGCCGCCGAGGGCGTGATTGCGTCGGCGGCGTTCGCGGCCTTCGGTCCGCCGGTCGTCATCGCCTGCGCCGACTGGGTCTGCGAATGGCTGAGTGGGCGAACGATTGACGCAGCGCGTAGTCTGACGGTAAGGGAATTCGAACAGGCGCTGGTGCTGGCGCCGCAAGAGCGATACGCCGGCCTGCTGGTGCTCGACGCACTGACCGGTGCGCTCCGGGATGTCTGAGCCGCTGCTGGCGATGCCGGTAGCCTCCCGTCGCGCCGGCGTGGGCCGGCTGGATCAGGCGCTTCCTAATCTGGGATCATGGACGTTATGAGTGAAGCAACAGTCGAAACCGAGGATCTGACGCTGACGCCGGCCGCGGCCGAGCGCATCAAGCATCAGCTCGCCCAGCGCGGCAGCGGTGTGGGGCTTCGCCTGGGCGTGCGCAAGTCGGGTTGTTCCGGCTATATGTACACCATGGACTACGCCGACGAGGTGGGCGCGAGCGACGATGTCTTCGAGGGCTTCGGTGCCAAGGTGGTGGTCGACCGCAAGCATATGGACGTGCTGCGGGGCACGGTCGTGGACTTCCGGGCCGAGGGTCTCAACCGCATGTTCCGCTTCGATAATCCGCGTGCGGTCAACGCCTGCGGCTGCGGCGAGTCATTCACGGTGTAGTGCCGGCCCCGGCGGTCGGCGCGACGCGCCCTGACACGGCCGCCGCCGCCGGGCTACAATATGTGGTTATCCGCCGCGTGAGCGTTCTCGCGCGGCGTTCTAGTTTCACGAGTTACCGAATCATCCTGGAGAGATCATGGCCGTCGAGCGCACTCTGTCGATCATCAAGCCGGACGCCGTCGCGAAAAACGTGATCGGCGAGATCTATCGCCGTTTCGAGAACGCCGGTCTGCGCATCATCGGCGCGCGCATGGTGCATCTGTCGCGCGAGCAGGCGGAATCCTTCTATGCGGTGCACGCCGAGCGCCCGTTCTTCGACGCCCTGGTGTCGTTCATGATCTCCGGCCCGGTGATGGTCCAGTGCCTGGAGGGCGAGGACGCCATCGCGAAGAATCGCGACCTGATGGGCGCGACGAACCCGAAGGAAGCCGAGGCCGGCACCATTCGCGGCGATTTCGCCGAGTCCATCGACGCCAACGCCGTCCACGGCTCCGATGCGCCCGATACCGCGGCCACCGAGATCGATTTCTTCTTCGGCCAGGACGGCCTCTGCCCGCGCTGAAGGGGCGAGCCGGCACCCGATCATGACTGAGGCCAGCGTTCACGAGCCGACTGAACCCACGCGCGCCGCCGCGAGCGGCGCGCGCGTGAACCTGTTCGGTCTGGACCGCGAGGCGATGGCGGCATTCTTCCGGTCGCACGGCGAATCGGCGTTCCGGGCCAAGCAGGTCATGCAGTGGATCTACGCCCGCGGAGTCACCGACTTCGCGGCCATGACGGATCTGTCCAAGAAGCTGCGCGATCGGCTGCCGACCATCGCCGAGATTCGCCCGCCAACCAAGATCCGCGAGCAGGCCTCGGCGGACGGCACCCGCAAGTGGCTGCTGGCGGTCACCGAGGATCTGGATCCGGACAACGCCATCGAGGCGGTCTATATCCCCGAGCCGGATCGCGCCACGCTGTGCATCTCCTCCCAGATCGGCTGCGCGCTGGACTGCAGCTTCTGCGCGACCGGAAAGCAGGGGCTCAACCGCAACCTGACCACGGCCGAGATCATCGGCCAGGTCTGGATGTCCGAGCACGATCTGCGCGCCGAGGGCCGGGTGCACGGCGACCGCGCCCTGTCCAACATCGTGTTCATGGGCATGGGTGAGCCGCTGGCCAACTACCGCGCGGTGGTGCCGGCGATCCGTATTCTGCTCGACGACTACGGCTTCGGGCTGTCCAAGCGGCGGGTGACGGTCTCGACCTCGGGCATGGTTCCGTTCATGGATCGTCTGCGCGAGGAGGTGGACGTCGCCCTGGCGGTGTCGCTGCACGCGCCGACCGACGCGCTGCGCGACGAGCTGGTGCCGATCAACCGCAAATATCCGCTCGCCGAGCTGATGGGCGCCTGCGATCGCTATGTCGCGGGCAAGGAGCGGCGCGCCCACGTGGTCTACGAGTACGTCCTGCTTGCCGGCGTCAACGACACGCCCGCGCATGCGAAATCGCTGGCGGCCCTGCTTCGCGACCGGCCGGCCAAGGTCAACCTGATTCCCTTCAATCCGTTCGAGGGTTCCGGCTACGAGCGCCCGGCGGAAGACCGCATCCGCGCGTTCCAGGACACCTTGCACGGCAAGGGCGTGCGCACGACCGTGCGCCGAACCCGCGGTGACGATATCGACGCCGCCTGCGGCCAGCTCGTCGGCCGGGTGGCCAGCCGGCAGAAGCGTCACTTCCGCGACGTGCCGATCCGGGTGGAGTCCAAGCGGGCGAATCCGGCATGACGCGTGCGCGGCAGGGCGCCGCTGCCTGCATGCTGGTGGTCTGCGCGGCGGCGCTGGGCGGTTGTGCCACCTCGGGCGATGGGGTCGACACCCGCCAGGCAGCCGAGGCCAACGCCAGCCTGGGCGCGGATTATCTGCGCCGCAACGAGAACGACCAGGCCGTGGCGCGCTTCCGGCGGGCACTGGACTACGACAGCGACAACGCCTCGGCGGTCTGGGGCATGGCGATCGTCAAGGATCGTCTTGACGAGCCCGAGGCGGCGCGGTCCTACTACGAGCGCGCCGTCGATCTGCGCCCGAACGCGCCGGTCTATAACAGTTACGCGGCGTTCCTGTGCCGTCAGGGCGACGTCGAGCGGGCGCTGGAATACTTCGATCGCGCCGCCGACGATCCGCGCTACGCCGGGGCGCCGGATGCACGGGCCAACGCCGGCCTGTGTCTGGAGCGCGCCGGCCGCGGCGAGGCCGCCGAACGGTACTATCGCGACGCGCTCGAGGGCGACGCCGAGCAGGTTACCGCGCTCGTGCACATGGCACGGCTGATGTACGACCGCGGTGAATATCTCAGCGCCCGCGGGTTCATCGAGCGCGCCGATGCGGCCGCCGATCTCGAGGCCGAACAGCTGCGGCTGGCCGCGCGGATCGAACTCGCGCTGGGCGATCGGGGCGCCGCGGCCGACTATGTCGGCCGTTACAACGCGAGTCGTCCGGCGGCTAACCTGTCGCTTCGGCAACTGGAGCAATCGCGCCGATGAACGAGTTCGACGATCATTACGACGAGGACGCGCCTTCGGCGTCGCTCACGCAGAACAAGGCGGACGGCCTGTCGCCGGGCGAGATCCTGCGCGAGGCGCGTCTGAGCCACGACTACACGGTGGCCGACCTCTGCGCCCAGACCAAGTTCTCGCCGAAGACCGTCAACGCACTCGAGGACAACGACTTCGCGGCCCTGTCCCAGCCGGTGTTCGCGCGCGGCTACTACCGCCAGTGCGCCAAGGTGCTGGACATCAACCAGGACCGGCTCATGGCGGCCTACAGCGCCTGGGCGGGGGACGCCGCGGCGCGGCCGGCCTCCCCGAGCGCCGTCGACGTGGTCCCGCAGGACGTCACGCCGCAGCGCTGGCGCGCGCTGGGCCTGGTCGCCGCGCTGCTGGCGTTGCTGGTGGTGATCGGCGCGGTGTTCGTGTTCCTGCCCGATGCCTCGCTGCCGGACGACAACGACGGCTCGGACAACACCATCGTTCTCGACGATCAGTCGTCGGACGCCGCCGGCGAGGATGCGACCGGCAATGACGCCGACGTCGAGACGTCCGGCGACGACGGCGTGGCCACGGGCGGTGACGCCAGCGCGCCGGATACCGTCTCTGAGGCGGCCGGAGAGCAGACGACGGCCGCCGGCCAGCCGGCCGGTGGCCGCAACGTCAACGACACCCTGGGCCTGAGTGACGACAACGCGGACAGCGACGACACGAACGGCAACGCCGCCGACGAGACCTCGAACGAGCCCCAGATCGCGCCGAACCACCTGGTGATGGAGTTCGAGGAACGTTCGTGGGTGGACGTGCGCGACGCCGACGGCAACCGCCTGCTGACCGGAATCTACGAGGCCGGCGACACGCAGGAACTCGAGGCGCCGGCGCCGTATCGCATCACCCTCGGTTTCGCGCCGGGTGTCAGCATGACCATCGGCGGCGAGCCGGTGGACGTGGCCGGGGCGACCACGGGTAACAGTACCGCCCGCCTGACCGTGGAGGCACGCGAGAGCGAATGAGCATGACCGAGACCGCGAGCGCCCGGCGATGAGTCAGCGCATCCAGTCGATCCGAGGCATGAACGACGTGCTGCCGGCCGAGAACCCGGCCTGGGCGACGCTCGAGCGGGCGGCCGCGCGCGTGTTCGCGGCCTACGGCTATGAACAGATCCGGCTGCCGATCATGGAGCGCACCGGGCTGTTCAAGCGCGCCGTCGGCGAAGTCACCGATATCGTCGAGAAGGAGATGTACACCTTCGAGGACCGCGGCGGCGAATCGCTGTCGCTGCGGCCGGAGGGCACGGCGGGCGCGGTGCGGGCGGGCATCCAGCACGGCCTGCTGCATAACGCCACCCAGCGCCTCTGGTACCAGGGCCCGATGTTCCGCTACGAGCGGCCCCAGAAGGGCCGCCAGCGCCAGTTTCACCAGTTCGGCGTCGAGGCCTTCGGCCAGACCGGGCCGGATGTGGACGTGGAACAGATCGCCATGGCCGCGCGTCTGTTCAGTGCCCTCGGGATCAGCGGTCTGCGTCTGGAGATCAACACGCTCGGCACACCGGCGGAGCGCGCGGCCTACCGCGACGCCCTGCACGGCTATTTCTCGGCGCACCTGGACGCGCTCGACGACGACAGCCAGCGTCGGCTGGACCGCAATCCGCTGCGCATTCTCGATAGCAAGAATCCGGCGATGGCGGCGCTGATCGCCGAGGCGCCCACGCTGCGCGACTATCTGGGGGCGGAGTCCTCGGCCCATTTCGAAGGGCTGTGCGCCGGTCTGGAGGCGCTCGGCATCGAGTACAGCATCAACCCGCGGTTGGTGCGGGGGCTGGATTACTACACCCGCACCGTGTTCGAGTGGCTGACCGACGACCTCGGCGCCCAGAACGCGGTCTGCTCCGGCGGCCGCTTCGACGGCCTGGTCGATCAGCTCGGCGGCAGCGCCACGCCGGCCACCGGCTTCGCACTCGGCATCGAGCGCGTGGTCGCGCTGATGGCCGCCCAGCAGGTGCCGCTGGTCGACTGCGCGCCGCAGGCGTATCTGGTTCACGAGGACGGCCCGGCGGGCGCCCGCGTGGCCCGTCTGGCTGAGGGCCTGCGCGATGCGCTGCCGGATCTGCGCCTGCGGGTGCATGCCGGCGGCGGCAGCTTCAAGTCCCAGTTCAAGAAGGCCGATCGCAGCGGCGCACGGCTGGCGCTGGTCTTCGGCGAGGATGAAGCGGCCGAGGATGCCCTGCAGATCAAGCCGCTCGTCGACAGCCGACCGCAGGAGCGGGTGGCGATCGCCGAGGCCCCGGCCCGGATCGCGGCCCTGCTGGCCGCCGGTTGAACCCGCGTGACGTGCGGATGTCCACGAGTCTCGTCACCGTCCAATAACAACGCAGAGTGATTGCTGCATGGCCGATTTCGACAACGAAGAACTGAGCCGGGTCCGACAGTGGTGGGCCGCCAACGGCAACGCCCTGATGATCGGCGTCCTGGTCGGGCTGATCGTGATCGCCGCGTGGGGCGGCTGGAACTGGTACCAGAACCGTCAGGCCGCGGCCGCCGCCGACATCAGCGCGCAGATCGAGGGCGCGCTCGCCAACGGCCAGATCGACGACGGCGTGGTTGAGGCGGTCGAGCGGCTCGAGAACGACTACTCCGGCACGCCCTATGCGACGGGCGCCGCGCTGGGTCTGGCCGGCGCCTACGTTGCCGACTCCGAGTACGACAAGGCGATGCAGCACCTCGACTGGGCGGTCGACAACGCCTCCGAAGAGGGCATGCGCCACATCGCCCGGGTCCGCAAGGCCCGCCTGCTGTGGACGCAGGACGACGCCGAAGCCGCCCTGACGCTGCTTGAGACGGATCATCCCGCGGCCTTCGATGCCCTCTATGCCGAGGTGGCGGGTGACATCCACGCCGCCCGCGGCGATCGCGAGGCCGCCCATCAGGCCTACCAGCGTGCGCTGGACGCGCTGCCGGAGGACACGCCGCGGCAGCCGCTTCAGAACAAGCTGGCCGACAACGCGCCGACCGACGACGCCGGCGCCGGATCCGAACAGGAGAGCGCTTCCGCATCATGAGCAATCGACGCACCATCCCCGGCGCCGTCGGCCTGCTGGCCGCGGCGAGTGTGTTGCTTTCGGCCTGCGGCGGCGGCGCCACCGTGGCCAAGCCGACCCCGCTCGACGAGCTGGAGGCGCCGGCGTACCGCATGCAGACCCTCTGGCAGACCGATGCCGGTGCGGGCGCGGGCGAGTTCGTCAGCGGCTTCGTCCCGGCGGTCGCCGACGGCCGCGTGTACGTGGCCAATCGCGACGGCTACGTGCGCGCGCTGGACCTGGAGAACGGCGACACCATTTTCCGTTCGCGCACCGGCAACCGCTTGATCGCGGGACCTACGGTCGGCGGCGACACGCTGCTCATGGGCACCCGTGACGGCCAGGTGGTGGCGCTGTCGGCGAGCACCGGCGAACGGAAATGGAGCACGGAACTGGCCAGCGAGATCATCGCGCCGCCGGCGGCCTCGGAGGGCCTGGCGGTGGTCCGCACGCTCGACGGCCGCGTGGTCGCACTCAACCTCAGCGACGGCCGTCGGCGCTGGTCGGTCGAGTACAGCGTGCCCACGCTCACCATGCGCGGCACGTCGTCGCCGGTCATCGTCGACGGCACGGTGTACGCCGGCCTCGACAACGGCAAGATCGTCGCGCTCGATCTCGACAACGGCGAGCAGCGCTGGGAGCGGTCGATCGCGCTGCCGAGCGGCCGCTCGGAGCTGGAGCGCATCGTCGACATCGACGCCGATCCGCTGATCGTCGGCAGCGAGCTCTATGCCGTGAGCGCCGGCGGCCGCATGGCATCGCTGTCGCTGACGGGCGGCCGCGTGCGCTGGTCGGCGGACGTCGCCGCGGAGACCGGTCTCGCCTACGACGACGACAACATCTTCACCACCGACATGGACGGCATCGTCCGCGCCTTCAACCGACTGACCGGCAGCCAGAGCTGGCAGCAGGACGCGCTCGAATACCGCCGTCTCTCGGCGCCGTCGACCTACGAAGGCGATGTGCTGGTGGGCGATCTCGAGGGCTACGTGCACTGGCTGTCCGCCGACGACGGCGAGGTGATCGCGCGCGGCCGGCCCTTCGAGGAAGCCGTTCGTGCCCGGCCGGTGGTCGCCGGGGACCGCGTGCTCGTACTCGGCGCCGACGGCGAGATCGCGGCCGTGCGCTTCGGCCCCGGCTCGTAGCGGCTCCCGGACAGGACGCCCGATGACCGACGCGCTGCCGGTTGTGGCCCTCGTGGGCCGGCCGAACGTGGGCAAGTCCACGCTGTTCAACCGGCTGACGCGTTCGCGCGATGCGCTGGTCGCGGATCAGCCGGGGGTCACCCGCGACCGCCATTACGGCTTCGCGGTGTACGAGACCCAGCGCTACATCGTCGTCGATACCGGCGGTATCGGTCAGGACGACGAAGACATCGACACCCAGGCCTTCGCCCAGACCGAGGCCGCGCTCGAGGAAGCCGACGTCGTCCTGCTGATCACCGACCATCGCCAGGGGCTGCTCGCCGGCGACGCCGCGATCGCCGACCGACTGCGGCGCATCGAGCGGCCGGTGCACGTGGTCGTCAACAAGAGCGAGGGCGAGCAGAGCGTGAGCGCGATCGCCGAGTTCCATGCGCTGGGTCTCGGCGAACCCTGGGCTGTCTCCGCCGCCCACGGCGATCGCGTGGGGCTGTTGCTGGAGCACGTCTTCGCCCAGCTGCCGGCGCCGCGCGCGCTGGTCTCGGCCCACGACCGCGATGCCATCCGCCTGGCGCTGCTGGGGCGGCCGAACGCGGGCAAGTCCACGCTCGTCAATCGCCTGCTGGGCGAGACGCGCATGCTCACGCGGGACGCGCCGGGGACCACCCGCGACGCCGTGGCCAGCGAGTTCAGCTTCGACGAGCGGCCGTACGTGATCGTCGACACCGCGGGTGTGCGGCGACGGGCGCGTATCAGCGATACGGTCGAGAAAATCAGCGTTGTCAAGGCCATGCAGGCTGCCGAGGCGGCCCAAGTGGTCATCGTCATGCTGGATGCCCGCGCCGGCCTGTCGACCCAGGACATCCGCCTGCTGAGCCTGGCCGTGGAGCGCGGCCGCGCCGCCGTGATCGCGGTGAACAAGTGGGACGGGCTGTCCGAGAAACAGCGGCAGCGCCTGCACGCCGAGCTGGTCGAGCGCATCGGCGCCTTCGACTATCTGCCCCTGCTGTTCGTCTCCGCGCTGCACGGCTCCGGCCTGCGGGAGCTGCTGGACGCGGTCCAGGCCTCGCATCGGGCCGCGTTCGCGGAGCTGAGCACCAATGCGCTGTCGCGCACGCTGGAGGATGCCGTCGAGCAGCATGCGCCGCCGGCCATCCACGGGCGTCGCATCAAGCTGCGCTTCGCCCACCAGGGCGGACGCAACCCGCCGACGATCGTCATCCACGGCAACCAGACGCAGCGCCTGTCGGACGAGTACAAGCGGTATCTGATGCGTCGTTTCCGCGAGAAGTTCGACCTGTTCGGCACGCCCATCCATCTGGTGTTCAAGAACAGCGACAATCCCTACGCGGGCAAGGCGCGCACCCAGCGCCGATAGGCCGGCCGAACGCGCAGGGAGAACCGCCGAGGCCGTTCGGCATAGCGTTCCGGCGAGAGGGCGTGATCCTCATCGTGCGGTGTGTTCCGGCGGTCGTCGGTATCGTCCGGGTCCAGGAGTCGGAACCAACGGCTGGTCACACGGGCCGGTCGCCATCGAAAGCGCGTGCAAGCCACGGTCCGCATGGCGCGGGGCCCTGCGCACTAACGCCTGTTTCGGCTATCGGATCCCGCCGAGGTTTGACGGGCTAAGCGATCGAGCGCTCGCTTGGTCGCCGGCAAGCCCCGGCAAGCCCCGGCAAGCCCCGGCAAGCCCCGGCAAGCCCCGGCAAGCCCCGGCAAGCCCCGGCAAGCCCGGCAAGCCCGGCAAGCCCGGCCATCGAATCCCACACCGTGGTCGAAACGCGTTGGCACGGCGGTGGTTGGCCTGTCCCACAGGGGCGGAACATCCGCCAAGCCGGCCGATTGGCGATCGTCGCGCGTGACCCGATTCTGGAGCCGTCGCCGCTCGGTTCGGCATGCCCGCCGGACAAGCGGGGCCGTGGCCGCCGCTCGTGACGCGTAGGCAGCCATCGCGAACGCCGCGCGGCCAGTCGTCTCGGCTCTTATCGCGATTGTCGCCGAGTCGGGCCAGCCTCCGTTGGCGACGGACGGGGGAGAAACGGCACGCGACGGCATCCCCATTCCGCCGCGTGCCGCTGCTACAGCGCCGTGGCTACTGCTTGAGCAGGAAGTCCGCGACCCAGCCCTTGCGGCCGTCGTCGAACTCCACGTAGCTCCAGTCGTTCTCCTGTTTCAGGATCCCGACCGAGTCGCCCTTCCTGACCTGGAACAGCACGTCGGAGTCCGTCGTCGCGCGGCTGCGAACATTCACCGTGCTGCCGTCGATCTCCGCACGGGGTGTGCTCTCGGACTCGTCCGCCTGCGCCTCGTCCTCCGTCGTCGAGTCGGTGTCGTCGCTATCGGCGTCCGGGCTTTCCGCCGCGTCCGCGCCGTCCGCCGCGGCGGGTTCAGCGGGTTCGGCCGAAGCGTCGCCTTCGGTCGTGTCGGTCTTGGGGCATTGGTTGAACAGGCGCTCGAACCAGTTGCACTCGCCTGCCGGCGCCGAGTCGTCGTCCGCCTTCGATGCGTCGGCCGGGGCGGCCTCCGGCTCGTACGGTTCGCGACGGCCGTCGGGGTACTCGAGTACCGGCTTCATCTCCTGCGGCACGACTTCGACCGGGCCGGTCGTGATACGGGCATCGTCGGCGTCCGGCAGGTTCGTCGGCTGCTCGCCGTCGATATAGAACTGCCAGACCTCGACCTGCAGCGTGTCCTCGTGCGGTTTCCAGCCCACCACCAGGCCGCTGTTGTTCCAGACGTAGCGCAGGCGCCGGATCTGCATCCAGACCATGGCGTCGTCCACGGTCTGGAAGCGCTTCTGGCCCTCCTCGAGGTCCACCTCGGTGATGCCGTCGGCGGCCTCCCAGACCGGCGGCCTGCCTTCGAAGTGGATGCCCAGGCTGCCGCCCATGCGCTCCTGGCGTGGTTCGAGCACCACGCCGCGGCGCAGGCCGCGCCAGCTGTAAACGCGGCGCAGGCCGGGGCCGGCCTCGATCTTGATACGGCCCCACGGCGCGTCCGCCACCACCTGCGTGCCTTCCGAGAGCACGACTTCGTTGTCCTCGGGCACCGGCGGTCCGCCCTCGGGTACCGGCGGTGGCTCGGGCGTGACGACCTTGGGCCCGGTGACACAGCCCGCGGCGAGCAGGAGAAGGGCGAGGGCGGCACACACGCGCACGGGGCGACGGGCCGCGGAAAGCGAAGGTCTGATCATAGGTCTCGATACCCCTGTCTGTTGGTTGGATTCCGCATCGTCGTACGCCTTGCGCCACGCAATCGCGGAATCGGTCCGCTCACTCGGGCGACCGGTCCGGCGGTGTGGGATGGACCGTGTGAACGTCACAGTCCAGCCGCCCGCGGGCGAGATCGACGGCAATGCGCGAGCCCTCGGTGACGTCGTCGGCATTCCGCACGACCTCGCCCCGCGCATCGCGGGCAATAGCATAGCCGCGTTCGAGGGTCTGTAGCGGACTGACGCCGTTGAGACCGCGTGCGGCCGTGCGCAGACGCTGATCGGCGTTGCGGATGTGGCCCCGGGTGGCGAGCGTCAACCGTCGCTCCAGGGCCTCGCAGCGCCGGCGCTCGCGCGTGATGCGCGATGCCGGCGAGGCGCGCTGGAGCCGCTGCGAGAGGGCGGTTGCATGATCGCGCCGCCGGCCGAGGCGCAGGCGCATGGCGCGCTGGAGCCGCAGTTCGGCGTCGTCCAGGCGCTGCATGGGCGCCTCGAGGCGGCGACGCGGGTGCTGGCGTGCCAGCCGCGCGGTCAGCCCGTCGAGCCGTTCGCGGGCCGTGCTCAGCCGGCTCCGCATGCGGCGCTGCAGCCGGGCCGCGGCCTGCGGCACGACGGCGGCGCGCGCGGCCAGGTCGGGACAGACCAGCTCCGCGGCCGCCGACGGCGTGGCCGCACGCACGTCGGCGGCGAAATCGGCGATGGTCACGTCCACCTCGTGGCCGACGCCGGAGACCACGGGCAGCCGCGAGGCCACGATCGCCCGCGCGACGTTTTCATCGTTGAAGGCCTGGAGATCCTCCAGCGAGCCGCCGCCGCGCACCAGCAGCAGCACGTCGCAGTCGGCGCGCGCGCTGGCCCGTGTCAGTGCGGCCACGATCGCGGCCGGGGCGGCCTCGCCCTGGACCGGGACCGGGTAGACGCGCACCGCGCCCAGCGGATAGCGCCGCGCGACCACCGAGAGCACGTCGCGAATCGCCGCGCCGGTGGCGGAGGTGATCACGCCGATGCGCGCCGGTGCGGCGGGCAGGGCGCGCTTGCGCTCGGCGGCGAACAGCCCCTCGGCGTCGAGCCGGGCCTTGAGCTGCTCGAATGCGCGCTGCAGGGCGCCGTCGCCGGCGTCCTCCACGTGTTCCACGATCAGCTGATAGTCGCCGCGGGCGGCGTAGAGGCTCACCCGTGCGCGCAGGCGCACCTGGGCGCCGTTGTCGAGCGCGGTGCGCACCAGCCGCGCCTTGCCGCGGAACAGCGCGCAGCGCACCTGGGCGTCGCCGTCCTTGAGGCTGAAGTAGATATGGCCCGAACGCGGTCGCGCGACGTTGGAAATCTCGCCCTCGACCCAGAGCAGCCCGAAGCTGTGCTCCAGCAGCTCGCGCACGGCGGCGTTGAGCTCGGTCACGGAAAACACCGTGGGGCCGTTGGTGGCGGCGTTCGTCATGGTCAAGCTCGGGGCGCTTCCTTTATAATCCGCGGTCTTTGCGGCGGTGATAATCGCATACGCGAGGCAGCCGCCCACTGCCGGCGAGCCTATGACCCTGAGAATCAGCGAGCAAGCCCTGACGTTCGACGACGTCCTGCTCCAGCCCGCGTACTCCGACGTGCTGCCCCGCCACGTCGACCTGTCGACCCGCCTGACCCGCGGGATCACGCTCAATCTGCCGCTGATATCCGCGGCCATGGACACGGTCACCGAGGCCGGCCTGGCGATCGCGCTGGCGCAGGAGGGCGGCATCGGCATCGTGCACAAGTCGATGCCGATCGAGCGCCAGGCGCAGCATGTGCGCACGGTCAAGAAATACGAATCCGGCGTCATCTCCGATCCGATCACGGTGGGGCCGGAGGCGACCATCCGCGAGGTGCTGGAGCTGACCCGCGCGCGGCGCATCTCCGGCGTGCCGGTGGTCGACAACGGCGCGCCCGTGGGCATCGTCACCAGCCGCGACCTGCGCTTCGAGACCCGCTTCGACGCCCCGGTGACCAGCGTGATGACGCCCCGGGAACAGCTCGTCACCGTGCGCGAGGGCGCCGGCCGCGACGAGATCCTGTCGCTGTTCCATCACCACCGCATCGAGAAGGTGCTGGTGGTCAACGACGGCTTCATCCTGCGCGGCATGATCACCGTCAAGGACATCCAGAAGTCCTCGGATTTCCCGAACGCCTGCAAGGACGCCCAGGGCAGCCTGCGCGTGGGAGCGGCGGTCGGCCCCGGGCCGGAGAGCGTGGAGCGCGTGCAGGCGCTGGTGGATGCCGGTGTGGATGTGGTGGTGGTCGACACCGCGCACGGTCATTCCTCGGGCGTGCTCGCGGCGGTGGCCGACCTCAAGAAGCGCTTCCCCGATCTGCAGATCATCGGCGGCAACGTCGGCACGGCCGAGGGCGCCACGGCACTGGTCGAGGCCGGCGTGGATGCGGTCAAGGTCGGCATCGGCCCCGGTTCGATCTGCACCACGCGCATCGTCGCCGGCATCGGCGTGCCGCAGATCTCGGCCGTCGCCAACGTGGCCGGCGCGCTGGCCGGCACCGACGTGCCGCTGATCGCCGACGGCGGCATCCGTTATTCGGGCGATCTGTCCAAGGCGATCGCCGCCGGGGCCTATGCGGTAATGGTGGGCGGCATGTTCGCCGGTACCGAGGAGGCGCCGGGCGAGATCGAGCTCTATCAGGGGCGCTCCTACAAGGCCTATCGCGGCATGGGTTCGCTGGGCGCGATGAGCGGCGATTCCGGCTCGGCCGACCGCTACTTCCAGGATCCCTCCGAGGAGATCCAGAAGCTCGTGCCGGAGGGTATCGAGGGCCGCGTGCCCTACAAGGGCCCGCTCGGCGGCATCGTGCATCAGCTCATCGGCGGCCTGCGCGCCTCCATGGGCTACACCGGCTGCCACGACATCACCGAGATGCGCACCCGGCCGACGTTCGTGCAGATCACCTCGGCGGGCGTGAAGGAATCGCACGTGCACGACGTGCACATCGTCAAGGAAGCGCCGAATTATCGGGTCGACTGAACGGTGACGGCGGACGATAGCTTGCTGTCGCCCGTCTGGCGCTTTTCGGTTTCTCAGTATCGGGTGATAGCGGGCGTTTAACGAGCGAATACCGGGAAGCGCACGGTCTGAGGTTGCGAGTTCTGAATCAACTGCAACGGTTTGATCGAATTTCGGTTTCTTGCTTCCGTGCGAACCAAGAAGTCCGATGAACGCTTGGTGCCAGGATGTTCGTGGCTCGAAGCATCGAGTCTTGAATCCACGGTTCAGGCGAATTGTGGCCTGGGGTTTCGCACTGATGTGCGAGTCACTTTCATTTGCTTGTCCAAATGCAAGTAACCAAAGCAAAGGACACCCTGTCTTGCGCCGATGCTTCGCATCGGTGCCCTCCCATCGCGGACCGCAAGCGGGACGGCCGGAAACTCGCTAACGCTCAAACATCCGGCCGTCTTTTCCCGCTTGCGGTCCACGCTGCTCGGCGCTGCGCCCAAGGGGCCCAATACAGACAAGCCTTGCCGCCGCTCGCTCAAGGTCGCGGCTTCTCCAGGTTGAATGAACCTTGGGTGTAATCCGACTGGAACGTAGCCAGCTCGGCTGATTTCGGTGGGGCAATCGTATCGACTTGATGCTATGGAATCGCCCGCCTGTATTTGGGCCCCGTTGTACAGCGACGCAGACGCGCAGTGCCGAAGGGTGTCCGGCGCATTACCGGTGCGTACAGCCTGTTTGAGGATTGCCAAAGCGATCCGAGTTCTGCGCGCATCCCGTCGTCGCTGCGTGTCGTCGGAGTATCGCCCCGAGAGGCGGAGCAGGGCGTTCTCGCAGCGAAGCTGCGTGATGCGACCCTCGGCGGGGCGAGACCGTACGAATCGTCGCCTCGGGGCTCGGGCCGAATGCCGGCGGTCGCATGCCAGCTACGCTGGGAAGGCCCCGCTCCTCGCTTCGTACGGCACGGCGTAGCCGGCGCTGTGCCGGGTGTCCTTTTCTTTGCTCACTTTCATTCTGGACAAGCAAATGAAAGTGACTCGCACAGCAGTGCGAAACAAAAGGTCCGCTGAACTCGTGACTCCCGTAAGGCCCGTAGGCCTGCTGTTTTCACCGGCCGGCGCTGCGACCAAGGGGCCATAGAGACAGTCGCGCCGCACTCGTTCGGAACCGCTGCGTGATCGTCGTAGGTCAGATTGGCGAATGGCGAGCCGGCCAGCGCAAAGCCTCTCGCTCCGATCTAGAACACGAACAGATGCGCGATCGCCACGATAATCGGCAGCGTGATCACCGTACGGATCAGAAAGATCGCGCCCAGCTCGAGGAAGTTGAGCGGAATGTTCGATTTCAGCGTCACCGCGCCCACTTCCGACATGTAGATGAGCTGGGTGACCGACAGCGCGGCGATCACGAAACGCGTGAACTCGCTTTCGATGCCGGTGGCCAGGATCGCCGGCAGAAACATGTCCGCGAAGCCGGCCAGCAGCGCCGGGGCGGCGGCCGCGGCCTCCGGCACCTGCATCCATTCCAGCACCGGCACCAGCGGATAGGTGAGCCAGTTGAAGATCGGCGTGTATTCGGCGATGGCGATCCCGGTGGTGCCGATGGCCATGATCAGTGGCAGCAGCCCGAACAGGATCTCCAGATAGGTCGTCAGACCGTCGTAGAGCAGCTTGCGCGGGGCGGGCGCGGTATCGGCGCGACGCAGGGCCCGCTGCAGTCCGCGCGCCAGCAGCGAGCGGCCGTCGTGATCGTCCGCCGGCAGGCGCCGGCCGCCGGCGGGCCAGTAATCGTCGCGCTTGCGCGACAGCGGCGGCAGGCGCGGCACGAGGATGGCCGCGACCAGCCCCGACGCGGTCACCGTGAGATAGAACGGCACGAACAGGTGGCCGATCTCCGTGAAACTGGCCACGAGCATCGCGAAAGTGATGGACACGATGGAGAAGTTGGTCGCGATGACCGCCGACTCGCGTGCCGAGTAATAGCCCTTCTCGAACTGCTTGGAGGTGATGATCACGCCGACGGTGCCATCGCCCAGCCACGAGGCCGTCGCATCCACGGCCGCCCGGCCGGGCAGGCCGAAGATGCGGTGGAACACGCGCTGAAACAGCGTGCCCACGAATTCCATGGCGCCGAAGTCGGTTAGCAGCGGCAGCAGGAACGAGGCGAAGAAGAAGAACGACACCAGTGCCGCGATCACGTCGAACAATACGACCTGGCCCGTGTCCGGGCCTACGATCCACTCGGGGCCCAACCCGAGCAGCGTCAGCGCGCCGAAGACCGCGCCCACCACGCGCAGCCCGATCTGCGCCGGTGAGACCGCGAACAGGGCGGCGAACAGCCCCTCGCGCCGCGACTCCTCCATGCCGGTCAGGTATGCCGCGACCGACAGCAGCGCGGACAGCGCCATCAGCACGCCCGCGATCGGCCCAAGCCAGCCGTCCATGAAGGCGGCCAGCGCGTTCGACAGGATCGCCAGGCCGATGGTGATGTTGCCCTCGGCGGTCACCATCGGCGTCAGAAAGGCGAGCGCGCCGAGCAGCGAGGGGACGAGAAACCTCAGCAGAGCGCGGCGGCCGGGCGGTCGTCGCGGCGGCTCGTCGGCGGGCTCGGCTGCGGCGTTCTGGCTGTCGTGTTCGGTCATGGCGTCCGG
>NZ_AYKF01000061.1 GCF_003732545.1 Salinisphaera orenii subsp. halophila YIM 95161 | reverse complement strand
CTGGCCGAAGAGGCCGGGGATTGGGAGCTCATGCTAGAGGCGCTGACTTGGCAGTTGTTCGACCTGTTGGGCGCGGCCGACATGCCTGCCGTCCGCGCGACGCTGGAATACCATTCGCGGCTGGCTGGGGAATTGCGACAGCCTTTCTACCATTACACCGGCATGTCGTTTCGAGCCACGTTGGCGCTGCTGGAGGGGCGCTTCGAC
>NZ_AYKF01000060.1 GCF_003732545.1 Salinisphaera orenii subsp. halophila YIM 95161 | reverse complement strand
TTGACGAAGCCGAAATAAAACAGGACGTTAGTACTGATGAATCGGCCGGGCCGGCTGAGGCTGGCAAGACTGTAGGCGGCACAGCCTGTGGGTCAGATAAGTCCGCCAGCCCGTTGTCTCGTTCATCCATTCCGAAGGGTAACTTAGGCCGAGTATTGCACTCAGAGCCTGCATACGAGGAAGGGCACGATGAATGAGCATGCCGTGGGCATCGATGTCTCGAAGGACAAGCTCGATGTCTGTG
>NZ_AYKF01000059.1 GCF_003732545.1 Salinisphaera orenii subsp. halophila YIM 95161 | reverse complement strand
TTGACGAAGCCGAAATAAAACAGGACGTTAGTACTGATGAATCGGCCGGGCCGGCTGAGGCTGGCAAGACTTTAGGCGGCACAGCCTGTGGGTCAGATAAGTCCGCCGGCCCGTTGTCTCGTTCATCCATTCCGAAGGGTAACTTAGGCCGAGTCACCGGCTCAGAGCCTGCATACGAGGAAGGACACGATGAATGAGCATGCCGTGGGCATCGATGTCTCGAAGAACAAGCTCGATGTCTGTA
>NZ_AYKF01000058.1 GCF_003732545.1 Salinisphaera orenii subsp. halophila YIM 95161 | reverse complement strand
GCGCTAATCGACGCAAGAACTTAGAGGCGATAGCGACGAATTTGCAGTAGATAAAGGCGAAAAAGCATGATAGTACGAAGCGGCAGCGAGCTGGCGCATAACGTAGTTGATGCGACATCACGCAGCCGCTTCGGTCTTCGGACTTTACCGCCTCTATCTGCTTGTTTCGGCTCTAGTCGACGACAGAGTCGTTCAGCGTCGTCGAGCGCATGCTGAAGCGACACCAGACTACCGGGGGCGACCTTG
>NZ_AYKF01000057.1 GCF_003732545.1 Salinisphaera orenii subsp. halophila YIM 95161 | reverse complement strand
CTCCCGCCGTTCTTTAAAAATCAATAGCTTGTAAATATATGTCTCTAGTTCGCTGCCGCGTAGGCAGCTAAGAAAACTTGATATCGCTGTAGTTGCCGTTAGCTGTCGTTCGCTGCCGCGTAGGCAGCTAAGAAAAATGTAATACTATATTCAAGACAACGGAGAAAGTTCGCTGCCGCGTAGGCAGCTAAGAAAAGTCTGACGCGCTGGCTTTCGCATGACCATTAGTTCGCTGCCGCGTAGGCAGCTAAGAAATATGCGCCGCACCATCGCCATAGGCTGCCTACGTTCGCTGCCGCGTAGGCAGCTAAGAAAGTTGAACGGCATGCCATTGTCCGCCAGGATCTGTTCGCTGCCGCGTAGGCAGCTAAGAAAACTGACGTTAGCGACGACGATTATTACTACTTGTTCGCTGCCGCGTAGGCAGCTAAGAAATTCGCCTTATCCGCGCAGGTTTGATTCGGCTCGTTCGCTGCCGCGTAGGCAGCTAAGAAATGAACGATGAATCCGACGCGCTGGTTAAGGCCGTTCGCTGCCGCGTAGGCAGCTAAGAAATAGACGACTTCGAGGGGCTAGACGGCCACCAAGTTCGCTGCCGCGTAGGCAGCTAAGAAAACGAATGGGCGCGATCAAATCAGCGGGTATCGGTTCGCTGCCGCGTAGGCAGCTAAGAAACACAAGATCGAACGGCTAATCCGCGAAATACGGTTCGCTGCCGCGTAGGCAGCTAAGAAATGACACATCAGACTGCTCGCGGACGTAACGCAGTTCGCTGCCGCGTAGGCAGCTAAGAAAATGACATAACAGGCAAACGCAGAGCAGCACTGGTTCGCTGCCGCGTAGGCAGCTAAGAAAACGGAGAGCGCGGTTAGCATGCAAAAAATAATAGTTCGCTGCCGCGTAGGCAGCTAAGAAACTGGGGCGGATAGGCGGTTTTTAGGCGTGACCGTTCGCTGCCGCGTAGGCAGCTAAGAAAATGCGCCGACCTGCTGACCGCCTGGCCCGGCCGTTCGCTGCCGCGTAGGCAGCTAAGAAAGTAGATCACGAAACCGCCTGCGGCGGCGCTATGTTCGCTGCCGCGTAGGCAGCTAAGAAATGCTGACCGCCTGGGCTCGCCACGCGCCGATGGTTCGCTGCCGCGTAGGCAGCTAAGAAAACGTTGTACGCCCTAGAGGAAAAGGGTTTAGTCGTTCGCTGCCGCGTAGGCAGCTAAGAAAATTATGAAGCGCGATCACGCCGAAAATTGTTGGTTCGCTGCCGCGTAGGCAGCTAAGAAAAGGGTCGTATCGGGCACCTCGGCGCCACCGTTGTTCGCTGCCGCGTAGGCAGCTAAGAAACGGACGGCGAAAAACGCTGGAACGCCAAGCTGGTTCGCTGCCGCGTAGGCAGCTAAGAAATCGCGACGACGAAGGCGTGGCCGAGAAAGACGTTCGCTGCCGCGTAGGCAGCTAAGAAACATCGAACATGGTCGGGAACGTGCAGCTACCGGTTCGCTGCCGCGTAGGCAGCTAAGAAACATGGTCTGCGCCTGACCTGCTAGCCCGACGCGTTCGCTGCCGCGTAGGCAGCTAAGAAAATAGCCAGACGCCGTAGGTTTTGCCAACCTCAGTTCGCTGCCGCGTAGGCAGCTAAGAAATACTCCCTCTTGATCTCGTGGCACACACGGACGTTCGCTGCCGCGTAGGCAGCTAAGAAAATGGAGTACACGCCGGCTGTCACCGCTCGAGTGTTCGCTGCCGCGTAGGCAGCTAAGAAATATTTCAGTCTCCAGTTTTCACCCATCGGCGAGTTCGCTGCCGCGTAGGCAGCTAAGAAAATCAACGGCAACCTGCAGCTTAACGGCGCGTTGTTCGCTGCCGCGTAGGCAGCTAAGAAACGCGACTCAACCGGAGAAAGACAATGAGCATCGTTCGCTGCCGCGTAGGCAGCTAAGAAAGTCACCCTCACCCGCGCCGACGGCGACCGCCAGTTCGCTGCCGCGTAGGCAGCTAAGAAAGTCGAACTCGTCACCCGAGGATGTCACAAACGGTTCGCTGCCGCGTAGGCAGCTAAGAAATCATCTCGGCGAATGAACTGGAAGGCCGCATAGTTCGCTGCCGCGTAGGCAGCTAAGAAAACGTTTCGAACACGGCTATCCAGATGACCCGCGTTCGCTGCCGCGTAGGCAGCTAAGAAAAGGCGAATCCCGCGCCGGGGCCGTGGTCCGGCGTTCGCTGCCGCGTAGGCAGCTAAGAAAAGATAGAAACGCGCGACGGCTGGGAGCATCACGTTCGCTGCCGCGTAGGCAGCTAAGAAACACCTGGAAGCCGAGAGGGATCGTCTGGAATGGTTCGCTGCCGCGTAGGCAGCTAAGAAACGGTCAGCGTGCTGTCGCAACGTGCGGCGACCGTTCGCTGCCGCGTAGGCAGCTAAGAAACGGTAGATGCGGTGGATCGACTGAATGAAGTCGTTCGCTGCCGCGTAGGCAGCTAAGAAATCAAACACCCCGGCATGCCGAATCACACCCTAGTTCGCTGCCGCGTAGGCAGCTAAGAAACACTGCAAACGCTTCAAAACGCGGTGAGGATCGTTCGCTGCCGCGTAGGCAGCTAAGAAAACCTGCGCCGGACGATCCGCCATCATCAGTCGGTTCGCTGCCGCGTAGGCAGCTAAGAAAAGGCAGCCCTCGCGGGTGACGCGGAACAGGAGGTTCGCTGCCGCGTAGGCAGCTAAGAAAATTGAGCGTGCGCATGCGATTCACGTCGTGCCGTTCGCTGCCGCGTAGGCAGCTAAGAAATACTGCACGAGAACTGCCGGCTCCCCGTGATCGTTCGCTGCCGCGTAGGCAGCTAAGAAAGCCTACAGCCTGGATCGCGTCTATAGCCACGAGTTCGCTGCCGCGTAGGCAGCTAAGAAAAGCAGCACAATCAACGGGTCCTGTTTGTCGTCGTTCGCTGCCGCGTAGGCAGCTAAGAAAATCGACGAAGTGATGGACCGCGCCCGCAAGACGTTCGCTGCCGCGTAGGCAGCTAAGAAAAAGGTCAGCCTCAGAACCTCGATCTGCATGACGTTCGCTGCCGCGTAGGCAGCTAAGAAAAATCACCAACACCCCTTTGGGTGCGCTCCGGCGTTCGCTGCCGCGTAGGCAGCTAAGAAAGTTGGAATCCGCTCGGGTATGTGTCCGCCCAGGTTCGCTGCCGCGTAGGCAGCTAAGAAATAGTTAGAACACGCCGCTAGCGGCGCTCGGCAGTTCGCTGCCGCGTAGGCAGCTAAGAAACAGCAGGGCAGCGGCGGCATCAGCCAGTTCACGTTCGCTGCCGCGTAGGCAGCTAAGAAATGTAGCTCGTCGCCGGCCGAGTGACCGCCGTCGTTCGCTGCCGCGTAGGCAGCTAAGAAAGTCGACACCGAGCGCGCGCTCGCCCGCTTCGCGTTCGCTGCCGCGTAGGCAGCTAAGAAAATATGTTCGCGCCCCAGCTGTTTTCAGCCCTGGTTCGCTGCCGCGTAGGCAGCTAAGAAAGTGCCGGCGTTGAGGTTTGATGCGTTGCGGAAGTTCGCTGCCGCGTAGGCAGCTAAGAAATGGCTGCTGCGACAGCGCGGCCACACGTACGGGTTCGCTGCCGCGTAGGCAGCTAAGAAATCATTCGCGTCGGCACCATCGCCGCCGTCGACGTTCGCTGCCGCGTAGGCAGCTAAGAAAAGCTACAGATGGCGACGCTGATGGGAATGCACGTTCGCTGCCGCGTAGGCAGCTAAGAAATAAGCACAGGTGTCGCGCTGAAAGCGCGATCAGTTCGCTGCCGCGTAGGCAGCTAAGAAAACCTACGGCATCGAAACCCGCGCCGAGGCCGCGTTCGCTGCCGCGTAGGCAGCTAAGAAACGGAAACCCCGGCCACACTCACCGGCTGGAAAGTTCGCTGCCGCGTAGGCAGCTAAGAAAGACGACAACAGGCGGCGGCGGCGTCACGATCAGTTCGCTGCCGCGTAGGCAGCTAAGAAAGACCAGCTCGACATCACGCTCACCGACCACGAGTTCGCTGCCGCGTAGGCAGCTAAGAAAATAGCATCGCAGCGGCGCGAGCTCGCCGAGGTGTTCGCTGCCGCGTAGGCAGCTAAGAAAGACTGGGGCCGGCCGTACCACAGCCGCCGGAAGTTCGCTGCCGCGTAGGCAGCTAAGAAAAGAGGCCGTCAGCACCGTGTGCGCCGAAATCGGTTCGCTGCCGCGTAGGCAGCTAAGAAAAGCACCTTCAAATGTTCGGCCTGACGAGTCGAGTTCGCTGCCGCGTAGGCAGCTAAGAAATAACTTTCGCGCGTTGCTCATTATGCGAAAGAGTTCGCTGCCGCGTAGGCAGCTAAGAAATTGTTTTTGCGGGGGAAAATAGTCAGGGCCATGTTCGCTGCCGCGTAGGCAGCTAAGAAAAGAATGTAGGACGTGACTGCCGGTAGCGTATCGTTCGCTGCCGCGTAGGCAGCTAAGAAATGCGTGCCGTAGTCCGTCGTGTCGCCCGCGTCGTTCGCTGCCGCGTAGGCAGCTAAGAAAAGAACTGTGCGGCGCGGTAGCGCAGCCAGGCGGTTCGCTGCCGCGTAGGCAGCTAAGAAATCTGGACCGTCGCCCGGGTGCGCTCGGCGAAGGTTCGCTGCCGCGTAGGCAGCTAAGAAAACACTCGGGCGCATGGTCGGTTTCTGGGCGCGGTTCGCTGCCGCGTTAGGCAGCTAAGAAAAGGCGCGGATGGCGTCGAACACGCGCAGCGGCGTTCGCTGCCGCGTAGGCAGCTAAGAAAGTCGTCGGCGATCAGGCTGATTTCGTGGACGCGTTCGCTGCCGCGTAGGCAGCCAAGAAAATGCGGTCCCAGACGCGCTCTAGCACAGACTGGTTCGCTGCCGCGCAGGCAGCTGAAAATCTACAGATGCACGGCCATTGGTGCTGCCGCTCACACCCAGCGGCCGCACCTTCACGTCACGACACGTTACTCCGCGCGCGAAAGTGCTCGACGCCTTCGATCACGCCGCGGGCGTGGTCGGCTCGGGCGAGGTAAGCGTGGTCCAGGCCGGGGACGGTGGTGAGGTCGTCGCGGTAATTGGCGACGATGATCGCGCAGGGCAGCGCGCGCAGCATCTCGATGTCGTTGCCGGAGTCGCCGGCGACGTAGACGCGCGCGTGCGGGATGCCGTGGCTCGCGGCCAGATGGGCGACGGCGCCGCCCTTGGAGGCGCGTGCGGGGAGCACGTCGACGAAGCGGTCGTGGCTGTGAATCACGGTGGCTTCGACGCCGCGGGCGGCGAGCACGCCTCGTATCTTCGGCGCGATCGCAAGGCCGCCCGGGCAGAGATAGCTGATCTTGTGCCGACGCTGTTCGAGCGCGCTCTGGGGCGTAAGCTCGGACAGCTCCGCCAGCGCGTCGACGATGGCCTCGCGCGGCCAGCCGGCGTCGATATGCGCCTGCCAGTCGGTATCCAGCCGATAGGTCACGCGGTCGGCGTTCAGGCAGTGGATTTCCGCGCCGACCGAGGTGATGAGAAAACGCGGCCAGTCGATGTCGGACTGCTCGAGGATCTGCAGCGCGCTGTGAAAACTGCGGCCGGTGGCCACGCCGAACGCCATGCGCGACTGGCCGGGCTGCCAGCCGTTGAAGTCGTGGATACCGTGGCTGCACCCCACCAGCGTGCCGTCGATGTCGCAGATCAGCAGCGCCTTGGGCGCGGCGTCGGCCGGGGCACGGTAGCGCGTGCGCCTCGACGCATCGCGGGCGGTATCGGCACGGCCGAGCAGGCGTTTGATCAGGCGATGGTAGTGCTGCACGTGCCGCGGCCAGTCGAAGGTTGCGCTCGCGCGGCGGCCGTTGTCGGCGTAGCGCTGCCAGCGCTCGGGATCGCCGAGCAGATCGCGCGCGGCTTTCGCGATCGCATCGGTCGCACAAGGGTTGACCAGCACGCCGTTGTCGCAATGCTCGATGATGTCGTTGGGGCCGCCGCTGTCGGTGGCGATCACCGGCAGGCCGCTGGCCGCGGCTTCGAGCAGGGTCAGGCCGAACGGCTCGTTGAAGGCCACGTTCGCGAACACGCCGCGGCGTCCGCGCGCCCAGGCATAGACCGCCGGCACGTCGGCGCCGCGGTGCTGCTTGGGATAGGCCACGCGGCCGTAGAGGTCGTAGTGGTCGATCAGCGCGAGCATCTCGCGCAGGTTGTCGGCGATCTCGGGCTCCAGCGTGTCGAGCGACTGGCGCCCGCCGGCCAGAATCACCAGGTTCGCGCGCGCCTGCAACGCCGGCGATTCGCCGTAGGCCCGGATCAGGTTCGCCAGATTCTTGCGCGTGACCGGGCGCGCGATTGCCAGCAGCGCGGGCTTGTCCGGCTCGTTGAGAAAGCGCCCCAGCATGCGCTCGACGCGCTCGGTGGGCCGGGCGCGCTCGAAGGTCTGCAGGTCGCTGGCCGGGCGGATCACCCGGATGCGCCCGGGCACATAGTCCGGGTACTCGGCGTACTGCAGCTCGGCTTCGTCGCGCGAGGAGGCGATCACCAGATCCGCCTCCCGCAGGGCGGTGTTCTCGAAGCCGATACGGCGTTCGAGCGCCGGCGTCATCGCATCGGCCCGGGTCGAGCCGATGGCCGCGGCGTAGCCCACTTTGGGCCGGCCCAGCGAATGCGCGGTGAACACGAACGGCAGCCCGCGGCGCGCCTTCATGCGCGCGGCCACCTCGCCGGCGTCGGCGTAGTGCGCGTGGAGCAGATCGGGGCCACGCTCGAGGCCGTCGATATGGTCGTCCAATGCGTCGGCAAACGCGGGCAGCTGGTCCCAGAGCTGCTCTTTCGGCCGATAGCCGGAGTCCGGCGTGGGCAGGCGTACGATGCGCACCTTGGGATTGATGTATTCGCAGGCACGGCGATAGTCGCCGTCGGTGAAACCCGCCTCGAAGGCGCGGGTGACGATCTCGATGCGCTCCACGTCCGGATCGCGCGCCGAGGCCTGAACGAGCTCGAGCAGGTAGCGGATGTGACCGCCGGTATCCGCGGTGATGCCGTACTCGACATCGTGGGCGCGCAGACAACCCTGCAGGGCGATGTGCATGATGAACATGGGCGCTTGGTTCCTGTCTCGCCGTGTACCCGGGCCGGGGCCCGATGTCATCGGACCGTGATCATGTCGGTTCGGTTTCATGGCCGGGTCGATCATCGTTTCGCCGCCGCCCGGCCACGGCGCCCGCGGCCGGACGGGTTCCGCGCGGGCTGTCGACACGCGCTCAGCGGCCACCCCGGCCTGTGCCGTAAACGCCGCGGACGCGGCCCTGATGTGTATCCCGGCCCACGCCGACGGCGACCGCATGCCGCCCGCGAACGCCGGTCCGCCCCGCGCGCCGCCGCACACGGACCGTCGCCCGACCGCGCGGTCGTGCTCGCCGTTCCCGGCCCGCTCGCTACCCGCACGTACCGGCCCGTCGCGGCGACGAGCCGAACGCATCCGTCGGTCGGACGAACGATCAGATACGTGCCGATCAGGCGATCGGAATGGCGCGGCGCATCAATCATGCGCTCAAGCTAGCCGGAAGTACGGCCCCGGGAAATCCGTACTATTTCGAACAAGACGCCGCGACCACCATCTGCGCCGTCAGGCACCCTCCCCTCGCGACCGACACCCGGCCCGCGCCGTCGCGCCGCCATACACTGTGGGCGGTCGCCCGCCGGCGCCGGTCGTCGTACTGACGATGGCGTCCACGGTCCGTGGCGGCGGCTGATGACACGCCGCGACCGGGCGATGGTCGATCCCGCCGTTCCGGCCTCACCGTCGCGAGCTTGAACGGCGCCGGCGCGGCCACGCCATCCGGCATCGGCCGATACGCGCGGCGTGGCAGGTTCTGCGGCGCGTTTCCGCGTCGAACTCGGGGGCGCGACGGATTCACGCTTCGTCGACAACCGCCCGCGACGGCTGGAACATGACGGCACGCTCGATAGCGGCTTGATCCGAATGATTCTTTCGCGATCGACGCCCATGATCGCGGGCCGCCCGAACGGCCCGCAGAACTACGCATTAACCGCCCGCGAGAAGCGGGGTATCGTGCCTCATCATGTTCATTCCGCCTATCATGCGCGACACCGGACAGCCCATGCCGGCTGCGGGGCTGGCCCACGCCGCGCCGGCCCGCGCGTCGCCGACACGCGATATACGCGCGCCGGCGTGGACACTCGCCGTCTGCGTACCGGTACGCGACGAACGCGACCATATCGCCGCCCTGCTCGATGCACTCGCGCGCCAGACCGTGGCCGCCGACACGTTCGTGCTTTGCCTGCTGTTCGACGGCTGCAGCGACGGCGGCGAGCGCTACGTGCAACGGCGCGCCGCCGCGCTGCCCTATGCCGTGGTCACGCAGCGCATACCCCGCCAGCAGCCGGCCAGCGCCGGGCGCGCGCGCCGCGCCGCGATGGCGCTGGGCGCCGCCACGCTGGCCCGTTGCGGCCCGGCGGGCGCCGCGCCGGACGACGCCGTACTTCTGAGTACCGACGCCGACAGTGTGCCCGCCGACGACTGGCTGGCTGCGAACCGGCGTGCGCTCGCCGCGGTGGATGTGGTCGCCGGCTATATCGAGCGCCCGGACGCCGCGCCCAGCGAAGCGCACCGGCGCGTCGAACGCTACTGGGAGCGCCTGCGCTGTCTGCAGCGCACGGTCGATCCGCTGCCGCACGATCCGGCGCCTTCGCATCCGTCGCAGGGCGGCGCCAGCCTGGCGTTCCGGGCCGCGGTATACGCCGCGCTCGGCGGCTTCGAGGACGTCGCCGCGCACGAGGATTTGCGGCTGGTGACGGCCGCGCGGCGCGCGGGTTATCGCGTGCGCCACGACCGCGCCGTGCGCGTGGCCACCTCCTCGCGTCTGATCGGGCGCGCCGACGCGGGCCTGGCCGAGACGCTGCGCACCCGCGCGGCCGACCGCAACCCACCGCGCGTGGAAGCGCCCGATGCCGCGCTCGCCCGTTTTCGCCGCGCGGCCGCGGCGCGGCGAGCTTTCGCCGCCCTGCACGAGGCCCCGATCCGTGACGAACTGGCCACGCTGCTGGCGATCGACGCCGACGAACTGCGCCGCCTCGCCGCGCGCTGCAACAACGCCGAGGCCTTCGTGATGTCCGTCGTGCCCGACCCTTGCACCGCCGACGAGATCGCCCTCGATCAGGCCGAGACCCGCCTGCACACCCTGGAAACCGAACACGCATGTCCAAGCCCATGAGCGCCCTGCCCGACGAACCGATTCGCGCCGACACCGTGGCGCTGGCCGACCTCGACACCACGCAGCCCAACGCCGCCTACATGCGCACGGGCATCGCCCGTCTGCAGAGCGGCCTCGCGCTCGGCGACCCGCACGATCTGGCTGCGTACCTGACGCTCGCGCGCCGGCTCTACGCGGCCGGGCGCTTCGATCTGCCGCTCGGGCGGCTGTTCGAAGGCCATATCGACGCGCTGCAGATCATCGCCCGCTATGCGGATACCGACACCGCCACCGCGCTGCACGCCAAGGCCCGGGCCGGCGCCTGCTTTGGCGTCTGGAACGCGCCGCTGGCCGGCGAGCCGCTGGCTTTCGACGGCGAGCGGCTCGCCGGCGGCAAGGCGTTCGCCTCCGGCGCCGGGCTGCTCACGCATGCGCTCGTCAGCGCGGATGTTGCCGACAGCGATTCCAAGCAGCTGCTGGTCGTGGACCTCGACGCCACGCCGCCGGCGATCGATCGCGACTGGTGGCAGGTGCTCGGCATGCAGCGCTCGGAGACGCATCTCGTGCGCTGGCGCGACGCACCGCTCGGCGCCCGCGACGCCGTCATCGGCACCCCGGGCGACTACGAGCGCGAACCCTGGCTGAGCGCGGGCGCGCTGCGGTTCGTGGCCGTGCAGGCCGGCGGCATCGCCGGGCTGTTCGACGGCGTGCGCGATCACCTCGTGGCGCGCGGGCGCGCGGGCGACCCCCACCAGGCCGCGCGGCTCGGGCGCCTCTACGACGTCGCCGCGAGCGCGGCGGGCGTCTGTCGCGATACCGCCGCCCAGCTGTTCGACACGCCGGCGGCCAGCCATCCCGCGCGCGTGGCCAGCGCGCGCAGCCGCGTGCTCGACGCCGGCGAACAAGCGCTCCACCTGACCCAACAGTCGGTCGGCCTGTCGGCGTTCTTCGAGACCGACCCGCTGTGCGCGCAGATGGCCGATCTCATGGTCTATCTGCGCCAGCCCGCCCCCGACGCCCAGCGCGTGAAGGTCGGCACGGCCGCCGCCGACGGCACGATCGAGCCCTCGCTGTGACCGCACCGCTGCCGGCTGGTATCGCCCGCGCCCACGTCGTCGCACCTCACCCGGACGACGAGGCCATCGGCGCCTTCGGGCTGATCGTCGCACTGCGCCGGCGCGGCGTGGTCGTGGACGTCACACTCGTCACCGACGGGCGCGCCTCGCATCCGAACAGCCAGCGATTTCCGCCCGCGCGCCTGAGCGCCGCGCGCTACGCCGAGACGCGCCAGGTGATGCGCCGCGCCGGCGTGCGCCGTCAGGATCTGCGCTTTCTCGGTTATGCCGACGGCGCGCTCGGCTTCGACGGCCTGGCCACGATCACGCGCCTGGCCCGCGACCTCGCCCGCCGGCCGCGCCCGGATCTGATCGTCACCCCCTCGCGCCACGATAACCACGCCGATCATCGCGCGGTCGCGCGGGCCGTTGCCCGGGCCTGGCCGGCCTCGATCGCACGCCTGTCCTATCTGGTCTGGCCGCGCCAGACACCGCACCGGCCGCGCCCGGCGGGCCGCCTGTGGCGCCGGCCGCTCGGCGCGCGCGCGGCGATGAAGCAGGCCGCGCTGCGGCGCTATCGCACCCAGATCGACGCCATCGACGACGACCCGGACGGCTTCACGATCACGCCCGCGCTGCTTGCGCGCTTCGGCCGGCCGGTCGAAGTCTTCGGCAGCCGGCCATGAGCGCGCCGCCGCGCCGCGCGATCGATCTGTCCGGCTTCGAAGCGAAGTTTCGCGCCGCGGCCGACCCCTGGCAGACATTCACCGCCCGCGACGAAGCGATCAAGCGCGGGCGCATCGTGCGCGCGCTCGGCACCCGGCCACACGCACGCCTACTGGAACTGGGCTGCGGCAACGGCTCCAACAGCCGCGCGCTCGCCCGGCGCGCGCTGCATCTGCACGCCTGCGACGGCAGCGCGAGCGCCATTCGGCTCACCCGCGCCGTGCTGGCCGATCACGCCCATGCCGAGGCCTATCGGATCGCGTTGCCCGCGCCGTTGCCGGGCCGGCGCTACGAGGCCGTGGTGATCGCTGAACTGCTGTACTACCTTGCACCGCGCGCGCTCGATCGGCTCGCGCGCGACGTGGCCCGCGTGCTCGTGCCCGGCGGCCGTATCGTACTCGCGCATCACCATATCGAGTTCCACGACAGCGCCCAGCGCGCTGCGGGCATCCACGCCCGCTTTCTCTCCGCCACCGGCCGCGCCTGGCAGCGCCGCTACGTCGCGGCCAACCGACGCTGGCACGTCGAGGGCTTCGTCGCGACACGCCCCGCGCGGTGGTGCCACGCGGCCGCCGAGCCCGGCCCGTTCGGCGTCTGATCGAGCGGGCCAACGCGATACGGCCCGTACGCGCCGGAGCGCCCGATGCGCGCCGCGGTGATCGCGAATCGCGTCGTGCCGGCAAGACGGCCGTGGAGACCGCTCCGGGACAGCCCAGCGGACTGCCGGCCGTGCACTCCCCGGGCTCAGGCCACCGACAGAAACCGGTCCTGCGTGGCCGTATCCTCCCGCAGCTCGGCGGCGTCGGCCTCGTGGACGATGCGCCCTTTTTCGAGGATGTAGGCGCGTTTGGCGTGCTTGAGGGCGAAGTGCACGCTCTGGTCGGTGAACAGCATGGTGGTGGTGGCGGCGAGGTCGTCGATGAGCGCGCCGATCTGCTTGACGATGACCGGGGCGAGGCCTTCGTTGGGTTCGTCGAGCAGGAGCAGGCGCGGTTCGGTCATCAGCGAGCGGGCGACGGCGAGCATCTGCTGCTGACCGCCGGACAGGGTCGCGCCGTCCTGGTTGGCGAGTTCGGCGAGCATGGGATAGTTGTCGAAGATGCGTTCGATCGACCACTTCGGCGTCTCGCCGCGGCGTTTGCGCTGGGCGACGTCGAGGTTTTCGCGCACCGACAGGCCCGGAAAGATGCGCCGGTCCTCGGGCACGAGGCCGATGCCCATGCGCGCGATCCGATGGGCGGGCCTGCGCTGGATCTCGTCGCCCTCGAACACGACGCGCCCGCGGCGCGGCGGCGTGAGGCCGATGATGCTCTTGAGCGTGGTCGACTTGCCGGCGCCGTTGCGCCCGAGCAGGCAGACCGTCTCGCCTTCGGCGAGCTGAAGGGTCACGCCCTGCAGCGCGTGGCTTTCGCCGTAGTAGGTATGCACGTCGTCGAGTTCGAGCATCATGACGCGGTCTCCTTGTCCTCGGCGTCCTCTTCGTCTTCCTCGCCGAGATAGGCGCGGCGCACCTCCGGGTGGTCGCGCACTTCGGCCGGCGTGCCGACGACGAGCGCCTCGCCGCGGTGCATGACCAGGATGCGATCGGCCACCCCGAAGACGACGTCCATGTCGTGCTCGGTGATGAGGAAGGTGTAGTCGCCGCTTTCGGCGAGGCTCTTGATGAGCGCGGTGACGCGTTTGGTTTCCTGCGGCGTCATGCCGGCGGTGGGTTCGTCGAGCAGCACCAGGCGCGGACGCGTGGCCAGCACGACGGCGATCTCGAGCAGGCGCTTGTCGCCGTAGCTGATGGTGCCGGCGCGCTTCTGCGCGAGCTCGCCCAGGGACAGCCGCTCGAGCAGGGTATCGGCCTCGTCCTGCAGCGGTTTGGCGCGGGTGGCGACGTTGAACCAGCGCTTGCCCCAGCCGTGGAGGGCGGTGAGTGCGACCTCCACGTTCTCGCGCACCGTCATCTCGGTGAAGATGTTGTTGATCTGGAACGAGCGCGATACGCCGAGCCGGCTGATGCGGTGCGGCGCCAGCCCGGTGATGTCGCGGCCTTCGAAGGTGAGCGTGCCGGTGGTCGGCTTGAGCCGGCCGGAGACCATGTTGTAGAGCGTGGTCTTGCCGGCGCCGTTGGGGCCGATGATGGCCACGGTCTCGCGCGGCGCGACGTCCAGATCGATGCCGGAGACCGCCGCCACCCCGCCGAAACGACGGCTGAGATCGCGGATCTGCAGCACGGGGCCGGATTCGTTGGTGGTGGTATCAGTCATGGTTGCCCTGCACCCAGTCGAGCAGCGTGCCGAGCACGCCGCGGCGGAAGAACATGACCATCAGCGCGAGCATCACGCCCAGCACCAGCATCCAGGCGTCGGTGAAGCCGGTGATCCAGCTTTCCAGCAGCACGAAGATGGCGGCGCCGAAGAACGGTCCGAGAAAGTAGCCGGTGCCGCCGAGAATCGACATCAGCACGGGCTCGGCCGACATCGACCAGTGCAGCATCTCGGGGCTGGCCACGCGCAGGAACGGCGCCATCAGCGCGCCGGACAGCCCCGCGAACGCACCGGCCACGGTGAAGGCGGCCAGTCGGTAGCGGCGCACGTCCAGGCCGCAGAAGGACACCCGTTCCGGGTTCTGGCGGATCGCACGCAGGATGAGCCCGAACGACGAGCGACAGATCAGATACAGCACCGCCGCGGCGACCACCACCACGCCGAGCACGACGTGATAGTAGACGGCGGGGTCGCCGAGTGACCAGTCGACCCCCGGTGCGAAATCGCCGAGCATGAAGCCGGCGATGCCGTCGCTGCCGTTGGTGACCGAACGCCATTGGTGCGCCACGGCGAAGACCATCATGCCGAAGGCCAGCGTGAGCATGGCGAAATAGACTTCATCCAGCCGCACGCTGAGAAAACCGATCACCAGCGCCAGCAGCGCGCCGGCGCCCATGGCCACGACCAGGCAGGCCAGAAACGGCCACTCCAGATGCAGCAGGATCAGCGCGGTGGCGTAGGCGCCGATGCCGTAGAAGGCGGCATGGCCGAAGCTGAGCATGCCGCTGTAACCGAACACCAGATTGAAGCTGGCCGCGAACAGGCCGAGGATCAGCACCTCGGTGCCCAGAAAGATATAGAAATAAGGCGCCACCCACGGCAGCGCAACGAGGCCCGCCAGCACAGCGGCGAGCACGATCAGCACGATTGCGTTCTTCATCACGCCGCTCCCTTGCCCATCAGGCCGTTGGGCTTGACCAGCAGCACCAGCGCCATGCCGATGAAGGGCAGCACCATGTTGACCTCGGGGAAATAGCGGCCGCCGAACGCGTGGATCGCCCCGAGCACGAGCGCGCCGATCAGCGCCCCCGGGAAGCTGCCCAGGCCGCCGATGACGACCACGATGAACGACTCGATGATGATCTTGTCGCCCATGCCCGGATCGATCGCGCGCATGGGTGCGGCGACCACGCCGCCGACCGCGGCCAACCAGGCGCCGAAGGCGAAGGCACCGGTGACCACCAGCCGCGTGTTGATGCCCAGCGCCTTGGCCATGTCGGCATCCAGCGAGGCCGCACGCATGATGCGCCCCACCCGGCTGCGGTTGAACAGCGCCCAAAGCCCGGCGAGCATCGCCAGCCCCACGCCGATCACGAACAGGTTGTAGACCGGGTAACGCACGCCACCCGGCAGGTCGAGCGTGCCGGCCAGCAGCGCCGGCGGCTCGACCACGTGGATGCCCGAGCCCCAGATCATGCGCACTGACTCGTTGAGCACGAGCAGCAGCGCGAAGGTGAGCAGCAGGCTGTCGGTGATCTCACGCCCGTAGATGAAGCGCAGCACAAGCCGGTCGAGCACCACCGCGAGGGCGGCCACACCGAGCGGCGCGACGATCAGCGCGGCCCAGAACGGCCAGCCGAGCATGGCGATGAGGCTGAATCCCAGGTAGGCGCCGATCATGTAGAGCGCGCCGTGGGCGAAGTTGATGACGTTGAGCACGCCGAACACGATGTTCAGCCCGACCGCGATCACGAACAGCAGCAGACCGATGTCCAGACTGTTGAGCAGGGCGGTGAAGAATGCGGTCATGTCGAGTCTCCGACGATGCAGGGGCACGATCACGCACGGCGGCGCGGCCCGGCGCGAGCCGGACCGCGACGTCTGCGTGCCAAGCGACTAGAGCGAGCAGCCGGTCTCCTCGACCGCCGGGGTGACGTCCTTGCCGTCGAACACGTGCACGTCGGTGAGGCTGCGGATGCCGAACTCGTCGTCCATCGGCCCGGCCTTGCCCCAGGTCGGCCCGACCAGCGTCTGATGGTCTCCGGCACGGAAGGTGATCTCGCCCATCGGCGAATCGAAGCTCATCCCCGACAGCGCCTCGGCGACCTTCGGGCCGTCGGTGGTGCCGGCCTTCTCCATGGCCGCCTTGTAGGCGTAGACCGCCGCGTAGGCGCCTTCGGCGTTGTAGCTCGGCGCCTTGTCGTAGCGCTCCTTGTAGGCGGCCACGAAGTCGCGGTTGGTTTCGTTGTCGTAGGCGTCGAACCAGTAGCGCGTGCCCAGCCATACGCCTTCGGGCATCTTGTCGCCGAGCGCGTCGAGCACCTCGGTCGCCGCGCCGACGGTGAACATCACCTCGATGTCCTCGTCGAAGAAGCCCATATCGCTGGCCTGGCGCACGAAGTTGACCAGGTCACCGCCCCACAGCGAGATCAGCACGCCGTCCGGGTCGGCATCCATGATGCTGTTGATGAAGGGCGTGAACTCCTCGGCGCCGAAGCGCGGGAAGGCGGTTTCGCTCATCAGCTCGGCGTCGGGATTCTTTTCCTTGAGCGCTTCGCTGAAGAAGTCCCAGGACTGGCGCCCGAAGGCATAGTCCGGGCCGATCGTGGTCCAGCGCTTAGCCCCGCTCTCGGCCGCGATCTCGGCCGCGCCGCGCATGTTCTGGATGATATTGACGCTGATGCGATAGACGTAGTCGTTACACATCTTGCCGGTCACGTCGGGCGTGGCGGCGTGGGTGATGATCAGCGGCTTCTGCAGCTGGGGCACGGTGGAGGCCACGCCCTGGGCCACGCCGGAACTGTCGATGCCCATGAGCGCGTCGACGTTCTCCTGATAGACCAGCTTGCGCATGGCCTGGATCGCGGTGCCGGAGTTGCCCTGGCTGTCCTCGATCTCGTATTCGAGCTGACGCCCGAGCACGCCGCCGTTGTCGTTGATCTGCTCGATCGCGAGCTTCATGCCCTGCTCGGCGAATTCGCCGTAGCTGGAGGCACTGCCGGAGCGGATATAAACCGCGCCGAGCTTGATCGGATCCTCGGCCGCCTGGGCGGCCATGCTGCCGACGATGCCGGCCGCGGCAAGTGCCGCCACGGCCATGCGCCGAATTGCTGTCGAAGCCATGTCGTTTTCTCCTCGTTGCGCACCCGTTGATGTTTTCTGTTGCACATCCGCCGCGGGCGATCGGCCGATGTGTTCCGGCGCGACGCCCCGTCTATCTCGCGGTGGGCGTCGCGGTTCCACCTTTAGCGCATCGATGCGCGTTCATGGGCCGTCCATTCGTCGCAGACGCCCCTCAGAGCTGCTCGCGCAGCACGTTCTTGCGGATCTTGCCGGTCGCGGTCTTGGGCAGTTCGCCGAAGACCACGCGCTTGGGCGCCTTGAAGTGCGCCATATGCTCGCGGCAGAAATCGATGAGCGCGCGCTCGTCGAGCGCCGCGTCGGCGCGCAGGGTCACGAAGGCGCAGGGGGTCTCGCCCCATTTATCGTCCGGCTGGGCGACCACCGCGGCCTCGACCACCGCCTCGTGGCGGTAGAGCACCTCCTCGATCTCGAGGCTGGAGATGTTCTCCCCGCCCGAGATGATGATGTCCTTGGCGCGGTCCTTGATCTCGATATAGCCGTCCGGATGGGTCACGGCCAGATCGCCGGAATGGAACCAGCCGTCGGCGAAGGCCTCGTCGGTCTTGGACGGGTTCTTCAGATAGCCGGCCATGACGGTGTTGCCGCGAATGCAGATCTCGCCGATGGTCTCGCCGTCGTGGGGCACGGGCGTGCCGTCGACGTCGAGCACGGTGAAATCGTCGATCGCGAAGTTGGCCACGCCCTGGCGCGCCATGCGCCCGGCCAGCGCGTCGATCTCCAGTTCGGCCCATTCCGGCTGCCACACACACAGCGCGGACGGGCCGTAGGTTTCGGTCAGCCCGTAGAGATGGGTGATGTCGAAGCCGATCTCCTGGGCCTTGCGGATGACGGTGGCCGGCGGCGCCGCGCCGCCGAGCGCGAACGCCGCGGGTGCGCTCAGCGTGATGCCGCGGGCGTCGAAATCGCCGAGCAGCGTATTCAGCACGATGGGCGCGCCGCACATGTGGGTCACGCCGTGGGCTTCGATACGCTCGTGGATGAGCTCGGAATCGATACGGTCCAGGCACACGTGGGTCGCGCCCGCCGCGGTCACCGACCACACATAGCCCCAGCCGTCGCAGTGGAACATCGGCAGGGTCCACAGATAGACCGAGTCGGCCGTCATGTTGAAGGCCATGGCGTTGCTCATCGCCGCCAGATAGCCGCCGCGGTGGTGATAGACCACGCCCTTCGGGTCACCCGTGGTGCCCGAGGTATAGAGCAGCGTGAGCGCGTCCCACTCGTCGGCGACCTTGTCCCAGTCGAAGGCGGCGTCGCCGTCCGCGATCAGGTCTTCATACGGCTCGCCGTAGAGTTCGCCGGTCGCACCTTGGTGGCTGCTGACCACGACCGTCTCGGGCGGCGCGTCGAGGCGTTCCAGCGCGGGGCCGGCCTCGTTACCGAAGGCGTGATCGCAGATCAGCAGCTTCGCGTCGCCGTGCTCGAGGATGAAGGCGATGGTGGCCGCATCCAGGCGCGTGTTGATCGGGTTCATCACCGCACCGAGCATCGGGATCGCGTAGCGGGCCTCGAGCATTTCGTGGGTGTTGCGACAGAGCACCGCGACCGTGTCGCCCTTTTCGATGCCGCGTTCGGACAGCGCGCTGGCCAGACGCCGGCAGCGCTCGTCGAACGCCCGGTAGGTGAGCGTGACATCGCTGTCGATGACCGCCGTGCGCTCGGGATAGATATAAGCCGAGCGCCTGAGAAAGCTCACGGGCGTGAGCGGCGAATGGTTCGCCGGATTGCGCGCCAGCTGCTCGTAGTCGGCCTGTGCCATGGGGTCTCCTCCGAAAAGGCCCTGTCCTGTCGAACAAGGCGGCCCGCGCGTTCTGGCGGCGCGGTACCGCCGGGCTGTCCTGCTATGTCGTGCGCGTCGCCGGCATCAGTCCCAGCGCCAGAAGTCGGCGCCCTCGCTCATCAATGTGCGCGAGAACACCATCTTGTGCACCTCCGAAGCGCCGTCGACCAGCCGCGCCTGGCGCGCGTAGCGATAGATCCATTCCAGCACCGTGTCCTTGGAATAGCCGCGCGCACCGTTGAGCTGAATGGCCGTATCCACCGCCTGGTGCAGCGTTTCGGATACGTTGACCTTGGCCATCGAGACCTCCTTGCGCGCGAAGCTGCCCTGGTCGAGCTGCCAGGCGGCGTGCATGGTGAGCAGCCGGCCGGTCTGGATCGCCATCGCCGCCTCGCCGAGCATGTTCTGCACGCCTTCGCGATCGGCCAGGCGGATGCCGAAGGATTCGCGGTTGGCGACGTAGTCGGCCGCGATCTCCATCGACCGCCGCGCCAGGCCCAGCCAGCGCATGCAGTGGGTCAGGCGTGCGGTGCCCAGACGAATCTGGGTGACCTTGAGCCCGTCGCCAATCTCCATCAGCCGGTTGCGATCGGGAATGCGCAGGCCGTCGAAGCGGATCTCGCAGTGCCCGCCGTGCTCCTCCGGCCCCATGATCGGGATGCGGCGCACGATCTCCCAGCCGGGATCGTCGGCGTGGAACAGGAATGCGGTCAGGCCCTTGCGGGTGTCCTCCGACGTGCGCGCGATGAGGATGAAGTGTTTGGCCACGCCCGCGCCGGTGATGTAGTGCTTGTGGCCGTGGATCACCCAGTCGTCGCCGTCGCGCGTGGCGGTGGTGCGCATCGCGGTCGGATCGGAACCCGCGCCGGGCGGCGGTTCGGTCATCGCGAACGACGAACGCACCTCGCCGTCGACGATCGGCTGCAGGAACCACGCCTTCTGCGCATCGGTGCCGACGCGCTCCAGCACGATCATGTTGCCGTCGTCGGGCGCGGCCGAATTGAACACCACCGGCCCGAAGATCGAACGGTTCATCTCCTCGTAGCAGGCGGCCATGCCGACGATCGACAGTTCCTGGCCGCCGCGGGCGCGCGGCATCTGCAGCGACCACAGGCCGGCGTCCTTGGCCTTGGCCTTCATGCGCTCGAGCACGTCGGGGGCGATGTTCTCGTGGGCGTCGTAGTTCGCCGGATCCGCCTCGAGCGGGATCAGCTCGGCCTCCACGAAGGCGCGGATGCGCTGGCGATAGTCCTCGATCTCGGCGGGAAGGCTGAAGTCCATGGAAAGCGTCCTAAAGCGAGGATTGCAGATGGCCGCCGTCGACGGCGATGGTCGAGCCGGTCATGTAGCGGCCGGCGTCCGAGGCCAGCAGCAGCAGCGCGCCGACCAGATCGTCGACGTCGCCGAGGCGTTTCTGCGGAATGCGCTTGATCATCTTCTGTCCCGGCTCGCTTTCGAAGAACTCGCGGTTGAGATCGGTGGCGATATAGCCCGGTGCGATCGCGTTCACGCGGATCCCGTAGCGCGCCCATTCCAGCGCCAGGCTGCGCGTGAGCTGTTCCAGCGCGCCCTTGGAGGCCGCATAGGGCGCGACCGCGGCGGCCACGCGGTGGCCCAGAATCGAGCTGATGTTGATCACGCTGCCGGGCTTCTCGGCGGCGCGCAGGCGCCGGCCGGTCTCCATGGCGACGCGCCAGCAGCCGTTGAGATTGACCTCGATGGTCTTGAGCCAGTCGGCCTCGGGCATGTCCATGGCGAAGCCCGCCATCGCGATGCCGGCGTTGCAGACCGCCACGTCGACGGTGCCGAACTGCGCCTCGGCGGCGTCGAAGCCCGCCGCAACCGAGGCGCTATCAGCCACGTCCATCGGGATCACGGCCGCCTCGCCGCCCGCAGCTCGGATACGCTCGGCCACCGCCTCGAGCGGGCCTTCACGGCGTGCGCACAGCACGGTCAGGGCGCCGGCCGCGGCGAGCGCTTCGGCAAAGCCGGCGCCCAGGCCGCCGCCGGCGCCCGTGATCAGGGCCACGCGGCCGGTGAGATCGAATCGTTCGTTGGGGCTGTCGGTCATGCGTTTCCTCCTCGGATTAAAAATATAGCGAACGCTCGAAATTTACAATCACGAAAGCGCATCCCTGCGACCAAGGTCTCAGACCAACGCTGCCTTGATGCGCGGCCGCCGTCGATCGCTTCCGGACGCCCCGGCTGAAAGCGCCCGCACGATGGTTCGGGCATCCGCGATCCGCTGCAGGCGATTGCCTGCCGACGCGTCCCGCGCCTTCGCACGCAACAGCCGGTCCGACGGCGTCGTGTCGGCGCTACCGCGAACGAAGCCGCGACCGGCCGCCCGGCCCTCATCGGCCTGCCACACCGCGTATGGTCTCCCATTCGACGTACCGCCGTGCCGCGGCGACCCGGCACGGGCCCGCGCCGCCCGCGCACCCACCGGCGAGACGCCGCGCGGCCGGCTGCCGCCACAGTCGTCGACCACCGCTGCGGTCAGGCGTGGTGCGGGCCCTGCTGAAGTGCCTCGCGCGCGATGGTGACGATGCGTTCGCGCAGCCAGCGATGGGCGACGTCGTGATGGTCGAGCGCGCCCCAGGCGATGCCGATGTCGAAGGCCGGCAGCTTGAGCGGCGGCTCGAGCACGGCGAGGCCGAGATGCCGGGCCTGGTAGCGGGCGATGCGCGCCGGGAGTGCCACGATCATGTTGCTGTTGGCGACCAGCTCGCGCGGGAGCTGGTAATGGCGGGTGAGCACGCTGATCCGCCGCGAGCGGCCGGCGTCGGCCAGGACCTCGTCGATCCGGCTCAGACCGACCCCGGTCTGGGTGATCAGAATATGCTTCTCCGACAGGAACGTCTCCAGCGTCAGCTCGCCGCCGGCGGCCAGCAGCGCCGGATGGTCCTTGCGGATGAGACAGGCCATGCGGTCGCTCCACAGGCGCTGCTGGTGGAAGTTCGCCGGCAGCTTGCCGAAGCGATTGACCAGAAAATCGGCCTCGCCGCGCTCGACCTGGTCGATGGCGTCGCTGCCCGCAGAGAGGATGTTGAGCGCGATGTTGGGCGCCTCCTCCTCCAGCACCCCCACCACCCGGGGCATCAGCACCGAGGCGGCGTAGTCGGTGATCAGAATGGTGAACAGGCGTTCGGCGGTGGACGGCTCGAAGGCGCGGTTGGGCGCGATCGCGGCCTCCATCTGGGAGAGCGCGTTACGCACCGGCCGCCGCAGGGCCTCGGCGCGGGCGGTGGGCTGCATGCCGGAGGCCGTGCGTACCAGCACCGGATCGCCCAGCAGCTTGCGCAGCCGCCGCAGGGCGTTGCTCATCGCCGGCTGGCTGATGTCCATGGCCAATGCGGCCTTGGTCACGCTCTTCTCGCGCAGCAGAGCGTCGAGGAAGACGAGCAGATTCAGGTCGATGTCACGGATATTCATGGCCTGAATGATACACAGGCAGCTGCGGGATTCTCGTTATGGGGCGTCACGATCGCCCTGGCCCCGGGCGGTCGGGGCCTGTCAACACTTCATGCGAGTTCGCGCCAGGCGCGTCCTGAACATTGGCCATGGGCGGCAAGACCCGGCGTCGTGCGCGCCGCACAGTCGCTCTGCGCCAGCGTGCGACAACGCGGGATTGCCGACCCAGAGCACTTGGCCCGAAGAGTTGGGCTGCACATGAACAATCGACCAGGGGCGCGCTGCGACGGTGTCAGTCTCGCTCGTGACGCGCCACGACCGGCGACTCACGCCTTGCCGCACACGATGTGCGGGCACCAACGCGGCGCTCGTATGACGTGCTGACAGCCCCTAGACTGAGGCCATGAAACGCCTGCTGATCGTCGCCCACGCCCCCTCCCCGAATACCGGCCGCCTAGCCGAGGCCGTACTGCGCGGGGCGCGCCACCCGGACGTCACCGACGTTGAGGCCGAGTGGATCGCGCCGCTTGAGGCCAGCGCCGACGACGTGCTGGCCGCGGACGCCGTAGTGCTCGGCACGCCGGAGAACCTCGGGTACATGAGCGGCGCGCTCAAGGATTTCTTCGACCGCATCTACTACGAATGCATCGACCACACCGAGGCGCTGCCCTACGCCCTGTACGTGCGCGCCGGCCGCGACGGCACGGGCACGCAACGCGCGGTGGCCAGCATCACCACCGGCCTGCGCTGGAAGGCGGTCTGCGACCCGCTGATCTGCCGCGGCGCCTTCGATGATGCCTTCGAGACCCAGTGCGAGGAGCTGGGGCTGACGCTCGCCGCGGGTCTCGAGGCCGGCATCTTCTAGAATCCGGCGATACGCACCGCGCGGGCGCGGCCGCCCCGGGCGATGCTCCGGCCAGGCGATGGCGCCGGCCCTGGTCGCACCGCGCTCTGGACGCAGCCTTCGAGCCGGCACCCACCGGGGCCGATCTCTCTGCCCCGCGCCGTGACACGCCCGGCGCGTAGCGCATGGACGCTCGGCACCCGACTCGTCATCGCCGTTGACGGCGGTGCGATTCGCGCGGCCACGATTGCTGCCCACCGTCAACGAAACCGAGCGGGCGCAGTCTTCGCCACGGCTCACGCCTTCCGCGGGCCGTATCCGCCGTGCCGGTCGCGCACCGGCGGGCGGTCTACCCCAACTGCCCCGAGACGCACGGGTTTAAGGCCCCGGTGACTCGGACCGCACGACACACGGCGATATCGCCGACACACCCATGGGGTTGGCGGAGCTAGACCGGGGCTGCGACATGCCCGTCGTCCTCGCCCCACGCGGCGACATCATCCGGCCACGGCGCCTATCCAATCCGCACACCGCATGTCGTCCGGGTCCCATATCGCAGGCCCCGTGACCACTGCGACCGGGCCACCCGAGCGCGGCCCGGCCCGGCCAACACGTCATGCGAGCCCGCGCCCGGTACTTTGGGACGGCAGGACGAGGCGTCGTGCGCACCGGGTCTCACCTCGGCACCCGCACGCGACAACACGGAGGCCGCACCTCGTAAATGTCATGGCCGCTCGTACCCGTGAATCGGGCCGCCCATGAACCATTCCTCATGTCCCCCTGCGCCGTTGCACAGCTCGATCGCGGCGCGCGGCGATCGATAGCTCGGACCTTGAAGGAGGCGACGTGCGGCAGCCCACAAGACGTTGAGCCAGCGTTTGCCTTGCGTTTTCAGGATCCTTGATCACCGTCGCCACGCGTCGGCGGCGCCGAGTCGGGCGACGGATCGATGGCGTCGAACACGACTTGGGCGGCGTGGCGGGACTGCTGCCAGGCCCGGTTCATCCGCCGCTCCATGCGCGGGGTACGCGCGGCCCAGTCGCGCAGATAACGCGCCAGCACGTTGCCGATCCAGGCCCGTTCGACGAGCAGGACCAGGCCCGGCTCTTGCGCGAGGCCGGTGAGGGCACCGAACACCGAGGCGGGCATGCGATCGAGCTGAAGCTCGTAGCGACGCATCAGGATGTTCGGCTCGGCGTCATCGGCCCAGATCGAGGGCGCCGGCGCAAGCGCGGCCATGCGCGCGTCGTAACCGGCCCGGTTCAGACCGGCCGCTTCGGGTTCGCCGACCAACAGGCGCCGACCGGTCGCGGGGCGTTCGCGATCGTGCCAACAGGCGATTTCAATTTTCAGAGTGGGCGTTTCCACGCGACATATCGCCTCGCGGCGTCGTTGAGTGCGCCATTGGAGAGATATATCGGCCAGTCGCCGCGGAGTTGCAATACCCGCGACACATCCGGCCGTTTCCAGCACACGTTTTCGGCCGCCAGAGGGGGCATCGACCGGCGCGTCCCGACGCTCCGGGCCCATCTCGGGCGGCGGCGTCGCCCGGTGCCGCGCGCCGCACCCTGGTGAGGCATCTGCACCACGAGAACGCAGCCGATGTCACCCGAGGCCGCACGATCCGGCCGGCCGCGGGGCCGGATCGGCGTTTTGCGGCCTTCCGGTGATGTGGCACAGCGCTTGCTTCAGTCGTTGTATACATCCTCGTATGCAGACCGATGCCGCCACTCACCGTTGAACATTGGCTCGCCGACTACCGCAGCGGCGACGCGACGCCCGAGACACACCTGACGGCACTGCGCCGTGCCATCGCGGCCGACGACAGCGCCTGGATATGCGTCGCCGACGAGAGCCATCTGGCGGGCCAGCTCGCCGCGTTGGGCGAGCGCCTGGCCGCCGTCGACGGCGATATCGATCGCCTGCCGCTCTACGGCGTGCCGTTCGCGGTCAAGGACAACATCGATGTCGCCGGCCTGCCGACGACCGCCGGCTGCCCGGCCTTCACTTATACCCCGGAAACCAGCGCCCACGCGGTCACCTGCCTGCAGGCGGCCGGCGCCGTGCTGATCGGCAAGACCAACCTCGACCAGTTCGCCACCGGCCTCGTGGGCACGCGCTCGCCCTTCGGCGCGGTGCCCAACGCCTTCGACGAGCGCATGATCAGCGGCGGCTCCAGTTCGGGGTCGGCGGTGGTCGTGGCCCGCGGCCAGGTGCCCTTCTCGCTCGGCACGGATACCGCCGGATCGGGTCGGGTGCCGGCGGGCTTCAACAACATCGTCGGCCTCAAGGCCACCTGCGGCGCGATCAGCACCCGCGGCGTGGTGCCCGCCTGCCGGACGCTGGACTGCGTGTCGCTGTTCACGCTCACGGTCGATGACGCGGACCGCGTCGCCGACGTGCTGGTCGACTTCGATCCCGCCGACGCCTATGCCCGACCGCGCCCCGCGCCGGCGGCCGCGGTACCGGGGACGACGACACGCTGGCGGCTGGGCGTGCCGGACTCGCCGGAATTCTTCGGCGATGCGCGCGCGCAGAAAGCCTTCGAAGCCGCCGTCGCCGACTGGCGCGCGCTCGGCGCCGAGATCGTGACGATCGACTACGCGCCGTTCGCCGAGGCCGCCGCCCTGCTCTACCAGGGGCCATGGATCGCCGAGCGCTACGCCGCGGTCGGCGAATTCATCGACATCCACCCGGCCGACGCGGACCCCGCCGTCGCCGAGATCATTGCCGCGGGCCGCACACCCCGCGCGGTCGATGCGTTTCGCGCCGAATACCGCCTCGCCGAGCTGCGGCGCGCGGCCGACGCGGCGTTCGCGCCGATCGACGCCCTGATCGTGCCGACGGCACCGACGATATACAGCCAGGCCGAGATCGCGGCCGAGCCGATCGAACGCAACAGCCGCCTCGGCACCTACACCAATTTCGTGAACCTACTCGACTGCTGCGCGCTCGCCCTGCCCGGCGGCTTTCGCGGCGACGGCCTGCCGGCCGGCATCACCCTGATCGCCCCGGCCTGGCAGGACGCGCGCCTCGCCGCGCTCGGCCGCGACTGGCAGAACCACCGGCGCTGGCCGCTGGGCAACAGCGACCGGCCCGCCGACGCGATCCCGAACGTCACGTCGCAAACGCCGCCGCCGGATCACATCCGGCTCGCGGTGGTCGGCGCGCACCTGCGGGGCATGCCTTTGAACGGGCAGCTCACCGAACGCGACGCGCGGTTCGTGGAACAGACCACGACCGCACCCGAATACCGACTGCTCGCGCTTGCCGGCACCACGCCGCCCAAACCGGGGCTGATCCGCGAACCGGCCAGCGGCGGGGCCGCGATCGAGGTCGAGCTGTGGGATGTGCCGGTGGCGGCCTTCGGCTCCTTCGTCGCCCTCATCCCGGCGCCGCTGGGCATCGGCACGCTGACGCTGGCCGACGGGCGCGAAGTCAAGAGCTTCATCTGCGAGGGCTGGGCCGCCGACACCGCTCGCGACATCACCGAATACGGCGGCTGGCGCGCCTTCATGGCCAACCCGGAGCACAGCGATCATGGCTGAACTCGACACCGTCCTCATCGCCAACCGCGGCGAAATCGCCGTGCGCAGCGCGCGCACCCTCAAGGCGATGGGCATTCGCAGCGTCGCGGTCTATGCCGACAGCGACCGCGACAGCACCCATCTGGACGCCGCCGACGTGGCGATCGCGCTCGGCGGCGATAGCGCGGCCGAAAGCTATCTGAACGTGGACGCGGTGCTGAAAGCCGCCCGCGAATCCGGCGCGCAGGCGATCCTGCCCGGCTACGGCTTCCTTTCGGAGAACGCCGACTTCGCCCGCCGCTGCGAGGCCGAAGGTATCGCCTTCGCCGGGCCCACGCCCGAGCAGATCGAACAGTTCGGCCTCAAGCAGCCGCACGCGAGCTGGCCGAGGCCGCCGGCGTGCCGCTGGCGCCCGGCACCGGCCTGCTCGACAGCCTCGACGACGCGAAGACCGCCGCGGCCGAACTCGGCTATCCGGTCATGCTCAAGTCCACCGCCGGCGGCGGCGGGATCGGACTGTCGCGCTGCAACGACGAGGCCGAGCTGGAAGCCGCCTTCGACAAGGTCGCGCGCCTCGGCAAGAACTATTTCTCCGACGACGGCGTGTTTCTCGAGCGCTTCATCGAGAAGGCGCGCCACGTCGAGGTCCAGATCTTCGGCGACGGCCGCGGTACGGTCGTCGCACTCGGCGAGCGCGACTGCTCGTTGCAGCGGCGCAATCAGAAAGTGGTTGAGGAAACCCCGGCGCCGCATCTGCCCGCGGCCACCCGCGACGCTATGATGGCGGCCGCGGTGAGCCTGGGCGAGTCGGTGAACTACCGCTCCGCCGGCACCGTGGAATACATCTACGACGGCGCGCGCGACGAATTCTATTTTCTGGAGGTCAACACGCGCCTGCAGGTGGAGCATCCGATCACCGAGGCCACGACCGGCGTGGACCTGGTCGAATGGATGGTGCGGACCGCGGCCGGCACGCCGCCCGATCTCGCCGCTTTCGAGGCGAATCCGCAGGGCGCGGCCTTCGAAGTGCGCCTGTATGCCGAACAGCCGGCGCTCGATTTCGCGCCCTCGCCCGGCGTGCTCACCGAAGTCGTGTTCCCCGATCATGTCCGGGTCGATACCTGGGTGGCCGCCGGCACCGAGGTGTCGTCGCACTTCGATCCGATGATCGCCAAGCTGATCGTGCACGGCGACACCCGCGACGAAGCACTTGCGCGGCTGGCGAATGCGCTCGACGCCACACGGCTGTCCGGCATCGCAACCAACCTTGATTATCTGCGCCAGATCGTGGCCGACGAACGATTCGCCGCCGGCGAGGTTTCGACCGCCTTCCTGGCCGACTTCGCCTACGCGCCGCCGGTGCTGGAGATCGTCAAACCCGGCACCTACACCACGATCCAGGATTATCCGGGGCGCACCGGCTACTGGCATATCGGCGTGCCGCCCTCCGGGCCGATGGACGACTACGCGTTTCGCCTGGCCAATGCGATCGTCGGCAACGACCCGTCGGCGGCCGGGATCGAGTGCACGATCCTCGGGCCGACGATACGTTTTCATACCGATGCGGTGATCGCCCTCACGGGCGCGACCACCCCGGCCACGCTCGACGACACGCCGATCGAGTTCTGGGCGCCGGTCACGGTCGCGGCCGGCCAGACTCTCGTGGTCGGCAAGGCCGAGGCCGGCTGTCGCAGCTATCTGGCGGTACGCGGCGGTATCGACGTGCCGGACTATCTGGGCAGCAAGTCGACCTTCGCGCTCGGCCAGTTCGGCGGCCACGCCGGCCGACCGCTGCGCGCGACCGACATGCTCGCGATCTGCGATGCTTCCAGACCCAACGCGCCCACGCCGGCGCCTATCCGCGAGCCGCAGGCCGCGCCCACCGCGCTCGTGCCGGACTATCCCACGCACTGGGAGATCGGCGTGCTCTACGGCCCGCACGGCGCGCCCGATTTCTTCACGCAGGATTCGATCGAGGCCTTCTTCGCCACCGATTGGGAAGTCCACTACAACTCCAATCGCCTCGGCATCCGCCTGAACGGCCCCAAGCCCACCTTTGCCCGCGAGGACGGCGGCGAGGCCGGGCTGCACCCCTCCAATATCCACGACACCGAGTACGCGGTCGGCTCCATCAACTTCACCGGCGACATGCCCGTGATCCTGACCCGCGACGGGCCGAGCCTGGGCGGCTTCGTCTGTCCGGTCACCATCGCTGCGGCCGAGCTGTGGAAAGTCGGCCAGGTGTCGCCGGGCGACACCATCCGCTTCGTGGCGCTGGGCTTCGACGAAGCCACCGCCCGCCAGCACGAGCATGACGCCGCCTGCGACGCACTCGCCGTGGCCGACACGCGCGAGGCGCTGCCCATCCCCGCGCCGGCGGATACCGTGTCGCCCTGCGTGCTCGCCGAGCGGCCCGCCGCGGGCAGCCGGCCGGCGGTGGCCTATCGCCAGGCCGGCGATCGCTACATCCTGATCGAATACGGGCCCAACGAACTCGATCTGCGTTTTCGCCTGCGCGTGTACCTGCTCATGCAGGCGCTCGACAAGAACCCGGTCGAGGGCATTCTCGAGCTCTCGCCCGGCGTGCGTTCGCTGCAGGTCAACTACGACGGCCGGGTGATCCATCAGGCCGATCTCGTCGACGCGCTGGTCGCCCTCGAGGCCGATCTGCCCGAAGTCGACGACCTGAAACTGCCCACCCGCGTGCTGCATCTGCCGCTGGCCTTCGAGGACAGCGCCACGCTCGACGCGGTGGATCGCTATCGCCAGTCCGTGCGCGACACCGCGCCCTGGCTGCCCAACAACGTCGACTTCATCCAGCGCATCAACGGTCTGGACACGCGCGAGCAGGTACGCGACACGATCCTGGCGGCCAGCTACATGGTGCTGGGCCTGGGCGATGTCTATCTCGGCGCCCCCTGCGCGGTGCCGATCGACCCGCGCCACCGCCTGGTCACCTCCAAATACAACCCGGCACGCACCTATACCGCCGAGGGCACGGTCGGCATCGGCGGCGTGTACATGTGCATCTACGGCATGGATTCGCCGGGCGGCTATCAGCTGGTCGGGCGCACCCTGCCGATCTGGAACAAATTCGGCCACAACGAACAGTTCGATCCGGGCGAGCCGTGGCTGTTGCGCTTTTTCGACCAGGTGCGCTATTACCCGGTGGACGAGGACACGCTCACCGAGATGCGCGCGGACTTTCGCGCCGGCCGGCTGCACGCCGAGATTACCGAAGAGGTCTTCGATTTCGCCGAGTACCGGCAGTTTCTCGACGCCAACGCCGACGACATTGCCGCGTTTCGCGAGCGCCAGAGCGCGGCCTTCGCGAAGGAAGTCGAGCACTGGCAGGCCCAGGCCGCGGCCGAACCCGAGGCCGAGGCCGGCCCCGCCGCCGCGCCGATCAAGGACACGGTCGAGGGCGAGGCGGTAAGTGCAGACGTCTCCGGCAACGTCTGGAAGCTGCACGTTGCCGAGGGCGACCGCGTGGCCGCAGGCGACACCCTGCTCGTCGTCGAAGCGATGAAGATGGAGTTCGCGGTCGAAGCGCCCGCCGCCGGCGTGGTTCGCGCCCTGCGCTGCAGCGAGGGCACGCTGGTCTCGGCCGGCGACGCGCTGCTGGTGATCGCCGACGAGGCGGCCGCGTGAGCACGCCGGCCACCCGCAACACGGCCGCGACCGAGCCCGCCGCGCCGGGCCGGCCCCGGATGCCGCTGGCCGATCGCGTGCACGACCGGCTCAAGGCGGACATCTTCGATTTCCGGCTGATGCCGGGCGATCGGCTCTCGGAGAACGGGATCGCCGCCCGGGTGGGCGCCAGCCGCACGCCGGTGCGCGAAGCCCTGTTCCGGCTGCAGCGCGAGGGCTATGTCGAAACGCCGGCCGGCGGCGGCTGGCAGGTGCGGCGTTTCGACTTCGCCCGTTTCGACGAACTCTACGAGGTTCGCGTGGTGATCGAAAGCGCCGCCGTGCGTCGCCTCTGCGCGCGTGCCGACCAGCCCGCCGCACTGGCCGAGCTTGAGGCGGTCTGGCGGGTACCCGCGGCCCGGCGCACCGCCGACAGCACGCGGGCCTGGCATCTGGACGAACAGTTTCACGCCGGCCTGGTCGCCGCCGCCGGCAACGAAGAGATGGCGCGCATTCACCGCGACGTGACCGAACGCATCCGCGTGATCCGCCGGCTGGATTTCACGGTCTCGGCGCGCATCGCCGCCACCTACGACGAACACGCGGCGATTCTCGCGGCACTCGCCGACCGGCGTGCCGCCGCCGCGCAGCGCCTGCTGGCGGCGCATATCGAAGCCAGCCGGCGCGAGGTGCGAAAGATCACGCTCGAAGGGCTCTACGAGGCGCGGGCCGCGCTGGCGGATACGCCGGCCTGACGCGTGACAACACACGAAATCATCCGCTACCACCCGTCACATCAGGGGGACATCACGATGAAGAACTGGACGAAACACACGCTCATCACGCGCTGGGTCGCACCGGCGCTGCTGGCTGCCGGCGGTCTGGGTTCAGCCCACGCCGCCGACGGCGACGCCAACGCCGATGTCGAATGCCCGATCAAGGTCGGCGTGCTGCACTCGCTGTCCGGAACCATGGCCATCAGCGAATCCACGCTCAAGGACACCGCGCTGATGCTGATCAAGCAGCAGAACGAGAAGGGCGGCCTGCTGGGCTGCGATCTCGAGCCGGTGGTCGTGGACCCCGCATCCGACTGGCCGCTGTTCGCCGAAAAGGCGCGCCAGCTGCTGGCCCAGGAGAAGGTCGACGTGGTCTTCGGCACCTGGACGTCGGTCTCGCGCAAGTCGGTGCTGCCGGTGTTCGAGGAATTGAACGGGCTGCTGTTCTACCCGGTGCAGTACGAGGGCGAGGAATCCTCGCGCAACATCGTCTACACGGGCGCGGCGCCCAATCAGCAGGCGATCCCGGCCGTGAACTACCTGATGAATCAGGTGGGCATCGAACGCTGGGTGCTGCTGGGTACCGACTATGTCTATCCGCGCACGACCAACAAGATCCTCGAGCAGTATCTGAAGGATCAGGGCGTGGCCGACTCGGACATCATGGTCAACTACACGCCGTTCGGCCATTCGGACTGGCAGAGCATCGTCTCACGGGTGAAGGCCTTCGGCTCGATGGGCAAGCCGACCGCCGTGGTCTCGACCATCAATGGCGACGCCAATGTGCCCTTCTACAAGGAATTGGCCAACCAGCAGATCTCGGCCGCGGACATTCCGGTCGTGGCATTCTCCGTGGGCGAACAGGAACTCTCGGGCATCGATACCGATCCGCTGCTCGGCCATCTGGCGGCCTGGAACTACTTCCAGAGCATCGATACGCCGGCCAACGAACGGTTCATCGAGAACTGGCACGACTACACCGGCGACGACGACCGCGTGACCAACGACCCGATGGAAGCCACCTATATCGGCTTCAACCTCTGGGTGAAGGCGGTCAAGAAGGCGGGTACCACGGATGTGGATACGGTGATCGACACGCTGCCGGGCCTGAAGGTCGACAACCTCACCGGTGGCACCGCCGAGCTGCTGCCCAATCACCACATCACCAAGCCCGTCTACATCGGCGAGATCACCGACAACGGCCAGTTCTCGGTGGTCTGGGAGACCGACGAGGAAGTCCCGGGCGACGCGTGGTCGGATTTCCTGCCCGAGAGCGCCAAGCTCAAGGCTGACTGGGTGGATCTCGACTGCGGTCACTACAACACCGAAACCGAGGAATGCAGTGGACAGATGAGCGACATGGCCGAGGACGAGGAATAACGGCCCGCACGGCCTGACCTCGATCCACAGAGGCGACACCGGGCCCGAGCGGGTCCGGTGTCTTTCACAGCCAAAACCGAGTCCATCATGCGGACATGCACACCACGGGGAACAACGGCCGCCGCCGTGCTGGCGCTGCTTGCAGTGCTCGCGCTCGCGCCGTGCGCCCTGGCGCAGAACAACGGCCAGAACGAAGGCCAGAACACCGATTCGAACGCGAGCGAGGCAACGCCGGCCACGTCCGAATCCCCCGCGCCCGCCAATGACGCGACGGTCGAAAGTGGCCGCGACGCCCAGGCGAGCGACGAACCCGGCGATACCGCCGAGGCGCAAGCCGGCGCCGATGGCGAATCCGAGCCCGGAGCCGACACCGGTGAAGACGAGGACAGCACCGAGTACGCAGCGACAATCGCCGAGCTCGCCGACGCCAGCTATCCAGAGAAACGCGACATCCTGAACCGCCTGGTCGCGAATCCGAACGCGCACACCGCGGAACTGCTCACCGCCTTCGCGGACAACCGGCTGGTCGTGCGCGAATCCGATCAGACGATATTCGTCGCCGCCGAGGAGCGCGACGAAACCTATGTGCTGCGCGACCCGATCACCTTCGAGGCCGCCGGCAAAGCCGCCACCCGCGACTTCGAGCCGGTGCGCACCAACGTCGGCCTGCGCGGCAGCATCGAGTCCGGCCAGGCCCGGCTGCGCCTGCAGGCCGACGACGCCGAGACGCGTCTGGCCGCGGTCGAGACCATGACCGAAAAACTCGACGACACGGCCGCCGACGCCCTGCGCGCCCACCGCCCGGAGGAAAGCGACGACGCCGTGCGCGAGGCGATCGACCGGGCGCTGGCGATCAACGACCTCAACACCGGCGACAACGCCGCCAAGCTCGCGGCCGTCGAACGGCTGTCGGGCGATTTCAACCAGATGGTCTACAACCGTCTGAACAACATCCTACTGCTCATTCCAGAGGACACCGAAGACCGCGACCAGGCGCAACTGCGCGCCGCGGTCGCCGCGGAGGTCGAGCGCATCGACTGGTGGCGCGGCGTCTACGACCAGCTCGAGACGCTGTTCTTCGGCCTGAGCCTGGGCTCGATCCTGGTGCTCGCGGGCATCGGCCTGGCGATCACCTTCGGCGTAATGGGTGTGATCAACATGGCCCACGGCGAGCTGATCATGCTCGGCGCCTACACCGCGTTTGTCATGCAGCAGCTGCTGCCCGGCCACGTCGGGCTGGCGCTGGTGCTCGCGGTCCCCGCGGCGTTCGTGGTCTCCGGGCTGGTCGGCATCCTGATCGAACGCTCGATCGTGCAGTGGCTCTACGGCCGCCCGCTGGAGACGCTTCTGGCGACCTTCGGCGTCAGCCTGTTCCTGCAGCAGCTCGTACGCACGGTATTCACGCCGCTCAACCGCTCGGTCTCGGCACCGGAGTGGATGAGCGGCCAGCTGCACTTCAACGACATGTTCGCGCTCACCGAAAACCGGCTGGTGATCGTCGCCTTCTCGCTGGCCGTGTTCGCGGCGCTGATCCTGGTGATGAACCGCACCTCGCTGGGCCTGAAGGTACGCGCGGTCAGCCAGAACCGCGACATGGCACGGGCGATGGGCATCCGTACCCAGCGCCTGGACGCGCTCACATTCGGCCTCGGGTCGGGTATCGCCGGCATCGCCGGGGTGGCGCTGTCGCAGCTGACCAACGTCGGGCCCAACCTCGGTCAGGCCTACATCATCGACTCGTTCATGGTCGTGGTCTTCGGCGGCGTCAGCAATCTCTGGGGCACGCTGGTCGGCGGCCTGTCGCTGGGCGTGCTCACCAAGTTCCTGGAGCCACACACCGGCACGGTGCTGGCCAAGATCCTGATGCTGATATTCCTGATTCTGTTCATCCAGCAGCGACCGCGCGGGCTGTTCCCGCAGAAGGGCCGCGCGGCGGAGGGCTCGTGATGCGTCATTCCAATCACGGCCCCGTGCTCACGCGCATGCTCGGCGATACCGGCAGCCTGATCTTCGTGGTCGTACTGATCGCGCTGACGGTGGCGGTCCCGCTGTGCAACGTCTACCTGCCCGAGGCCAGCGCCCTGCACGTGACCGACTATACGGTCGCGCTGATCGGCAAATATCTCACCTACGCCCTGCTCGCGGTCGCCATCGATCTGATCTGGGGCTACTGCGGCATCCTCAGCCTCGGCCACACCGCGTTCTTCGGCCTCGGCGGCTATGCCATGGGCATGTACCTGATGCGCCAGATCGGGGACCGAGGCGTCTACGGCAACCCGGTGCTGCCGGATTTCATGGTCTTTCTCGACTGGGAGCATCTGCCCTGGTACTGGCACGGGATGGATATCTTTCCCTTCGCCATGGCCATGGTCGTACTCGTGCCGGGTCTGCTGGCGCTCGTCTTCGGCGGGCTGGCGTTTCGTTCCCGGGTGACCGGCGTGTATTTCGCCATCATCACCCAGGCGATGACCTATGCCCTGATGCTGGCCTTCTTTCGCAACGAGATGGGCTTCGGCGGCAACAACGGCCTGACCGACTTCAAGGATATCCTGGGCTACGAGCTGTCGGCCGACGGCACCCGCAACGCCCTATTCGTGGCCTCCGGCGTCGGTCTGCTGCTCGGTTTCCTGATCGCCCGCTTCATCGTCACCTCGCGGCTCGGGCGTGTGCTCGAGGCGATCCGCGACGCCGAGAGCCGCACCCGCTTCACCGGCTACCGCGTGGCGTACTACAAGCTGTGGATCTTCACCGTCTCGGCGATGCTCGCCGGCGTCGCCGGCGCGCTCTACGTGCCGCAGGTCGGCATCATCAATCCCAGCGAGTTCTCGCCCATCGCCTCGATCGAGGCCGTGGTCTGGGTCGCCGTCGGCGGGCGCGGTACGCTCTACGGCGCCGCGCTCGGCGCGGGCGCGGTCAACTTCGCCAAGACCTGGCTGACCGGCGCCTACCCGGAGATCTGGCCCTATGCGCTGGGCATCCTGTTCGTGGCCGTCACTCTGTTTCTGCCCAAGGGCATCGTCGGCCTGGTGTCGCAACTACGCCGGCGGATGCGCCGAAAGGAGCCGTCATGAAAACACCGGCCCTGCTGGAAAGCTTTTCCGATCGCTCGCGGGTGTTCGACTTCGTCAACCGCCCGGCCGCGGGGGCGAAGCCGGACGTGCGCCACGGCACCATCCTCTACGTCGAGGACATCACCGTGTCCTTCGACGGCTTCAAGGCACTGGACGCGCTCACGCTCTACGTCGACGCCGGCGAGCTGCGCTGCATCATCGGCCCCAACGGCGCCGGCAAGACCACGATGATGGACGTGATCACCGGCAAGACCCGCCCCGACGCCGGACGCGCCTGGTTCGGCCAGAACATCGACCTGCTCAGCCTCGACGAGCCGGGCGTCGCCCAGGCCGGCATCGGCCGCAAGTTCCAGAAGCCCACCGTGTTCGAGCGTCATACCGTGCACGAGAATCTGGAACTGGCGATGGCCGGAGCGCGCGGCGTCTGGCCGGTGCTGCTGGCGCGATTGTCCGGCGAACAGGCCGCGCATATCGACGAGACGCTCGAGCTCGTCGGCCTGGCCGAGCGCCGGCACGACGCCGCCGGCAGCCTGTCCCACGGCCAGAAACAGTGGCTGGAGATCGGCATGCTGCTCATGCAGGAGCCCGAGCTGCTGCTCATCGACGAACCGGTCGCGGGCATGACGCCCCAGGAGGTCGAACGCACCGCCGATCTGCTCACCCGTCTGGCCGGCAAACGCTCGGTGGTGGTCGTCGAGCACGACATGGAATTCGTGCGCTCGATCGCGCGCACCGTGACCGTGCTGCACGAGGGCCGGGTGCTGGCCGAAGGGCCCATGGACACCATCCAGAACGACCCGCGCGTCGTGGAGGTCTATCTCGGTGAATGATGCCGCAACCACGCCCGACCGCCGGGCCGCGAGCCTGACCCTGCGCGGGCTCGACCAGTACTACGGCGGCAGCCATATCCTCTGGAACGTCGACATGACCGTCACGCCCGGGCGCATCAGCTGCCTGATGGGCCGCAACGGCATGGGCAAGACCACCCTGCTCAAGTGCGTGATGGGGCTCGTGCACGCCAGGGGCGAGGTCCGGCTCGACGACACCGACCTGCTGCGGCTGCCGGCTGACCGGCGCGCCCGCCTGGGCGTGGGCTACGTGCCCCAGGGGCGCGAGATCTTTCCGCAGCTGACGGTTGCCGAGAATCTGCAGCTCGGCGTGCACGTGCGTGCGGATCGCTCGGCGAACGCCCTCGAACGCGTCTACGAGCTGTTTCCCGTGCTCAAGGAGATGCGCAACCGCCGCGGCGGCGACCTGTCCGGCGGCCAGCAGCAGCAGCTGGCGATCGGGCGCGTGCTGGTGTTCGAGCCGCGCCTGCTGATCCTCGACGAACCCTGCGAAGGCATTCAGCCGAACATCGTCGCCCAGATCGGCGACACGCTGGAACGACTCAACCGTGAGGACGGCCTCACCGTGCTGCTGGTCGAGCAGAAACTGCCCTTCGCCCGGCGCGTGGCCGACGAGTTCCGCATTCTCGAGAACGGCCGGCTCGTCGCCGAGGGCGAGATCGACGCCCTCACCGACGACCTGGTGCAGAAACATCTGAGCGTATAGTCTCGGCGATCGCGCCGCCGCGGTCGCGGCGGCCTGAATGGGAGTCGCGATTGCGTTGGCCCGCCGCCGGTCTGCTGTTGTCCCTGGCCTTGGTCCTGGCCCAGGTCGTCGGCTGCGCCGGGCGGCCGCCCGCCGTCGGCGCGGCGATGCCGCCGGAGGCCGTCGCAGCCGGCGCCGCGGCCTATCCGGCACCGGCCGCCCCGTTCGCCGAGCCCGACGACGATCCGTTCCACGCCCGTGGCCTGCCGGCCGAACTGGCCGCGACCCCGCCGGGCATGATCCTGCGCTACCGGCCGATCGCGCCACAGGCCTACTACTTCTTCGACGTCGACGCACGCGCCTGGCAGGTGGCCTACCGCAGCACGAACTCCCACGGCCGCCCCCAAATCAACGTGGCCACGGTGCTGATCCCCGCGGATCCCGAACCGCGGCTGTTGTCCTACCAGGTGGCCTACGATGCGCTCACGCGTCGCTGCGCGCCCTCCCGCGAGATCCTGTCCGGCTCGATGGTCGAACACGGGCTGATGAACAAGGCGCTCAGCCGCGGCTGGATCGTCGTGCTGCCGGACTACGAGGGCCCGGAGGCCCAGTTCCTGGCCGGGCCCAACGCCGGCCACGGCGTGCTCGACGGCATCCGCGCGGCGCGGGCGTTGCTGGCCGACACGCCGATCGACGCGCAGGCGCCGGTCGCGCTCTGGGGCTATTCGGGCGGCGCCTTCGCCAGTCTCTGGGCGGCCGAGCTGGCCGCCGACTACGCGCCGGAGCTGCCGATCGCGGGCGTGGCTGCCGGCGGCCCGCCGGCCGATCTCGTCGGCACCGCACGGCATATCGACGGCGGCCTGTTCGCCGGCCTGTACTTCGCGGCCGTGATCGGGCTGAGCCGGGCCCATGAGGAGATCGACGTCGATGCGCTGCTCAACGCGCGCGGCCGGGCGATGTTCGCGGATCTGGCCGAGAGCTGCGTCGGCCAGGAGCTGGCCTGGGTGAAGGACCCGCTGCTGTCGGGCTACAGCTTCGACACCTTCGCGGAATACACCACCGTCGACGAACCGCTCGAGCAGCCGGCGCTGGCGCGGGTCGCCGCCGCCAACACGCTCGGTCAGCGCGGCTTCGACGCGCCGCTGCTCTATTATCACGCCCGGTTCGACCAGGTGACGCCCCGCGCGGACGCCCTCGCCCTGGCGCGGCGCTACTGCCGCGCGGGTGTGCCGGTGCGCTTCGATCTCGCCTTCGGCGAGCACATCAGTGCCGCGGTCACGCACGCCGGCGCGGCGGTCGCCTGGCTGGACGAACGCTTCGCCGGCCGCCCCCCGACCAGCGACTGCGCCTCGCTCACCGGCGGCGAATGACGCGCCGCATCGACGCTACGCATCAGCCGGGCGCATCAGCCCGGCGTGCCGACGTGCCGCCAGTCGTGTTCGCAGTCCTCCAGATCCGCGGCCAGCGACCAGACGCGGCCATCGGCGGCCAGCTCGGCCAGCGTCAGGCGGCGCCCCATGAAGGCGCCGGTATCGATCCAGCGCGTGTTGGCCGAGGCGATCGGGGCCGGCATCGGGGTATGGCCGAGGAACACCACGGCCGCGCCGGTCACCTCGACCCCGCCGCGGCCGGTCTCGATCCGGCGGGCGCTCTCGCGATCCCAGACCATGGCCACCCGATCGTCCTCGCGCAGCGTACCCGCGGCGAGCCCGGCCCGCAGCGCCGGCCAGTCCCGGCCGGGCAGATCGCCGTGCACGAGTACCGCGCAGCCGCCGCTCGGCAGCGCGACCTCGATCGCATGCGGCAGCGCCGCGACCCGGCGCGTCAACGCCGCCCGGCTCGCCGCATCCAGAGCATCGAACCAGCCGCCGCCGTTCATGCGCCAGAGCGAGGCCGCCTCGCCGCCCTCGGCGACCGCGTCCAGAAGCATGTCCTCGTGATTGCCGCGGATCGCATGAAACCAGGGCCGATCGAGATATTCCGCGGCGCGCTCGCTGTCCGGCCCGCGATCGACGAGATCGCCGACCGAGAACAGCCGGTCGCGCGTCGCATCGAAGCCGATGCGTTCCAGCAGCGCGTCGAGCATGTAGAAACAGCCGTGGATGTCGCCCACGACATAGTCCCGCCCCGTCGCGTTGGCGGCGTGGATCTGGAGATCCGGGTCGGCCGCAGTCATGCGCGCGCCCTCGCCCGGCCGTGGGATTGCCTAGGTAGTTTCACGAGTTCCCCGTTGCGGACGGGCCGCCACAATGAAGGCCAGCTAAACATTGGAGCATGACATGAGCGACAGCCGGGACGATAACCGCCGGATCAAGGATCCGGAGCAGTACGACGCCCTCCGCGACGATGGCATGAGCAAGGAAAAGGCCGCACGCATCGCCAATACCGACCGCGAAGCCGCCGGCCGGAAGGGCGGGCGGCATCCCGAATACGAGGACTGGTCGGTCGATGCGCTCTACGAGAAGGCGCAGCAGATCGGCATCGGCCAGCGTTCGGAAATGAGCAAGGACGAACTCATCCGCGCCCTGCGCGAACACTGAACGAGCCGGGCCGGAGCAGCAGCTGCCCGGCCACGCAGCACGGCCGGGCCTCGACGTACCGGGCCACGGTTTGGTTCGAGCGGATGATGCTGGGGCGTGGTCATCGCCCGTCCATCACCCGCCGGCTAGCTAGATCGCCCGTGCGCGCATTCGTTCCGCGATGTAATCGGCCTGGCGTATCGCCAGCGTGACGATGGTCAACGTCGGATTCTCGGCCGCGCTGGTCGTGAACTGGCTGCCGTCGGAGATAAACAGATTGGCCAGTTCGTGGCTCTGTCCGTGGCCGTTGCAGACGCCGTCCGCGGCGCGCTCGCTCATACGGCAGGTTCCGAGATTGTGCGTCGACGGATACGGCGGCGTCCGGTAGGTGCGGGTCGCACCCGCCGCCTCGTAGATCGCCGCGCCCCGGGTGTAGGCGTGCTCGCGCATGGCGACGTCGTTGGCGTGATCGGTGTAGTGGACGTTGGCGACGGGCAGACCGAAAGCGTCCCTGGCCTCGCTGCTGAGCGTGACCCGATTGTCGGCCTGCGGCATGTCCTCGCCCACCAGCCACATCCCGGCCATGTGGCGATACTGCTCCATGGCCTCGGTGAAACCGCGGCCCCAGCCGCCCGGGTTGAAGAACGCCGCCATGAACGGCAGACCGAGGGAGATCGTTTCCATCTCGTAGCCGCCGACGAACCCACGCTTCGGATCGTGACGCGCCTCGTCCTGGACGATGCCGGCCATGGTCGTGCCCTTGTACATCTCCACCGGCTTGTCGAACACGCCCCAGACGGTGCCGGTGGTATGGCGCATGTAGTTGCGCCCGACCTGATCCGAACCGTTGGCCAGACCGTTGGGGAATCGTGACGACTCGGAATTGAGAAGCAGCCGGGGCGTCTCGATCGAATTGCCGGCCACCGCGGCTACCCGCGCGGCCTGACGCCGCTCGCGGCCGTCGGCATCGAAGTAGACGACGCCGGTCACGCGGTCGTTGTCGTCGTGGTCGATCCGCGCGACGTGCACGCGGGTGCGCAGCTCGACCCGGCCGGTCTGCAATGCGGCCGGAATTTCGGTGTATAGCGTCGACCACTTCGCGGCATAGCGACAGCCCTGGAAGCAGAAGCCGCGCTGCATGCAGTGATTCCGGCCGTCCTTGTTGACGCTGTTGATCGCCATGCGACCGGTGTGGCAGGTCTCATAACCGAGGCGTGTCGCCCCGGCATGCATGACCTTGAAGTTGTTGTTCGCCGGCAGGCCCGGCAGGCCGTTGGTCCGTGTGACGTTGAGCTTCTTCTCGGCGGTGTCGTAGTAGGACGCGAGATCGTCGGCAGACAGCGGCCAGTCGCGCAGCGTGGCGCCCGCCAGATCGCCGTACGTGCTGCGGGCGCGGAACTCGTGCGGCTCGATGCGCAGGCTGGCGCCGGCCCAGTGCACCGTGGTGCCACCGACGGCCTTGCAGATCCAGGCCGGCAGATTGGGAAAATCGCGCGCCACCCGCCAGTCGCCCATGGTCGTGCGGGTGTCGGTCCAGGCGAGCTGACTGAACGACGGCCATTCGTCGGCGATGAATTCATCGGTGGTGTGCAGCCCGCCCGCCTCGAGAAGCACCACGTCCACACCTTTCTGCGCGAGCTCGTTGGCCAGCGTGCCGCCGCCCGCACCCGAGCCGATCACCACCACGACGCCGTCGTCGTCCGCGGCGAAAGTCGTTCGGTTGTCGTACATATCCATGCTCGCCTCCTCAGGCCGTTTCGGGGACGGGGCCGCTGGCCCCGTCCGGCGGATCGGGCAGCCAGTGCAGATCGTTGAATCCGCGATGGATATAGCCCGGATCACCCTTCCTGCCGGGATAGCCGAAATGGGCGAAGGCCATGTCATTGTCGTAGAGTGACACGACCGCCGTGCTGTGGACCTTGACGAAGAACGGCGTGGCCTCCATCGCCTGGACCTGAACGAACTGCTCGGCCGCGCTGCGCGACAGCCACTCGCCGCCCGAGGCCTCGTCGAGCCGACGGACGGCGTCGATCAGCATGCGGCGAGTCGTCGGGTCCTCGGCCGCGCCGGCATCGAGATCCTTGACGACCAGGGCATAGACCGCGTCGTCCAGGCGATCATGCGGAAAGACGTGCCGGGTGAACTGCAGCACGGTCGCCCCCTGATGGGCGTCGAGGGCCTCGAGTTCCAGCGCCCAGCTCGTCGACGGCGCGATCAGTGCCAGCACGCCGCTGGTGGATGCCAGCGTCCCCGTGAGCACGGCCCCGCCGGCGCGCAGAAACGCGCGCCGCGATACGGCATGATCGGACATGGTGTGATCTCCTCGGCGTCCACGGCGGACTCAAGTCCGTCTCTTTGTCTCGACTTCGAGGCTAGCGCGGGCGACTCGGGCGGTGGTAACACCCGCCTACTACATTGCCGATGACCGGCGCGAGCGTTAGTTTCAGACCGCTAACGATCAAATTGCGGGCAAAACGCAATCCGGAGGAGACATGTGCCATATCTACGCATCGGCGGACCCGGCGCGCTATCGCAGCACCACCCGCTCGATCCGTCTGCACGGCTGCGTGACCAGCGTCCGGCTGGAACACGAGTTCTGGCGGATTCTCGAAGCGCTGGCCGGCCAGCAGGGCTATTCCGTATCCGAATTCATCGGCGAGCTCTACAGTGAAATCGTCTCCGAGCGCGGCGAGGTCGCGAATCTCGCCTCGATGCTGCGTGTCGTCTGTGCGATCCATCTCGGTCGCTGCGATGCCGGCGGCGACGCGCGCCCGGCCCAGGTGACACCCGCCAACGCAGACATCGAGACCGCCTGAAAGCCGGTCAGCGCAGTGTCGTGTTTGTCAGCGTTCCGGGCCTATAGCGGGCGGCGGCGCGTTCGGGGTCATCCGCCTCGATGACCTGGCGTCGCTTCCAGGTCCCGCGGGCGAACCAGATCGCGGCGATCGCCGCGGTCAGCACGTTCTGCACCGGATAGGCGATCCAGATGCCCAGCGCTCCCAGCCCGGTGCGCTCGGACAACAGCCAGGCCAGCGGAAACTGCAGCATCCAGAGCGAGATCAGGGCGATGGCCATCGCCACGAGGGTGTTGCCCGAGCCGCGGAAACCGCCGGTGATCACGATCTGGGCGCCGATCAGGCCGTAGGCCAGCGCGGTGAAGCGCACGAACGTCGCGCCCTCCGCGATCACTGCGGGCGCGTTCGGCACGAACAGCGCCACGATCGCCTCCGCCCAGATGAAGGCCAGTACCCCGAAGGCGGACAAGGTGACCAGGGCCACGACCGCACTCAGCCAGGTGGTGCGTTCGGCGCGCGCGATCTTGCCCGCGCCGATGTTCTGGCCGACGAGCGCCGAGGTCGCCTGCGACAGACCCAGCGCCGGGATGATGACGAAGCTGAGCATGCGCGTGCCGATGCCGTAGGCGGCCAGGGTCACGGTGCCGAAGCCGGAGACCAGAATGGTCATGAGCATCAGTCCCAGCGCGCGTGTGGACTGCTCCACCGCCGACGGCGCGCCGAGCTTGAACAGACGCCACAGCAGCCGCGGATCCGGACGCAGATGCCGCGCGCGCAGGGCGATGCCGTAGCGGCCCGAGAACAGCATCCACAGCCCCACCACCGCCGCCAGCCCCTGGGTGACCACCGTGGCCAGCGCCGCGCCGGAGACGCCGAGCGCCGGCATCGGTCCCCAGCCGAGGATGAACAGCGGGTCGAGAAAGAAATTGAGCACCACCGTCCCGGTGACGATGTAGAGCGGCGTCGCGGCGTCGCCCACGCCGCGCATCAGCGACTGGAAGATGACGTAGGCGAACAGGAACGGCAGACCGACGAACGAGACCCGCATGTAGGCCGTGGCCATGGGCAGCACCTCGGCGTCGGCGCCGAGAAACGCCGCCAGCCGCGCCGCAATGAATACCCCGGCCACGGCCAGCACCAGCGACAGCGCGATGACGCCGACCAGCGCCTGGGCCGCGACCCGGTTAACCTGGACGGTGTCACCGCGGCCGCTGTACTGGGACACGAGGATGGTGCCGGCGATCGCCAGGCCCAGACCGAGCGAGATGAGAAAGAAGATCACCGGAAAGCTCAGCGAGACCGCGGCCACCGCGGCCGCACCCAGCCGGCCGACCCAGAAGGTGTCGATCAGCTGATAGGCGGTCTGGAGCAGATTGGCGAACACGATCGGCACGGCCAGGCGCACCAGAGCGCTGACGATCGGTCCCTCGGTGAGATTGCGCACGACCCGGCTCATGCGCCGGCCGCCTCCGGGCGTCCAAACCTACCCGTCATCCGATCCGACCGTGCCACGCCCGCCGGGGCCGCCTCAGCCCGGGCGGCCGTCGACGAGCGTGAGACGCGCGTAGTCCTTGACCACCCGCTCGCCGGGCACGACCCGCGAGTGAAAGACCACGTGCACGCCCGGAGCGAGCAGGCGCGCGGCCATCAGCGCCTGGGCGAGATTCTGGGCCGCGTCGCTGCCCGCGCAGGCCCAGGGCACCATCGCCCCGGTGAGCACCACCGGCACCGCCGGCGCGTTCAGTCCGGCGACCAGCGCGGCGGCGGTCTCGGCGAGCGTATCGGTGCCGTGGGTGACGATCACCGCATCGCAGCCGCCCGCGGCGATGCGGCGTGCGACGGCGGCCACGATCGCATCGCGCCCGGCGTCGTCCATGTCCAGTGAATCGACGGCCATCACGCGCTCGACGTCCACCGCGACGTCTGGCTGCACCAGCGTGGCCAGCAGTTCCTCGACCACCGGCGCGCCGAGCGCGAGCGTGCCCGTATGCGGGTCGTAGCGCTTTTCCAGCGTACCGCCGGTGGCCAGCAGCGCGATGCGGCAACCGGGCTCGAGCGGCGCCGACGCGCTCACGGGATCGAAACCCCGATCTTGCCGAAGTGCCGGCCGGCGGCCTGATGGCGGAAAGCGTCGGCCAGCTCGTCGAGCGCGAAGGTGGTGTCGATGACCGGCCGCATGTCGTTGGCCTCGATCGCGCGCACCATGTCCTGCTGCTGGGCCCGGCTGCCGACGGTGATGCCGCTCATGCGGAGGTTGTTGTAGAAGAACAGCGCGGTCGGCACCTCGCCGGCCACGCCCGTGAGTACGCCGATCAGGCTGATATGGCCGCCCATGCGGCAGGCCGCGATCGACTGGCCGAGGGTCTCCGGGCCGCCGATCTCGACCACCGCGTCGACGCCGCGACCGTCGGTCAGCCGTTTCGCGGTCTTGCCCCATTTCGGGTCCGCGGCATAGTTGATCACGTGATCCGCGCCGAGCGCGCGCAGGCGCTCGAGCTTGGTGTCGGAACCGGAGGTGGCGATCACCCGCGCCCCGGCGGCGCGGGCGAACTGCAGCGCGAATATCGACACGCCGCCGGTGCCCATCGTCAACACGGTGTCGCCCGGCTTGATGCGCGCCTCGACCATGAGCGCGCGCCAGGCGGTCAGCGCGGCGCAGGGCAGCGTCGCCGCTTCGGCGTGCGACCAGCCCGCCGGCGCGCGGGTGAAGGCGCCGACCGGGCCGACGACGTACTCCGCGGCCATGCCCGGGCCGCGGTCGCCCGGCGTGCCGGCGCGCTTGGCCGGCGAGATCGGGCCGTCCGTCCAGTGCGGAAAGAACGTCGAGATCACCGCATCGCCGACCGCGAATGCCTCGACGTCGCGGCCCGCCGCCACGACCTCGCCGGCGCCGTCGGACATGAGCACGCGGCCGTCCTCGGTCGGAATGCTGCCGTTGGCGACCGCATAGTCGTGATAGTTGAGCGAACTGGCATGCACCCGGACCAGCAGTTCGTCGTCGCGCGGCTCCGGCGCCGCGCGTTCCACGGTCTCGATGCGTTCCAGTCCTCCCGGCTGTTTCAGAATGGCGGCTCTCATGCAATCTCCGACACGGTGATTCGAACGAGCCCGAAACGATAGCAGGTCACGGCGATTCGCCCGCGCCCGGAGCGGTACGGCCCCGGCCCGACGAGCAGAAACAATGCGTCGGACGATCGCGCTCATCCTGTTGCTCCCGGCCGGGTCGCGATGGCCACGCGCTGCGGCGACGCCGCGGCCAACGGCGACTACGTGGTCGTGGCCACCGACGCCGTGGGCGCGGGCACCGTCCGAGGCGACGACTGGCTTAAGACCGCGACCGAACCGGTGCCCGCACAACGGCTGGCCAGCCGGATCGCCGGCGTCGCCATCGACGCCTCGGTGTGCACCGCATCGCGACACGCCTCGACGCGCTCGCGCCGGTCTTTTCCGCAAAAGTCGGCGCATGCTGGCCAGCCGCAGCCTGCGACTTCAGCGGACGCAGGCGAAAGGCTGCGTCGACGAATCGATGGGCGTCACACTTGCCGTTTTCGCGCCGGCACAGCGTGGTCACCTCCGGGACGACTTCAGCCGGTACACCGGCCGCCATCCACGACACCGCCGCCAGCGCGTCAACCGCACGACGATGACGCCGGCGGTGTCGTCGAAGCCACCGGCCGCGCGCAAATCACATTCCTCGCGCCGCCGTGCTGCTAGACTGAAACGGCGCGAATGCCGGGGCGGGGCGCGCAGCGGCTGAGTGGAACTTCCGCGCGGTCGCAGGCGTTATTGCTTTCGTAATCGAACACCGCTCGGCCGCCGCCTCGCCATGTCTCTATCCGTCGCCCCTCGAACACCTGCGGCCGATGCCCGCACCGAACGGCTTCTATGGCTGTCCGCCGCAGGGCTGATCGCGCTGTTTCTGACGTGTCTGCGTCTGACGACGACCGAGCCGTTCGAGCTGAGCACATTCGCCCGGCTGATCGACTTCGACGCGGTCGAGCCCTTCCAGCACCGCGTGCTGCTGCCGGCCGCAGCCGCCGGTATCCAGGCTGTCGCGCCCCTGGGCGAAACCCTGCTGTTCGGTTTGATGGAGATGGGCTTCTGGATGGCCCTGATCGGTGTGGCCTATCGCGCACTCGCGCAGTTCGGCATCGGCGAAAGCACGCTATCGCGACGGCTGCTGGCCTTCACCATCGTCATTCCGATGCTGCTGCATCTGATCACACCCGATCTGCAGATCACGCAGTCCTTTTCGGCCAGCGACGACAGACTCGACCTCGGCACGTGGGAACCGCGTGCGATCTACTACTACGTCTACGATCTGCCGGCGGCGGTGTTCACGCTCGCGCTCGTGCTCATGCTCTCGCGGCTGGCCGAACGGCCGCACGCCGCGGGCATCGCGGCCTATCTGGCCGTGTTCGCCGTAGCCACGTTCAACCGCGAAACCACGGTCTTCCTGTTGCCGTTCGTCGCGCTGCTGTTCTGGCAGCGGCTGTCGTTCACACGCTGGGCGGCTTTTCTCGCCGCGCAGGCGCTGCTGTTCGCGGCGATTCAGCTGCCACTGCAGTGGCTGTTCGCCGACAACGTCAACCCGAACGCGCAGCTGGGCAGCACCCAGTACGAGTTCCATCTGGTCTACAACCTGATCGCACTGTCGAGTCCGCTGTATGCGCTGACCTACATCGCCCGCTTTGCGGCCGGCCTATACCTGCCGCTGCTGGTCTGGCGCCGTCATCTCGACCGCCGGCTGGCGCTGGCCCTGATCGGTTTCGCCCTGCCGCTGGCTTTGTTCGCGGTCGTGGTCGGCCGCCTGGTCGAACAGCGCATCTTCATCGAGATCGTGCCGCTGATCTGGCTGGGCGCGCTGCAGGTGATCTCGGCACGCTGCGCCGACACCGGGGCCGCCGATGCAAGACGCTGATACCGTCCGAGCGAACGATCGAGGGCCGAGCGCCTCGCCAGCCGCGGCCGGATGAGCCCGCACGGCGACGGGCGGCTTGCCAAGGCACCGGCGACACGCACAATGACGTCATGGATACGGACACAGCACGGCCGCAGGGCTGCACCAACTTCAAGCTGCACCAGCTGGGTCGCGTGGTCGCCCGCCACTACGACGAATACCTCGCCGCCGCCGGCATGCGCGGCACCCAGTATTCGCTGCTGTCGCAGATCGTGGTCAACGGCCCGCTGCGGGCGGGCGAACTCGCGCAGCGCATGCACCTGGACAATTCCACGCTCACCCGCACCCTGACCACGCTCGAACGCCAGGGCTGGATCACGCGCCACAGCGGCGCGGACGGGCGCAGCCGCCTGATCGCGGCCACTGTGGACGGCGCCGCCCGACGCCGCGAGGCGCAGCGCTGCTGGAAACGGGCCCAGCAGGCGCTCAACGCCCGCCTCGGCGAGGCCGAAGTGGTCCGGCTGCACGCCCTGCTCGATACGCTGACCGAAGCGCTCGATCAGCCGGTGGACGCGGAACCCGGCTGAGACGCCCGCCGGCGCACCCACAGCCGATTGATCACCAGCGCCGCGACGATGATCACCGCCCCGGCGGCCAGGCGCGCGAGATCGGCGTCGCGATTCCAGATCAGCAGATTCACCGCCAGACCGGCCGGAATCAGCGCGTTGTTCATGACCGCGAGCGTGCCCGCGTCCACCCGGACCGCGCCGCGGTTCCAGGCGTAGTAGCCCAGCCCCGACGACATCAGCCCGAGCCAGAGCAGCACGCCCCACTGCAGGCCGGTCGTCGGCAGCATGGTGCGATCGCCGATCAGCAGAAACAGCAGCGCGGCCAGCGGCCAGGCGCCGGCGAAGAACCAGCCGAACAGAGCGTGGAGCGGTACGTCCGCCGGCAGCCGCGGCGCCAGCCGGCGATACCCCACCTGCCCGGCGGCGAAACACAGGTTTGCGCCCTGGACGACCGCGAAGCCGGCCCAGTAGTCCGAGCCGAGCTCGGTGTAGCGAATCACCGCCGCCCCGGCCACCGCGACCAGGGCGGTGGCCAGATAGCCGGGGCTGAAACGCCGCGCGAGCAGATCCTCGATGAGGGTGATGTAAACCGGGGTGAAGATGGTGAACAGCAGCACCTCGGGCACACTGAGCAGCGTGAACGCGTGGTAGAAGAAGAAATACATCAGCCCCAGCTCGAGCGCGCCCACGGCCATCAGCCCCAACACCGGCCGCCGGCCGATGCCGCGGAAGCGCATCATCGGCGCGAACACCGCCAGCGCCAGCGTGATGCGCGTGAGCACGGCGAAGCTGCTATCGACCTGGCCGGACAGATAGACTCCGATCAGGCTGAAGGAAAACGCCCACAGCACCGTCACACCCACGAGTATCGCCATGCCGGGATCGGCCCCGTCGTCTGAAAACAGCGCGCCCATTATAGAGACGTGGCGACGTCTGGCCGGGCTGAAACGCCTGTGCTTCGAAGCGACCCCCGGACCCGGATCGGGCACCGGCTGGCGCGGCCACGGCGAGGCCCGCATCGAGGCCGTGAGCGAGGCCGACGGCATCCGCCTGCACGAGCACGGCCGCTTCGTGCCGGCCAGTCACGACCGCGCGGTGGCGTTTCGCAACGTCTACCACTGGCAGCGGACCGACGATCGGCTGTCGCTGGCGCACGAGCGTTTCGGCCGCGAGCGGCCGGTACCGCTGTTCGAACTGGCCCCGGCCACCGCCGGCGCGCTCGCGTGCTGCCGCGCCCACCACTGCGGCGCGGACCGCTACCGGGCCCGGCTGGAGCTGGTGGACAACGGCTTCGACCTGATCTGGCACATCGCCGGCCCGAGCAAGGACGAGCACCTACGCTATCGCTACCGCGGCTGATCCGGCCGCGCGTTGACGCCGCAGTGCCGTCCTGATATTTGTATATGCAATTACTTATGGAGCATGATGGATGACGGCACGACTCGAGGACTGGCTGGCGACGGAACAGCAGCTGGCCAGCGCCACGCCCGACCCCGCCCCGACGCAGGAACCGGATCGTCGCAGCGGCCTAGATCGGCTGCAGGCCGTGCTGCGCGGCCACGGCCCGGCCGCCCCGATCGGCCGGACGCTGGATTTCCGGCTGGTCGAGGTCGAACACGGCCGCGCGGTGTTCCAGGGCGCGCCGGCGCAGGCCCACTACAATCCGCTGGGCAGCGTCCACGGCGGCTGGTTCGCGGCCCTGCTGGACTCGGCCGTGGGCTGCGCGGTCCACAGCACGCTCGCCGCGGGCCGGGCCTACACCACGCTCGAACTCAAGGTGAACTACGTGCGCGCGCTGACCGATCGGGTCGCCCGGGTGCGCGCCGTCGGCGAGGTGATCCACGTCGGCCGCCGCGTGGCGACCGCCGAGGCCCGGCTGTTCGGTCCGGACGACCGGCTCTACGCCCACGCCACGACCACCTGTCTCGTGTTCGACGCCGAGGCGGCGTCATGAGCGCCGCCCGGCCCGCGGTGCTGGTCGTCGGCGCGGGCGACGCGACCGGCGGCGCAATCGCCCGGCGCTTCGCGCGCGAGGGTCATGTCGCCTGCGTGGCGCGGCGCCGCGCCGAGCGGCTGGAACCACTCGTACGCCGGATCGAATCCGAAGGCGGCGCCGCCCGGGCTTTCGGCTGCGACGCTCGCGAGGAGGACGAGGTGGTAGCCATGGTCGAGACCATCGAGGCCGAGGTGGGCCCGCTCGAGGCCGTCGTGTTCAACATCGGCGGTAACGTGCGCTTCGACATCACCGAGACCACCGCCCGCGTCTATCACAAGGTCTGGCAGATGTCGGCCTTCGCCGGTTTCCTCACCGGCCGCGAGGCCGCCCGCGCGATGCGCCCGCGGGGCCGCGGCACGATCATCTTCACGGGCGCGACCGCCTCGGTGCGCGGCGGGGCGGGCTTCGCAGCGTTCTCCGGCGCCAAGTTCGCGCTGCGCTCGCTGGCCCAGAGCATGGCCCGCGAACTCGGCCCCGAGGGCATCCATGTCGCCCACACCGTCATCGACGGCGCCATCGACACCGACTTCATCCGCGACAACTTTCCGGAACGCTACGCCCTTAGGGACCGCGCCGGCATCCTCGACCCGGAACACATCGCCGACGCCTACTGGCAGCTGCACTGCCAGCCGCGCGACGCCTGGACCCACGAACTCGACCTGCGGCCGTGGCTGGAGCAATTCTGAGGCCGATCGCCACGAGCCGCACGAGCCGCATGGCGACTCAGGAGCGGGTTCCCGCAGGACGCGGCCCCCCGACGCGGGTAGTGCCGCGGCGCGGCGGCACGAGGCCGCGAGGCACGACCGCGCACACAGCCCGCAGGCACGCGGCTGCAGCCCCGCCACCCGGCATCGGCGTCGGCCCGTGCCCCACGGCGTTGTCGCGCCCCGCCCCTCGTTCGTCACGACAACAATCGCCGGCGGGACCCACGCGGGTCCCGCGGCCTGACCCGGAGATATCCCGATGACCGACAAGAGCCTTGAGTTCTTCTTCGATTTCGGCAGTCCGAACGCCTATATCGCCCACGCGCGGCTGCCGGCCCTGCTCGAACGCACCGGCGCACGCCTGATCCCGCGGCCGATGCTGCTCGGCGGCGTGTTCAAGGCCACCGGCAATACCTCGCCGGCGGCCACGCCGTGCACGGCCAAACGCCGCCACATGCGCACCGACATGCAGCGCTTCATCGATGTGCACGGCATCGAATTCCATTTCAACGACGCCTTTCCCATCAACACGATCGCGGTGATGCGCGGGGCGATGGCGTATCTCGACACGCCGGCGTTCCCGACCTACGTCGAGGCCGTGTTCCGGGCCTTCTGGGCCGACAACCGCGACATGGCCGACCCCGCGGTGATCGCCGACGTCCTGCACACGGCGGGACTCGACGCCGAGGACTTTCGCGCCCGGATCGAGTCCACCGAGACCAAGCAGGCGCTGCGCGAGGCCACGGACGCGGCGGTGGCCCGCGGCGTGTTCGGCGCGCCGAGTTTCTTCGTCGGCGAGGCGATGTTCTTCGGGCAGGACCGGCTGGATTTCGTCGAACGCGCGCTCGAGGCGCGTTGAACCCCACGCCGCAACGGCCACTAGTGTGTCCCGTCTCGTAAGTTGCTTACCGGACGAGCGTGAGCCATCGGCGTGGCGGGCAAGGCGCGAAACCAATCCGTATCGGGCCATACGGCGCGGTTTCGCAACGCCGTTCGCCGCGGTGAGGGCCGCGCGCAGTGGAAGCTTACTTGCGGGACAGGACACCAGCGACCGCCCGCCGACAGCCCGCCGCGCCCGCGCGAGAGGCGGCGCACGGCCGGTCGGCGGCGGCCGCGTTCCAATTCGCTCCTCGTGGTTCCGTCAGGCCTGCGCCAACACCGCCCAGATGCGTGCGATCGCCTCGGCGCCCGGATCGGTCACGCCGGTCAGGGCGTCGGCGCGCACCTGCGCGGCACGCCCGGCATGGGCCTCGGTCATCCTCGCGGTGGCATCGGCGCCGGCACGCGCGGCCGCCGCGGCGGCGGTCAGATCGCCGTTGTCCGCGAGGGCGTCGATCGCCGGCATCAGCGCGTCCAGAAGGGTGCGATCGCCCGGCGCGGCGCCGCCGTAGTGGCGCATGCGCTCGACCCCGACAGCCAGCGCCGCGGCCCAGTCACGGCCCTCGTTCAGGCCGGCGCCGGTCGCCGTCGCCAGGATCGACAGCAGCACGCCGGCGGAGCCGCCCATGTCGCGGGCGAGGATATCGCCGATGCCTTCGGCGAGACCGGCGTCGTCACCGCTGGCCAGGACCCCCGCGTCCAGCGCGGCAGCGACCGCCCGGGCGCCGGCGGCGAACGTCGCGCCGGTGTCGCCGTCGCCGGTCTTCGCATCCAGGGCATCCAGCTCGTCGCGAGCGTCGATCAGGGCATCGACCACGGCGCGGATCGCATCTTCGCGTGCCGCGTCGCGACGCCCGGTCCGTGCCGGCTCCCGCGTGTCGAGCTCGGGCTCGAAGGTCTCGACCGCATGCGGGATATGCATGCCGGGCCAGCCGATGGCCGCGACCGGCGAGGCCAGCGCCTCGATGAAGTCGTCATGGGCGGGCAGCAGCGTGACCGAGAAACCGTGCATGTTCAGCGACGTCATCACCGGTGCGGGGGTGATCAGGCGGGCCACGCGCGCCGCCGGCAGTCGGCTCAGCAGGGCGTCGAGCAGCACGCCCATCTCCTGAGTGGAACAGCTGCCCATGTTGTTGAGCAGCACCACCATCGGTACGTCCGCACCGAAACGGGCGTCGGCGGCCGCGAGCAGCGGCTCGAGCGCGAGCGCCATGGCCTCGGCCGCATCCCGCGGCGCGACCGCGGAGACGCCCGGTTCGTTGTGGATGCCCAGACCGAGCTCCGGCGCGCGCGGATCGATGGCATGCCCGGGCAGCGTGGCGCTGGACAGGGCGAGGCCGATCGAACACAGGCCGTCGCAGACGCGTTGGGCGGTGTCGGCCACGGTGTCCAGATCGGCGCCGTCGGCGGCCACGTGCCCCGCGATCTTGTGCACGAGCACGGTGCCGGCGAGCCCCCGCGGCTGGTCGGTGCCGGCCAGCGCGATATCGTCCGCCACGATCACCGAGCGCACCCGATAGCCCTCGCGGCGGGCACGCTCGGCGGCCAGGCCGAAATTGAGCCGGTCGCCGGTGTAGTTCTTGATGACCAGCAGGCAGCCCGCGGGCCCGCAGGTCGCGCGGATGCCGGCGAGCACCGCCGCCACGCTCGGCGAGGTGAACAGATCGCCGGCGATGGCCGCGGCGAGCATGCCGCGACCGACGAAGCCCGCATGCGCGGGCTCGTGGCCCGCGCCGCCGCCGGAGAGCACGGCCACGTGATCGCGCGACCAGTCGCGATCGACGATCACGCGTACGCCCGAGGCGCGCGCGCTGCGCGCGGTCGGCGCCAGCCGGCTCCAGCCGTCGAGGACCTCGTCGACGACATCGTCGGCCCGGTTGTAGAAGAAATCCATGCGCTGCTCCTGTCGTTCCGGCCCTATCGGCCGCCGCCCCAAAGGGCGTCAGATTAGCAGCGCCGGCCCGGCCCGCGGCCACCGCGCGCGGATGCGCCAAGAAACTTTCATGACAGCGCGCGGTGGCGTCTTGAAAACCGGTGGTGGACAACCAATTCTTAGCGTACGCGCGGACCGGTGTGCGCTCGCGCGTTCCCTATTCTCCGGCCGGAGCAGCGCCATGGCGGCGAAGCGTGATGATCGCATCCATCTCGAGGCAGCCCCGGTACGGGTTCGCGTGTCCGCGGGCGAGGTGCTGCTGGCCGATTCGCGCGATGCGATCACGCTGCACGAACGCGGCTATCCGACGCGGTGGTACCTGCCGCACGCGGATATCGCGCCGGATCGGCTCAATCCCTCGACCACACGCACGCACTGTCCCCACAAGGGCGAGGCGCAGTACTACCATCTGCAGCTGCCCGGCGGCGAGACGCTCGAGGACGCCGCCTGGGCCTACAGGCAGCCGATCGAGGCCGTCGCGGCCATCGCCGGCCGGGTGGCCTTCGATCATCCGCAGCTGAGGCTGCACGTCGAAAGCGCATGACGCCCCGGGGGGCAGGGTCTCGCGCCTGCCGCCGATACCGTAACCACAATCCAGCGCCGCCCCGGACGGGCGACGCCCTCTTCGCCGCTCTTCGAGTTCCGCCATGACGAAACTGGCCACGTCCCTGATCGCCCTGATCTCCAGCATCGTGCTGCTGGTCGCCGGCAACGCCTTCCTGATGACGCTGCTCGGCCTGCGACTGAGCATGGAGAACTTCTCCACCAGTCTGATCGGCTGGATCATGGTCTGCTATTCGATCGGCTTCGTCGGCGGCACGGTCTTCGCCGAACGCGTGGTCGAGCGCGTGGGCCATATCCGCGCCTTCGCCGTGTTCGCGACCACGCTGGCGGTCAGCATCCAGATCTATCCGCTGGCGGTGAACGCCCCCCTCTGGGCCGCGCTGCGCGGGCTGGCGGGCTTCGCCATGGCCGGGCTGATGATCGTCATGGAGAGCTGGTTCTCCAGCCGCGCGACCAACGAGAACCGGGCGCGCCTGTTCGCGGTGTATCAGGTCGTGTTCTTCCTCTCGACCGCGTCGGGTCAGCTGCTGATCAACATCGGCTCGCCGGATTCGACCCTGCCGTACACGCTGGCCGCGATCCTGGTCACGCTCGCCGTGATCCCGCTGTCGTTGACGCGCATGCACGCGCCTGCGACCGAGGACGCCGAGCGCATCTCGCTGAAGCGGCTCTACAAGGTATCGCCCGTGGGCGTGAGCGGCTCCCTGATCGGCGGCCTGCTCACCAGCGCCTTCTACGCCATGGCGCCGGTCTACGCCGACCGCGTCGGCCTGAGCACCGATCGCGTGTCGCTGTTCATGGCCAGCGCCATCGTCGGCGCGATGGTCGCGGCCTGGCCGGTCGGGCGGATGTGCGATCGCTTCAATCGCCGGCGGGTGTTGTTCGGAGTGCTGGCCGTGGCCGCCGGCGCGAGCATCGCCATTCCCGCCATGGGCACGGTGCATCCGTACGCCCTCATCGGCATGGTCGGCCTCTACATGGGGCTGGCGGCGGCGCTGTACCCGGTGGCGGTGGCTATCACCAACGATCAGATGCCCACGCATCAGATCACGGCCGCGAGCACGACACTGCTGCTGGCCTACGGCATCGGCAGCTGCATCGGCCCGGTGGTGGCCGCCTCGGTCATGGACCGGGCGGGCCCGAACGGCCTGTTCTTCACCAACACCGGCTTCCTGCTGTTGCTGGCGGTGTACCTGCTGTATCGCCTGCAGAAGCGCGCCGACGTGCCGGAGGCCGAGCGCGTGGACTATGTGACCACCTCGCCGCACGGCGGCCACCATCTCTACGAGCTCGACCCGCGCAACGAGGATTTCCACCGCGGCGAGACCGCCGGCCAGGCGGGGCTGCGCATCGGCAAGATCATGCTCGGCGCGGCCGGGCGCGCGCATTCGGCGGTCAAGCGCTAACGCGCACGCCAGGGGCCGCGACACCGGTTACGCCGGGGCCAAGCGAACCGCGGCGCGGCCGGCGCACGGCGGCGGCGCGCGAACGGACCGGCCGGCCTTCTCGACGCCAACCAGGACGCTACCAAGACACCCGGCGACGCCGGCGCCCGTATAATCGGAGCGCCGCCGGCGTCGTCGGTGGTTCGTCGTTTCCAGCCGAAGAACGCCCATGGCCATCACGATTGCCCTGATCGCGCTGACCTGCGCGCTGTCCATGACCGGGTTCCAGAACCGGACCCAGCTCGAACGCCTGCTGTTCTGGCCGCCCGCGGTCAACCGCGGCGAGGCCTGGCGGCTGCTGACCCACGGCTTCGTGCACGCGGACGCCCCGCACCTGCTGTTCAACATGATCACGCTGTTCTTCTTCGGCCGCGCGATCGAGGGGTTTTTCACCCGCTACATCGGCATGGCGGGCTACGCGCTGTTCTATCTCGCCGCGATCGTGGTCGCGATCCTGCCTAGCTATCTGGCTCACCGACACGATTCGCGATACCGCAGCCTGGGCGCTTCGGGGGCGGTTTCGGCGGTGCTGTTCGTCTATATCCTGATCGCGCCGTGGTCGACTATCTATGTCTTCTTCTTTCCGCTGCCGGCGATCGTGTTCGCGGGCCTCTACACGGCCTACGGCCTGTATGCCGGCCGCTTCGGCCACGACCACATCAACCACAGCGCGCATCTGTGGGGAGCGGCCTTCGGCGTCGTATTCGCGCTCTGCCTCGAGCCCCGGCTCGCCGGGCTGTTCGTCGAGCGGCTGACGGCGCCGCTGTCCGGCGGCTGAGCCGACATGAAGCTGCTCCTCGGCCTGCTGATCCTGTCGTTCGTCGGCTGGCTCGCCGTGCGTCTGGTCATCATCCGCCTGCGGCGTCTGCGCGGCGAGCCGGTGCCCGAACAGAAGGGTCCGCGCACGATCACGCTGGTCTGCATCGCCCTGGTGACGATCTATGCCGTGCTGATCCTCTGGCGGCTGAGCACCGAAGGCATGGCGGCACTCCGATGAACGCCCCGCCCGGCCGCCGATGACGACGACAGCCCGGAAGCGGCTGCTGCTGGTCGGCGGCGGCCACGCCCACGTCGAAGTGCTGCGGGCTTTCGGCCAACGGCCGCTGCCGGGCCTCGAGATCGTCCTGGTCGAGCCGCAGGCGCGCATGGTCTACTCCGGCATGCTGCCCGGCTGGATCGCCGGCCACTACCGCCGCACCGAGATCGAGATCGATCTGATTGGCCTGGCCGGCTACGCCGGTGCCCGATGGATACGCGCCGCCGCCGCCGGCCTCGACGCGGACGCCGCGCGGCTGACGCTGGACGACGGCCGCACGCTGGCCTACGACCGGCTCTCACTGAACATCGGCGCGCCGCCCCGGCCGCCGGCGGCGGCGTCACACGTCATCGCGGTCAAGCCGACCGGGCCGCTGCTCGCGGCCGTCGACGCACTGGCGCACGAAACCCGCGCCGCGCCGGTGGCGATCGTGGGCGGCGGCGCCGGCGGCGTGGAACTGGCGTTGGCACTCGCCCACCGCTGCCGAAACCGGCCCGCCCCACCGCGGCTGGCGCTGTTCACCCGTTCGCCGGCCCTGCTGACCGACCACCCGCAGCCGGTCCGGCGTTATCTGATTCGGGCCCTGACAATCGCAGGGATCACCGTGCACACCGGACAAGCGGTCGTCGACACGCCACCGGGCGCGCTCGTCACCGCCGACGGCCGCCGCATCGCTGCCGAGCGCGTGATCTGGGCGGCCGGCGCCGAGGCGCCGGCGTGGCTGGCCGGCAGCGGCCTGCGCCGCGACGACGACGGCTTCGTACAGGTCGCGGCGACGCTGCGATCGAGCTCGCACGAAACGGTCTTTGCCGGCGGCGACCTCGCCAGCACGCCGGCCGGGGCGCCGCGCGCCGGCGTCACCGCCGTACGCCAGGGGCGCGTGCTCGCGGCCAATCTGCGCCGCAGTGTTCAAGGCCGCCGACTGCGGCGCTTTGACCCGCCACGCCACGCGCTGGCCCTGATCAGCACCGGCGACCGGCGCGCGGTGGCCTCGCGCGGGCTGCCGATCGCGCCCGCGGGGCACTGGCTGTGGCGCATCAAGGACCGCATCGACCGGCGCTTCGTGGCCCGCTACAACGGGCTCGTCGAATCACGCGGCGGGCCCGAATGAACGCGCGCGTTCACGCCAGCCCTTGAGACATTACGCAACAACGCTATACTGTGCGGCTCGCGCCGCGACGCTCCCTTCGTCTAGCGGTCCAGGACGCCGCCCTCTCAAGGCGGAAACACGAGTTCGATTCTCGTAGGGAGCGCCACTCGCGCGGCGATACGCGTGCTTCTGCCGCGCTCGGCAAGAACCCGGTTTGCCGAACTGCCCGCCCTTGGTTGGCGATACCCGCACCCAGCTTCCGCGCACTCCGCGATGCGGGAAAGCGCAGCGCACCGGCCGACGTCTGTCGTCCATCGATCGCTCTACGGCGCCGGTCGCGCGCGAAGCGCGCTGCAACCCGGGCCTCTCGGCATCCGGGTCCCGGGGCCGCCTCTCGTCGTATTGCTGCTGACACTGGCGTGCTGAAGAGCCGTTCGACGACGCCGACCCCACGGCACCGCTGCACCGACACAAAGGCGCAAACCGGCCGGACTGGCAGACACCGAACCGGAACCGGCCGACTTCGAGGCGCCGTGCCCATGGCCCCAGCGCGCTCACCGACGCGGACAACCCGCGCACCGGCCCTTGCCGTCGCCGCCGGCCGCGACCGCGCTGCCGCCGCGGCGGCCGACTCCGTAGTTCACCCAAGACAGCTCACGTGACCGCACGCCTACAATGGCCGCGACACGATCGCCAAGGAGTGCCGATGAAACCGTTCGAAACCCGGCCGGGCGCGCATCCGAGCCCAACGCACGCCCGCGTTTACGGCATCTACGAAAAACTCTACACGCTCAATGATTTCTGCGCAGCGCTGATGTTTCTGGTCGGCTCGATCCTGTTCTTCTACAAGAGTCTGGAGACGGCCGCGATCTGGTGCTTCGTGATCGGCTCGGTGAACTTCATGCTGCGACCGACGATCAAGGTGCTGCGCGAATTCCATCTCGCCAGCCTGCCGATGCCCGGGGACGACACCCGCGCCGAGCGCGGCTGAACCTCAGCGCACCAGGGCCTGGCCGATGCGGCGCAGCACCGACAATTCGTCGATGAGCAGCCGCAGCTGCATCGCCAGCAGGCGTCGCGTGCCGTCGTCGTCCGCCGGCCAGGCCGCGAGACGGGCCCGCAGTGCCGCCTCGTGGTCGCTGTCGACCGGCATCGGCTCGCCGCGAATGAGCGCATGGCCGGCCTCCTCCAGGCTGTCGGCGACATAGGTCACCGCCTCGGCGAGCCGGCCGTTGTCGTCACGCGCGTCCAGGGCCGCCCGGTGGGCGCCCAGCGTGGACAGGTGCCCGATCAGCGTCTGCGCGCAGGCGAGCACGGCGAGCGCTTCGCGGCTGTCGCCGCGCGAGCCGCGCGGATCGCGCAGGGCCGAGGCCACATGGGTGCTCACCGCAGCGTCGGCGTTGTGGGCGTCGCGGCGGGCGATGCGGTAGTCGAGATCGTCGCGCTTGCCGCTGCCGTACTGCGCGAAGATCGCGCGCAGGTAGCGGCCGTAGGCCGCCAGGGCCTCGGCCAGACGCTGGTGCAGTTCGCGCTCGCGCCAGTCCGGCAGCACGAGCAGCATCGCCGCGGCGGCGATCGCCCCGCCGATGACCGTATCCAGCAGGCGCGGCAGGATCAGGTCGAAGCCGTTGCCGACCTGGTTGAAGGCCAGCAGCACGAACACGCTGATCGCACCCGCGGCGACGAAATACCGCCGGAAACGCGCGGCGAAGAAGGCCACGCCGGCACCGATCATCAGCAACAGCTGGAATTCCGGCGCCGGGAACAGACGCAGCAGCACCCAGCCCACGAACAGACCGAGCGCGGTCCCGCCCACGCGCTGGACGAAGCGCTGGCGGGTGGCGCCGTAGTCCGGCTGGCAGACCAGCATGGTGGTCAGCAGAATCCAGTAGCCCTGATCGGGGTGCACCAGCTCCAGCACGACATAGCCGGCGAGCATGGCCAGTGCGAGCCGCAGCCCGTGCCGAAAGCGCGACGACGCCGGGGTGAGCTGGACCGTGACCCGCCGCCAGGACTCGGCGGGCGTGCGCGGCAGCGGGTTCTGCAGGACACGGTCGGGCCAGTCCTCGGCGGCCTCGTGCGCCGCGCCGACGCGTTCGGCCAGCCGCGCCATGTTGCCCGCCAGCTCGTCGACGGCGTAGCGCAGATCCTCGCCGGCCGGCGACGGCGCGGCGTGCTGGTGTTCGATGGCGGCCTCGAAATCCGCGCGCGCCTGCTCCACCCCGCCGGTATCGGTGAACGGCTCACCGACGCGCAGGACCTCGGCCCGGCTGCGACAGGCGCGCCCCATCTGCCGGATCAGACGCTGACAGCGGAACAGCAGATCGCTGTGGAAGTACACGCGTGCCAGCGCCTGGTAGGGATAATGCGCGGAGCTGGCGCGCTCGTGGATATCCTGAGCGGCCAGATACAGCCGCAGGTTGGCATCCATGGCCGAGCGCGAGCGTCGCCCCTCCAGCCGATCGATGAGCGCCAGCCGGGTGTCGTTGAGCGCGGCCACGACCCGGGCATTGGCCTGCGCCAGGCGCATGCGCTTGCCGGGGATGTCCGGATCGCGCACCGGCTCGAACAGCTCGGCCTTGCAGTCCAGATAGGCGCCGAGCGCGTCGTACAGTCGCGCCAGCGCATGGCGCACCGGGCGGCGCACGAACACCGCGTTCCAGGCCAGCGCCAGCACCCCGTACCAGCCGGCCCCGGCCACCAGCAGCAGCGGCTCGCGCCAGAACGGCGCCCCGGGCTGGCTGTGCTGGTCCACGCCGATCATGGTGTAGACGGACAGCAGCAGCGTGGCGTTGGCGATGGTCGCGTAGCGGCCGCTGATCGCTCCCATCATCACCAGCACGAAGCAGCCCGCGAACAGCGCCGGCGCGAACGCCCAGGGGTGGCCGAACAGGGCTTCGACGGTGAGCGCCGCCAGAGAGAAGCACAGCAGGGTCACGGCCAGCGCCCGGGCCCGGTGACGCCAGTGGTCGTCGGTCTCCGCGATGGCGCTGGCGATCACGCCCAGCAGCAGGGGGATCAGCTCGTGCGGGTCGTCCCGCAGCCCCGTGAACACCACCACGCCGGCCAGCGCGATGAGCACGCGCAGGCTGTCGGCCAGGCGGTCGAATGCGGCCAGGTGCTGCAGACGAGTCAGGCGCACGTGCGTGAAATCGCGTAAAGCGGTGGTCGAATCATGCCGCCGATTCTACGGATGTGGAACGGCCCCGGCCGGCACGCGCCAGCCGGGGCCGTGCCCAAGCACCGCAACGCGCCTCTGACCGCCGGACGGCGCGGCGGGGTGTGGCCCGCGCACCGTCGCCTCCGGCGAGCGTCACGGGCATGATCGAGGCGCTGGCCACTCCGCATGCCGCGAGGCGCGCTCTGGGGCGCGACGGCCGGCCGGACGCGCTCGAACCGCTGCCGGCGGCCGACCACCGCTGGCGATCGCGCCCGATCCGCCGTCGCGGCACGCCAGGCAAGCCGGCACGGCAGATATCGCCAGGCGTCGTGCTCGCCTCCTGCGATCCAACTCATCCGCAACCTGGATCAGGCCGGGCGCCGGCACGCCACATTCCCAAGGCCGACGGCGTCGCACCGGCGCGCCTGTCGGCCACGGACAGCGGACACGGCCGCCCCGCCACCGCGATCGTCGTCCGGCACGCCCGTGTGGCCTTCCGCCGATTCGTGTGCGAATCGTGCCGTTCGAGCGGCGGGGCAACGTCGCTCACGGCTTCGCACTCGCGGTAGGGGTGGCGCCGGTCTCGCGGCATAGGCGGTTGCGCACACACTGGCGACCCTAGCAGTCCCCGATATCGATCCGGGCGCCCGGGGCGCTGCGGTCGCCGATACGGCCGAAGCGGACGCCGACTGTACCGCACGCGGCCTCTTCGCCGGCTTGCCGTCACCCGCCTCGATGCGCGTCGAGGCGACGGGCCGCGCACGACGCCGACGGGCGGGCTCGGTTACCCTGTCGCGCCGCCGCTCCTGCACGGCCGCCCATCGGAGAGACGCCCGGACATGCAGATCGTGCTGTTCAATCTGGCCGCGCTGGCCGGCGCCTGTGCGCAGGGTCTGACCGGCTTCGGCTCGGGCACCGTCACCGCCACCCTGCTGGTGATGCTGTTTCCGTTTCGCGAGGTGATCCCGGTGGTGGCCATGGTGGTGATGGTGCCCAACCTCATCCTCGCCTGGCTGACCCGGCACGAGATGGACTGGCGCCGCGGGCCGATCGCGGCGCTGGGGCTGTCCGCGGGCGTTGTCATCGGCGCCCAGCTGCTGGCGTTCCTGCCGGCGGAACTGCTGCGACGCGGGCTGGGCAGCGTCATTCTGGTCTACGTGGCGCTGATGCTCTGGCGCACGCCGACACCGAGCACGGCGCCGCCGACCTCGACCGCGGAGGGCGCGGCACTCGGCGGCTGCAGCCTGGTCTCGGGGGTGATCGTCGGCGCGGTGGGCGTCTCGCCGATTCCGCTGCTGATCTACGTCAGCCTGCGCTATCCGAAGGCGCTGGCCCGCTCGGTGCTCACGATGGGTTTCTTCTTCGGCACCGTGGTGCAGAACCTCGTGTATGCGCAGCTGGGTCTGCTCAGCGGCGAACTCGCCCTGATGGCGCTGGCCACGGTGCCCGGCATCACGCTCGGCATACTCGTCGGCAACCGGCTGCACTACCGCGTGAATCAGAAGACCTTTGCACGCGCACTCGCGCTCATCCTGCTGCTGCCGGCGCTCCGGCTGCTCCTGGCGTAGACGTGGCTGCGTCCGGCTCGGACACGCCCACGGGTCACGACGTGATCCACGTCGCCGCGGCAGAGCACGTCGACGCGCTGATCGACGAGATATCGGAGCGCGGCGAGCGGGTGGTGGCGGTCGCCGACGATCTGGTCTTCGTCGCCGGCGCCGCGCGGCCGGCCGCCTGGGCCCGGAACAGCTGGCTGGCGCCCCGGACGATCACCATCGACTCCATCGGCGACGGCGCACGGGCGCTGCGGGCACTGCAGCGCAACTGGGCGCTGCATCCCGTGGCGCATCATCGCCGGGCGCGGCTGATCGCCGACCGGCTGCCGCCGATCCGGTTTCGCGCCCTGACCTTTCCGGCCGATCCGCCGACCGCGGCGCTGGGCGCCTGGACGCTGTGGGACCGGCACACGCTCATCGCCTCGCCGGTGACGACCAGTGCCTTCGCCGACGGTACACCGGCCTTCGTCGAGGATCGCGACAACCCGCCCAACCGCGCCTATCTCAAGCTCTGGGAGGCGTTGACGCTGGCCCGCCGACGGCCGGGCCCCGGCGATCGCTGCCTCGATCTGGGGGCAGCGCCCGGCGGCTGGACCTGGGTGCTCGCCACGCTCGGGGCCACGGTGATCTCGGTCGACCGGGCCGAGCTGGCGCCGGCGCTGGCGGGCCGACCCGGGATCGAGCATCGCGCGGGCGACGCCTTCGCGGTGCGCGCGGACGATGTGGGCGATTTGGACTGGATCTGTTCTGATCTGATCGCCTATCCCGAGCGTCTGCTCGAGCTGGCGCGCTACTGGTGTGCCGCCTGCCCCCTTGCAGCGGTCATCATCACGATCAAGTGTCAGGGGCCAGTCGACGCCGCCCTCTGCGCGCGTTTTCTGGCGATTCCGGGGGCTCGATTGCTGCATCTGGCGCACAACAAGCACGAGCTCACTTTCTTCCGTCTGCCCGAGGGCGGGCCCCCGGAAGCCGCCTGCGCTGTCGACACTACGGATTGAACCGGAGCGCATCCGGGCCCGATCTCTGGCACGGTCGCATGAAAACAGGCATCTTGTGGCCTGCGACGGCCTCGACGCGTCGGAAACGAGCCGCTGCCGAAACATTTCCCCGGCTCGAACTGTCCAGCTGAAAGGTTCGGATCGTGTATCGTGAATCCGTCGCGCGATAAAGCCTGTACACACGACCATTGCACACAAGCGGCCCCCCAGCGGCCGCGACTGCGAATCCGTCGAGGCGGTTCGCACATGCCCCAACGACAACGAGTTCTTCATGCGCAAACTCGCCCTGACCCTGGTGACGACCCTCGCCCTGTTCGCACAGGCCGGCTGCGCCTCGGACACGCCCGAGGCGGTGCCTGACGCCGGCGGCGGCAAAGCCGACGGCTACCAGCCGCTCGAGCCCGAGGACAATCAGGACGAGATCGATCGTGAGATCGTCGAGCAGCTCCAGGAGAATCACTACAACAAGGTCACGCTCGACGACGACTTCTCCGAGAAGTTCTTCAACGCCTACATCGACGAGCTCGACGGCACCCGCGGCGTGTTTCTCGAATCCGACATCGAGCGCCTGCGCGACAAGTACGAACACGCGCTGGACGACGAACTCAAGGAGGGCGAGACGCGTGCGGCGTTCGACATCTACAACACCTATCAAAAGCGTCGCATCCAGATCGACCAGTGGGCGCTGGACCGCATCGAGGAGGGCATCGACTCCTTCGACATCACCGACGACGAGAGCTTCGACGTCGACCGCGAGGAGGCGCCGTGGCCGGAGGATGCGGCCGCGCGCCGGGCGTTGTGGACCCAGCAGCTCGAAAACCAGATCATCAATCTCAAGCTCGACGATCTGGACGACGCCGAGATCCAGAAACGGCTGACCCAGCGCTATTCCAACGAACTCAAGCAGCTGCGTCAGGCCGAACCGGTGGACGCCTTTTCGGCCTACATGGACGCCTACACCCACAGCTACGATCCGCACACCGACTACTTCTCCCCGCGGCGCTCCGAGGACTTCAACATCGACATGAACCTGCAGCTGCAGGGCATCGGTGCGGAGCTGCGCTCGAAGAACGGCTACGCCGAGCTCGTGCGGCTCATCCCCGGCGGCCCGGCGGCCAAGTCCGGCAAGCTCAAGCCCACCGATCGCATCACCGCCGTCGCCCAGGGCGAGGACGGCGAGTTCGTGGACGTGGTGGGCATGCGCCTGGACGAGACCGTGCAGCTCATCCGCGGCGAGAAGGGCTCCACCGTGCGTCTGCAGATCTCGCCCGCCGACAACAGCCAGACCAAGACGGTCAAGCTCGAGCGCGACAAGATCGAGCTCAAGGATCAGGCCGCCCGCAAGCAGATCATCGAACTCGAGCGCGGCGGCGAGACCGTCAAGGTCGGGCTGATCGCCCTGCCCTCGTTCTACAACGGTACCGCCGAGGACGTGAAGAAGCTGCTCCGCGAACTCAAGCAGGCGGACGTGGCCGGCGTCGTGCTCGATCTGCGCAACAACGGCGGCGGCGCGCTGGGCGAGGCCATGAAGCTCACGGGCCTGTTCATGAAGTCCGCCCCGGCGGTCCAGATCCGCGACGCCGCGGGCGAAACCCAGGTGCTGGGCGATCGCAATTCCGGCCCGTTCTATGACGGCCCGCTCGCGGTCATGGTCAATCGGCTGAGCGCCTCGGCCTCCGAGATCGTGGCCGGCGCGCTGCAGGACTACGGGCGCGCCCTGGTGCTCGGCACCCGCACCTTCGGCAAGGGGACGGTGCAGACGCTGCTGCCGCTGTCCGAGGGCCAGATCAAGCTGACCCAGGCCAAGTTCTATCGCGTGACCGGCGAGAGCACCCAGGATCGCGGCGTGACCCCGGACATCTCCTTCCCGGCCACGGTCGATCCGGAGAAGATCGGCGAGTCGGCGCTGCCGAATGCGCTGCCCTGGGATCGCATCGACCCGACCGTCTACCCCAAGTCGAATCAGCTCAAGGGCATGATCGACACGCTCGAGCGCCAGCACGAGGCGCGCGTCGCCGATGCAGCCGACTACCAGTATCGGGTCAATCGGATCGAACTCGCCCGCGAGCAGAGTCAGCGCACCGAAGTATCGCTCAACCTGGCCGAGCGCCGCGCCGAACAGGAGGCCATCAAGCAGCGCAGCCTGGAACTGGCCAACGCCCAGCGCGAAGCCAAGGGCAAGCCCCCCTTCGAGAACTACGAAGCGTTCGAGGAAAGCGAAGAGGGCGAGTCCCCGCAGGAACAGGAGCTGCGTGCGCAGAACGCCGGCAGCGAGGACGAGATCGACGCCTATCAGATCGAAAGCGCCCAGATTCTGCTCGACATGGTGGAGAACTTCGCCGCCGAGGCGGAAGATCAGGACGCGGCCTGAACGGCGGCCCGCGCCCCCGCATTCGGGACCGCGGTGACGCCTCGCATAACAGCGCGTTATGCGAGGCGCGCACAATCCCTATTGGACAGAAGCGGTCGTGCACCTGATAGTACGAGTGGTTATGCATCGAGCGTGATCGACACAGGCGTCGATCGCGACGCTCGATGACACCCGATATCAATAAACCGCTCTGCGAGAAGGAGGCACAATCATGCTCAGGAAGATCATCAACGCCCTGACCGGCAAAAGCGACGAAGACACCGCCGCACGACCGCCACAGGCCGACAGTTCGACGTCGAAGGGGCCGGCATCGGGCGGCACGGTGAACGGCAAACCGGCGATCCATCCATCCATCGACAACGGCATCACACCCGGCAGCGAGAACTTCGCCGGCGGCACGCTCAGCTGCCACTGCAGCAGCAATCCGGTGAAGGTCAAGGTCGGAGCGCAGACCGCCCATAATCACGCCTGCGGCTGCAGCAAGTGCTGGAAGCCGGACGGCGCCCGCTTCGCCCTGATCGCGGTCGTCTCCCGCGACGCGGTAAGCGTGGTCGAGAACGAAGACAAGCTCGAAGTGGTCGACTCGAGCGCGGCCATCCAGCGTCACGCCTGCAAGGAATGCGGCGTGCACATGTTCGGCCGTATCGAGGATCGGCATCATCCCTTCCACGGTCTGGATTTCGTCCACACCGAGCTGTCCTCGGAGTCCGGCTGGTCGGAGCCGAAGTTCGCTGCCTTCGTCTCTTCCATCATCGAGACCGGCGAGAATCCGGACAACATGGGCGCGGTACGCGATCGCCTGCGTGAGCTCGGTCTGCAGCCCTATGACGTGCTGGCCCCCGAGCTCATGGACGCGATCTCGACGCACAAGGCCAAGGAAACCGGCGCGCTGCCGGCCTGAGGCAGGGACGAACCCGACTCGAAGCCATCCGCCGGCGGCAAGCGCCGTCGGCGGGCCGGCCCGGCGCTCGATCGCCGCCGGCCACTCGCCGCCCGGAACCGACACGCCGCCGCCCGCTCCGAGATCCAAACCGAAGCCAGATCGTGAGCATTCGCCAACTGCCGCATGCCTCGCCTGCGGTCATCCTGATCGACTGGCACGCCACGCTCGTGGACACCCACGACGCCATGTATCACGCCGTCGACGACGTGTTGCCGCGGCTGGACGAACTCGGCCTGCTGGACGAACTGCTCTCGCCCGATCAGTCCAAGACCATCGAAGACGCGAAGCTCGTCAAGTACGTCCGCGACAACCGTGCGCTGCACCCGCGCATCGTCGCCGAGCGCAGGATCTCGCGCACGGACATCTTCGAGGTGCTGTTCGGCGACAATCCTGACGCCAAGCAGCGCGCGCACGGCGCCTTCGACGAGGCCTACCGCAAATTCGTCGGCGAGGTGACCCCGCTCGAGCCCGATATCCGGGCCCACCTCGAGCACCTGCGTTCGCTCGGCCTCATCCTGGGCGTGATCTCCAACCGCAACCGCGAGTTCATGAACCACGAGCTCGCCATCGTCGACGGCACCGGCTGGGCCGATCTGTTCGACACCCTGACCTGCGGCAACGACGTGGACCACCGCAAACCGCATCCCGACCTGCTGCTGTGCGCGCTGCGCAACCTCGGCCGCGACGCCGACGAGCACACCTGGTACGTCGGCGACTCCACCACCGACGTCATCGCGGCCAAGCGTGCGGGCGTGACCGCGGTTTTCTACAACGGCGCGGGCTGGGATCAGGCGTGGCTCGACCGGATCTTTCCCGGCACCACCCGCCACCCGGACCGTCCCGACGCCGTGGTCGACAGCATCGGCGACCTGGTCGAACTGGCGCGTCATCTGCTCGCCCAGGAACTCCGGATCTCACGCTCGCGCGACCAGCCCGAGCGCTGAGCACGACCTGCACCAGCAGAACGCACCGCGGCGGTGCATCACGCGCGATCAGGGCGCAGCGGCCACCCGCGACGAACCCGGCCCCGACACCGCCGCCACTACTTAACTTTATGAAATAAAAGCAGAGGCGCGACTTGGCAGGAATCCTGCTAGGTAGCGGATGACGACATAGATCGGGTATCGGCAGTTTCGGCTGCCACACAATCAGATATGCAATGGAACGCTAGGGTTCCGGCTGCCGAGAGATCGGCAGCGACTGGTCCGAGAGCGGTCGACCTCGCCGGCTGACACGGTCTGCGGGGTTACACGGCGGGACAAAAGCCCGGGAGGTCACCAGGCAGCGCTGCTACCGGTACCCCCGTGTTTTTCCGCCGCAAACCGGAGGCTTTCCATGCCCGCCCGTTACCGCATCGCCACTCTCCTCGCCATCGTGACGATGGCCCTTTCCGCTTTCGCTCCGGTCCACGCGGCCGAGGGCAGCCGCGACAGCTTCCGCGTGTGCTGGTCCATCTACGCCGGCTGGATGCCGTGGGCCTATGCCGACAAGGCGGGCATCGTCGACAAGTGGGCCGACAAATACGACATCGATATCGAGGTGGTCCAGATCAACGACTACATCGAGTCGGTCAACCAGTACACCTCCGGCAACATGGACGGCTGCGCCATGACCAACATGGATGCGCTGACCATCCCCGCGGCCTCGGGCGTGGATTCGACCGCACTGCTGATCAACGACTATTCCGACGGCAATGACGGCATCGTGCTCAAGGGCAGCGACGATCTCGCCGATATCGAAGGCCGACAGGTCAATCTCGTGCAGTTCAGCGTCTCCCACTACTTCCTCGCCCGGGCGCTGGAATCCGTCGGCCTGACCGAGCGCGACATCGAGACGGTCAACACCTCGGATGCCGACATCGTCGGCGTGTTCGCCAACGACGACGTCAACGCCGTGGCGGCCTGGAACCCGCAGCTGATGTCGATCGACGAAATGCCCGACAGCCACGTCGTCTACACGTCCAAGCAGATCCCGCGCGAAATCCTGGACATGATGGTGGTCAACACCGAGACGCTGAAGAACAACCCGGACTTCGGCAAGGCGCTCGCCGGCGCCTGGTACGAGGTCATGGACCACATCGCCGAGAACGACGAAGAAGCGCTCGAGATCATGGCCGAAGCCGCCGGCACCGACGTCGCGGGCTATCGCGAACAGCTCGACGCGACCCACCTCTATACCGATCCGGCCGAGGCCGCCGAGCTGATGAACGACGACGAGCTGCTCGAGACCATGCAGCGCGTCGCCGAATTCAGCTTCAAGCACGGCCTGCTCGGCCAGGGCGCGCCCTCGCCGGACGTCATCGGTATCGAGACGCCCGCGGGCACTTACGGCAGCGACTCCAACGTGAAGCTGCGCTTCGAGCC
>NZ_AYKF01000056.1 GCF_003732545.1 Salinisphaera orenii subsp. halophila YIM 95161 | reverse complement strand
GCGCTAATCGACGCAAGAACTTAGAGGCGATAGCGACGAATTTGCAGTAGATAAAGGCGAAAAAGCATGATAGTACGAAGCGGCAGCGAGCTGGCGCATAACGTAGTTGATGCGACATCACGCAGCCGCTTCGGTCTTCGGACTTTACCGCCTCTATCTGCTTGTTTCGGCTCTAGTCGACGACAGAGTCGTTCAGCGTCGTCGAGCGCATGCTGAAGCGACACCAGACTACCGGGGGCGACCTTG
>NZ_AYKF01000055.1 GCF_003732545.1 Salinisphaera orenii subsp. halophila YIM 95161 | reverse complement strand
GCGCTAATCGACGCAAGAACTTAGAGGCGATAGCGACGAATTTGCAGTAGATAAAGGCGAAAAAGCATGATAGTACGAAGCGGCAGCGAGCTGGCGCATAACGTAGTTGATGCGACATCACGCAGCCGCTTCGGTCTTCGGACTTTACCGCCTCTATCTGCTTGTTTCGGCTCTAGTCGACGACAGAGTCGTTCAGCGTCGTCGAGCGCATGCTGAAGCGACACCAGACTACCGGGGGCGACCTTG
>NZ_AYKF01000054.1 GCF_003732545.1 Salinisphaera orenii subsp. halophila YIM 95161 | reverse complement strand
GCGCCGATCTCCTCCTCGCCTTCCGTCATCTCCTGAAGCGCCTTGTTGGCCTCCAGCAGCTCGCTGAACGAGCGCGAGATGTCGTTGACCTGCGTCTCGATGTTGCGCTGGATCGACGGCGCGTTATCCACCCACTGCGTGATCGGCATGGCAAGCGCCACCGCTAGCATCATGAACAGCCCCAGCAAGAGAGACACGATCCCCACCGAGGCGAGCGCGCTGGGCAGGCCCATGCGTTCGAGCGCACGCCGT
>NZ_AYKF01000053.1 GCF_003732545.1 Salinisphaera orenii subsp. halophila YIM 95161 | reverse complement strand
TTCGGTGCACCGCGGATTACCGAGACGCTGCAGTTCGAGGGCGAGACCGTCAGCCGCAATCGGGTGGCTCGACTCATGGCCATCAACGGTCTCCAGGGTATCCCGCAGCGGCGGCGTTGGCGGGCCGAGCCTTCCGGCGATCGGCCGACGCATGTGCGTAATCATCTCGAGCGCGACTTCGTCGCGCTCGAACCCAACACGAAGTGGGTGACCGACATCACCTATATCCGGACCGCCGAAGGCTGGCTGTAT
>NZ_AYKF01000052.1 GCF_003732545.1 Salinisphaera orenii subsp. halophila YIM 95161 | reverse complement strand
CAGACCGGGCACCGTGGGCACGATGGCCTCGACCAAGGCGGTATCGTGAATGGCGTCACTGCTTTCCGCCATCACTTGCTGGAAGCGCGGGTAGGCCGAGTACGGGATGCCACCGCCGTTGGCAAAGCAGTCGACGGCCTGGTCCTCGACCTGCGCCATCAGCGGGATGAACACCGCCGTTTGGGCGAGGTTGTCCGGCCCGGCGGCGGGTGTCAGCACCGCGGCGTACTCGGGTGGCAGCCGGTACGTTGCGGT
>NZ_AYKF01000051.1 GCF_003732545.1 Salinisphaera orenii subsp. halophila YIM 95161 | reverse complement strand
AGCATGAACATCGTCAGGCCGATGACGACGCCCAGGCTGAAGTTGATCACCGTGATCGTCAGCAGATAGCGCGACAGCTTGCGCTCCGCGCTGTGGACGAGCTTCACTGCCCGTCGCTTGTCGTGAAAGGTCGGCAGCACGTGCACGATCTTTTCGTAGAACATGTCGCCCGAGGCGAGCAGAAAGAACAGCAGCACGAACGTGAACACGAACTGCGCGAACACGCTGGGGGCGACCATCGCGACGTTTTCGGCCACGTCGTTGCCGCGCTCGATCTCGACCTTTTCGGGG
>NZ_AYKF01000050.1 GCF_003732545.1 Salinisphaera orenii subsp. halophila YIM 95161 | reverse complement strand
ACCGCGACCACCGCCATGAGCGCCGCGAACGACAGCACCACCAGCGTATCGCTGACCCGACCGCCGATATAGACGCCAAGCGGCGCGGCCAGCATGCCGGCGACCGCGAAGATCAGCGCCGCGCGCAGCTCGACCACGCCGCGATACAGCCCTTCGGCGGCACCGAAGGCGGCCGTGATCGCCACCGCGCCGAGCGAGATCGCCACCGCGCTCGCCGGCGCCACGTCCAGGCCGTAGATCAACAATGGCACGGCGAAGATCGACCCGCCGCCGCCGGTCAGCCCCAGCGCCAG
>NZ_AYKF01000049.1 GCF_003732545.1 Salinisphaera orenii subsp. halophila YIM 95161 | reverse complement strand
ACCGCGACCACCGCCATGAGCGCCGCGAACGACAGCACCACCAGCGTATCGCTGACCCGACCGCCGATATAGACGCCAAGCGGCGCGGCCAGCATGCCGGCGACCGCGAAGATCAGCGCCGCGCGCAGCTCGACCACGCCGCGATACAGCCCTTCGGCGGCACCGAAGGCGGCCGTGATCGCCACCGCGCCGAGCGAGATCGCCACCGCGCTCGCCGGCGCCACGTCCAGGCCGTAGATCAACAATGGCACGGCGAAGATCGACCCGCCGCCGCCGGTCAGCCCCAGCGCCAG
>NZ_AYKF01000048.1 GCF_003732545.1 Salinisphaera orenii subsp. halophila YIM 95161 | reverse complement strand
TTGTTCGGTTCGGAGCTGTCGGCCTTTGACATGATCGACAAGGCGCCGGAAGAGAAGGCGCGCGGGATCACGATCTCGACCTCGCACGTGGAGTACGAATCCGAGGCGCGCCACTACGCGCACGTCGACTGCCCGGGCCACGCCGACTACGTCAAGAACATGATCACCGGTGCCGCCCAGATGGACGGCGCGATCATGGTGGTCTCGGCGGCGGACGGCCCGATGCCGCAGACGCGCGAGCACATCCTGCTGGCACGCCAGGTCGGCGTCCCGTTCATCGTCGTGTACCTGAACAAGGCCGACATGGTCGACGACGAAGAACTGCT
>NZ_AYKF01000047.1 GCF_003732545.1 Salinisphaera orenii subsp. halophila YIM 95161 | reverse complement strand
TTGTTCGGTTCGGAGCTGTCGGCCTTTGACATGATCGACAAGGCGCCGGAAGAGAAGGCGCGCGGGATCACCATCTCGACCTCGCACGTGGAGTACGAATCCGAGGCGCGCCACTACGCGCACGTCGACTGCCCGGGTCACGCCGACTACGTCAAGAACATGATCACCGGTGCCGCCCAGATGGACGGCGCGATCATGGTGGTCTCGGCCGCGGACGGCCCGATGCCGCAGACGCGCGAGCACATCCTGCTGGCGCGCCAGGTCGGCGTCCCGTTCATCGTCGTGTACCTGAACAAGGCCGACATGGTCGACGACGAAGAACTGCT
>NZ_AYKF01000046.1 GCF_003732545.1 Salinisphaera orenii subsp. halophila YIM 95161 | reverse complement strand
CCCCCCCCCGCACCCGCCGGACCGGCGGGTGTTGTGCAGTCGCCGAGCAATGCCCGTGCCGGCGTTTTAGACCTTTGATTTTTATAGATCTATCGCCGAACTGCGAGGTTGTTAGTACTCGTGGTGCCACAGTCGATGCAACACCTGTGGCGTTACGCCATCGCCCTAGCCCGCGCCCCGTTTCAGCCGCCGGTGGATGGTGGATCGGTCAACGCCCATGCTGCGAGCCAGCGCCGAGACGTTGCCGCCGTGGTCGGCCAGACGGCGTGCCAACGCCGTGTCACGGTCCGCACTGTCGCGGACCGTCTCGGGCAGCTCGTCGGGGCCGATGAGCCCCTCGTCGGCGAGTGCGGCGGCGACGTCGAGGCTGTTCTGCAGTTCGCGCAGGTTGCCCGGCCAGTGGTGACGCGACAGCGCCCGGCGGGCCGAGGGCGCGAGCCTGTAGCGCGCGTCGTAGCGCTCGGCGAGGCCCTCCAGCATGCGGTCGACCAGCGCGTCGAAGTCGCGGCGGTCGCGCAGCGCCGGCAACCGCAGCGTGGCTGCGTTCAAGCGGTAGTAGAGATCCTCGCGGAAACGGCCCGCGGCCACGTGGTCGGCCAGCGCGCGGTGGGTGGCGGAGATCAGGCGCAGGCGCACCGGTTTCGGCTCCAGGCCGCCGACCGGCGTGACCTCACCTTCCGAGAGCACGCGCAGCAGGCGCGTCTGCAAGGCCAGCGGCATGTCGCCGATTTCGTCCAGAAACAGCGTGCCACCGTCGGCTGCGGCGATCAGCCCGGTCTTGCCGCGACGATCGGCGCCGGTGAAGGCGTTGGGCACATAGCCGAACAGCTCCGACTCGATCAGCTGTTCGGGCAGGGCCGCGCAGTTCACGGCGACGAAGCGCCCCTCGGCCCGGTCGGTGTCGTGGATCGCCCGGGCCAGCCACTCCTTGCCAGTGCCGGTTTCGCCCTGGATGAGAATGGGAATATCGCGCACGGCGAGGCGGGCGGCGCGCCGCTGTAGCGCGGCCATGGCCTCATCGCCGTGGCTGAGTGCGGCCAGCGCCGGTGACGGCTCGGCCGGCGGCGTCGTTACGCCGCGGCGACGCGGTGCGGCCGGTGAGATCGCACTGGCGAACAGGGCCGGCTCGCCGCCGGCGTTGAGGACCCGCTCGCCCGCACTCTGGCCGCGCATGTACTGCGGCAGGTCGTCGATCCCGATATCGAAGAAGCGTGATATGGGCTGGCCGATGAGCGTGTCCGCGGTGTTGAAACGCAGTCCCGTCGCCCGCGCGAGCGCGCCGAGTCCGCCGTGGGTGACACCGCTGATGCGCCCGCGGGCGTCGAGCGATACGGCGGCATCGGGGTCGATGTCGATGAAATCCGGGGACTGCGACAGGCGCAGCACCCACTCGCGACGGGCGCGGGCCACCAGGTTGGCCAGTTCGATGCGGCGTGCGGTGTTGCGCGTCAGATGCAGGGCGAGCTGCTGGCTGGTCTTGGACTCCGGCGAGCGCAGCTGGGAGATGTCGAGCACGGCGACGAGTTCGCCCAGGGTGTCGAAGACCGGTGCAGCGGTGCAGGTCAGGCCGATGTGTGTGGGGTCGAAGTGATCGTCCTGGTGGATCGTCACCGGCTCGCCGCTGACCAGACAGGCGCCCATCGCCGACGTGCCCGCCCGGTTCTCGCTCCATTCCGCGCCCAGATACAGTCCGGCCTGCCGAAGCTGGCTGTCCAGTCGCGGATGCCCGAGATAGTCGACCGTCACGCCGCGGGCGTCGGCGAGCATGACGACATAGTTCTGTTCCGAGACCTGTTCGAACAGCGAGGCCACGCCGGAACGGCTGATGCGGATGATGTCCTCGGCTTGGGCCTGATGTTCGCGCAGCTTGGCCTCGGGCACGATATAGGCGTCCTGGGCGTCCGCCGGGTCGAGCTTGTAGTCGTTCACACAGCGCAGCCAGGACTGCACGACCGCCGGATCGCGACCACTGTCCGCACCCGCGGTGACGCGCTCGATCTCTCTGACGTGCGAGTCGATCGTGATCATGCGCCTCTCCTCCTTTTCTTATGATCTCGACATTGGCACAGCCCCGCCGGCGCGACAATCACGAACCGTCGGCGGCGCGGCGGGCGCGGTAATCCCGATCATCCGCTTGTGAAAGTTATACTTTTCCAATTGACCCGCCAGGCATCGCCATGACCCACCCGCATTACCCGAAACTCTTCGAACCGCTCGACCTGGGGTTCACGCAGCTCAGGAACCGGGTGCTGATGGGGTCCATGCATACCGGCATGGAGGATTTCTTCTGGCATTACGACGAGCTCGCCGCCTATTTCGCCGAGCGCGCGGCCGGCGGCGTGGAGCTGATCGTCACCGGCGGGATCGCCCCCAACGTGGCCGGTTGGGTGTCACCGATGGCAGGCCAGATGTCGCACCGCCTGCACGTCTGGCCGCACCGCAAGATCACCAGGGCGGTGCATGCCGAAGGCGGCAAGATCTGCATGCAGATCCTGCACGCGGGGCGCTACGGCTATCACCCGTTCATCGTGTCCGCCTCCGATCGCAAGTCGCCGATCACGGCCTACAAGCCGAAGCGCCTGACCACCGCCGGGGTGAAGAGCACGATCCGCGACTATATCCGCTGCGCGGAGCTGGCCCGCGAGGCCGGCTACGACGGCGTCGAGGTGATGGGCTCCGAGGGCTATCTGATCAACCAGTTTCTCGTGGAGCGCGTGAACGACCGCGACGACGAATACGGCGGTAGCGTCGAAAACCGCCAGCGGATCGCAGTCGAGATCGTCGAAGGCATCCGCAAGGCGCTGGGCCCGGATTTCATCCTCATCTATCGCCTGTCCATGCTCGATCTGGTCGAGAACGGCCAGCGCTGGGACGAAATCGTGCGCCTGGCCAAGGCCGTGGAAGCCGCCGGCGCGACGATCATCAACACCGGCATCGGCTGGCACGAGGCGCGCATTCCCACCATCGTCACGCGGGTGCCGCGTGCGGCTTTTGCCTGGGTCACGAAAAAGCTCAAGAGCGAAGTCGCCCTGCCCCTGTGTACCACCAACCGCATCAACATGCCGGACGTGGCTGAGTCGCTGCTCGCCGACGGCACGGCGGATATGGTCTCGATGGCGCGCCCGTTCCTCGCCGACCCCGAGTTCGTGAACAAGGCCGCGACCGAGCGCGCGGACGAAATCAACACCTGCATCGCCTGCAACCAGGCCTGTCTCGACCACACTTTCCAGTGGAAACGTGCGAGCTGTCTGGTCAACCCGCGTGCCGGGCATGAAACGACGCTCAACTTCCCGCCCGCCAAGACCGCGCGCGACGTCGCCGTGGTCGGCGCCGGCCCGGCCGGCCTGGAGGCGGCCACGCGTCTGGCAGAACGCGGGCACCGGGTCACGCTGTTCGACAGCGCCAGCGAGATCGGCGGCCAGTTCAACATGGCCAAGAAGATCCCCGGCAAGGAAGAGTTCTACGAAACGCTGCGCTACTACGCGCGCAAGCTGGAACGGCTGAAGGTCGATGTGCGCCTCGACACGCTAATCGAGGCGGATGATCTCGTCGCCATGGGCTTCGACGACATCGTGATCGCCACCGGCGTCAATCCGCGTACACCGGCTATCGACGGCATCGAGCACGCCCGCGTCGCCTCCTATATCGACGTTATCCACGGCCGCGTCGAAGCCGGCCCCCGCGTGGCCGTGATCGGCGCCGGCGGGATCGGTTTCGACGTGAGCGAATTCCTCACCCACACCCGACCCTCGCCCGCCGAGGACAAGCAGAAATTCTTCGACGAATGGGGTGTGGACCCCACGCTGACCAATGAATCCGGCCTTGTGGAGCCGGACCCCGAGCCGTCACTGCGCGAGGTCTGGCTGCTGCAGCGCACCGACGCCAAGCCCGGCAAGGGCCTGGGCAAGACCAGCGGTTGGGCGCACCGCGCCTCGCTCCGACACAAGGGCGTACACATGCTCGGCGGCGTTGCCTACGAACGCATCGACGGGGCAGGCCTGCATATCCGCGTGAACGACGAGCCGAGACTGCTGGACGTGGATACCGTCGTCATCTGCGCCGGCCAGGAAACCCGCCGCGATCTCGCCGACGCGCTGGGCGCCCGCGGGATGAAGACGCATATCATCGGCGGCGCCAATCTGGCGGCGGAACTGGATGCCAAGCGGGCGATTCGGGAGGCGGCGGAGTTGGCTGCCGGATTCGGCTAGCCAGTTATATAGACGGGAACGTTGCCAATTTACTTCGGGCCCCAGTCTGCTATCGGCTCTGGATTCAACGTATCGATGCAACACACTGCTAACAGATGAAGCAGGAGTGTCTACCCGATGCAATATAGAACGCGAATTCAGTACACGGAGAGCCAGAAAGCTGAGATGTGGGATCGTTGGCAGCGAGGCGAGTCGCTCCATCAGATCGCCCAGCTGTTCAATCGGTACCACACGTCGGTACGAGGCATTATCGCAGCCTCGGGTGGAATTCGCCCGCCTAGCCGGAGTCGCGCTGCGCGCGCACTGAGTCTGGCCGAACGCGAAGAAATTTCACGCGGCATCGCGCTGAGCCATTCGATTCGCGCGATTGCCTGCGGATTGTCGCGAGCGCCATCGACGATCAGCCGCGAGATTCGACGCAACGGTGGGACAGCCCAGTATCGGGCAACGGTAGCCGATCAGGCCGCGTGGCGTCGGGCATCTCGTCCCAAGCCCTGTAAGCTGGGTATGCACGACCGATTAGCCCGTGAAGTTGCCGCAAAACTGCAGAAACAATGGTCTCCAGAGCAGATCGCAGGCTGGCTGAAGCGCACCTATCCCGACGACCCGAGCCGACAGGTGTCGCACGAAACAATCTATCGCACGTTGTTCATCCAATCCCGTGGCGCGCTCAAGAAGGAGTTGCTCGCCCATCTACGTCGTACCCGGGCGATGCGGCGTTCTCGTCACCATACGCAGAAAACGGATAATCACGGGCGGATCACCGGTACGGTCTCGATCAGCGAGCGACCGGCGTCGGTCGACGACCGAGCCGTACCTGGGCATTGGGAAGGCGACCTATTATTCGGCAGCAAGAACAGCCAGATCGCGACGCTCGTCGAGCGACACACACGTTACGTCATGCTCGTGAAGATCGATCGTAAGGATACTGCGACGGTCGTCGACGCCTTGATCGAAAATGCGCGTCGGCTACCCCAGCAACTGTATCGCTCGTTGACTTGGGATCGAGGCAAAGAGATGGCTGCCCATCAACGCTTCACGCTGGCGACCGATATTCAGGTTTGCTTTTGCGACCCACACCATCCTTGGCAGCGGGGATCAAACGAAAATACCAACGGGTTACTGCGCCAGTATTTCCCGAAAGGTATGTGCCTCACCGCATTTTCCCAGGCTGAGCTCGACACCGTCGCGAGAAACCTCAATGAGCGACCGCGTAAAACACTAGATTACGAAACGCCGGCCGAGCGGTATCAACGTGTCGTTGCGTCGATCCATTGAATCCAAGGCCAATAGCGGACTCTATAGGCCGTTACGGTCTCTCGTCCGGATGACAGAACTTAGGTCAGTTGAAAAGCTCATGATCTCGCTTTGTTGCACACGGGAGATCGTGACGCGAATCGCCTGATTATGCTTCTGAACGTCGTATGCGGTACTAGACCGAACAAGCCACCCGCGCTTGGCCATGGCGTTCACCACATATTCCGCATCGCAGGGCAGCGGTATCCACACGTTAAGGCCGTCGATGGTCACGGGGGCTTCGATCGCATGGCGTGAAAGCGCTGCCATCAATTCGTTGCGCCCGTGGGCGTACTGGGCTTTTGCTCGTTCAAGTGTCTGTTCTATCTCGCTCGAGTTCAGACAATGACTGGCCAAGGTTTGCAGGAAATGACTCACCCATGTCATGCCGGGCGCCAGCCGCGCCTGCAACCGCCCGGCCGTTGCGGCATCACAAGCCAGCAGTGCTAATCGAATATCTGGGCCCAGAGCCTTTGCCAAGGATCGAATCACGGCCCAGCGAGTCGTCGATTCGGGAATCGGTGATCGATAGGGCGTGGCCGCCAACAGCGCGAAGTGATCGTCCACGATCACCAGCACGTCGGGGTAATCCGCTAGAACCTGCGCGATCTCACGGGCGCGATCGCTCGTCAGGCTGGCTCCAGTCGGATTTTGTGCGCGCGCCGTGATCAGAACCGCGCGTGCCCCGTTTTCCAGAGCCGAACGCAGCGCATCGGGGCGGATCCCCGCCCCATCGATACTTACGCCCCTGGGATGCATGCCGGACAGGCGCAAAGCGTTGATCGTGCCCAAATAACAGGGATCTTCCACGGCGACTTGATCGCCGGGGAGCAATTGCGCACGCGCGAGGCGCTCGATGGCATCAACACAACCATGCGTCACCAGATAACCGAAGTCGTCCGACGGGCAATCATTACAAAACCACGCGGTCGCATATCGACGCAGCTCGGCGTCGAGGGTGTCCTCGCCATAAAGCGCATGGACAAATTCACACTTGCGCGCGATCTGGTTCATATCCGGAAGACAGGCAGGATCCGGATTGCCATCGGCCCAGTCGATCAGCGTCGTGTGCGCGCTGAGGCCTTCCTGCTCACCGGCGCTGGGCGGCGCTGCGATCCGTGTACCGCGCCGGCCTTCGCTCACCACCAGCCTCGCTTCAGTCAAGCGTCGATAGGCCGCGGCCGCCGTGTTGCGATTCACGCCGAGTTCGATGGCCAGCTGTCGCACGACCGGCAGGTGATCGCCGGGCCGAAATACGCCGGTACCGATCGACGATCGAATACTGGCAACAATTTCTTCTGTCGTGGAACCCTGGATTTTCATTTTGTCATAGGACAATATAGAGCCTGTTCCAGGACAGTCTAGTTCAACGCAGTATCGCCGTATCGATTCAGGCCACCCCACGCATTGCAGGATATTTATGTTTACCGGTCTAAGCGCTTTTCCATTGAGCCCGCTGGGGCGTGACGGTATCGATGAATCCGCTTTCATCCGGTTGATTAAACGGCTGGTTTCGGCAGAGGTCGATTCGATCTGTGCGCTGGGATCGACCGGCAATTATGCGTATCTGCAGGCTGACCAGCGCGCGCGCATCACGCGGTTGGCTGTCGAGCACGCGGTCAACACCCCGGTCGTTATCGGCGTGGGCGCGCTGACGACCGACGAGGTGTTGGCATACGCCGAAGACGCGCAAGAAGCCGGGGCCGATGGTTTACTGCTGCCGCCCATGTCGTATCAGCCGCTGCGGGACGGTGAAGTGCTCACGCTCTACGAAACAGTCGCGCGCTCGGTCGATGTCCCGATCTGTGTCTACGACAACCCGACGACGACGCGTTTTACGTTCTCGGACACGCTACATGCCGAGATCGCCCAGTTGCCGCATATCGGCTCGATCAAGATTCCGGGCGTTCCCGACGACCCGGCCGAGGCCGCGGCGCGTGTCGAGCGCTTGAAAGCAGGGATCCCGAAACACGTTACCGTCGGTGTAAGCGGCGACGCGTTCGCTGCGCGCGGACTGAATGCGGGCTGCGACGCCTGGTATTCGGTAATCGGCGGCCTGTTTCCCGAGCCGGCCTTGGCGATCACGCGTGCCGCTCAGGCCGGCGACGCCGTCGAGGCGGCACAGCGCTGCGATGCGCTGGCGCCATTCTGGATGCTCTACAAACAACATGGCGGTAGCCTGCGGGTCATTGCGACGGCGGCCGAACAGCTCGGCCTGGTCGGGCCCGATTGTCTTCCCCGGCCGCTGCAGACGCTCGATGACACGGGGCGGCGTGCGCTCGATGACGTGCTGAACGCGCTGAACCTCGAATAACTCGACAACGAATCGTGCGGTGCTCGATACGAGATCACCCGCTCAATTCGTATCCCGGCATGCAGCTATCGAACCTGATTTTCATTCTCACGTCGGCATTCATGGTCACGGCCAGCCCCGGCCCGGCGTCGCTATCGATCGCCGATACGTCGCTCGGGTCGGGGCGACATGCGGGTCTGGCATTAGCAGCCGGCATCGTGACCGGCTCGTTGTTCTGGTCTGCCAGCGCGGCTTTCGGGCTTGGCGCGCTGATGAAAGCGTACCCATGGGTACTGGATATCGTGAGGTACCTCGGGGCGGGCTACTTGCTCTGGCTGGCTGTCAAATCGGCCCAGGTGGCAATATGGAACCGCGGCGTGTCGGCAAACGCTCGAACGGATCGTCTTGGTGGACTACAGGCGTACCAACGCGGACTACTGATCCATCTGACCAACCCCAAGGCCATTCTGTTCTTCGCGTCGATCTACGCGATTGCGCTACCAGCCGACACGAGCCTACTCAGCCTCGCAATCGTCGTGTTGGCGTTGCTCATTCAAAGCAGCCTGATCTTCTTTGGTTACGCACTGCTGTTCTCGGATGCGCGAATCTCGTCGTTCTATAAACGAAGCCGTCGATTCTTTTCAGGCGTGTTCGCGCTGGGTTTCGGTGCGGCGGCCTTCAAGGTTTTGATCTCGGCTTAGGTCTGCTATGGGTCGCTAACCGCTGAAACCGAAGCCCATCATCATGGATTTGGAGAGCTGATACGGCCGTCAAGCGCGCTACCCGATAGGGGTATTGCCGCAGCTGTCCGGCAAGGCAGTTGCTCGCTTGCCGTGCCTGTAAGGTAGAGGCGCGGAGCATGCAACGGACGAGGAGCGCCATGCGAACAAGCCGCTGGGTCTGGGCCGTCTGGGCACTGGTCGTCGTTGCCTTTGTATTGCCCTACGGGCCGCTTCGCGACGTTCATGCGTGGTACGGCAGTTTTCTGGTCTGGACGCTTATTGGGATAGCCGTGTTAGCCGTCAACGTATTGATCACGCGCGATTTTAACGACGATCGAGAACTCCATGAGTAGTGGCCTGATCTGGCTCGCCATCGGCCTCTATCTACTGATCGCGCTCGTGACCGCCTGGGCCGCGCGCTCGGGTGCGGCCAGCGATATGAGCGCATATTTTCTGGGCGGTCGTCGCATGGGCGGTATAGTCTCCGCGCTCAGCTACAGTGCAACCACCTACAGCGCATTCATGCTGGTCGGTCTGGCCGGACTGACCTACGCCGGCGGCATCGGCGCATTCGGTTTCGAGATCGTTTATTTCGCCGGTGTGTCGCTGATTTCCGTATTCGGGCCGCGTTTCTGGGCGGTCGGGCGACGCTACGGCTTCGTCACGCCCAGCGAGATGCTGGGCTACCGGTATCAAAGCCGGGCGGTGTCGGTGGTGGTCACGCTCACCAGCTGCCTGTTTCTCATCCCCTACGCCGCAGTGCAGCTTGCGGGCGTGGGCTATCTCCTATCCGGCATGACCGATGGCGCGATTTCGTTTACCACCGGTACGGTGGTCGCGACCACGCTGGCAGTGGTGTTCACCTGGATTTCGGGCATCCGTTCGGTGATGTGGACCGACGCGCTGCAGGCAGCGTTCATGATCGTGGCGGCAACGCTGGTCGCGATCGTCGTCGTCGAAGCTCTCGGCGGATTCGGCGCGCTGTTTGCCTCGCTGGCGCGCGATCATCCCGAAATGCTGGCAGTGCCCGGCAACGGCCGGTTCACGCTGTTGACTTTTATCGGTCTGACCATGCCGTGGTTCTTCTTCAGTTTGTCGAATCCGCAGGTCAGCCAGCGGCTGTTCATGCCGGCCTCGCTGACTGCCATGCGACGCCTGATTCTGGGTTTCATGGTTTTCGGTCTGATTTACACACTGGTTGCAGTGATCTGGGGCTTGGCCGCGGTTGTGGCGTTTCCGGGGCTGGCCAACGCGGATCAGGCTACCCCGACGCTGCTGGCCTCGGACTACGTGCCGCCGGTGCTGGGCGTGATCGTGATGGTCGGCATTCTTGCCGCTGCAGTGTCGACCATCGACTCGATCATGCTGACGCTGTCCGCGATGCTGGCGCGCGACGTGTACGCCAACCGCCGAATCACCGTTTCCGAGAGCGCCCAGCTCAAGGTCGGTCAGCGGGTCATCCCGGTTATCGCGCTGGCCGCTTTCCTGTTTGCCGAACTTCAGCTTGATCTGATCGTGATTCTCTCGGTTGCGGCCTCAAGCGGGCTGGTGGTGGTCGTGCCCGCCATCATCGGCGCGTTTTTCTGGCGCCGCGGCACGGCTGCCGGGGTGCTCGCGAGTATGATAATCACCGGTCTCGGTGTGCTCGTCAGCGAACTCAGCGGCGTCGATTTTTTCGGTCTGCCCTCCGGGGTCTGGGGGCTGCCCATGAGCACCCTTATCTTTGTCGGCGTCAGCCTGGCGACGCGGGCGCCGACGAGCGTCACCGAGGCGTTCATGGCCTGCGCTAACGGGGACCAATCGACGCTTCCTGATTTCGACAGAGACGGCTGCCCCAGCGCTTGGCGCCGGTCAGACAACTCGACGCAAGCGCGTTAAGTTCACCTGAACACCAGAGTGATCCATCTGTTCATCAGCCACGATAGCGAGCGCGTCATAAGCCTTGAAGCAAAGCGGAGTGCGATTTAAGAAACTGAACGGCCGCTTTGGGGCCGATAGCCGACTCAGGCACAGGGCGACAGCCAATGGTCGGCGGTAAGACTAAACCTCGTTGTCGGCGATCTATTTCGTCAAAAACGACGACGTTCTTGCTGGTGCGCAAACCCCAGGCTACGCCGCTCAAAAAGCGACTACTTTGAACGACTAAAAATCAACCTGTATTCATTCCGCGGGACAATGGGCCCCGGAATGCGCCCAGGCGGCGAACAGCTCGCCGAACTTTTCCTGCGTGCCGGGCACCGGCGTGCGGTCGCCGCCCGGGTTCCAGCCCCAGCCGACCAGGCTGTCTTCGGCCATGTGATGGATCAGTTCGTCCATGTCCATGCCGCCGTTGCGGTCCTGGTCCTTGATCTGGGTGCAGATCTCGGCGAGTGACTTGCCGTACCAGGCCATCGAGCGCGGTGCGAGATGCCAGTTCGGGTTGCCGGGCACGCCGTTGCCGGCCGAGTCGACGTTCTCGGGCTGGTGGCAGGTGCTGCAGACCATGCCCGGCGCGCCGTGGTTGTCGGGCCCGCGTACGACCGGCGGTTCGTGCGGGCGCATGTCCATGCCCTGGCGCGGGGTGTCGGATACCGGGTGGCAATTCACGCAGCGCGGATGCTGGATGACCTTGCCGGCCTCCTTGAACATGGCGCGGGAGCGTTCGGTTTCGTCTTCGATGTGCTCGAACGCCTCCGGGCCCTTGAGCTGCTGATCGGCGTCGATTTCGGTGGCCTGGGCGTTGCCCAGCAGAGCGACACCGAGCACGGCGGCGAGACTGGCGGTTCGGACGATATTCACGACGGCCGGCATCCTCATGAGATTTTCACGAACGGGAGATCACGGATGGCGTCGCCGGTGAGCCGGCGCCATGCGTTGGCGAGCGCGGGGGCGATGGGCGGCACGCCGGGCTCGCCCACGCCGGTCGGGTCTTCGTCCGACGTGACGATGGTCACCTCGACGTCCGGCATCTCGTGGATACGCAGCGACCGGTAGCGGTCGAAGTTCGCCTGAGCGACGCGACCGCCCTCTTCCAGCGTGATCTCGTTGTAGAGCGCGGCCCCCAGGCCGAAGCCGATGCCGCCTTCCATCTGCGCGCGGATGACGTTGGGATTGACGGCCACGCCGCAGTCCACCGCGCACCAGACCTTGTGTACTTTCGGCGTTCGGTCCTCGTTCTGTGACACCTCGGCGATCTGCGCCACGTAGCTGCCGAACGACTTGTGCACGGCCACGCCACGAGCGCGGCCCGATTCGGACGCGTCCAGCCCGCCGGCGAGATCGGCGACGGCCTTCAGCACGCCGGCGTGGCGCGGATGCTCGCCGAGCAGGGCCAGCCGGCCCTCGACCGGACCCTTGCCGGCCATCTCCAGCAGTTCGTCGACGAAGGTCTCGGTGGAGTAAGCGGTATGCGTATGGCCGACCGAGCGCCACCAGAGGATGGGCACGCCGGCCTCGCCGTCGTGCAGGGTGACGCGGAAGTTCGGGATGCCGTAGGGCAGATCCTCCGCGCCCTCCACCGACGACGGGTCGATGCCGTCCTTGATCATCGCGGCGAAGGCGCTGCCGCTGAATATGGACTGGCCGACGATGGTCTGGTCCCAGAGCGCGACGTTGCCGTCGGCGTCGACGCCGCCGGACAGCCGGTGCACGTTCAGCGGCCGGTACCAGCCGCCCTGGATATCATCCTCCCGCGTCCAGACGAGCTTGAGCGGCCGGGACTTGGCATGTGCTTTTGCGACATGGGCGGCCTCGGCGGCGAAGGGGCTGCCGGGTTGGGCGCGACGGCCGAAGCTGCCGCCGGCATACATGGTATGGATGCTGACCTGCGCGGGTTTCACCCCGAGGATTTCCGCCATCGTGCCCTGGTCGCCGGTCTGCAGCTGCGAGCCGAACCAGCTTTCGACCGCGCCGTCCTTCGCATGGATGACGCAGTCCAGCGTTTCCATCGGCGCATGGGCGAGATAGGGAAAGCTGTATTCCGCTGTCAGCGTTTTGGCCAAGCCGTCGCCGCCCTGCTCGGGCTTGCCGCGGCTCGCGGCCTTCCTGCCGGGTTGTTGCGCGCGCTGGCGATACGCGTCGGTGATTTCGCGGGTCGAGCGGGTTTCGGCCCTGGCCGTGTCCCAGCTCACCTTCAACGCGCGCCGACCCTGCAGGGCCGACCAGGTGTCCTGTGCGTAGACGGCGATGCCGGTCGGAATCGGCTGCACATCGACAACCCCCGGGGTGGATTTCGCCGCGCTCGCATCGACCGACTTCATCGTCGCACCGAACTGCGGCGGATGCGCGACCACGACCGTGAGCATGTCGTCGTGGTGCAGATCCTGCGTGAACAGCGCTTCGCCGTTGGTCTTGATGTTCGTGTCGAGCTTCGGCACGTCGGTGCCGATCAGCCGGAAGTCGCCGGCTTTCTTGAGGGCCACATCCTCCGGCGGATCGAGCTTGGCCGCGGCTTCCGCGAACTCGCCGAAGCCGGCGGACTTGTCACTGCCGGCATGGCTGATCCGGCCCTTGTCGACGCTGATCTCGCCGACCGGGACCGACCACTGCTCGGCGGCGGCCTGTACGAGCATGACCCGCGCGGTCGCGCCCGCCTTGCGCATCTGCATGTAGGAGTTGGCGATCGCGGTCGAGCCGCCCGTGCCCTGCATGCCGAAGGCGAAGTTCTTGTAGAGCTCGGCGTTGGCCGGCGCGCTGGCCGCGCGCATCTGCGACCAGTCGGCGTCGAGCTCCTCGGCGACCAGCGTGGACAGGCCGGTGAACGGGCCCTGGCCGAACTCGATGTGCTTGATGAGAACGGTCACGGTGTCGTCGGGGGCGATGCGCACGAACGCATTGGGCGCGAAGCCGGCAGCGTCCGAGGCGATCAAAGAGGAATTCGCCGCCTGCGTGTCCATGGTCGCGGCGCGCCCGCGGCCCGGCAGCGCCATGGCGATGACCAGCCCGGCGCTGCCCCACGCCGCGCTGCGCAGGAAATCGCGCCGACTCAGGGATGTCGTTGTCACGCTCATGACTTACGCCTCCAGTGTGTCGGCGGCGTCGCGCACGGCCTGGCGGATGCGCACATAGGTGGCACAGCGGCAGATGTTGCCGGCCAGAGCGTTGTCGATGTCGGTATCGCTGGGCGCGGGCTTTTCCTTGAGCAGCGCGGTCGCGGTCATCACCTGGCCGGACTGGCAGAAACCGCACTGCGGCACGTCGATCGCCCGCCAGGCCGTCTGGATCGCCTCGAACTCGGCGCCGTCCATGCCTTCGATCGTGGTGATGTCGTGTCCGGCCGCGAACTTGAGCGGTGTGACGCAGGAACGCTTGGGCTGACCGTCGACCATGACCGTGCAGGCGCCGCACTGGGCGACGCCGCAGCCGTACTTCGTGCCGGTCAGCTTGAGTCGATCGCGGATCGCCCAGAGCAGTGGCATGTCGTCCGGCGCGTCGATCTCGTGTGACGACCCGTTGACGGTGATCTTCATGTGCGGCAGCCCCCAATTGCTTGTATAGCCCAAATGTACCGTGTCGTGCGCGAAGCGCAACCCCGGGAATGCGGATCATTCTTTTTGCGAGCGGCTATCATTTGTACTCGAATCTCAACCGCTTGGCGGGTCGGCTCGATTATCCTGTCGGGTCGAAACCGGCTTCAGGGAAAACTTCTTAATTCATGTCGATCGATCGCCCCATTCCATCGCAGCCGCTGCCGGACACGCCGCGAATACGCACGCTCGCCATCGAGGACAACGGTGAGCCGCTGGTGCCCGCCAGCCTGGCGCCGGATCGGATTCTGGCGCGGCCGCGCTATCACCTCGAGGGGTTGCCGGGTGCGCTCCCGGAGTGTTTCGTGCGAACGGGCGTCTGGACGCGGCTCCTGGCTGCCGCCGAAGCGTTGCCGCGCGGGTATCGGCTCGTTCTGTTCGACACCTGGCGGCCGGCCGATCTGCAGCGCTGGCTGTTCGAGCGCTTCGTCGACGAGTGCGAACAGGCCGACGCGCCCCGGGGCCGGGCGGAGTCGTTCGTGTCGCGGCCGATGGCGGACAGCCAGGCCAGCCCGCCGTATCACCTGACCGGCGGCGCCGTGGATCTTTCGGTCGCGGACGCGCACGGCCGCCTGCTCGACATGGGCACCGACTTCGACACCATGACCGAAGCCTCGCACACCCGGGCCTTCGAAGAGGCTCGGCCGGCTGACGCCCGCCAGCGCAACGTCCGCGCCAACCGACGCCTGCTCTATCACGCCATGATCGATGCCGGCTTCGTCAATCTGCCGAGCGAGTGGTGGCACTACGACTACGGCGACCAGCTCTGGGCCTGGACGCGCGACGCGCCGCACGCGATCTACGGTGCGACCCGGCCGACGTTCCGTTGGGGCACGCTGCCCTAGCCGATCGCCGAGAGCGCCCGTGGGGCGGCCAAGGTCACCGTTCCTCGATGTATCGGCCTCTGGCTGCGCGGGCGCTGAGGTCCGGCGCGCTCACCCCGTGTGTTCGGCGATCACGTCCACGAACGCGCGCCCGTAGGCATCGCGCTTCTTCTCGCCGATGCCCGGCACGTCGGCCAGCTGGCGCACGTCGGTGGGCCGCCGCGCGAGCATCTCCCGCAGCGTGGCATCGTGGAATATGACGTAGGGCGGGACGTCCTGTTCACGCGCCAGTTCCATGCGCAGGCTGCGCAGCGCCTCCCACAGCGGTTCGTCCTCGAGCTCGATCGGCGGGAGCTCCTTCTTGAGACGGGTCCGGGTTCGGGCCGCGCTGCGATCGACCCGCAGGGCGAGTTCCTCCTCGCCCTTGAGCAGCGGCCGGCAGCCCGCGCCCAGTGCCAGTCCGCCGTAGCCCTGATCCACACGCAGATAGCCCAGGGCGATGAGCTGGCGCAGGATCGAGCGCCAGGTCTTGGTCTCCAGATCGGTGCCCACGCCGAAGGTCGAGAGTCGGTCGTGGCCGAGTTCGGTCGCCCGTTCGCTGGCCGCGCCGCGCAGATGATCGACGATATAGCCGGTGCCGAAACGCTGGCCGGTGCGATAGACCGCCGACAGGGCCATCCGCGCGTAGCGGGTCGCGTCGTAGGTTTCGGGCGGGTTGAGGCAGGTGTCGCAGTTGCCGCAGGCGGTGTCGGTCTCCTCGCCGAAATAGGCCAGCAGGTGCACCCGGCGGCAGCTCGCCAGCTCACAGTAGGCGAGCATGCCGTCGAGCTTGTGTCGCTCGACGCGCTTGCGCTCTTCGGCGGCCGCGCCCTGTTCGATCATCCGGCGGCGCTGGATGACGTCGTTCAGGCCGTAGAGCATCCAGGCGTCGGCCGGTTCGCCGTCGCGGCCCGCGCGGCCGGTCTCCTGATAATAGGCTTCCATGCTCGCGGGCAGATCCATATGCGCGACGAAGCGCACGTCCGGCTTGTCGATGCCCATGCCGAAGGCGACCGTCGCGCAGATGATCACGCCCTCCTCCCGCAGAAAACGGGCCTGATGGGTCTGGCGCAACGTGGCCGGCAGACCCGCGTGATAGGCCAGTGCCGTCTTGCCGCGCGCGGTCAGCCATTCCGCGGTCTCCTCGACCTTGCGGCGGGAGAGACAGTAGACGATGCCGGCGTCGTCGGAATGCTCGCGCTCGATGAAGTCGAGCAGCTGTTGTCTTGCGCTGCCGCGCTCGGCCACGCGGTACTGGATGTTGGGCCGATCGAAGCTGTGCAGGAAGACCGGCGCGTTCTCCAGCCGCAGGCGTTCGATGATCTCGTCCCGCGTAGGCAGATCGGCGGTGGCCGTGAGTGCCACCCGCGGCACGTTCGGGAAGCGCTCGGCCAGCGCGGCCAGCTGTCGGTACTCGGGCCGGAAGTCGTGGCCCCACTGGGATACGCAGTGGGCTTCGTCGATGGCGAACAGGGCGATCCGGCACTCGCCGATCAGCTCGAGCGTGCGCGGCTGCATCAGCCGTTCCGGGGCGATGTAGACGAGGTCCAGCGCGCCGGTGCGCATGCCCTGCTCGATCTCGGCCTGCGCGCCCGGTTCCAGGGTCGAGTTGAGAAAGGCCGCGCGCACGCCGAGCTGTTCGAGCGCGGCCACCTGGTCGGACATGAGTGCGATCAGCGGCGAGACGATCACTGCCACGCCGTCGCGCACCAGGGCCGGAATCTGGTAGCACAGCGACTTGCCGCCGCCCGTGGGCATGAGCACCAGCGCGTCGTGACCGGCGCAGATGTGATCGATGATCTCGGCCTGGCGCCCGCGGAAGACGTCGAAGCCGAAGACCGACTCGAGAACGGATTGCGGCGTTGTCGCGTCCACCGGGCCTACTGCACGAGCGCGGCGGCCGAGGGCGCCAGCGGGATGACGTAGAACAGCACGGCGAAGAAGTGGCAGACGCTGCCGCCGATGACGAACAGATGCCAGATGGCGTGGTTGTACGGCAGCCGATCCCAGGCATAGAAGGCCACGCCCACCGTGTAGGACAGCCCGCCGGCCACCAGCAGCCAGAGCCCGCCCGAGGCCACGCTGTCGATGACCGGCTTGATGACGAGCACCACCGTCCAGCCCATCGCCACATAGAAGGCCGTGGACAGGTACTTGATCTCGTTGAGCCGCGTGAGCTTGATCAGCACCCCGCCGATGGCCAGCGCCCAGATCGCCACGAACAGACCCCAGCCCCAGGGGCCGCGCAGATTGACCAGCGTGAACGGCGTGTAGGTTCCGGCGATCAGAAAATAGATCGCCAGATGGTCGAACACCTTGAGTACTCGTTTGGGCCCGGGCGGCGCGATGGCGTGATAGAGCGTGGAGCTGAGATGGCTGAGGATGAGGGTGGCGCCGAATATGCTGACGCTGACCACATGCCAGACATCGCCGTGGAGCGCGGCGTAGACCACCATCAGCACCAGCCCGGTCACCGACAGCGCGGTACCGATGCCCGAGGTGATGGCGTTGGCGATCTCCTCGCCGAGGGTGTAGCCGCTGCTGTTGACGCGCGGCGGTTCTGCGACGCTGTTCATGGCGCGCATTCTGCCATGGCAGCCATCGCACTGCCGCCCGTCCGCGACGCGCCTGTGGCGCGCGTGCGCTCGGCCGATCGCGACGCCCGAACCGGCAGGCACCGACCGGCCGTTCTGGCTTGCCCACGCGGACGCTGGCGGCGCCCGGTCACGACGCTCGAGGCGGGCCGGTGGCCCGCAGATACGCCGGCGCCGCCCGAGGACGGCGCCGGCGTGCCGCCTCGGCGCTACTCGTTCGCGGCCCGGGGCATCGGCGCCTGCGTCTCCTCTCCGCCCTGTGTATCGCGGTAGTAGTCCTCGGCCGGGAACACGTCGACCTGGATGGCCTCTGCGCGGGCGGCCTCCGCGGCGCGCACTTGTTCGGCTTCGTCGGCGGTGATGATGCCGGCCTCGACCGCGGGCTCGAGTGCCTCGACGAGTCCGGCCGCCTCGATCCGGCGCTTGTGCAGGGCCTTGCGGACCTTGAACGTCGGCTCCTGGGCTTCACTGACGCACTTCCAGGCGTGCAGCAGGCGACCCATGCCGGGTTCGTCGGCCCGCGGCCGGCCGAGTCCGGCGAGTGCTACGCGCTCGTACTGCTCGCCCGGGGTCTGGATGGCGGCGGCCGCGGCGCGGTCCATGCGGTCGCTCGGGCCGGTGGACAACGGGTTGATGCGCAGCCAGAACCGGCCCGGATACCGCATCAGCCAGCCCAGCACCGGCACGTCGAAGTTGGCATAGATGCCCTCGAAGGCCTGCTGCACCTGATGCAGACTGTAGTGCAGCGCCCAGTGCACGATCGGCAGGTCCTCCTTTCTCGTGCCTTCGGCTTCGAAGCGACGCAGCGTGGTCAGGCCGAACAGCATCCACGACAGCGCGTCGGCGAAACGCCCGGAGAGCTTGCCGCGCTGCTTGAGCTTGCCGCCGATGAGGAACATGGCCAGATCGGTCAGGAAGGCGAACCGCGACGCGGCCCAGCCGAGCTTGCGAAAGTACTGTGCGGTCTCGCCGGCCACCGGGCTCTTGACCGTGCGTCCGCGGGTGAGGCCGCGCACGAGGCCGCGGAAGAAATTGGCCGTGGAATGGCCCAGCCAGCCAACGATGGCGCTGCGGAAGGCGCTGACATCGTCGGCCTCGATCGCGTTGAGCGTCTTCAGCGCATAGGGGTGGCAGCGCACCGCCCCCTGCCCGAAAATGATCAGCGTCCGGGTCAGGATGTTCGCGCCTTCCACGGTGATGCTCACCGGCGCGCCTGTGTAGGCCCCGCCGAGGATGTTGTTCGGCCCCTGCATGACGCCGGCACCGGCCATCACGTCCATGCCGTCGATGGCCAGCTGCTGTCCGATCTCGGTCGTCTGCTGCTTGAGGATGGCCGAGATCACGGGCGGATGATGACCGGCATCGACGCCCGCACACACGTACACGCGCGCCGACTCCATGGTGTAGGCCAGCGCGGAGAGACGCGCCACCCGGGCTTCGACGCCTTCCATGCGGCCGACCGGAATCCCGAACTGCTCCCGAACCATGCTGTAGGGGCCGGTCGCGGCCGCGCTCAGCTTGGCCGAAGCCACGCCGCTGGCCGGCAGCGACACCGCGCGGCCGCCCGACAACTGCTCCATGAGCATGCGCCAGCCCTGGCCCGCGTTGTCGGGCCCGCCGATGATGGCGCTGGCCGGCGCGACCACGTCCGTGCCGATGATCGGGCCGTTGTCGAAGGCCGAGATCGGCAGGTGATGATCGCCGAGCGTGAGGCCCTTCATGCCCTTTTCCAGCAGGATGACGCTGATGCCGGGATGCTCGCCCTTGCCGAGCAGGTTGTCAGGATCGTGCAGGTTGAACGCCAGGCTGACCAGATTGGCCACCGGTGCGAGCGTGATGTAGCGCTTGGCGAAGTTCAGCCGGATCTGGGGCTCGCCGTCCGCGCCGGCGAAGACCACGCCCTCGGCGCGGATCGAGGCCGCGTCCGATCCCGCAGTGGGTTCGGTGAGGCCGAAACAGGGCACGTATTCGCCCCGCGCCAGGCCCGGCAGGTAGTGATTCTTCTGCGCCTCGGTGCCGTAGGCGATCAGCAGTTCCGCCGCGCCGAGGGTATTGGGAATGACGATGAGCGTGCCCACCGGTCCCAGGCCGGAGGTCTTCATCATCACCGCGCTGCGTCCCAGTACGGAGAAGCCGGAACCACCGTACGCCTTCGGAATGATCAGCCCGAAAAAGCCCTGCTCGCGCAGGAACGACCAGATCTCCTCGGGAATCCGCCGGGTCTCGTGCAGCTGCCAGGCGTCCACGCGATGCAGCAGCTCCTCCACGGGGCCGTCGAGAAACGCCTGCTCTTCGGCGGGCAGGCTCGGGTAATCCGCGGCCATCATGGCCGAAAAATCCGGATTACCGCTGAAGAACTCGCCGTCGACCCAGACCGAACCGGCCTCGAGCGCGTGCCGCTCCGTGTCCGAAATCTTCGGCAGGAGACGGGCGTCGTTGATCTTTTTCAAAAGCGTGGCAAACATGTCGACTCCGGTTGCTGGCGGGCTGAGCTCGGCGATCGCGGCGATCAAATATCGCATCGCGCGTCCGTCGACTCAGTTGACGAGGCCTCTGACTATACGCCGCCGTATTGACGGCGACAAAGGTATTTTCGATTATCAAAAACGAGGATGGCGTCGCTGGAATATGGCACGACGCGCGCACGACTCGGATTGTGCGCAATTTGTCGGAAGGATTACCGAAACTTGGGCCGGGGACGGCAGGTTGCTAAAGTTACCGATGCATGGCGCGGTAATGGAGGTTACTGTTGATCGACCGGTACCCGAGAACGACCGAGGAACGCGAGCGCGCGCTCGCCCAGCTGGACCCGGCGACGCGCGGACGTATCGAGGCCGCGGCGCTGGAGCTGTTCTCCGAGCGCGAGTTCCACCGCGTCAAGCTCATAAACATCGCGCGCGATGCGCGTATCAGCCTGCAGACGCTGTACAAGTACTACGGCAGCAAGGAGACCGTGCTGTTCGCCAGTCTGGATACCTGGCTGGGTGATCTGGCCGGCCGGATGATCGATCACCTCAAGGGCATCGAGAATTTTCAGGACCGGCTGCGCAAGGTGTTCTGGGTGCTGCTCGACTACTTCGAGCGCAATCCGAAGGTCGCGCAGATCATACTCAGTTCGGTCTATCTCAATACCTGGCGCGACGACGACACCTTCCGGCAGCCTGCGCTCATGTCGGTATTTCTGGGCGTGATTCGCGAGGGTCGCGAGCGTGGCATCCTCACCGACGAAGTCGACGAGGTCGAGATCTCGGACTTCATCTGGGGCGTGGCCAATCGTGCGGTGGCGATGTGGTTGATGCGCGGCCGCAAGCGCCCGCTGGCCGACCGGGCGCCCGTGCTTTTCGGCATGCTCTGGCGTGCGATCGCCAGCGAATCGGTGCTCGCCGGGCAGCTCCGCGACGGTGAGCAGGGCCTGAAGCTCTCCGCGATCGGCTAGCGAACGCGCGCCGCTGGGCGCCGGCTCAGAGTGTGTGCGTCGGCCGGTCGGACTCGAGCATGCCCGCGAGCAGTGTCTCTATTCGACGCTGGTTTGCGCCGTTGTCCTGATTCGAGAACTGGATGCCGACACCCGGCGGACGCTGCATGCCGCCGCCACTCGGGGTGAGCCAGATCACCCGGCCGGCGATGGGCAGCCGTTCGTTGTGCTCCATGAGATGCAGCAAGAGGAAGACATCGCTGCCCAGATCGTAGCGGGTGTTGCCCAGCGCCTGGGCCGACACGAACAACCCGCCGTTGCTGACAAAGGGCATGTAGGCGGCATACAGCGCCGCCCTGTCCGGGACGTCGAGGCGCACGATGCCGGACTGGTTGGCGACGGTGGGTTCGCTCATCATCATCGAGTGCGGCGGACGGCCTCGCTCAGGTGCAACAGCAACGACTCTATCACCAGACGCCAGTCCGCGTTGGTATGCGCCAGCCGTGCGGTTTCGGCGACCCGGGCGCACCAGCGTTGCAGCGCCGCGGGGTCGAGTCGCGCCCCGGCGCGGGCCAACGGCGCCGGCAGTTCGGTGGCCGCGCCCTGGCCGAGCGACGCGGTGAGCAGCGCGCCGGCGCGGCGATAGAGCCAGTCGAGCCAGAGATCGGCGGGATCGGCCGCGGCGCGCTCGGCGACCTCGACCGCGTCGGCGCGCGAGGTGAGCAGTTCGGCCAGATCCGTATCCCAGGCCGCCGCGAGGCGGTCGTAATCCCGCGATTGGCGAGCGTGCACGGCCAGCGGCGTCCGCAGACTGTCGCTGTCCAGACCCTCCGCGTCGATGCCCTGGGCGCTCAGCCAGGTCTGGGCATCGGCCGGTGCCGGTGGCGGCACACGCCAGAGCTGGCAGCGGCTCCGGATCGTGGGCATGACCGCCGACACGCGATCGGTGATCAGCACGATGTGGCAGCCGGCGGGTGGCTCCTCCAGCGTCTTGAGCAGGCTGTTGGCGGCGCTGGCCGACAGGGCTTCGGCGGGCTCGATCCAGCCCAGGCGGCCGGTATCGTACTGCGAGGTCAGCTGCAGCCGCTCGGCGAAGGCGCGCACCGCCTCGACCTTGATCAGGCGGCCCGTCTCCTCGGGCATGAGTTGCGACAGGTCGGGATGGGTGCCGGCCGTGTATTGGTGACAGGCGCCGCAGCGGCCGCAGGCATCGCCATCGGCGGTGCGGTCGCGACACAGCAGCGCGCGCACGGTGCGTTCGGCGAACGCCCGCTTGCCCACGCCCGGCGGGCCGCAGAAAAGCAATCCGTGGCCGACATGGCCGTCGGCGATGGCGCGGCTCATGTGGGCCCACAGGCCCGCCTGCCAGGGCAGCGCTTCCCGGGCCGTCGTCATGCTGGCCAGGCCGCGACGGCGGCGTCGATCCGGGCACGGACGGCCGCCGGCGGCTGTGCGGCGTCGATCACGTGATAGCGTGTCGGATCGGCGGCGGCCCGCGCCCGATAGGCGGCCCGGACACGTTCGTGGAAGACCATCGTCTCGCGGTCGAAGCGATTGCCCTCGCCGCGTCGCCCGGCGCGGGCCAGCCCTTCGGTCACGGGCAGATCGAACAAAAGCACATGGTCGGGGCGGCGATCGTTCTGGACGAGCTGCTCGAGGGTGGCCACGGCGGCGTTTCCGAGCTGCCGCGCCGCGCCCTGATAGGCGTAGCTGGCGTCGGTGAAGCGATCGCAGACGACCCAGGCGCCGCGCGCCAGGGCCGGCTCGATGACCTGTTCGAGGTGGGCCGCGCGGGCCGCGAACATCAGCAGCAGTTCGCTCATCGCCGGCATCGGCACGTCATATTCGTTCATCAGCACGCCGCGCACGGCCTCGCCCAGCGCCGTGCCGCCGGGCTCGCGGGAGACCACCACTTCGCGGCCGCGCGCGCGCAGCGCCTCGGCCACGTGTGTGATCTGGCTGCTCTTGCCGGCGCCCTCGCCGCCCTCGAGCGTCACGAAACGCCCCGGTGACCGTGTCCCATCACTCATGAGCCGCGCTGATACTTCTGTACCGCTCGATTATGCTCGGCGAGCGTATCCGAGAACACGTGGCTGCCGTCGCCGCGCGAGACGAAGTACAGCGACGACCCCTCCGCCGGATTCAGTGCCGCCCGGATCGCGGCGCGCGACGGCGTGGCGATGGGTGTCGGCGGCAGGCCGCTGCGGGTGTAGGTGTTGTAGGGGGTGTCGCGCCGAAGGTCCGAGCGGCGTATGTTGCCGTCGTAGTCCTCGATGCCGTAGATCACCGTGGGATCGGTCTGCAGGCGCATGCCCTTTTCGAGGCGACGCGAGAATACGCCCGCGATGCGGCGTCGCTCCGCCGGGACGGCGGTCTCCTTTTCGATGATCGAGGCCAGGATCAGCGCTTCATAGGGCGTGTCGACCATGGCATCGTCGGCACGCTCGGCCCAGGCCTGTTCGAGAAAGGTGGCCATCGCCGCGTAGGCGCGCTCGAGAAACGCGAGGTCGGTCATCCCGCGCGGGAACAGATAGGTATCGGGCATGAAACGGCCTTCGGGCGCCTCGTCCGGATGGCCGAGCGCCGCCATGATCTCGGCATCGGACTTGTCGGCGAGCGTGTGCTCCAGCGCATCATTGTCGGCCAGGCGCCGGCGGATATCCGAAAAGCGGCGCCCCTCCACCAGTGTCAGGCGGTACTGGCGCGTGTTGCCGGAGACCAGCAGTGCCACGACATGGGCCGGCGTCTGCCCGGCCGGCACCACGTATTCGCCGCTCTTGATGCGGTGGGCCTGGTCGGTGGCGCGGGCATAGAGCGACAGATAGCGCACGTCGCGCGGTTTGGCGATCACGCCCTCGTCGGCGAGCCGACCAGCGATCGCGCGAAAGCTCATGCCCGGATCCACCGCGATGAGTTTGCCCTGCTCGTTCGGCAGCGGGTTGAAGAAGAAGCGCGCGGCATCGACTGCGAGCGCGATCGCGCCCACCAGCAGAAGCAGCATCGCCAGCCCGACCATTCGCTTGAACACCGTCATTCGCCCGTACTGTCGCCGGTCAGGGGCACCGGCTTTTCGTCCGTCTCGATGAGCCTACGACAATCCGCCGCCGCGGAGGTGCTGTCACGCGGCTGCAGGTCGCCCATCCGTGTGACCGCCACCACCCCGCCGACGCTGTTGCAGGCGATGACCGCGTGCACGCCTGCCATGTCATCCATGCCGATCTCGGTCTCGATCACCGGCGTGCCCGCGATTTGCAGGGCATGCATCAGTCGCGCGCGGGTCGCCCCGGCCACGCCCGCACGGCTCAGCCGCGGGGTGAGCCAGCGGCCGGTCTCGTCGCGAAAGAGCAGATTGCGCATGGTGGTCGCCACGATCGAACCGTCGGCCGTGCACAGGTAGGCGTCGGCCAGCCCGCGTCGCGCGCATTCGGCCCGGGCGAGCACCTGTTCGAGCCGGTTGAGATGCTTGACGCCGCCCAGTCGCGGCTGCTCGCCCAGCACCAGGTCCGCGCGTTCGAGCTCGAGCGGCGCCGGTGTGTCGCCGGCATGCGGCGGCAACGCGTGACGCGAGACGATGCGCCGGCTGCCGCGGTCCGGCGGCGCATAGCCGCGCCCGCCGCTGCCGCGCGTGATCACGATCTTGAGAACGCCGCTGCCGCCGTCGACGAACAGCCGCGCGGCGTCGGCCCGCAGCGTGCGTGGGTCCGGGCGATCGAGTTCGAGCGCATCGCAGTCGTACGTGAGCCGGCTCATGTGCGCCTGCCAGGCGACGATGGCGCCGGATTCGACGCGCAGGGTGCGGAAGATACCGTCGCCGTACGCCAGACCGCGATCGTCGGTCGGCAACATCGCGTCCGGCGTGCCGTCGACGAGGCAGGCGTCATCCATACGGCATCCCATCGGCGTCGCGAAAGCTGCGCAGCACGCCACGCGCTTTGATGCGCGTTTCCTCGAGCTCCTGCTCGGGGACCGAGTCGGCCACGATGCCGGCCCCCGTGCGCAGGGTCAGCTCGCGTTCGCGCATCGACAGCGAGCGGATCACGATGTTCGTGTCGAGCCGGCCACAGCGGCTGAGGTAGCCGAAGGCGCCGGTGTATGCGCCCCGCCCCTCGCCTTCCAGTTCGGCGATGATCTCCATGCAGCGCACCTTCGGGCAGCCGGTGATGGTGCCGCCGGGGAACACGGCCCGCAGCACCGCGCCCGGACCGACGCCGGCACGCATGCGACCGCGGATGTTCGACACGATATGGTGCACGTGGGCGTAGGACTCGGCGACCATGAGCTCGTCGACCCGGATCGAGCCCGGCTCGCAGACGCGGCCGAGATCGTTGCGCTCCAGGTCGATGAGCATGACGTGCTCCGCCCGCTCCTTGGGATGATCCAGCAGCTCGCGGGTCATGAGGGCGTCGCTGCCGGGCGTCCGCGGCCGCGTCCCCGCGATCGGTCGCGTCTGGGCGACGCCGTCGTCGACAAGCAGCAGGCGCTCGGGCGAGGAGCACGCCAGCGCTTCGCCCCGCCACTGGATCAGTCCCGAGAACGGCGCCGGGTTCGCGGCCCGCAGCGCCGCCTGGACGGTCGCCGGCGCGGTCGGCTGTCTCAGCCGGCCGTGCCAGGCCCGCGACAGATTGGCCTGAAAGATGTCGCCGGCATGGATGTAGTCGCGCGCAGCCGCGACCTGGGCGATATAGGCTGTGGGATCGGCTTCCTGCCAGTCGGCCGCGAGGGTGTCGGCCGCCGGTGCCGGCCGGTCGGCGGCCGCATCCAGATCGGCCTGCATGGCCGCAATGCAGTTGCCGTGTCCGGGCTCGGCCAGCAGATGCAGGCGGTCATCGCGACGATCGCGCAGGATCGCCGCCGGGCAGCGCACCGCGAAGGCGTCCGGCAGCGCGGACGCCGGGCCGGGCGGCAGCGACAACCGCGGTTCCACCGCTGCGGCAGCCTCGTAGCCGAGATACACGAACCAGCCCCCGATGAACGGCAGGCCCGGCACGCCGTCGCTGTGCTCTGCCGCCAGGGCGACGTCGAGAGCCGCGAAGAAATCGCCGTCGCCGTCATCGGCCGCGATCGTCTCGCCGGGAAAGGCGAGCAGCAGGTCGAAGCGGCTCTGAGCGGCCGCGCCGGCGCTGCTCTCCAGCAGAAAGGGATAGCGTGACGGTCGGGCCGCGGCCAGCGCGAGCAGATCGCAGGCCGCATCCGCGGAGCGGATCCGATGGTGGAGCGTGGCCGCGGTCGTCGTGTCCACGGGGCCGTCGCCGGCGCTGCCGTGCGACGCCCCGCTCAATCGACGCGCTTGAAGATCAGCGAGCCGTTGGTGCCACCGAAGCCGAACGAATTGGACAGGACCGCGGAGATCGGCATCGAACGCGCCTCGTGGGGCACGTAGTCGAGCGAGCAGCCCTCGTCCGGTGTGTCGAGATTGATTGTCGGCGGCGCCACCTGGTCACGGATCGCCAGAAGGGTGAAGATGGCCTCCGCGGAACCCGCGGCGCCAAGCATGTGGCCGGTCATCGACTTGGTCGAACTCACGGCCGCTTTCTTCGCCGCCGGCCCGAGAACCGACTCGATGGCCTGACTCTCGGAGACGTCGCCGGCCTGCGTCGAGGTGCCGTGGGCGTTGACGTACTGGATCTCGTCCGGGTTCATCTCGGCGTCGGCCAGCGCATTGCTCATGCACTGGCGGGCGCCATGACCGCTGGGCATGGTGATGTGATGGGCGTCGCCCGACATGCCGAAACCGGCGAGCTCGCCGTAGATCGTCGCGCCCCGCGCCCGCGCCGACTCGTATTCCTCGAGGAACACGACGCCCGCGCCGTCGGAGAGAACGAAGCCGTCCCGATCGACGTCCCAGGGGCGGCTCGCTGCCGCCGGATCGTCGTTGCGCGTCGACAGTGCCCGGGCCGAACAGAAACCGGCGAGGCCCACCGGATTGACGGCCATCTCGCAGCCGCCCGCGACCATCGCGTCGGCGTCGCCCGCCGCAATCATGCGACCGGCCAGGCCGATGTTGTGCACACCGGTCGTGCACGCCGACACGGCCGCGATGTTCGGGCCGTTGAGGCGGAGCTGGATCGAGATCTGCCCCGCCGCCATGTTGGCGATGCTGCTCGGAATGAAGAAGGGCGAGACCTTCTTCGGGTTGTAGTCGGCCTCGTGGAAGCCGACACAGGTCTTCAGGATCGTCCCGATGCCGCCGATACCGGAGCCGACGGCCACGCCGACCCGGTCGTTGACCTCGTCATCGAGCTCGTAACCGCTGTCGAGCGTGGCCTGGACCGCCGCCGCCACGCCGTAGTGCACGAAGGGATCGAAGCGCTTGGCTTCCTTGGCCGACATGTACCGGGTGACGTCGAAATTCCGGATCGGCCCGCCGAAGCGGGTCGGATAACCCGACACGTCGAAGGTGTCGATGTCGGTGATACCGCTGCGTCCGGCGAGAATGCCCTCCCAGGTCGATGCGACATCGAGCCCCAGTGGAGAAATCATTCCCAGTCCGGTCACCACTACGCGACGCTGTCTCAACGGCGCCCCCTATTGCTGCAGTCGCCGCTGTTCGCGGCGGGATCTGCTGGCCGACCTCGACGGTGGCCGACAGCGTGGAAAGACTCAGCCCTCGGCGTGCGACTTGATGTAGTCGACCGCGTCCTTGACGTTGACGATCTTCTCGGCTTCCTCGTCCGGGATGTCGATCTCGAATTCCTCTTCGAGGGCCATCACGAGCTCGACGGTGTCCAGCGAATCCGCGCCCAGATCATCGACGAACGACGCCTCCGAGGTCACCTGATCTTCGCTGACGGACAGCTGTTCGGCAATGATCTTCTGTACTCGTTCTTCGACGCTACTCATCGGGTTCTCTCCTGTTGAATATGGTTTACGCGAATCGAGCGCGCATTCGCCTAGCGAGGCGCGCGCCATTCTAGGGAAAAAGGGTGGATGTCGCCAGAAACTCAGGCCCCCATGTACAGCCCGCCGTTCACCGACAGCGTTTCGCCGGTAATATACGCTGCGGCGGGCGATACGAGAAAGGCCACGCTCTCGGCGATGTCGTCGACGCCGCCCAGCCGCTGCAGCGGAATCTGCTCCAGCATCGCGCTGCGGGTGTTGTCGTCGAGCTCGCGGGTCATGTCGGTCTCGATGAAACCGGGGGCGATGGCGTTGACCGTGATCCGGCGTGACCCGACCTCGCGTGCCAGCGAGCGGGTGAAGCCCAACAGCCCGGCCTTCGCGGCGCTGTAATTGGTCTGTCCGGCGTTGCCCATCAGACCCACGACCGAGGCCACGTTGACGATACGTCCGCCCTTGGCCTTCATCATGCCGCGCAGGACCGCCTTGGACACCCGGAACACGCCGGTCAGGTTCGCGTCGATCACGTCCTGCCAGTCGGCCTCGCCCATGCGCATGAGCAGCGTGTCGCGCGTGATCGCGGCGTTGTTGACCACGATCGTCGGCGCGCCGAACTCGCTGCCGATCGCCTTGATCACGGCCGTGACCTCGTCACCGTCGGTGACGTCGAGTCGGCGCCCCGCCCCGCCGGCGGCGTTCTGTTTCAGGCGCTCGTCGATGCGCGCCGCGCCGTCGTCGCTGGTGGCCGTGCCGATGACGATGGCGCCGGCCGCGGCGAGCCGGTCGGCGATGGCCGCGCCGATGCCGCGCGAGGCGCCCGTGACCAGGGCCACCTGGCCGGAGAGGCTGTGCATGGTCATGTCAGTTCGTTCTCGCGGTGCTGCTGGATCTTGTTCGTTATTCGTCGTCTTCGCCGGCGGTGGCGTCGAGCGCCTGCCGGAAGCTGTCGATATCCGACAATGGCAGCGTCTGGGCCGTCTTGTCGATGCGCTTGTTCAGGCCGGTGAGCACGCGGCCCGGGCCGCATTCGAGAAACAGCGCGCAGCGGGCGTTGCGCATCGCACGGATCGTGTCGGTCCAGAGCACGGACTGGGCCAGCTGCGCGACCAGCGCCTTGCGGATGCCGTCGACGTCCTCGCGCGGTTGCGCATCGACGTTGTGCAGCACGGTCAGCTTCGGCTCGCGCAGCGGCGTCTCCAGCAGATGCGATTGCAGCCGTTCGGCCGCCGGCTTCATCAGCGCGCAGTGCGACGGCACGCTCACGGTCAATGGCTTGACCATCTTCGCGCCCTTGTCCTTGGCGATGCGGCCGGCGGTGGCGATTGCCTCGGCGTCGCCGGCGATGACCACCTGCAGCGGGGCGTTGAAGTTGGCCGCCGCGGCGGTAAGGCCGTCCGCGGCGTGTTCGGCCTCGGCCTCGGCGCAGGCCTGTCGCACCGCGTCGTCCTCGAGGCCGATGATCGCGGCCATGGCGCCCTCGTCGGGGCCGACGGCGCTCTGCATCGCCTGGCCGCGCAGGCGGGTCAGGCGCAGCGCGTCGCTGAAGTCCAGCGCCTGGGCGGCCACCAGCGCGGCGTACTCGCCGAGGCTGTGTCCGGCGAGAAACTCCGGGGTCGCGCCGCCGCTCTCGCGCCAGGCGCGCCAGGTCGCCACGCCCGCGGCGACCAGCGCCGGCTGGGTGTACTCGGTCTGGTCCAGCCTGTCCGCCGGACCCTCGTTGATGAGGGCGGCCATGTCGTAGCCCAGCACGTCGCTGGCTTCGGCGAAGGTGTCGCCCACGACCGGATGATGCTCGGCCAGCTGGGCGAGCATGCCGACCGATTGGGCGCCCTGGCCCGGAAACAGCATCGCAAAACGCGACATACAAACCGTCATCAGCAAACGAAGCCGGCATCATACCCACCCGCTGTCGCCTTGGCCACGTGAAAAGGCGCTTTGCTAGACTTCACCGCGATTGTCTCGCCTTGTGGAGGCCGATGTGGTCCACGCCGAACTCACCGTGGCGGCGGTCGTCGTGCGCGACGAACGTTATCTCGTGGTCGAGGAGTACGCCCGCGGCGCACGCGTGATCAACCAGCCGGCCGGCCACGTCGAGCCGGGCGAGACCATCGTCGACGCCGTCATCCGCGAAACCCGCGAGGAAACGGCCTGGGGCTTCACCCCGACCGGTCTCGTCGGCATGTATTACTGGCCCCACGAAGACGGCCGCACAACGCTTCGTTTCGCCTTCTGCGGCACGGTCGGCGATCATGCGCCGGAGCAGCCGCTGGATGAGGGCATCGTCGCCGCTCATTGGCTGTCAGCGAGCGATCTCGCCGCCCGCGAGAACCTCCGCAGCCCCCTCGTGCTGCGGGCGATCGAGGACTTCGGCAGCCAGCCGCCGCTGCCGCTCGAACGCGTGCGCCATATTCGGGCCGACGCATGACCGCCTGCGTCGAGGGCGATGTGGCCGACACGCGGGTCGTGGTCGGTCTGTCCGGCGGTGTGGATTCGGCGGTGACCGCGCTGCGCCTGGTCGAGGCCGGCTATCAGGTTGAAGGCCTGTTCATGTTCAACTGGAGCGAGGACGAGGCCGGCCGCTGTCAGGCGGCGGACGACTTCGACGATGCGGCGGCCGTCTGCGACGTGCTGGATATTCCGCTGCACCGCGCGGATTTCTCGCGCGAGTACAAGACGCGGGTGTTCCGGTATTTCCTGGACAGCTACGCCGCCGGGCGGACCCCCAATCCGGACGTCCTCTGCAACCGCGAGATCAAGTTCGACGCATTTCTGCACCACGCCCGGCGGCTGGGAGCCGACTGGATCGCCACAGGCCACTACGCGCGGCTGGTGCACGACGAGCGCGGCACGCGACTGCTGCGCGGCGCCGACCCGGCCAAGGATCAGTCCTATTTCCTGGCGGCCGTGCCCATGGCCGCGCTGGAACGCACGCTGTTCCCGCTCGGCGATCTCCCCAAGACCGATGTGCGGGCCATGGCCCGGCGCGCCGGGCTGCCGGTGCACGACAAGCCCGACAGCACCGGCGTGTGTTTCATCGGCGAACGCGATTTCGAGGGCTTTCTGCGCCAGTATCTGTCCGGGCGCGCCGGTCCGGTGCGCGTCGCGGGCGGCCCGCTGGCCGGTCGTGTCATCGGCGAGCACGCCGGGCTGATCTACTACACCATCGGTCAGCGTCGCGGCCTCGGCCTCGGCGGGGTCCCCGGCGCAGCCCAGGCGCCCTGGTACGTCGCCGACAAGGATCTCGACAGCGACACGCTCTGGGTTACCCAGGATGCGGCGCATCCCGCCCTGATGGAGACCCGGCTGACGACCGCCGCTCCGCACTGGCTCGGTCCCGCGCCCGCACTGCCGCTGCGCTGCGCCGCCCAGGTGCGCTATCGCCAGCGGGCGATCGCCTGCCGCGTGACTGCACAAGATAGCGGACTGGCCGTACAATTCGACCATCCGCCCCGTGCCATAGCGCCCGGCCAGTACGCTGTCTTCTACGACGGCGATCACTGTCTGGGCAGTGCGGAGATCGTCACCGCCGGCGCGCCGGCGCCGCTGCAGAGCGCGACCGCATGAATGCATCCGCCGACCATCCGCTGCGCGACCAGGCCCTGGCCCTGGCCGGTGTGGCTCAGTTCGCCCGCTATGCGCACGAGCTCGGCGCCGAAGGTCGTGACGCACCGGAGCGCCTCGAGCGGGCCAAGCGCGCGATCTTCTGCACCGATCCGGACACGACGATGGACGTGTTCGGCGACCTGTCGAACCTTGGCGACGGCATTGCCTATCTGCGCACCCAGCTCTCCGGCGGCAAGCCGGATCAGCAGGCCGCGACGATCGCGCGCTACATCGGCCAGCTGCTGCGTCTGTCCGGCAATCTGATGAAGGACGAGGCGGCGATGTCGCGCATCCGGGGTGCCATCGACCGCGCGCGTCTCGCCGAGCCCGCAGACGTCCCCGCGATTCTGGATGACGCCTACCGCGACAGCGTCAGCCCGACCAAACCGCGCATCATGCTGCACGGTCATCCGACCTATCTGGGCAACGATGCCATCCAGGCGCGGGCCCGCACGCAGCTGCTGGCCGCGGTGCGCTGTGCGATTTTGTGGCGACAGTGCGGTGGCGGCTTTCTCAGCCTGTTCTTCCGTCGCAAGGCTCTGCTGGCCGCGCTCGAGCGGATCGGGCCGCAGGACGTTGCCCGCTGACACGATTGTGCACGCCTGCCTCACCCTGCAGGCGATGCGGCAAAAAGCTATACTACGCGGCGTTTTCAGCATGTGGCGGTCGCCGCCACGCCGGCTTTCACCGAGTGTCTTTCAGGAGAACAAAACGTATGACGGACAGTTTCAGTACACGCTCGCAGTTCACCGCAGGCGACCGCAGTTTTGACTACTTCAGCCTGAAAAAGCTCGAGGAACAGTACCCGAGCGTCGCGAAGCTGCCCTACGCGCAGAAGATCCTGCTGGAGAATCTGCTGCGCCACGAGGACGGGTCCAACGTCACCGCCGACGACATCAAGGCGATGGCCAACTGGGACGCCAAGGCCGAGCCGGACACCGAGATCGCCTTCACCCCGGCCCGGGTCGTGCTGCAGGACTTCACCGGCGTACCGGCGATCGTCGATCTGGCCGCCATGCGTGATGCGATGGCCAACCTCGGCGGCAGCGCGGACAAGATCAACCCGCTCTCGCCCGCGGAACTGGTCATCGACCACTCCGTGATGGTCGACGAGTACGGCAGCGACAAGGCCTTCGATCTGAACGCCAAGCTCGAATTCAACCGCAACAAGGAGCGCTATGCGTTCCTGCGCTGGGGTCAGGGCGCGTTCGACAACTTCAAGGTCGTGCCGCCGGATACCGGCATCGTCCATCAGGTCAACCTGGAATATCTGGCCCGCGTGGTCTTCGGCAATGAAGACACCAATCTGGCCTATCCGGACACGCTGGTCGGCACCGACAGCCACACCACCATGATCAACGGTGTGGGCGTGCTCGGCTGGGGCGTGGGCGGCATCGAGGCTGAAGCGGCGATGCTCGGCCAGCCGATCACCATGCTCATTCCGCAGGTCGTGGGCTTCAAGCTCACCGGCAAGCTGGCCGAGGGCTGCACCGCCACCGATCTGGTGCTCACCGTGACCGAAATGCTGCGCGCCAAGGGCGTGGTCGGCAAGTTCGTGGAGTTCTTCGGCGACGGCCTGGCCGACCTCCCGCTGGCCGATCGCGCGACCATCGCCAACATGGCGCCGGAATACGGCGCGACCTGCGGCATCTTCCCGGTCGACGGCGAGACCATCCGCTACATGGAACTCACCGGCCGCCCGGCCGAGCAGCTCGAGCTGGTCGAGGCCTATGCCAAGGCTCAGGGCCTGTGGCGCGAGGAAGGCGAGCCCGAGGCGGACTACACCGACGTGCTGGAACTGGACCTGTCCACCGTGCAGCCGTCGCTCGCCGGGCCGAAACGCCCGCAGGACCGTGTCCTGCTCACCGACATGCAGAAGACCTATCGCCGCGAAGTCGAGCCCTTCATGAAGGCGCGCGCGGAGAAGGCCGACCCGCAAGACAAGAGCATGGCCGAGGCCAAGCAGCAGAGCGAAGCCGGCCTGGCCTCCGACTCCATCGGCGGGGCGACGCACGCGCCGGTGTCCTACAAGGAGGCCGAGTTCGATCTGCACGACGGCTCGGTCGTGATCGCCGCGATCACCTCCTGCACCAACACCTCCAACCCGGCAGTGATGATCGGCGCCGGCCTGCTTGCGCGCAACGCGATCGAGAAAGGCCTGCAGGTCAAGCCGTGGGTGAAGACCTCGCTGGCGCCCGGCTCCAAGGTCGTCACCGAGTATCTCGAGAAGGCCGGTCTCGACGACGACCTGGACAAGCTCGGCTTCCAGCTCGTCGGCTACGGTTGCACGACCTGCATCGGCAACTCCGGCCCGCTGCCGGAGCCGATCGGCCAGGCCGTGCGCGAGCACGACCTCAACGTCGCCTCGGTATTGTCGGGCAATCGCAACTTCGAAGGCCGCGTGCACGGCGACGTGCGCATGAACTTCCTGGCCAGCCCACCGCTGGTCGTGGCCTATGCGCTCGCCGGCACGATCGATATCGATCTGACCAGCGATCCGATCGGCCAGGACGCCAACGGCAACGATGTCTATCTCAAGGATCTCTGGCCGTCGCAGAAGGAGATCTACGACACTATCGGCACTTCTCTGAACTCGGAGATGTTCAAGGACAGCTACGGCGACGTGTTCGCAGGCGACTCCCGCTGGAAGGGCCTGGACGTACCCGAGGGCGAGATCTTCGACTGGGACGACACCAGCACCTACGTGCAGAACCCGCCCTACTTCGACGGCATGTCGGTCGACGTGGACGAGATTCCGACCATCCAGGGCGCGCGCTGTCTCGCCCTGCTGGGTGACTCGATCACGACCGATCATATCTCGCCGGCCGGCGCGATCACCCGGGACTCGCCCGCCGGGCAGTATCTCCAGGAGAAAGGCGTCAAGCCGTCGGACTTCAACAGCTACGGCTCGCGCCGCGGCAATCACGAAGTGATGATGCGCGGCACCTTCGCCAACGTGCGGCTGCGCAACCTGCTGGCGCCCGGCACGGAGGGCGGCTGGACCCGGCACCAGCCCTCCGGCGACGAGATGTTCATCTACGACGCCGCGATGCAGTACAAGGACGAAGGCACCCCGCTGGTCGTGCTCGCCGGCAAGGAATACGGCACCGGCTCCTCGCGCGACTGGGCGGCCAAGGGCACGCTGCTGCTGGGCGTGAAGACCGTGATCGCGCAGTCCTTCGAGCGTATCCACCGCTCGAATCTGGTCGGCATGGGCGTGTTGCCGCTCCAGTTCGCCGAAGGCGAAAGCGCCGATGCCCTGGGCCTGGATGGCACCGAGACCTTCGATATCGAAGGTCTGTCGGCGGGCGCCAAGAGCGTAACGGTCAAGGCGACGAAGGAGAGTGGCGAGACCACCGAATTCGAAGCCCGTGTCCGTATCGACACGCCCAAGGAATGGGACTACTACCAGAACGGCGGCATTCTGCACTACGTGCTGCGTCAGCTGGCCACCGCGGCCTGATAACGAACGTCAACGGTTGGTGATAAAGCCCCGCCTCGGCGGGGCTTTTTTATATCGAGCGCGCAGGCACGCGGTGCGGCTCGGCTCCCGTTCGCATCGACTTATCGTGCGCCGAGGGCACTGGATGGCTTCGCCGGGACGCCCGACGCCGTGCGGATGGCGACGCGGCCATTAGCTGTATTACGCAACGACATTGACAGTCGGACCGGCGGCGGCTAGATTGTGCAACGCGTCATCCGAAGCGGCGCCCCATTCTTCCGCTCGCCGATGCGCCGTGAATCCGGCGTTGACGGGCCAACCGTAAAAGGTAGACGCTCGCATCGGCCCAGCTTGAGTGTCACTAATGGCCCGGTCGGTCCGCTAAAAATTCTCTTGATCATGTACCAAGTTTAGCCAGATCGTGATATGACCCACCCGCTGCGGAAAATCGAGCCGTGACACGCGTGGAGATTCATCATGGCAATCGATCAGGTCCAGATGCGACCTAGCCAATCGCTGGTGGAGTTCATGCAGGAACATGGTAGCCAAGCGCAATGCACACAGGCCGTGGCGGCCGCGCGCTGGCCGGGCGGTTGTGTCTGCGCCGTCTGCCATTGCTGCTTGCACCCCACGTTCGAGCAGGCCGGTCGGAATTGCTTGCAGTGCCAACGCTGTCGGTATCAGACCACGATGACCGCAGGCACGATCTTCGAGGCGAGTCAGCTGCCCCTGACGGCCTGGTTTCTGGCCATGCACTTCCGGACCCAGGCCAAGAACAACGTCTCGGCTCTGGACGTTCGACGCCAACTCGGCCTGAGATGGCGCACCGCCCGGCGGATTAAGCACAAGTTCATGACAGTCATAGCCGAGGGTGAGTCGCTTCGGCAATTGTCGGACCGGGTCGAGATCGACGATGCCTATCTCGGCGGCGAACGCGCAGGCAAGCCCGGCCAACGTGGCCGAGGATCGCCCAACAAGATCACGTTGGTCATGGCGGTGTCCACGCTCGACGATCACAAGCCGCATCAAGTGGTGCTGCGCTGTATGCCCTTTACGTCAGACGCCGTGGCCGACTGGGCCAACGAGTCGCTGTCGGCGGACACCGATGCGGTGTCGGACGGCCTGCCGGCGTTTCGCGCGCTGCGTGCGGAGGTCGCGAGTCATCTTGCGATCGTCACCGGATCCAGCCCGGCGTCGGCCGGGCATCCCGAGTTCCGCTGGGTCAACATCATGCTGGGCAATCTCAAGACCTCAATCAACGGCACCTACCACGCGTTCAAGTTTGCCAAGTACGCCGCTCTCTATCTCGCCGACTTCCAGTACCGCTTCAACCGGCGTTATAACCTCCGATCTATCCTGACCCGGCTGGCGGGCGCCGCGGCCACAACCGTTCCATGGCCGGAGTATCGCTTCAAACAGACTGAACTTTGTATATAGTCAAAATGACCGTTGTCTCGCTAATAACCTGCAAAAATCATGGTGGAATCGATACATCAGGCATTTTAGCGAGAGCGATGGCTCGATATGCAGGGCCTAGTCACCCTTTGGAATGCATGTGATGTCTATCCAAACGTCTGGAAATACAATCCGCCGCCTCCGCCTGCCGCTGATCGTGCTGCTGACGCTCATGCTCGCCGGCTGCAGTGCACAGTGGTTCGTCGATACGTTCTATCTCAACGAGCTGGTGACGTTCTTCACGGCCGGGCCCGTGGCGGCCTATCAGCGCAACGTGATGCTGTTCACCTTTACGGTGATGCTGTTCGTGCTGGTGCCGGTGGTCGGCTTCACGCTCTGGTTCGCGTGGCACTATCGCGCATCGAACCGCCACAACACCTATACCGCCAACTGGTATCACTCGGGTCTGCTGGAAGCCTTTCTCTGGGGTGGCCCGACCGTGATCATCGTGATCCTGGCCGTGCTCACCTGGGTGAGCACCTTCGATCTCGATCCTTACAAGCCGTTGGAGTCTGAGAACCCGACCATTGAAGTTCAGGCTATCGCCATGGACTGGAAATGGTTGTTCATCTACCCGGACTACAACATCGCGGTGGTCAATGAAATCGCCCTGCCTGTCGATACGCCGCTGCAGATCGACCTGACCTCGGCGTCCGTGATGAACGCTTTCATGATCCCTCGGCTGGGCAGCCAGATCATGGCGATGTCGGGCATGCGCACTCGCTTGCACCTGATGGCCACCGAGAAAGGCGAGTACTTCGGCAAGAACTATCAATACAGCGGCGACGGCTTCGCTGGCATGAATTTCCAGGTGCATGCGGTGAAACCGGACGCCTTCGATCAGTGGATCGAGCAGGCCCGGGCGGCGTCTAAACCGCTGGATATCGCCGCTTATCGCGAGTTGGTCAAGCCCAGCAAGAATGTCGATCCGATCTACTATTCATCGGTGCGCGACGGCCTGTTCGACTATGTCATCAAGCGCTTTCAGGAAGGCGACGGTTCGGTTCCGCCGCCCGATCGCCTGACGGATCGCTAGCTTCAGCGCATCGAGGACACGATGTTCGGAAAACTCACTCTAGACGCCTTCACTCATTCGAGCCTGATCATCGTTTTCGCGAACGTGATCATGGTCGGCACCGGTTTGCTGGTCATCGGCCTGCTCACGTATTTCCGCAAGTGGGGCTATCTATATCGCGAGTGGTTCACGACTGTGGATCACAAGAAGATCGGGGTGATGTATATCTTCATCGCGCTGATCTTCTTGCTGCGCGGTTTTATCGATGCCGCGATGGTGCGCGCCCAGCAGGCGACCGCCGGGCCGGGCATGGAAGGGTATCTGGAGGCGCATCACTTCGCCGAGTTGTTCACCGGCCACGGCACGATGATGATCTTCTTCATGGCCATGCCGTTCATCGTCGGTCTGATGAATATCGCCATTCCGCTGCAGATCGGCGCGCGCGACGTGTCCTATCCGCTTCTCAATGCGATCAGCCTGTGGCTGACGGCCGCGGCTGGCGCGCTGGTGATGATCTCGCTGCTGATCGGCCAGTTTTCGGAAGCGGGCTGGTCGGGTTATACGCCGTTCTCGGGGCTCGATCATAGCCCCAGCGTGGGCGTCGACTACTGGATCTGGGCGTTACAGATATCCGGCATCAGTACCACGCTGACCGGCGTCAATTTCCTGGTGACGATTCTCAAGAAACGCGCGCCCGGCATGAACTTCATGCGCATGCCGATGTTCACCTGGACGTCGCTGTGCACCACGATCCTGATCGTGCTGTCTTTCCCGGCGTTGACCGTGGCGCTCGCGCTGCTGGCGCTGGACCGTTCGGCCGGAACCCATTTCTTCACGGGAACGATGGGCGGCGACCAGATGATGTACATCAACATGTTCTGGATCTGGGGCCATCCGGAAGTCTATATTCTGGTGCTGCCGGTATTCGGCGTTTTCTCCGAAGTCGTCACGACCTACTGCAACAAGCGCCTGTTCGGCTACAAGTCGATGGTGTGGGCGACCATGGCCATCGCCTTCCTGTCGTTCACGGTCTGGGTCCATCACTTCTTCACGATGGGCCAGGATCCGCTGCGCAATGCCGCCTTCGGTATCGCCACCATGGTCATCGCCATTCCCACCGGCGTGAAGATCTACGACTGGATCTGGACGATGTTCCGGGGGCGTATCGAGTTCAAGCTGCCGATGCTGTGGACGCTGGGCTTCATCATCACCTTCACGATGGGTGGCATGAGCGGCGTGCTGCTCGCGATTCCCGGCGCCGACTACAAGATGCACAACAGCCTGTTCCTCGTCGCGCATTTTCATAACGTGCTGATTCCCGGAACGATGTTCGGCCTGTTGGCCGGCTTCTATTACTGGTTCCCGAAGGCCTTCGGTTTCAAGCTCGACGAGAAGTGGGGCCGGCATTCATTCTTCGGCTGGCTCGTGGGTTTCTATGTGGCCTTCGTGCCGCTGTACATGCTCGGCATGATGGGCATGCCGCGGCGCATGGCCAGCTATGAGAACCCGGTCTGGCATTTCTGGCTGGTGATCGCGGCCATCGGCGCGCTCATCGTGGCGTACGGCATCTTCGCGATGTTCATGCAGATTTACGTGAGCTATCGCGATCGCGAGAAGAACCGCGATCTCTCCGGCGATCCCTGGGGCGGACGTACGCTGGAGTGGTCGATCGCCTCGCCGCCGCCCGAGTACAACTTCGCGATCATTCCCGAAGTCCACGATCGCGACGCGTTCATGTACATGAAGGTGCACAACACCGCCTATCAGCGGCCCGAGCGCTATGAAGACATTCATATGCCCAAATCCACGCCGATCGCGATCGTCATCGCTGGCCTGGCGTTCGTGTTCGGCTTTGCCTATGTCTGGCATATCTGGTGGCTGGCCGGGCTATGCCTGCTCGGCGTGATTGGCGCGGTGATCGCGCGCAGCTTCAACCCGGAGCCGGAGTATGTGATCCCGGCAGGGGAAGTCGAACGTACCGAGAATGCGTTCCACGACAAGGTCGCCCAGGACGGTGCACTCGAGCGCATGAAGCATATCGAGTCGTTCGGCGACGAGCGTTCCGCATATGCCGCCACGCCGGAACCGTCCACGACCGGGACCCAATCGGAAAAGCCGCTATGAAAATGAAATGCATGCACAGCCGGGGCCGTGTCCATGTCGTCTAACGCCCACGATCTGAACAGCATTCGCGCCGCCGCCAGAGCCGATACGGAAGTCAACTTCGGTTTCTGGATCTATCTGATGAGCGACGTGATCATCTTCTCGATGCTCTTTCTGGTGTATGTCGATCTGTCCCAGCGCTATGCGGGCGGGCCGACCGCGGCCGATGTGTTCGAGCTGCGCGGCGTCTTTCTCGAGACCATGGCGCTGCTGCTATCGAGCCTGACTTTCGGCATGGCGATGGTGAACCTGCATCAGGGCCAGAAGGAGCGGGTCGTGATCTGGCTCGGGGTGACGTTCGTGCTCGGCGCGTTCTTCCTCGGCCACGAGCTCAGCGAGTTCGCCCACCTCATCCATGAAGGCGCCTCGTTCACCCGGAGCGGCTTTCTATCCGCGTTCTTCGGGCTGGTCGGCACCCACGGTGCGCATGTGTTCTTCGGCCTGGTCTGGATCGTGGTGATGGTCGTACAGATCAAGCTGCGCGGGCTGACGCCGCCGGTCGCCTCCCGGCTCGCGCGTTTGAGCCTGTTCTGGCATTTTCTCGATCTCGTGTGGATATGCGTGTTCTCGACCGTGTATCTGCCCGGCGTCCTGCAAGGAGTTGCGGCATGAGCCATTCCACCGATGTCACGCCCGGCCATGCGCCCACCGCACGGGGCTATATCACCGGTTTCGTGCTGGCACTCGTGCTTACCCTGATTCCATTTGGCTTCGTGGCCTTCGGGTCGCTGTCGCAGGGGGCGGCGCTCATCGTGATTGCCGTGACCGCGGTTCTGCAGCTCGGCGTGCACCTGCGCTGGTTCCTGCATCTGGACATGTCGACCGAGCAGCGCTGGAACACGATCTCCATCCTGTTCTCTTTGCTGATTATGGTGGTGATGGTTGGCGGTACGATGTGGCTGTTCTATAGCCTCTATGTGCGTCACATGATGGTTGGCCACTAAACTGTCGAAAAGCGCTGGAATAATGGGCAAGAGATGCTGGTCATTCATTCAGCGTCGGTCGAGCATTTAGGTTTCGGCTTTCAGACGCAGTTTATCTACGTAACGGGAGACCGTTACGACCACAGATCAACCTAATCTCGGCTGCATGACGTCCAGACGTGACGGCGTGCATTGATCGACGATGCATATGTCCAGCAGCCACTTCTAAGTGATTGCCCTCTGGCTAGTATTCACCTCATCTGGCGCTATCGACAGGACAAAAATCATTGAATGGATAGCCAGTCATGCGCTCGGTGTCAGAAAACAATGGTCGCCGTGCTCTAGATGTTATTTGAACGAAGATGGCGCCGTTGTACACGATGTATGTGTCATCGCCACACCCATTCGATTTTGTTCCCGGAACCGGTTGCCAGCGTAATGCACTGAAGCGGTTGGGCCTCTACTCGCTTGATTCAGCCCATGGCCACACGGTCACGGCCGGAGGCCTTGGCCTGGTAGAGCGCGCGGTCGGCCCGGGAGACCAGTGCGTCGATCTTCTCCGCGCCGTCGAAGGCGACGATTCCGATACTGACCGTCAGGGCCAGCTCGGCGTCCGCCGTCGGCAGCGGGGTCGAACGGATGCGATCGGCGACGCGCTCGGCCAGACGCCGGGCCCCGTCGGCATCGGTGTTCGGCAGGACCACGAGGAATTCCTCACCGCCCCAGCGCCCCACGGTATCGGTTGTGCGAAGCGCCTCGGTGGCGACCCGCGCGAACAGCTGCAGCGCCTCGTCGCCGACGCCGTGGCCGTGGCGATCGTTGATCGCCTTGAAGTGATCGAAATCGATCAGCAGCACGGAGAACGGCGCGCCGTAGCGTCGCGTGCGGCCGCGTTCCTCGTCGAGAAGCTGGCCGAGCCGGCGCCGGTTCGCCAGACCCGTGAGGTCGTCGGTGGTCGCGGCCACTCGAAGCCGGTCACGCGTCTCGCAGAGCGCGAGGTAATCGGCCCGACGGGCCAGCTCATGACCGAGCCATTGGGCGATGAGGCCGGCGAACTGCAGATGCTGGGCCGGGAACGGCCGTCGCGGCGTGGTGCTGGAGAAACACAGGGTGCCGTAGAGCTCGGCATCGACCCACACGGGGCTGCCGATGTAGGACTCCAGGCCGAAGGTCGCGTAGCAGGACTGGTGCCGGATTTCGTGGCGGCTGACATCGTGGTAGGCGATCGGTCCGCCCGCCGCGAGGGTGCTCGCACAATAGGTGTCGCGGAGGTCGAACAGGCTCCCCGCGGCCAGCCCATCGTCGGGATGGATGACGTCGACGATCTCGTAGGTCTCGCCTTTGATGTGGCTGAGCACGCCGATCGGGAGCTCGAACAGATCACAGCCGATGCGCAGCATTTCGTGCACCCGCTCGTCGAAGCCCATATGCTGGCTCGATGCCACGTCGTGCAGGCGCGCGGTGGCGCGATCGATGGCGATACGCTCGGATACGTCGCGCACGATCATCAGGGTCAGCGGTTGATCCGCCGTGTCGTCCCCGAGAATGCCGCGCCGCGTCTCGCCGTCGAACAGGCGACCGCGGGCACTCCGGTAGGCGCGGATGTGGGGTTGATGGGGCGGTGTCACGCGATTCGCGGCGTCGATGCGATCGTGCCCGGGCCGATCGCGCGCGGGGGTATCGGCGTCGAGCATGGCGAGCGGCTGGCCGATGAGCGTGTCGGCGTCATATTCGAACAGCGCCAGCGCCGCCGGATTCGCGCCGACGATCCGTTGTCGTGCGTCGGCAAGCAGCACGGCGTCGAGCATGTCCCGGAAGACACCTTCCAGCAGCAGGAGGCTGTCCAGCAGCCGGCCGTCGATTCGGTCCGCGGCGAACGCAACCGAACCCGAACCGTCGTGGCGTTTGTCGCTCACGCCCGGACGGCTCCGGCCGGGCGACGCCTCGTACGCGGACGCGGCCCCTGCCCCAGCCTTTCCGGTGCCGGTGCCGGTGCCGGTGCCAGTGCCGGTGTCGGTCTGCCCTCGCGCCTCAAGACCGTCTCCCGTCGCATCGTCACGATCATTGACAACCGTACAACGTGGGTCTTGATATTCGATACCCGGTGCGACCGTGCGACTCGTGGCCGCTCGAGAAGAGCCGCCGTCTGCGCGCGCACGGCGTCCCGCGTCAGCGCCCGCGCGAGAGACGCATCAGTCCTGTCCGCGTTTGCGGTCCGCGCCCTGGCCGAGCTCTGCGCTGGCCTGCTCACGCAGACTCCCCAGCTCCTTGAGCGTGGCGACCACGGCTTCGATGCGCGCCTGCGGCCACTCGCTCACATAGTCGGGGATCGAACCGTCCCCCGCCTTCATGTCGGCGTCCACGGCCAGGGCGTCGGGCAGATGCTGTTCGAATCGGGCGATGTCCGGCAGCACTTCGGCCAGGGTCGCCCTGGGCAGCGCGACGCCGCCGATGTCGATATGGGTGTTGCCCGTGTCCTTGTTTGCGGAATCGTTCATGCGTGTCTCACTGGCGATTGGCCGCTCCCATTGGCTCGGCGCCGACCGGCAACGCCACTGTAGTGGGCATCGCCCGCCGACGACACGGCATCCTAACGATCGCGAGGCGCCACGTCATGCCCCGACGCGCGCCGTGGCGCGTCGGGGCGGCGCGAATGCACGGGGCTCTTTCGGGCCCCGTAAACGGCCGGGCGACCCTGCCGGTCGCCGATCGCCCGGCCGCCGGATCGAAGCGGCGGCACCGTGATGACCGCTCAAGTGTTGCCGCGTGATGCGTCCTCGGTATCGGGTGCGTCCAGATCGGACTCCGCACGGGCCAGCAGGTCGAACTCCTCGGCCGCCGTCTTGGCCACGAGATGGTGCCGACTGTAGGCGAAGAAGTAGACGGCGCCGACCGCGAACAGTACCAAGGTGTAGCCGAAGGCCCCGGGATCGAAGGCATACACGCCGGTCAGCGCGATCAGCGAGAGCACGAGCGCGATGCCGGACGTCACGATGCCGCCGGGCGTGTGGTACGGCCGATTCAGGTTCGGCTGATTGACGCGCAGCAGGATGTGGCTGCCCGCCATCAACGCGTAGGACAGCGTGGCCCCGACCACGGCCATGCCCAGAATCAGATCACCGGCGCCGCTCAGCGAGGCGATGAAACCGAGTACGCCGGGCACGATCAGCGCCCAGGTCGGTGCCTTGCGGGCGCTGGTCAGCGACAGGAACTTCGGCAGATAGCCGGCGCGCGACAGCGCGAACACGAGCCGGCTGTAGCCGTAGATGATAGAGAAGAACGACGCGATCAGGCCGGCCATGCCGAGCACGTTGACGACCGTGGCCAGCGTCGTGCTGCCGGTATCCTGGAGCGCGGTGACCAGCGGCACGCCGCTCTCGCCGATCGCCTCGGCGCCGGCCGCACCGGCGAGCAGAAACACCACCAGCACCGCGGTCACCAGCAGGAACAGCATCGCGCCGATGATGCCCTTGGGCACGTCGCGGGCCGGATCCTTGGCCTCTTCCGCGCCGAGCGGCACACCCTCGACCGCCAGGAACAGCCACATGCCGAAGGGCAGCGCGGCCCAGATGCCGTACCAGCCCATCGGCATGAAGCTCGATGCGCCGAAGGCGTCCGTGGGCGCGATGTCGAACAGGTTGCTGACCTGGAAATCGCCGATCAGCGCCACGGCGGTGGCCAGAATCGCGAACACCGCGAGGCCGCTGATCGCCATCATGACCTTGAGCGCTTCGCCCACGCCGGCTAGGTGTATGCCGATGAACACCAGGTAGAACGCGGCATAGACGATCGGGCCGTTCAGGCCGATCAACTCCCCCACCGCGGCGCCGATGAAGACCACGATCGCCGCCGGCGCCAGCGCGTATTCGATGAGCACCGCCAGGCCGGTGAGATAGCCGCCGGTCGGGCCCATGGCCTGGCGGGCGAAACTGTAACCGCCGCCCGCCGCCGGGATCGCCGCGGACATTTCGGCCAGCGACAGCACGAGCGTGAAATACATGATGCCCATGAGTACCGCGGCGATCGCGAAGCCGCCCCAGCCGGCCTCGCCGATGCCGAAGTTCCAGCCGGCGAAATCGCCGGAGATGACGTACGACACGCCCAGACCGGCGAGCAGCACCCAGCCGGCCGTGCCGCGCTGTAGCTGTCGCTTGGCCAGATAGTCGTCGTCGATATCGGATGCGCTCATCGGTGGATATCCTTTGATTCTCAGTCGGTCAGGAAATTGCCGGGCTCGCCGGCGTGTTCGATCACGTCGTCCTCGCTGCGGTCCTTGAGCGCCACCCCGGAGAGTTCGCGTTCGCGCGCCTCGCGCAGCAGATAACGCAGTCGCCGGGCCGCCTCGGTCAGTGCCAGGCCGGCCGGTCGTACATTGGAGATGCAGTTGCGGTCGGCGTCGGTCACGCCGACCCGTGGGCCCCAGGTGAGATACAGGCCAAGGCTGTCCGGCGAGCTCAGCCCGGGCCGCTCGCCGACCAGCACGACCACGGCCCGGGCGTTGAGCCGTTCGCCGATCTCGTCGCCGATGGCCACACGGCCCTGCTCCACGACGGTCAGCGGCGCGATGCGCCACGTCGCGTCGTCTTCGCCCAGCGCCTCGGCCAGGGCCGAGATGAAGGGCGCGGCGTGCTCCTGAACCGCCCGCGCTGAAAGCCCGTCGACGACCACCAGCGCCAGGTCGAAGGCCGCGCCGTGGTCATCGCCGGTCTGCGACAGGCGCTCGATTGATGCCTCGTCCAATCGGCGGCCGAGGTCCGGGCGCTGCAGATACATGGTGCGGTGCTCGGCGCGGGTATGCAGTGCGATCGGCTCCCCGGCCGGCACCGGTTTCCCGCAGTCGGCGAGTTGTTCGCACAGCGCGGGCACGTCGAGAGGCCAATGCACGGCGTCCCGCGCCTGGGCATGGGCGAGCTGGAATTCGAGCAGCCGGCTGGTGGGCAGACTGATGCCCGCCCGCCCCAGACCGATGCGGGCATCGGTGAAGCTGCGCAGCCGCCGCCAGGGGTTGCGCACGACCGCGGTCTCGGTCGTTTCCGCGGGGTCGGTCTCGTCAGCCATCACGTGCCTCCGTGGAGATCCGGTCCAGCGAGGGCGCGAAGGCCGCGGGCACTTCGCGGCTCGGGCGCATTGCGGTGACGTCTTCGAACACGCCCATGTGGTCGAGCCAGCGCTCGAACTCCGGCGCCGGCCGCAGACCGAGTGCGCGGCGCGCATAGAGCGCGTCGTGGAACGAGGTCGTCTGGTAATTGAGCATGATGTCGTCGGAGCCGGGAATGCCCATCACGAAGTTGCAGCCGGCCACCCCCAGCAGCGTGAGCAGGTTGTCCATGTCGTTCTGGTCCGCCTCGGCGTGGTTCGTGTAGCAGACGTCGCAGCCCATCGGCACGCCGAGCAGCTTGCCGCAGCAGTGGTCCTCGAGGCCGGCGCGGATGATCTCCTTGCCGTCGAACAGATACTCCGGGCCGATGAAGCCGACGACGGTGTTCACCAGCAACGGCTCGAACTTGCGTGCGACCGCATAGGCGCGGGCCTCGCAGGTCTGCTGGTCGAGCCCGTGGTGCGCGTCGGCGGACAGCGAACTGCCCTGCCCGGTCTCGAAGTACATGACGTTGTCGCCGACCGTGCCGCGCTTGAGGCCCAGGGCGGCGTCGCGGGCCTCGGCCAGATCCGAGAGGCCGAAGCCGAAGCTGCGATTGGTGGCCTCGGTGCCGCCGATCGACTGGAACACCAGATCGACCGGCGCGCCGGATTCGATCGCCTCGAGCGTGTTCGTAACATGGGTCAGCACGCAGGACTGGGTCGGAATCTCGTACTTGCGGATCACCTCGTCGAGCATCCGCATGAGCTTGACCGACTGGGTCACGTTGTCGGTCGCCGGGTTGATGCCGATCACCGCGTCGCCGTTGCCGTAGAGCAGCCCGTCGAGGATGCTGGCCGCGATGCCGGTGGCGTCGTCGGTCGGGTGGTTGGGCTGCAGCCGGGTGGACAGATGCCCCGGCTGGCCGATGGTGTTGCGGAACGCGGTCACCACGTGGCACTTCTTCGCAACGAGGATCAGATCCTGATTGCGCATGATCTTGCTGACCGCCGCGACCATTTCCGGCGTCAGCCCCGGCCGCAGGCGGGCCAGCGCGTCGGGCGTGGCCTCGTCGCCGAGCAGCCAGTTGCGGAAATCCCCGACCGTGAGATGCGACACCGGCTCGAACGCGGCGGGGTCGTGCTCGTCGAGGATCAGACGGGTGATCTCGTCGTCCTCGTAGGGCACCAGCGCCTCTTCTAGAAAGACCTTGAGCGGCAGTTCGGCCAGCACCATCTGTGCGACCACGCGTTCCTCGGCGGATTCGGCGATGACGCCGGCCAGCCGATCCCCCGAGCGCGCGGGACTGGCCTTGGCCATGACCTCCGCGAGGCTGTCGAAATGGTAGGTGGTGGTACCGAGCGTGTGGCGATAACGGCTCGTCATCCGGACCTCCGGTTGGCAACGGGGGCTGCGGCGGCTGACCGCAGCCCGGGACTTCTTCGAAACTACGCCGCCCCGGCGCATTCGGCGATCATCCCTTGGTCGCGTGCTGTCTATCGACGGGGGCGAAGCTCACGGCGGAATGCAAGTTGCCTGCCAGCCCCGGAGGCGACGATCCGCGCGCCCGATCAAAGGCCGTGACGCGCCCGATACCGTAGACCGTAGGCGTTACATGCCGACCGGCGTCATGAGCGGCCGGCGCGTCGCGGTGTTGCATCATCGTGACGCAGACCGTGCACTTGTATCGTGCAGTGCACGCCTTGGACGAGCCGGCCGAGCTCTCCAATGCGCCGGACGGGTGCATTGCGCCAGACTGATTGGTGCGATTCCGGACCGCATTCATCGGCGGCGAACGCTGCGGGCGTTGTGACCCGAGTCTGCGCCCGGCGCTCGACGGCAGGACCCGGCCCTCCGGCCCTCCGACCGTCCGTGCGGGCGAACGGTGATCGGCGATAGACGATGGGCGCCACGCCGGATCGCAGCGGAGGCGCGCGAATGAGAGATCGTCCGCGTGGCGCGTGATCAGCCGCGTGCCGTTCGCGCCGACGGCGGCCCGAATCCGTCGGCCACGGTTGGCCGGCCCGCGCGGGCACACGCCCGCCGGCGCCCCGGCCGTTCGAGAGGCATGCCGTCAACGCGGCCGCACCGCCATGCTCGGCAGGCACGGAACGCGGCCAATCGTGCCTCCGCGGGCCGTTCGCGCCGAGTCATGCAGCGTCGTTCGGCTGGGCCCGAACCCTATCCTGCGTACGTGCGGCGTCGCCTTACTGCGTCAGACCGGCGACGCCTCGCGCCGGCCGGGCCGATGCGTTGCTGTTGGTCGAGTGCGCCCCAGCGGCGGCGCAGCGGCCGCGGCGGGTCCGGCGTGGGTCATGGCCGACCGGGAGCCATCGCACTCACGCTGATCGACGGCTCGATCTCGCCCGCACGATGGTCGCGCCATCGCACTCGTCGCCCGAACTCAGGCCGACGGCGTCGCGGCGCTCGACTCGACGATGCCCGCGATGGTGTCCGCCGTGGCCGCCGACAGCGTCCAGCCGAGATGGCCGTGGCCGGTGTTGTAGAACACGTTCGACGATCGCCGGCCGCGACCGACACGCGGCAACATGTTCGGCATCATCGGGCGCAGACCGGCCCAGGGCACGACGTCACGGGTGTTCACATCCGGGAAATAGGTCTCGACCCAGCGCGTCAGCGGCTCGATCCGGTCGGCGCGGATATCGTGGTTGAAGCCGTTGAACTCGGCGCTGCCGGCGACCCGCAGGCGATCCGTCCCCAACCGACTGCTGACGAGCTTGACCGCGTCGTCGAGCAGGCTGACCTCGGGGGCGGCGGCCCGCGATGCGTCATCGCCCAGGTTGACGGTGATCGAGTAGCCCTTGACCGGATAGACGTTGACGCGGTCGCCCAGCTGGGCGGCGAAGTCGCGGCTGGTGTTGCCCGCGCAGACCACCACGGCATCGTGAACCGCCCGGGTTTCCTGGCCCCCGTGCTCCGCGGTGATCGTCACGCGACGGCCGTCGCTGTGCACGCGGCGCACGGCGTGCCGATAGCGCAGCGCCGCGCCGCGCCGTTCGGCGGCGCGCGCCAGACCGTGGGTGTACATATGGATATCGCCAGTGGCGTCGCTTTCGGTATAGAAGCCGCCGTAGTAGTCCGCGACCAGTGTCGGCTCGAGCGCGCGCATCTCCTCCGGCGTGACCGCGCGTCGCTCCAGGCCGCCGGCTTCCAGCAGCGGGTTAACCGCCGCGGCGTGGTCGAAATCCGCCTTGTTCCGATAGACGTGCATCAGGCCCGTGTGTTTGGCGTCGAAGTCGATGCCCTCGGTCTCGGCCCAGCCGAACAGGTGTTCGCGGGCGGCGATCGCCAACCGTACGCTTTCGGTCGTGTTCGGCCCGTACTGCGGAATCGCGGCCATGAATTCGGCGAACCAGGAGATCTTGTGCCAGGACGGCTTGGGGTTGACGAGCAACGGCGCGTCGCCACGGAACATCCACTTCAGTCCCTTGAGGATGGTGGGCCAGTGGTTCCATGCTTCGGCATTGCAGGCCGACAGCTGCGCGCCGTTGGCGAACGAAGTCTCCATGGCCGGATAGCGGTTGCGCTCGTAGAGCGTGACGTCGAACCCGCGCCGCACCAGCGCATAGGCCGTGGTGACACCGGTGATGCCGCCGCCGAGAACAGCGATTGTCTTCATGCGGACCTCGTCATGGCGTGATGCGACGTATGGCACACGCCGCGTGTGACCGAACATGGCCTGTTCAGCGACCGAATCAAGGCTTCTGCACGGTTCGTGCCGCCCACGCCACCGCGCGAGCGCCTCGACGCGATGCCGCTCGCACTTGGTCGTTACCGCTCGAACCCGAAACGGGCCGCCTCGGTGCCGCCATCTGCGCCGAAGGCGGTATCTGCTAGCCTTCCGGCATCACACTGTTTCCGGAGTCCCCGATGATCCGTATTCTCCCATTCGATGACGATCGCGTCGTCGCCCTGCACGTCGACGGCAAGACCACCGCCGAGGATCTGACTCCTGTGCTGTCCACGATCGAGAAGAAGCTCGCGGTTCACGATCGTCTGCGCATCTATCTCGAACTGCACGATTTCGGCGGCCTGTCGGCCGATGCACTGCTCGGGGACCTGAAGGCGGCGGTCAAGCACTGGAACCTGCTCGAGCGCGAGGCGATCGTCACCGACACGGCCTGGGCCCAGAAGGTCGCCTCGGCCGCGGGCCGGCTGGTGCCCGGCCTCGATATCCGGTCCTTCGCCTTCAACGAGCGTGACGCTGCCCGGTCGTGGATTCGCGATGCCTAAGGATGACCCGGACCGCGGCCCGTCCGCCGTGCGCTCCGGTATACGGCGCGCCGATGCGGTGACGGAATTCGAGACCGAGGAACGCTGCTCTATCCTGGAGGTGGCCAACGACGCCGAAGACGGCGCGGTGTCGATCGCGCGGGCCCGGGTTCGGCCGGGCGTGACGACCGCATGGCATCACCTGATCGACATCCACGAACGCTATCTCATCGTCAGCGGACTCGGGCGAGCCGAGATCGGTGAGCGCCCCCCGGCCGACGTCGCCGCCGGCGACGTGGTGCGCATTCCGGCCGGCGTCGCCCAGCGCATCGAGAACATCGGCGACACCGATCTGGTGTTCTACGCAATCTGCTCGCCTCGATTCACGCCGGCGTGCTACGTCGCGCTCGAATAGCGCCGAACAAGGCCCGTGCCGGCGGCGACAGCTGCGCCGCAGCATCCATGCACGGCCGGCAGGGGCTTATCTCCCGACTGTCCCGGCCAGACGGACTGCCGCTCGCGCCTTGTTTCGGACCACGATACGTCGGCTCTGCGGCTCGGCCGCCGTCGTGGCACGAGTCGGCAACGGCGACAACGACGGACGACGCGCGGGTTCGCGGCCGATACGCTGTGTCGCGTCGGCGGGTCGGCACGTCGGTCACAGGATTCGGAGGCGCACGACTCGCGCGCCGTATCGCCCGCTCGCCTCGGCCGTCGCCCGGATCGCGCGGAGCCGGTTTGTGATCGCGCGAATTATTGCGCATCCTTTGCTTGAAAGCCCATCACACAGGATGAATGCCGGATGATATCCGCCGACGAAGCCCTCGAACGGCTCAAGCGAGGCAACCGCGATTTCGTCACTCGACTCCGCAGCGCCGATACATTGGCCGGCTCCCAGGCCGAGCTGGTGCAGCAGCAGGAGCCGTTCGCCATCGTGCTGGGCTGCTCGGATGCCCGCGTGCCGGCGGAGCTGGTGTTCAACCAGGGGCTGGGCGATCTGTTCGTGATCCGGGTCGCCGGCAACATCGTGGCGCCGTCGCAGATCGGCAGCATCGAGTTCGCGGCCGCCATGTTCGGCACGCGGCTGGTGGTCGTGCTCGGTCACAGCCAGTGCGGCGCGATCCAGGCTACGCTCAACGAACTGCAGCAGCCGACCGAGAATCAGTCCCCGAATCTGGCTTCGATCGTCAAGCGCGTGCGGCCGTCGGTCGCGCCTTTGCTCAACACCGATCTTCGCCACGATCACGCAGCGCTGGTCGCCGCCGCGGTACGCGCCAACGTCGACAAGTCGGTGCGCCAGCTACGGCGCGGCTCGGCCATCCTGGAGGATCTCATCGAGAACGACGGCCTGAAGGTGGTCGGCGCCGAATACGCCGTGGAGACGGGCGAAGTCGCGTTCTTCGACGGCGCCGCGTGACGGCCCTGGCCGCCTTCGTCGCATGAGCGCGCGGCGCTGCCGACCGGCGGGCTGGCGTGACATCGCGGCGATCTCCGGCTGGCGCATTCGCGTTCACCGATCGCGGTCGGCTCGGCCGGTCGGCGGCATCACGGCCCGGCGCCACGCCACCGGGATCGGCCGTAATCGCGTCCGCAAGCCGACGGCGCTTGCCGCCACGCAGCGCCTGATGCGCTGCCCGCCGCGATTCATCGCCCGAGGATCGGCCCGCACATCCGGGCCGTTGTCCGTGTGCCCTTGTCACGCGTCGGCAACAACGCGGTCATCGGCCGACGCCGGGCCGCGCGGCAAGAGGATGATTGAGCGATGACCGCGTCAGCGCCCCGCACCGGTGCTTCGATCCCGCGGATTCTCGCCTGCGACGTCTTCGGTACGGTCGTCGACTGGCACGGTTCGGTCATGCGCGAGATCGCCGCACGCGCGCCGGACATCGATGCCGCGGCGTTCGCGCGCGCCTGGCGGGCGGGATATCAGCCGGCCATGGCGCGCGTTCGCGCCGGCGAACTCGGCTGGATGCGTATCGACGAGCTGAACCGCATGATCCTCGATGCGGTGCTGCCCGATTTCGGCCTCGCGGCCATGGACGAGGCCAGCCGTGTCGAACTCAACCGCGTCTGGCATCGTCTGGCGCCCTGGCCCGACGCGGTGGCCGGACTGGCACGACTGCGATCGCGCTTCATGCTGTGCACGCTGTCCAACGGCAACATCGGCCTGCTGGCCGACATGGCCAAACGCGCCGGCCTGCCCTGGGACTGCATCCTCTCGGCCGAAACCTTCGGCGCCTACAAGCCCGACCCCCGCACCTATCTCGGCGTGGCCGAGACCTTCGACGTCGAGCCCGGGCAGGTGATGCTCGTGGCCGCGCACCAGGACGATCTGGACGCCGCGCGCGACTGCGGCCTGCAGACCGCCTACATCGAACGTCCGGAGGAATTCGGCGCCGACGCGCCGAAGCCGGTCGCCGGCGATGCGGCCAACACCCTGCATGCGAGGAACCTGACGGATCTAGCCGATCGGCTCGGCTGTCCGTAGCGTGCCGACGACTCGCGGGGCGTACCGGCGCGGGCGGTAGATCGCGGTCGTGCGACGGGTCGGGGCTCGTCCGGCCGCCCTCGCCGGGCGCGGGTAGTTGCCGGTGCCGCCTCGATATTGGCGGGTCGTGTTCAAGGTCCACCGGCGGCCCGTGTGGAGCGTGGACGCCGCGAGAATATCGAGACCGCTCGATCCCGGGCCAAGCCTCTCGTCGCTCGCGTGACCGGAAGTGGTTATCGGCGACGGCCGTTCGCGATCGGCGGACGGCGTCCATCGCCGCGATGTCCTGGCCCGATCGAATCATTCCGGTATAGTGGCCCCGGCGCGCCGCGCCGCGCGAACGGCCGTCCGGAAGCCGTTCCAGCTTTCAACGAGGAGAACGACGAGCCATGACTGCGAACCCCACACTCCGCGCCGTCTCCGGACTGCCGGACACGCCCGCCGCCCTGTCCGATGCGGTGCTGATTCTCATCGACTGCCAGAACACCTATCGCGAGGGGGTGATGCAGCTGGAGGGCGTCGAGCCCGCACTGGTCGAGGCGCGTCGGCTTCTCGAGCGCGCCCGCGCGGCCGGTACGCCGATCGTGCATGTGCGCCACGACGCCGGCGCGGGATCGCCCTACGATCTGGATACCCACGCGGGCCGGATTGCCGAAGAGGTGGCGCCGGCCGAGGGCGAGACGCTCATCACCAAGACCCATCCGAACGCGTTCGTGCACACCGATCTGCAAGACGTGCTCCAGCGTTACGGCCGGAGCGACCTGATCATCGCCGGATTCATGACCCATATGTGCGTCAACTCCACCGCCCGCGGTGCCTTCAACCTCGGCTATGCGCCGACCGTGGTCGCCGCCGCGACCGCCACGCGGGCGCTGCCACTGGGCGACCATACGGTGCCGGCGCAGGCGCTGCACGAGGCCAGTCTCGCCGGCATCGCCGACCTGTTCGGTGTCGTCGCGGCCGATGGCGACGCCATTCCGGATTGAACGCCGTACGGCGGGTGATACGAAACGCCTGCCGGGCTCGTCGACCGAATGGGGTGCGCCATGGCGCTCCCCATGGGCGCTGCCGCGTGTCGCGTCGTTTCGGAATCGACCGCGGCGGTTTCGGCTCCTCGGGCGCGCTACGGGCGGAGCGCGTTTTGGACGCGACACGCGATCCACCTCGTCCGCGTTCGCGCGATCACGGATGCGGTGGCCGGAATCAAAACGGCCCGCCGTCGTCTTCAGCGAGGGCGGGCCGTACATCGGCGTAATGCGGCGCGGCCGTCAGCCGACGGGCGCGGCGATCTGCTCGACCACGGCTTCCAGACGCGCCACGGTGCGATCGACGTCGGTCAGCTTGTCCAGCCCGAACAGGCCGATGCGAAACGTGCTGAAGCCGTCGCCTTCATCGCACATCAGCGGTACGCCGGCGGCGACCTGCATGCCGACGTCCTTGAACCGCTTGCCCGAGCGAATGTCCGGGTCGTCGGTATAGCTGACCACGACGCCGGATGCCTGGTAGCCCTCGGCCGCCACGCTGGGAAAGCCGCTGCTCTCGAGCAGTGCGCGAACCCGGCGCCCCAGCTCCTTCTGGCGTGCCTCGGCCTCGGCGAGGCCGAAATCGCGCGTCTCGTGCATCATCTCGCGCAGACGCGTCAGGCCGTCGGTGGGCATCGTGGCGTGATAGGCGTGCCCGCCCTTCTCGTAGGTTTCCATGATCTCGAGCCACTTGCGCAGATCGCAGGCGTAGCTCGTGCTGGTGGTGTGCTCGATGCGTTCGCGCGCGCGTTCGCCGAGCATCACCAGGCCGGCACAGGGCGATGAACTCCAGCCCTTCTGCGGTGCGCTCACGAGCACGTCCACGCCGGTGTCGGCCATGTCGACCCAGTGCACGCCCGAGGCGATGCAGTCGAGCACGAACAGCCCGCCGACCTCGTGCACGGCGTCCGCGACCGCCCTGAGATAGTCGTCCGGCAGAACCATGCCCGCCGAGGTCTCCACGTGCGGCGCGAACACGACGTCCGGCGTTTCGGCTCGGATACGCTCGACCACCTCGTCGATCGGTGCGGGCGCGAACGGCGCCTGCAGATCGTCATGCGTGCGCCGCGCCTGAATCGCATCGTGGGACGCGGGGATGTCGCCCATCTCGAGGATCTGCGTCCAGCGATAGCTGAACCAGCCGTTGCGGATGACCAGGCATCGCCGATCGCCGGCGAACTGACGCGCGACCGCCTCCATGCCGAAAGTGCCGCTGCCCGGAACGACCACGGCCGAGTGGGCCGCGTAGGCCTCCTTGAGCAGCGTCGAGACGTCGGTCAGCACATCCTGGAAGCGCGCCGACATGTGATTGAGGGCGCGGTCGGTGTAGACCACGGAGTATTCGAGCAGTCCGTCCGGATCCACCTGAGACCAGTTTTCTGACATATTCTTCTATCTCCCGGTGTTCGTGCCAGCTCGGTACTGTCGCACAAAAATCACCGGGGGTCGCGGCGCGACGCCCACGTACCGACCCCGATGACGGCACCCGAATGAACGAATCCCGAGCGAATGCGCCCCGAACCCGGCCCTGTGGCCCGACCCGCCGGCGTCGTCCGTGAATCTGCTCGTGCACCTGTATCTGGCCGAACGCACGGGCACGTCCGCCGCCGGCCAGATTCTCGGCGACATGGTCAAGGGACGGCTCGACGGGCGTCACGGCGCGGCCGTCGAGCGCGGCATCCGTCTGCACCGCGGCATCGACCGGGTGAGCGACGATCACGAGGCGCACCGCGCGATGCGTCGCCGTTTCCCGCCGCCGCTGCGCCGCTATGCCGGCATACTCGTGGACATCGGCTTCGACTACAGCCTGGCGCGGGCCTGGCCGGCCGCCATGCACGGCAGTCTCGTGGCCTTTGCACAGCGCGCGCAGCGCCGGGTGATCGCCGAGTGGCCGCAGACCGCGCCCCTGCCCGCCTCACGAATGCGGGGACTGGCCGCCACGCTGGCCGGCTATGCCGATCCGAGCGGCATTCAACGGGCGCTGGACTCCGTCGCCTCACGACTGGCGCGGGCCAGCCCGGTGGCCGACGCCCTGCCCGCGATGCTGGCCGAGCGGCCGGCTTTCGACGCGCGGCTGCCCGATATTCTGGCCGACCTGGATGCCTTCGCGGCGGCCGGCGCGAACGAGAGCGTCTGGAGGCCGGCGCGCCCGGCCGAGCGCTGAGGGCGGTTCCAGTCGCCGAGCGTTACCGGTACGCGGGGGCCCGCACGCGGTCGGCATACGATTTCGGGCCGGCCGGGCCGTGCGGTTGCGATACGCCGGCGGCATGCGCCGTGAAAAGCGCGAGACAGGAAACGAACCGAAGGCCTCGTCCGTCGTCAGCCGGCCCAGCTGCGCTCCAGACGATCGGCGACGTCGATGTCGCGCAGGGCGCGGATGCGCGGCGCGTCGATCTGCTCGGCGATATAGTGCGCGACGTGGCGACGGAGTTCGCCCTCGACGTCCGCCAGCCGGTTGAGCACGTTGGCGCCGAAACCGCGGGCCGCGACCTCCACGCGCACGTCCGCTTCCGCGGGCGTGGCCACGTCGATGAATATCCGCAGCGGCGCGAGCGCCCGCGCGGTCAGGCGCAGATCGGCGTGCAGGTCGGCGTCGAAGCGATGCGACTGGCCGGCCAGCCGCACTTCAAGGGCGAGATGCACCGGCAGGGTCACGTCGAAGGCGATGACCTCGCCCTCGCGCGGCGTCACCTTGGGCGCCACCACGTGGCCGCTCGCGGTAATGCTCGCCACACCGCCGGGGCCGATACTGCGCGGGCCGACGTCGATGCGGTCGCCGGCGATGCTCGCCAGCGCCGACTCGACGCGTTCCGTGGTGACCGCATACTCGAAGAATCGCCGACCGAAGGTCTCGTAGGAGAACTCGCGTTCGTCGCCCTCCGGCGCAGCAGCCTCATCCGCACTCATCGTCGGCCGCCGCCGCGGCCGTCCACGCGTATCAGGCCCATGGCGTTAGCGACGGATACGGTTGTCGGCGTCGGTGAATCCCTGCAGCGAGACCGTCAGATCGATCTGCTCGCCGCGCGGGCCGATGAGACTGACTTTCGCGTTGCTGCCGCTGCGCATGCGGTTGCGCAGCGCATCGTCCACGGGAAAATCCGCACGACAGCCCTGCTGCAGGCATATCTGAAAGGGAAACGTCTCCGGCTCGCTACCGTCGACCGAGAACTGCACACCCGGCGACAGGCGGGTACCCAGCGGCAGGATGAGGATCATCGCCGCACTGTCGATCTCGGGCGGATAGCCCATCACGATACGCAGAATGGGCTCGCCGGACTCGGGGCTGTTAACGAGCTGGGTCATCTCGCAGCGCTGCTCGCCGTTCTCCGGGCAACGGACCTGCCAGTCCTCGAACTCCTCGACATCCACGTTCTCGGCGTTGGACGGCTGCTGCTGGGCGAAGGCGCCCGGCGCGAACGCTGCCGAGAAAGCGAGCATCGCGACGGCGAACCCCTGGACAAGACGCTGCGACATGTTTCGAATCCCCTGTAGTTGACGCCACTACTTTACTAGACAACGCCGTGATCGTGACACGGCGCTCGCCCGGCGCCGGTTCACCGGGCGGGATCGATCGGTTCGATCAGCGCCGGGTCGTCGTGCGCGCCGGCCCGGTTGAGACGCGTGCCCACCGCCCACGTGGTGAGGTCCCTGTTCGCCTGCGCCGTGGCGACGTCCGCCGCCGGGATGTCGACATCCAGCCAGTCCCGAGCGCCGGCCGCGTCCAGTACCAAAGGCATGCGGTGGTGTATCTCGGCCGCCGCGCCCACCGCCGGACGCGTGACGATCGCCGCGCAGCGTTGCCCGGCGGCCCGGTGATCGGCGGCCAGCGCGGCCGGTCGCGACCAGACGGCGGCCAGAAAGAACGGCTGGCCGTCGGCCGGGCGCAGCGCGAACGGCTGCCGGTGCGTGTCGAGACGCTGCCACTCGTACCACCAGTCCGCGGGGATCACGCCGCGACGCCGGCCGAACGCTCGCCGCCAGAACGGCGTCGCGCGCTTGTCCAGGCGCGCGTTGATCCGCGCACGGCCGCGGCTGTCCCAGCTCGGAATGAAGCCCCAGAACAGGCGGTCGTAACAGGGTCTCTCCTGCGGTCGCGGCCGGTGGATGGCGGCGATCGACGCGCCCGGCGCGATGTTGTAGCCGGTGACGTCGTCCGGCGGCCGAGCCTCGATACCGAGCAGCCGCGCGAAGACGGCCGGGTCGGTGGTCAGACCGAAACGCCCGCACATGGGCTCAGGCGTCTCCCGGTCGCTGCGGTGTGACGACCGGAGATCCACGGCCGGCGGCGATCGTCGCCGCGGTGTTCGCCCTACCCGCAACCACGTCTAGCCGGCGCAAGTGCGGACGCCTCAGCATTCGGCCTGAACCGCCGCCAGGCGCTTGCGCGAGACCTTCATCGCCGTGCCGAGCGGCTGGGCGAAGACCTGGACGCGATATTCCTCGACCATCCAGCGCAGCGTGGTGAGGGCGTCGGGCCAGCGGCCGCGGGCGAGCGCACGCTCGGCACGCTGCTTGTAGTCCTGCCAGAACGGCGCGACCTCGTGCATGCGGGCGCGATCGGCGTCGGCGCCCTCGCGCGCGAGCTTGTCCAGGCGCTGCTCGATGGCCGCGAGATAACGCTCAAGGTCTCGGCCCATCCGGGCGGGCTGCGCGCAGTCGCTGATGAAACCGGCATAGAGCAGATGGGCCATCTGGTCGCGGATGTCGTCGACCGCGGGCATCCAGTCCAGGCCGATGTTCTTGGACAGCCGCTTGCGCAGTGCGGCGGCGCGCGACAGCGCGGGCTTGAGCCGTGCCCAGAGATCGACCGCGTCCGCCATGAGATGCGTGCGCACGGCCTCGACGCCGGCCGCGAAGCCGGCGCGCTCGCGCGGGACCTCGCCCAGGCGGGCCGCGGTGAGCGCGTTGAGCAGATCGGCGAGCAGCGCCGGCTCGGGGTCGGTCGCCAGCGCCGCATGGACCACCGGATCCACCGCCAGCGTCTCGGGCGCGTCGGGCAGCGGCATCACCGCGGCCTGCTTGAAGCCGTCGAGATCGCGCTTGACCAGCCGGCACTGCTTCGCACACGCCAGCCGCAGCAGGCGGATCACGCCCTGGCGGTGGAGTGCATCGGCGCGTGTCATGTCGTCGATGAGTTCCAGATCGACGTGCGTGCCGCGGTCGATGAGCGCTGGCCGTGCCTGCAGTCTGACGCCGGCGTGCGACAGATCCACGTGTGCCGGCAGGTCGCGGGCCGGCCAATCGGTCAGCCCCTGCTCGCTGATGTCGTCGTCGGAGGCGCGGCTGACCGCCTCCCGGGCGCGGCCGCCGAGTTCACCGCGCAGGGCCGCGAGATCGCGCCCGGCGGCGATCTCGGCGCCGGCGTCGTCGATCACGGCGAAGCGCATGCGCAGATGAGTGCTGGGCTCGAAGTCATCCCAGACCTCGGCGGGGATCTCGGTGCCGGTCATCGCGTGCACGGCCTCGCGCAGTGCGGCGATCGGGTCGCCCTCGCCGAAGGTCACGCGCTCGGCGGCGGCGCGGGCGAAATCCGGGACCGGCACCACCGCGCGCCGCAGACTCTTGGGCAGCGCCTTGAGGTATTCACGATATTTCTCCTCGAGCAGCCCCGGCACCAGCCAGGCCGCGCGCTCGGCCGACATCTGGTTGAGGGCGGCCAGCGGCAGCCGCGCGGTCACGCCGTCAGCCAGCGTGCCCGGCTCGAAGGCGTATTCGAGCGCGATCGGCGTATCCCCCAGACGCAGCGTCTCCGGATAGGCGTCCTCGGGCAGTTCGATGCCGGCATGACGCAGCAGCGTCTCCTCGTCGAAGCGCAGCGTCGTGTCGTCGTGATCGCCAAGCCACTGCTGCAGCGTCTTGCGGTCGCGCACACTCTCGGGCAGGCGCTCGTCGTAGAAGCGCGCCTGGGTCGACTCGTCGACGAGCAGATCGCGCCGGCGAAAGCGGGCCTCGCGGGCGGCGATGTCGGCCACGATGGCCTGATTGTGTTCCAGAAACGCCGGCAGACGGCCGCGCTTGTCGGCCACGGCGAAGGCCACCAGCCCGTCGCGGATGAAGATCTCGCGGGCGATCGCCGCGTCGATGCGGGCGAAGTCGACCTTGCGCCCGTCCGACAGGGTCAGGCCGAAGAGCTTGACGCGCTCGCGTGCGGCCACCTGGCCGCGGCGCTTCTCCCAGTGCGGGTCGTAGTGCTCGCGCGTGACCAGATGGGCGCCGGCGTCCTCGACCCACTTCGGATCGACGCCGGCGACGGTGTGCCCGAACAGGCGGCTGGTCTCGATCAGCTCGCCGGCCACGATCCATTTCGGCGCCTTCTTCGAAAGCACCGAGCCGGGAAAGATATGGAACCGGCGCCCGCGCGCGCCCTGATAGACGCCCTTGTCCTCCAGCATGCCGATGTGATCGAGCAGCCCCGAGAGCAGCGCCCGGTGCAGGGCCACGAAGTCGGCCTCGGCGAGACGCCCGCGGGCGGGACCGCTGTCCAGGCCCAGATCGCCGCCGATGCGCCGCAGCTGGCGCGCCAGATCCTCCCACTCCCGCATCCGCATGAAGTTGATGAAGCGATCGCGGCACCATCGCCGCAGCTGATTGCCCGAGTGCTCGCGCCGGGCCGCGGCGAAGGCGTCCCAGAGCTTGAGCAGCCCCACGAAGTCGGAGCGCACGTCCGCGAACGCCGCCTGGGCGCTGTCGGCGGCCTCACGCTGTTCCGGCGGGCGCTCGCGCGGATCCTGGATGGTCAGACCGGCGGCCAGCACACGCAGGGCCGCGGGCACGCCGTGCTGACTTCCCGCGATGAGCATGCGTCCGATGCGCGGGTCCAGCGGCAGACGCGCGAGCTTGCGTCCGAGCGGCGTGATGCGCTCGTCGGCGAGTGCTTCGAGCTGGACCAGCAGATTGCGGCCGTCGTTGATGTAGCGCCGTTCGGGCGGATCGATGAAGGGAAAGGACTCGATGTCGCCGAGTTTGAGGTCGGCCATCGTCAGCAGCACGTTGGCCAGGTTCGTGCGGCGGATCTCCGGATCGGTGAACTCGGGGCGGTCGTGATAATCGGCCTCGTCGAACAGCCGCACGCAGATGCCCGGTGCCACGCGGCCACAGCGGCCGGCGCGCTGATTGCAGCTGGCCTGGGAGACGCGCTCGATGGGCAGCCGCTGGACCTTCGCCGCGGTGGAATAGCGGCTGATGCGCGCGAGCCCGGTATCGATCACGTAGCGGATGCCCGGGACGGTCAGCGAGGTCTCGGCGACGTTGGTCGACAGCACGATGCGCCGGCCGTTGGAGGCGCTGAAGATCCGGTTCTGGGCCGAGCGCGTCAACCGGGCGTAGAGCGGCACGATCTCGGGACTGTATTTCTCCCCGGCGAGCGCGCGCGTCAGATGGCGTTCAGCGTCGCGGATGTCGCGCTCGCCCGGCAGGAAGACGAGAATGTCGCCGGGGCCTTCGCGCCAGAGTTCGCGCGCCGCGGCCTCGACCGCCTCCGGCATGTCCTGACCCTCGGCCGGCGGGCGATAGCGCACCGTGACCGGATAGCCTCGACCGGCCACGTTGATGATCGGGGCATCGTCGAAGAAGGCGGCGAAGCGCTCGGGATCGATGGTCGCCGAGGTGACGATGAGCTTGAGATCCGGGCGTCGTGCGAGCAGCCGCTTGAGATAGCCGAGCAGGAAATCGACGTTGAGCGTGCGCTCGTGCGCTTCGTCGATGATGATCGCCTCGTAGGCGTTCAGGAAGCGGTCGCGCGCGGTCTCGGCGAGCAGGATGCCGTCGGTCATCAGCTTGAGCTGGGTGGCATCCGACAGGCGGTTCTCGAAGCGCGTCTGGAAGCCGACGAGCCCGCCGAACTCGCTGCCGAGCTCCTCGGCCACGCGCTGGCCCACGCTGCGCGCGGCCAGGCGCCGCGGCTGGGTGTGGCCGATCAGCCCGCGGGCGCCGATGCCGGCCTGCATCAGGATCTTGGGCAGCTGCGTGGTCTTGCCGGAGCCGGTCTCGCCGCAGACCACGACCACCTGATGCGAGGCCACGGCGTCGGCGATCTCCTCGGCCCGGCCGCTGACGGGCAGATCGTCGGCCAGCGTGATCGTGCCCAGGGCATCGAGCCGTGTGCGAACCGCCTCGGCGCTGGCCTCGATCTCCGCGGCCACGGCGGCACGGGCCTCTGCGCTCCGGGCGCGCGCGAGTCGGCGCCCGAGACGATGGCGGTCGCGCGTGCGCACGCCGGCGAGCCGGGTCTCCGGGTTCGCGCCGGTCGCGGCGTCGTCGTCGGTCGGGTGTGAGCGGCGGGATTCGGGGATCGGTTCACCTTGGGGCATGGCGTGTGGCGTGCCGGACTGCGGCCGCCAGTTTAAAGCCTACGGCCCGGCTGCTGCCGGGCGTCCCGCGCACCGGCGCGGCGTGTCGCGATCTGACAGAATGCGGGCGTTCGCCCGGGGACCGCTGACCGCCGATGATGATCCAACGCCACCTTTGCCGGTGGGCCGTGCTGGCCGCCGCACTCGTGCTCGCCGGCTGCGCGGCGCCGGACACGCTGCACGAACGCCCCGGCTACTGGGCCGATCAGAGCACCGCCGCCCGGGCTTACAACGAGCGCGTGCGGTTTCTCGTGCTGCACTATACCGGCGGCGACGAAGCCCGCGCGGTGCAGGTGCTGACCGGGCCGGCGGTCAGCTCCCACTATCTGGTGGCCCCCGCGCCGCCGGAGCGCGGCGGCGCCCCCATCGTGCGGCAGCTGGTGCCGGAGCGGGCGCGGGCTTGGCACGCGGGCACCAGCAGCTGGGCGGACCGGTCGCATATCAACGACAGCTCCATCGGCATCGAAATCGTCAACCGGGGACGCTACGAGAGCCCGCGCGGGCAGGTCTGGGCCGGCTACGGCGCGGCCCAGATCGATGCACTGATCGTGCTGCTGCGCGATCTCGTCTCGCGTTACGACATCCAGCCGCAGAACGTGCTCGGTCACGCCGATGTCTCGCCGGGGCGCAAGATCGATCCCGGTCCGGCCTTTCCCTGGCAACGCCTGCACGAGGCCGGTATCGGCGCCTGGCCGGATCCGGGCCGTGTCGCGACCTACCGCGCCCGCTTTCGGCAGCGTATGCCGGACATGCGCACCATCCAGCGCGCCCTGGCCCGTTACGGCTACGATCTGCCGGTGACCGGCGAACGCGACCAGCGTACCCACGCCGTGCTCACGTCCTTCCAGATGCATTTCCGACCGGCCCGCTATGACGGCCGGCCGGACCCGGAGACCCTGGCACGGCTCTGGGCTCTGAACGCCGAGTATCGTTAGCGGCCTGCGGGCTGAGGCCGTCGCGCCCCGACCGGCGCACGTATCCAGGCCAGGCATTCGCGGGCGTCGCGGCGTCCTCGTAAGTGCGGAATGCCCTGTGCGCAGGTTCGCTCGTCGCCAACTAACGCGCCGACCGTGAAGGTTAGAAAACAGGACAGCGCATCTCGCGACCGCTCGGTTGGGCGTTTGGCCCGCGGTCACTCTCGGTTGGGACGTGCGATTGACCTCGTGCGTCGGTCCAGAATTCGGGCCCATGGGGCCCGCAAAGCCTGCGACTCGCGACGTGCTCGAACCGCCGGATGAGGCGTTCATCGAGGCCGGCGGCTCGGACCGCCGGAGAGCGCGGCGCGAGCGCGGCATAAGTCGCCGCTGACACCGCGACATACCCGAGCGGCCGCGAGCTCGGCCGTGTCGCGCCACCGGGAGGCCTGGCCGCCATGCGGCTGGACGGTCAGTCTCCGGCGTCGACTGCGAGCGCCTCGCGGGCGGCGATCGCGCGACGAGCGGCGTCCTCGCCGTTGTCGCCGAAAGCCACGAGATGACCCATCTTGCGCCCGGGCCGGGGCTCGGCCTTGCCGTAGAGGTGCAGCTTGACCGCGGGGTCGGAGAGCGCATGCCACCATTTCGGCGTGCCGGCGGCCCACAGATCGCCGAGCAGATTGACCATGGCCGAGGGCCGCAGTCGGCGCGGATCCCCCAGCGGCAACGCACAGACCGCACGCAGCTGCTGTTCGAACTGGCTGGTCACGCAGGCATCGAAACTGAAATGGCCGGAATTGTGCGGGCGCGGTGCGAGTTCGTTGACCCGCAGCGTACCGTCCCGGCCGAGGAAGAATTCCACGCAGAGCACGCCGACCACGTCCAGCGCCTCGAGCACGCCGCGGGCGATGGCGACGGCCTCGTCGGCGATCGCCGGGTCGATGTCCGGATCCGGGATCGAGACGTCCAGAATATGATCGCGGTGGCGGTTTTCGGTGACCCCGTAGTGGGCGAAGGCGCCGTCGCAGCCGCGCGCGGCGACCACGGAGATCTCGCGCTCGAAGTCCACGAAACCCTCGAGCACGGCTTCGCCGGCGCCGATGGCCGCCCAGGCCGCATCGGCCTCTGACGGCGTGTCGATCACCGCCTGACCCTTGCCGTCATAGCCGAAGCCCGCGGTCTTGAGCACGCAGGGCGTGCCCAGCCGCGCGATCGCGCCGTCGAGGGTGGCGCGGTCGGGGACGTGCTCGAACGGCGCGGTCGGAAAGCCGGCGCCGGCGAGAAAATCCTTCTCGCGCTGCCGGTGCTGGGCGATGTGCAGCACGCGTCCCGCGGGCCGCACCGGGACGTGCTCGGCGGCCGTGGCCGCGGCTTCGTGCGGCACGTTCTCGAATTCGAAGGTGACCGCGTCCACGCGGCTGGCGAACTCGGCGACCGCCGCCAGGTCGGTGTAGTCGCCCACCGCCTCGCGGTCGGCGACCTGCCCCATCGGCGTGTCGTCGCCGGGCGAGAAGGTGTGCACGCGATAGCCCATGCGGCGGGCGGCGAGCGCGAACATCCGCCCCAGCTGGCCGCTGCCCAGCACGCCGACGGTCGCGCCCGGGAGGATGGGCCGGCTCATGGCAGCCGGTCCGCGCCGACCTGCTCGGCCTGGCGTTGCCGGAAGTCCGCCAGCGATTCACGCAGCTCGCTGCGGTGCGCGGCCAGCATGGCCACGGCGAACAGCGCCGCATTGCGGGCGCCGGAGTCGCCGATGGCGAACGTCGCCGTGGGCACGCCGCCCGGCATCTGCACGATCGACAGCAGCGAATCGAGGCCGTTGAGGGCGCGGCTTTTCACGGGTACACCGAGCACCGGCAGCAGCGTCTGCGCGGCGACCATGCCCGGCAGATGGGCCGCGCCGCCGGCGCCGGCGATGATGATCTCCAGGCCGCGATCGGCCGCCGTGTTCGCATAGTCGCGCATGGCGTCCGGCGTGCGATGCGCCGACACCACCCGGCATTCGTGCGCCACGCCGAACGTGTCGAGCATTTCATGGGCATGGCACATGGTGTCCCAGTCGGACTTGCTGCCCATGATCACGCCCACCAACGGGTTGTCGTCCGCCATATCGCCCCCTGCACCCGGGTACAGAAAAGCCGTGCAGTGTACCAAGTTCGCGCGTTCGATGACGGCGGGCGGCCGCCCCCATCAGGACGCGCGACACGCGAGCCGAGCCCACGCGCCGCGGTTGCAGCGATTCGGCGCCATCGAGGCAGGCGCCGCTCCGGCCTCGCCCCGCCGACCCGATCCAGCCTAATCGAGGATGATCAGCCGATTCGGCAGCTCGTTACGTTCGTGGGTCGCCGGTACCGCCGCCTGCAGATGCGTGCCGCAGGCCTCGATGCAGTGGAGAAAGCCGGCCAGCGTCTCGCCGCGCTTCACATGGGCGGTGAAGTCGTCGACGATCGCCGACCAGGTGGCGTCATCCAGGCGCTCGGATATGCCGCGGTCGACGATGATCTCCACGTAGCGCTCGGCTTCGGAGACGAAGATCAGCATACCCGTGGCGTCGTCCGTGTGATGCAGGTTCTGTTCGAGAAACTGCCGGCGCGCGAGGTTGGCCGCACGGCCGTGACGGATGCTGCGCGGGATCAGACGCGTGGCGACCTGCGGTACGCGGAAGATGGCGCCCAGGATCACGAAACAGCCCCACTGGATGAGCAGCAGCGTTTGCGCGTGCAGGTCGCCGGTGAAGAACAGCGCCGCCCCGGGTACGAGCAGCGCCACGAGGCCGGCCCAGAGCAGCGGGATGAAATGGTAGTCGTCCGCACGTTCGGCGAGCACCGTGACCAGTTCCGCGTCGGTGTGACGCTCGACTTCGGTGATCGCGTCGGCGACCTGTTTGCGTTCGGTCTCGTTGAGCAGACTCATGTCCTCGTCCTACCAGCCGCCGGAGGCGCCGCCGCCACCGAAACCACCGCCACCGCCGGAGAAGCCGCCGCCACCGGAAAAACCACCGCCGCCGCCGAAGCCGCCGCCGATGGGCAGCGGGAGAATGCCGAAGCCGCGTCGCCGCCGACGGCCGCGGCCACCGCCGGCGCCGCCGCCGAACAGGCCGATGATCATCACCATGAGCACGAAGAACATGATGCCGCGGCCGAGCGACGGGCCGTCCTCGCCGCGGGATTCGCCCTGCTGCGCCTCGGCCAGCGGATCGCCGCCGAGCACCTGCACCATCGCCGCGGTACCGCGCTCGATGCCGCCAGCGAAGTCGCCCTCGCGAAACGCGGGCGTGATGATGCGGTCGATGATGACCGAAGACTGCGCATCGGTGAGCCGCCCCTCCAGGCCGTAGCCGACCTCGATGCGCACACGGCGTTCGTCCTTCGCCACGAGCAGCAGCGCGCCGTTGTCCGAGTCGGCCTGGCCGATGCCCCATTCGCGGCCGAGCTGATAGCCGTATTGCTCGATCGTCTCGCCGCCCAGATCGGGCAGCGTGGCTACGACCACCTGCTCGCCGCTGGACTGCTCGTGTGCGGCCAGCATGTCGGTGATCTCGCGCTCGGTCGCCGCGTCGAGCATGTCGGCGTTGTCGACCACGCGCCCGGTGAGTTCGGGGAAGGTCTGCGCCGCCGCGGCGGTCGCGCTCAGACACAGCAGCACGAGCATCGCCGCCCACAGAGGCCGGAGCGCGATGCGCCCGCCGGATCGGGTTGTCGCCGTCATGCGCATCAGAAGTCGACGCTGGGCGCCTGGTCCGCGTTCTCGCTGGTGGCCTCGAAGGTGGCGTGCGGCTCCATGTCGCTGTAGAGCAGCGTATGCCAGAGGCGGCCCGGGAAGGTGCGCAGTTCGGTGTTGTATTTCTGCACCGCCTGGATGAAATCGCGGCGCGCCACCGAAATGCGGTTCTCGGTACCCTCGAGCTGCGACTGCAGCGCCAGAAAGTTCTGGTTGGACTTGAGGTCGGGGTAGCGCTCCGAGACGGCCATCAGCCGGCTGAGCGCGCTGGAGAGTTCACCCTGCGCCTGCTCGAAGCGCTGCAGCTGCTCGGGATTGTCGAGCACGTTCTCGTCGACCTGAATGGACGTGGCCTTGGAGCGCGCCTCGGTGACCGCGGTCAACGTCTCCCGCTCCTGCTCGGCGAAGCCCTTCACCGTCTCCACCAGATTGGGCACCAGGTCCGCCCGGCGCTGATACTGGTTCTCCACCTGCGCCCACGCGGCCTTGACCTGCTCGTCGTAGGTGGGAATGTTGTTGACGCCGCAGCCGGAAACCGACAGCACCAGCAGCGCCAGTGACAGCCAGGCGAGCATGGGCCGGGCACGCACGGCATGAAGCGACGACATGAGGCGGTTTTCCTGCACTTGACGAACCTCGCCGGAACAAGCTGAGCGTTTGAATACCGCGTACCATACGCGATGTCGCCGAGATGTTGGCGACGGCATGACGGTACCGCCGTGGCGGGGGTCTGAACGCGCCCACGGCACAAGCAATAATAACGAGGACCCATGATGACCCATCGTCTTCTTACAACACTCGCCGCCGCCCTGCTGCTCGCCGGCGGCCCCGCGGTCGCCGCGGACGATACCGGCAGCGAAGCGACGTCCGGCGGCATCGACGTCAAGGAAAGCATCACCGTCGACGCGCCGCCGGCCAAGGTATGGAAGGCCATCGGCGACTTCGATGCCATCGACCGCTGGCACCCGGCCGTCGAGTCGGCGGAGATCGTCGAGGGCGAGAACAACGAGCCGGGCGCCCGCCGGCATCTGACGCTGGCCGGCGACGGCGGCACGATCGACGAAGAACTGGTCGCCCGCGACGACGACCGAATGAGCTACAGCTATCGGCTCATCGAGGGCGTGCTGCCCGTGCGCAACTACCGCTCCGAGATCGTCGTGAAGGCGGCCCACGGCAACGCCTCGCGGATCGTCTGGACGGGCAACTTCGATGCCGCCGAAGGCGTCGAGGACGCCAAGGCGCAGGAAGTGATCACCGGCGTCTACACGGGTGGTCTGGAGAACGTGAAGAAGATGATGCAGGCTGACTAGCCGTGATAGTGGCCGGCTCGGTGATCGATCGAGCCGGCCTTTTCCCGTGGATGCCGACATGAGCCGCGCGCCCGTTCACATCAAGCGTGCCTACGACCCGCCCGCCGATGGCGACGGCCACCGCGTGCTCGTGGACGGCATGTGGCCACGCGGTGTGCGCAAGGCGGACGCGGCGATCGACGCGTGGCCGCGCGAACTCGCGCCGAGCAAGTCGCTGCGCCAGTGGTTCGGCCATGATCCGGATCGTTTCGATACCTTTCGCGCCCGTTTTCGCGAGGAGCTTGCGGGCAGTGACGCCGCGCGGGCCGAACTCGAGCGTCTGCACGAGCAGCGGCTGGAAACGCCGGTGACGCTCGTGTACGCGGCACGCGATCGCGACTGCAACAACGCGGTGGTGCTCCAGGAACTGCTGACCGAGCAGCGCTAGTCGCCCGGCCCGCGCATCGGCTGGTTTACGGACCGCCCAGCACCCGCATCCCGACGACCACCCCCGCGATCAGCAGGAGCAGACTCGTGCCCAGCAGCAGGGCGTGGCGTCGCCAGAGTGCGAGCGCGCGCTCGCCCACCAGATACACCAGCAGTGCCAGGCCGAAATAGCGCAGGCCACGGGCCAGACCCACGGCGACGAGAAACAGCGGTAGCGCATAGCCGGCGATCCCCGCGGCCAGCAGCGCGACCTGAAACGGAATCGGCGTCACACCGATCGCGACGATGGCCAGAAAACCGTTGTTCGAGAAACGCTGGCTGAAGCGCTCGTAGGCGGCGTCGGCGCCGAGCGTGTCCAGCAGCCACTGGCCGATGGAATCGAACACGAAGAAACCGATGCCGTAACCGATGAGCGAGCCGGCGACGCAGCCGCCGAGGGTGACCGCCGCGATCAGCCACAGCCGTGCCGGACGCGCGAGCATATAGGGCACCATGACCAGTTCGATCGGAACCGGCAGGATCAGCGTCTCCATCGCCGACAGCACGCCGAGCCATGCGAGGCCGTGGTTGGAATCGAGCAGACGCTGTGTCCAGCGCGAGGCGCGCGTCACCATGGCCGGCGCATGCGACGTATCAAGCGTATCTCCTTAGAGGTCCATCTGTAGCGAGGCGTCATCGCAGATGACGGGTGTCGCCTGTGCCATGGCCATCCAGTGACGGGTGGCCAGGCGACACGGCGTTCGCGGTGCAGCCCGAGCCAGAGTATAGCCCTGCTCCGCCCGCCAGACGACAACGCCGTAATCGGTGGGAATCTCCTCCGGTTCCGCGATGCCCTCGGCCAGCACGAGATAGCACTCACCGGCCAGCTCTCGATAGCGGGCCGTCTTGTCGGCGCGCAGCTCGCTCAACAAGTCGGCGCGGCGTACCTTGATCTCGTGGACCCGGGGCGCGAGATGATCGGCCCGCAGGCCGCGCGTCACCGAGAACACGTCCGGTCGGCACACACGCCAGCGCCCCTCGCGAGCGGTGCGCATCGCCAGTTCGGTGAACACCA
>NZ_AYKF01000045.1 GCF_003732545.1 Salinisphaera orenii subsp. halophila YIM 95161 | reverse complement strand
ACCGGCGTCGGCCAACATCCTGCAGGCCGTTTGTTCGCCCCACATCGCACCCAGACCGGGGCCGTTCTGGCCCATGGACACGGGTACGCAATGCATGCAGGACATCGTGTACAGAAACGGGCCGATCGGGAGTTCGAAATTCTCGTGCACGTGGCTCGACGCACCCCAGTCCACCATCAGGAAGATGCCGTCCGGGGCCAGTGCGCCGGCGACCGCCGCCAGCACGCGATCCGGCTGTGGCAGATCGTGGATGGCATCGAAGGCCGTGATCAGGCCGAATTCGTCACGCAGATCAAGCGTGGTGACATCACAGGCTTCGAACCGCGCATTGTTCAGCC
>NZ_AYKF01000044.1 GCF_003732545.1 Salinisphaera orenii subsp. halophila YIM 95161 | reverse complement strand
CGGAACACCACCGTGGTCCGGGACGCGCTCGGCGAAGACGTGGTCGAAGGCTCGCTCAACATTCTGCTCAGCCGTCCGGTCATGTTCGCGGACGAGACCGCCATACGCCTGCATTTTGCCGAAGGCCGGCCGAGGCTGGAATGGCAGGGCAAGATGGGCGACGTCGACGTCTGGGTGCATCGCTGGCCGGCGGCGCCGCTGCATATCGTGGAGCTGCTGTCCACGGTGCATCTGAGAAACCGGTTCGGCCTGTCCAACGGCGACCGCGTGCACGTCGAAGTGCGCCGGTGCGATCTCGCCCCGCTGCCGCCGTTGGGGCTGCTGACCTGGGTGCTCTTC
>NZ_AYKF01000043.1 GCF_003732545.1 Salinisphaera orenii subsp. halophila YIM 95161 | reverse complement strand
ACTCGTGCTCCCAGCCGGCTTTCAGGCGACTGATCGTCGATGCCGACAAGCCTTTGACCGAGTCCCCGAACAGCGCCTTGAGCGCTTCGTCGAAATCGTTGGTCGATACACCCTTGAGATACAGCCACGGTAGGACCGACTCCAGTCGGCGCGTCTTCTTCAAATAAGGCGGCAGCAATGCCGAGGAAAAGCGTCGGCCGCGTCCGGCGCGATCCCGCGTCTTGGGCAGCGCGACGGCGACCGGGCCAACCCCGGTGAGCACGTCACGTTCAGGCTGATAGCCGTTGCGCACCACAGCCCGCCGCCCGTCGGCGTCTCGGTCGGCATGCGTCTGCAGAAACGCATTGAGCTCGGCCTGAACGGCCTGTTTGATGATGCGTTGTGCACCATCGCGAACCAGATCGGACAGCGCGTCCGCAAAGGCTGGATCAGTAAAGGCAATCGTCGTATCGTCTCGCATGGTGGTGGCACCTCTTCTGTCGTCTGAAATCAGTGATTGGTCTT
>NZ_AYKF01000042.1 GCF_003732545.1 Salinisphaera orenii subsp. halophila YIM 95161 | reverse complement strand
TGTGTTCGATCGGCTCGCCGATGGCCGTGCCATCAAGTGTTTGGGCATCGTCGACGACGCCACGCACGAGTGCGTGGCACTCGTGCCCGGTCGATCGATGAGCGGCACGCAAGTCGCCCGTGTACTCGATGAAATATCACTCACCCGCGGCCTGCCGGCGATCATACGATCAGACAATGGGCCCGAGTTCATTGGCAAGGCCATGCTGAACTGGGCTCACCACAATGGTGTTCAGCTCAAGCAGATCGAGCCCGGCAAACCGAACCAGAACGCCTATATCGAGTCCTTCAACGGCCGCTTCCGCGATGAATGCTTGAACGAGCACTGGTTCGTAAGCCTTGCCCATGCCACCACGATCATCCGGGGCTGGCATCGAGAGTACAACGAAGAACGACCGAAGAAGGAACTCAGCGGGCTGACGCCCGCTGACTACGCTGCGCAGATGGCCGCAAAAGCGGCAATCTAAACCCAAGGGCTCTGGATCAAAACGCTACTAAAACCGGGGCATGGTCG
>NZ_AYKF01000041.1 GCF_003732545.1 Salinisphaera orenii subsp. halophila YIM 95161 | reverse complement strand
CCGCTATCGTTGATCGTCGGGCCGTTGTTGACGGTCAGGCTATCGGCCGTCAGATCGGGAGAGGTCGCCACCGTTACATCGGTGCCGTTGCGGCTGAGATCGATATTCTGGCCATCGATAAATTGCACGGTATCCCCGGGCGCCACATTCGTGGCGGTGTCGCCATTAGTCTGAACATCGAACCCCTGGCTGGCGTAGTCGGCCTTGTCATCCACAGCCGAGAGTTGCGAGACATTGACGGCGTCGGTATCCGCCGAGCCAGCCGCAACGTTGGTGACCCGGCGCTCGCTTCCTGCATCACCCACCGAGACTTCACCCACCGGCGCGGTGCCGGCCACGGCAATGGCATTGCCGTCGGCATCGAGCGGTTGGAACGGATCATCGTCCAGGGTATCGCCATCGGCTAGCGAACCGCTGCCGAGCGCGACACTGTTGGCGGTGGTGACATCGGCACCGTTGCCGAGCACGAATGCATCGGCCACAGAGTTACTGTCAAATCTGGTGTATGAGGAAAGAAGCTAGGCGGCTTTCCTGCTGAGTTGTCGCTCGTCTAT
>NZ_AYKF01000040.1 GCF_003732545.1 Salinisphaera orenii subsp. halophila YIM 95161 | reverse complement strand
CCGCTATCGTTGATCGTCGGGCCGTTGTTGACGGTCAGGCTATCGGCCGTCAGATCGGGAGAGGTCGCCACGGTCAGGTCGGTGCCGTTCCGGGCGATGTCGATGTTGTCACCATCCAGGAACTGCACGGTGTCGCCGGGAGCGACCTTGGTCGCCGTGTCGCCGTTGGTCTGCAGGTCCCAGCCCGCATTGGCAACTTGCTCAACGTCTTCGAGCTGGCTGATGTTGACCGCATCGTTATCGTCGGAGCCATCGGCCACGCCGGTGATACGACCACTACCGCCATCGTTGAGGGTGATGTCGCCGAACTGCGGCTGATCGCTCATCTGGATGCCGATGGCGCCGGTGGTCGGGTCGGTCATCGTCTGCAGGTTGGCGCCGCTGTAGGTGCCGCCGGCCGTGGCTTCACCCGTGATCGCCAGCGTCTGGCCCAGGTCTCGGTGCACCGTGCCGCCGGTGTTACCGCTGAAGTTCATGCCTTGCGTAATCAGCCCATCGCTGGCGTTGTCGACATAGGTCTTGTTAGTCGCATCGCCGCCGTTCATCGGATCACCCAGGTTGGTGATGGTGTCGCCGT
>NZ_AYKF01000039.1 GCF_003732545.1 Salinisphaera orenii subsp. halophila YIM 95161 | reverse complement strand
AGATAGCGCACCGTGCTTTCCAGCTTCGTATGTCCCAGCAAGAGCTGCACGGCGCGTAAATTGCGTGTTCGCCTATATATCAGCGTCGCTTTCGTGCGACGCATCGAGTGCGTGCCGTACTCGAGAGGATCGAGGCCGATGCTCTCGACCCACGATTTAACGACTCGGGCGTATTGCCGCGTAGATAGATGTGGACAACCCGACACCCGGCTCGGAAACAAGTAATCATTGGCTCGCAGCGCGACGGCACTTATCCATGCTTCGATCGAGGTACGCGTTTGCTCTGTCAGTTCGAACTGTACAGGCCGGCCCGTCTTCTGCTGAACAATCGCGGTGCGGGACAGTACGCGACCACCGTGCGCGACGTCTTGAACCTTCAGCCTGACCAGATCACACCCGCGTAGCTTGCTGTCGATCGCGAGATTAAACAGTGCGAGATCCCGCGTCTGGGTCACAAGCTGTAGCCGTACCCGAATACCCCAGATTTCCTTGAGCTTTAGCGGTGGCTTCGGGCCAACTAAGCGACCTTTGTTCCACGGTATGATGGGGCCTTTAGAATGAGGGCCTTCCCGTTGGTCGATATACT
>NZ_AYKF01000038.1 GCF_003732545.1 Salinisphaera orenii subsp. halophila YIM 95161 | reverse complement strand
CGCTATCTGCTGACGATCACGGTGATCAACTTCAGCCTGGGCGTCGTCATCGGCCTGACGATGTTCATGCTGGGCCTGCCGAACCCGGTGTTGATCGGCGTCGGCGCCTTTCTCCTGAATTTCGTGCCCTATGTCGGCGCGCTCGTGGGCGCCCTGGCCACGGCGGCCATCGCGCTGCTCACGTTCGACTGGTACGGCTGGGCCATGATCGCCGGCGGCACCTATGTGCTGATCAATTCGATCGAGGGCCAGCTCGTCACGCCGTACTTCGAAGCGATTTTGAGGGTCAGGTCTTGCATTTTGCATTCGTTGCAGAAGATTCACTGCAGTTCGGCATCGTGCCTGTTTGGCGGAGTGATCCGATAGCAACTTCGAAGCTACCGCGTCCGATGAAATGCGGGCTGCCCGTGCGAGCAAACGCCCCGCTCGAGCGATTGGCACGGCTCGATACCCGAGCCGCCGGTCTAGAGCCGCACGCCGAAGAGCTTCCGGCGCAACACGTTCGCCGCCGCGCGGAGCAGGTCCACGAAGCGCTGGTCGGTGCCGAGCTGGGTGGCGCCGAAGCGCTCGCTCCAGCGCGTCTGGATGCGTGCGCAGTAGGCGTCGTTGTCGTACTCCCAGCGCTTGCGGCCGAGCCA
>NZ_AYKF01000037.1 GCF_003732545.1 Salinisphaera orenii subsp. halophila YIM 95161 | reverse complement strand
ACACCGGAGGACCACCTGATGGGGTTTGCGATCCGCCGTGGTCGATACGGCGATGACAAACGGGATCTTGTTGGGTGAGCCGCGGCCGCGCTGGCCGGGTTTGCCGGCGCGCTCACCACCGAGATAGGCGTCGTCGATCTCGACGCGCCCGGATAATTGGCGGCGCGATTCACGCTCGACCATCACCTGCAGCAGTTTCTGCTTGATCCGCCAGGCCGCCCGGTAGCTCACCCCGAGTTGGCGTCGTAGTTCCAACGCCGAGACGTTGTTCTTGGCCTGGGTCAGCAGATGCATGGCCAGAAACCAGACGGTCAGTGGCAGTTTGGTCGAGGCGAAAATCGTGCCGGAGGTCACTGTGGTCTGGTGCCGGCATCGCTGGCACTGCCAGTGGGTGCGGCCGACGCGCTCGAATGTCGTATGCCGCCGGCACTGACAGGCCGGGCAGCAAAAGCCGCTCGGCCAGCGCGCGGCTACCAACACCGCCTCGCACTGGGTTTCAGTACCATAGCGCTGCATGAATTCCCGCATCGACAAGCCCGGTTGCATTTGAACCCGATTGAGCGCCATGACATGTCTCCTGTGCTGTCATGGTCTGATTATCCGGTGCGACGGGGTCATTTCGTGACCCGGCTGAGTTTCGGGCCTAATCAAGAGGTTTCATAATTTTCGGGCAAAGAAAAGGCCCGCCGTGGCGGTAATGCCGTTCACTTAAGCGGCGCGGCTTGCCGATTGAGCGGATATCGGGTCTTCGACATCTTCACCGCC
>NZ_AYKF01000036.1 GCF_003732545.1 Salinisphaera orenii subsp. halophila YIM 95161 | reverse complement strand
ACCGACCATCCCCCGCTATTGAGTAGCACGTCGATCTGGAGTCCAATCACCCAAAGCCTGGAGATTGGACATGAAGAAGCGCTATACCGAAGAGCAGATCATCGGTTTTTTGAAGGAGGCCGAGGCCGGTACGCCCGTTAAAGAGCTGTGCCGCCGGCACGGCTTTTCCGAGGCGAGCTATTACACCTGGCGGAATAAGTTCGGCGGCATGGACGTCTCGGATGCCAAGCGACTGAAAGCGCTTGAGGCCGAGAACAGTCGCTTGAAGCGGCTATTAGCCGAGTCGATGCTCGAAAACGAGGTCACGCGCGAGGCCTTGCGAAAAAAATGGTAACCGCAGCAGCCAAGCGCGAGCTGGTGCGGTTCATGGGTCAGCGCGGCTTGAGCGAACGACGTTCGCTGGCCGTGGTGGCGATGAGTGCTAGCGCATTCCGGTATCAGCCGACACCGGATCAGAACGAACGCTTGCGGGCTGAGATTCTACGTCTGGCACAGCGTTATCGACGCTATGGCGCGCCGATGATCTATCTCAAGCTCCGCCAGGCCGGCTGGGCCGTGAACCACAAGCGCGTCGAACGACTCTATGCCGAGCAAGGCCTGCAGGTTCGACGAAGACGCCGAAAGAAGGTGCCGATATCCGACCGGCAGCCATTGATACGTCCCGCTCGAGCGAACGAAGTCTGGTCGATGGATTTTGTGTTCGATCGGCTCGCCGATGGCCGTGCCATCAAGTGTTTGGGCATCGTCGACGACGCCACGCACGAGT